>JAHDQW010000003.1 GCA_018433585.1 Candidatus Praeruminimicrobium purgamenti
AAAGAAAACATATATCTTGAAAACGTAATAAATAAAACAGTTGAGCTTTTCCCGGATAAAAAAGGCTTTATTAGTGACCTAAAAACAAAATTTCTTCAAATAGAGAATCAACATATTGAGCAAATATTATCCGACGGAACAAAGCTAAATTTACGCCAATCTATTTTATAATATCATCAGAACATATAATAACAGGGGTTAGTTTTATTACTCTTTTCAAATACAAGATATTTGATGAATGGAAAATCTATGCATTTGGCGATCCGATTGATCCGTTAAAAAGAGCCTCAAACCCTCTGGAAACTTTGTAATGCCCAATACACGCAATGTTAAAAATTATTTGCATAATCTTTCAGCCGAAGAATCAAGCGCTTTATGCCCTTCTTTAAATCTCATCAAAAACTTAGGATTCCCTTCTTCTATTTCACCTAAAAACACCAATATATCATTAGATAAAATTCTGTATTTAGTTAAAGAAAATACATTAGATTTATTAACTTCAAGAATTTTGTTCAATACCCTGTAATCCATATCCGCCTGCGCCCCTTGATATCCGAATTCTGTTTTTCCCGAAGTTCTTAAAGCTGCTATATAATAAATCTGACCGAAAGAACCGTACTTGAATCCTACGTTATTTTTATAAAAATCGCTAAAATCATAACACAATCTTACGTTTGCATCACCTGCCGTATAATGCATAATGAATTTTTCGCTGATAAATGTGGAATTGTCTAATACGTTTGGATTATATTTATCCGGTTCCGCCATATATTCTGTTCCCGATGCAGGATCAATTAACGAATTATCGGTGATTTCAAAAATTTTATTGCCTCCGTTAACTATATATTTCCCTTTAATTTTGTAATCAAAACTTGTCTCGTTAATAGTATAATTAATTTTATCAAATTCTATAATTTTTCCAATTTTAGCAAAAAACACTACAACTATTTGGTTAACCTCTGAGTTTGCTGTGTATTGAGAATGTAAATTAACCGATGATTTTGCCTCGCAGCCAGCCATAATTAATAAAACCATTAACAACAAAAGTACTGTTCTTTTCATGATTACCCCTTTACCCGTTTTTAATATTTTTATTTAAATTTTAAAACTTTATTTTATTTTTGATAAACCGCGTAACAGCATCTTGCCGTTTTACGTATTCGTTGTATATTATAAATCCTTTTATATAATCAGTATCAGTCAGTCTGCCATTTGAAGCAATCCCGTATTTCTTTATACATCTATATAAAGATATTTTTTTTATGGTGAACTGTTCTAACATTTGTTTATAGTTTCCATTTTTTGTATGAAGCAATATCCATTCTTCGCTTATCAATTCTTTTGGAATATTACTTAGCTTTATTTTTAAAATATCTTTTACAATTTTCTCAAGAGACATACTTGATTTTGACATTTTCATCAATGCCGCAATTTGAGCTTGCCACATTATCAATCCGTAAGTATCCTTTGTGACAGAAAGGTAACCGATAGAGAATTTTTTTGAGAAAGATATTTTTTTCATAAGTTCTTTAACGTTAAAAAATATTTCTGAACAATAAATTTCCCAGCAGGCGCTTGCTTGTAAAACATTTTTGGGCTTCAGCGTTTCTAAAATTGTTTTTAGCTCTAAAGGGCGTTTCATTTTAAGTTCCCAGCTGGGGAGATATTCCGAAGAAAGAACATAATTATTTATCATGTCACAACAATAATATTCCGGCTTATTAACTGACTGGTTTTCAGAAATTATTTCCTGATAAAAGGCTTCACCGAAGCCATACTTTTTCTTTTCTTCTTCAGTCATTACGGCAATTTTAAAACAATGTTTTTTAATTTCAACCGTCTTTTTTGTATTTCCCATAATTTTATATCGCCCTAAACCTTTTCTTCTTTTTTTCAGTATTACTAATTGTGTTGTGCAGTTCTAATTCGTTCAATAATTGCTTCAAAGTATTTTCTACTATCTTCCCTTGCAGGATAACCATATCCCGTTATAAACAAGTTTTTTACTTTAAACCCTGCATATTCAATCAGTTTAATATCTTCTTCTTTATATCTCATTATCGCATGCTATATCATTTTCTCCGGATAAGATAACTTGTCATATCGAATGAACACAGAAACGTACCGTCATCTGTATCTAGTTCTCCAACATAAAACCAGCAGGTTTTACAGAACTGCTCATCTACAATTTCAGCTTCAATAAAAGTGACACAGCTTTCATCCGGAGTTGTTTTTTTATTTCTTCTGCCACAGCCTTGTCCGTTATAAAAATGACAGTTTTTACATTGCCCCATAATATTACCCTCTATTTTAATCGTCTTTTATCACTGGCAATATCCCATAATTATTGTATAAAGCCGATTTTATTTATGCTGCCGTAAGTTTTAAAATTCTGTTCGCTTTGCAGCATTTTGATAATTAAATCAGAGTTTTGCATTTCTCCTGTCATTTCGGCTTTCTTTTTAACTGTAATAAAATCAGCGGGGACTATCTTGTTTAAAGACGGCATATTTGTCGGAATGTCTCCAATTTTAAAAAAATATTCCCATGCCTTTTTAATTCCGTAATCATCCAAATAGCTAAATTTAACTTTAAAGTTAAAATATTTTAAACTTGAAAAATCAATATTTTGTTTTAAATTTGCCGCGCAGACAAAAGGCGTTGCATGAAACTGCATTAACCTGATTATTTCATGTTTTGCCGTTAATTCCGTTATTCCCAATTTATTATTTTCTATAAACAACAAATCTGTGTCGTCAAAAAACAGCAGAGATTTTTCATATCGCGCTCTCTCAAAAATTTTTCTTACGTTTTTTTTGGTTTCCCAAATATAGGGTGTAATAAAATTTATGGGCGCAATATTGTTTATAGTTATGTTTAACATTTGCGCCAAATGCTGCACATAAGTTGATTTGCCTGTTCCCGGCGCCCCATATATAAGCAATGAAAAATCTAATCTGTTTAAATTCTCTAACATTTTCAAATCTGTATCCGCATTTATTAACTCCATATTGAAATTAACCTTATCGCAAAAATAATTGTAACCGTCGCTAACGCCTTTATTCATAGCTTTTTGCATTATACGTATATGCGTTTTGACGGTTTCCAGCGAATATCCTACGGTTTTTGATATTTTTGCGGCATCAGTTATCATTGAAAACGGAATGTTAAAACTTTTTGCCAGTTCCAATGCATCTTTATTTTCAACCATCAATCCGTTTTCCTTAAAAATCTTTTGCCATACATTTTCTCTTTCAGCCGCTGAAGGAGGCGGCATATATATAGCGATAGTAAAACGCCTTATATAGGCTTCATCCATATCTTCAATATCATTCGTAGTCCAAATTACCGGACAAATGTTATTTTCCAACATTCTGTTTATTTCAATTTTGTTGGCGTTTGTTTTAGCAATATTATTAGGGGAAGGCCTGCGGAAAATATCTTCCGCTTCGTCAAAAAGCAGGCAAGCTGTTTTGTTGTTATGAACTAACTTTTGTATTAAGCGCATTTCAGAAAAGCGGTAATTTTGAGTTTTTTCCAAATCACCGTTTTCTTCCGCAACGGAATATAAATTTAATCCGGCATAATCTGCTAAAGTTTTTGCAAATTCTGTTTTTCCGTTGCCGGGTTCACCGTAAATTAAAATGTTAATTCCTTTATAAGCCGTATTTTTTATTATTTTAAGCGCAAGAGCAATTTCAGGCAATTTTTGAAAATCCCCTACGGATAAAGTTGCTTTCAGCGGTTTGCCTAAAATGTCTTGGATAAATTCATTGCCGTTTTTATAGCTTTTATGAATACTGTATGTAAATTTCGATATGCCCGCAAAACCTCTTTGGCCCTGCAACCCGTAAGCAGACAAATTACCAAAAGGGGATATGATATCTTCTATTGCAATTTGGGATAATTCTAAAGCATACTGTATCACTTTGATTCTGCATTTTATATTATTATTATGGGCGTCAAGCCCAAAAGCGTTTAAAAAAGATGTATATATATTGTCTCTGGCAAGCCTTATCATAAGCCCGAAAATTTCACTTTCATGCGTGGTTAAAGATAATAAATCTGCAAGATATTTTATGTTTGTTTCTAAAATACTCGGGTTCACTTCATTAATCTTTTCAGCAACACCGCTTATGCCGCTTATAATTTCCCGCGCAAAATATTCAGGTTGTTCGATTTCATGTACAGAGGTGTTTATTACGGGGGCAGGCAGATGTTTATTAAAAGCGACTATATCCTTTATGGTTTTATCATCTAATATAAAATTATTTAACGTTTTGGATATATATTCAAAACATTTGTAATCTTCAAAAGTATATTCTTTTGGCATAAAAAACTCCTTTGTCTTTTTTACATTATACAAATGCCAAACGACAGCTTATTGTCGTTTGAAACAAAGGAATTTTAATGGTTAAATTTGGCTTAAATAGTTCGAGATTTTTGTTTTAAGGATTGAGGATAGTTTTTCCGGAGAAA
>JAHDQW010000018.1 GCA_018433585.1 Candidatus Praeruminimicrobium purgamenti
ATTTCTTCTTCTTTATTTGACTCTCTATTTTCTTTGTAGTAAGTTATTATCTTCTTTGCTATCTCTGCTCTTTTAGCTCGTTTAAAAAATGTTATATTCTCTTTTATTATCTTTTCTTCTTTATTAATATTTTGATTGGCTAACGCTTTATTGTCAAAAAAATTATTTATTACTTCTTCTAATATTTTTGTTTTTTCTCTTTTATTTATTAACTTATTATTCATCAATTCCGTCAACAAATCAGTGTATTTATTCAACCGGCATAACAAATCAATATACATCCTTTCTATTTCTTTGTCTCTTACATTATTCCTTATGCTCCATTTCAATATTTCTTCTTCTTTATTTGACTCTCTATTTTCTTTGTAGTAAGTTATTATCTTCTTTACTATCTCTGCTCTTTTAGCTCGTTTAAAAAATGTTATATTCTCTTTTATTATCTTCTCTTCTTTATTAATATTTTGATTGGCTAACGCTTTATTGTCAAAAAAATTATTTATTACTTCTTCTAATATTTTTGTTTTTTCTCTTTTATTTATTAACTTATTATTCATCAATTCCGTCAACAAATTAGTGTATTTATTCATATTTAGCAAACATTTTAATATTCCTTTAAATGCATAAACATTTACACTCTCGAGATTTAAAACATTTTGAAAATATTCTTTTGCTTCTGTAAATTTTGACATTCCTAATAAAGTTTGACCCATTTCTAACATAATATATTTATAATTTATGTTTCCTTCATCGACAAGCATATCCAACAAGAGTTTTTTTGCTTCTATAAAGCATCCATTTCTATTGTATTCTCTTACTATATCTAATTTATCATTCATACTCATTCTAATTAACCGGATTTTTTAAATATTCTTTTAAAATTCTTCCATTCTTACAGTCTTCTGAACACCTTTTATCAAAACCATTATTAATAATATTTTTTCTAATCTCAATAATTTTTTCATTATTCCAAACATTCTCTAAATTTTCATTATTAATATTACCTATTATCAAATTATTACAATCACAACCATTCCTTATATTTCCTTCAACATCTATATAAAGGCTTTCCCAAGGAATATAACAACAATGTTTTTCTTGCACATTGTCATTATTAATATCTGTCTCTAATTTCTCTTGACTATTGAGCAAATTACTGTCATTTTCAATTGCAGGCAGCCAAGCTTCATAAAATATCCCATTTTTTTTAAATTTATTAGATAATTCATTAGACATATAAAGAACTTTTTTTAATATTTGGTTATCAGCAAAATGATACAAGAAATTCTCACTATTTATTGTTTCTGCTCCTAATGTATTAATATAAACATGATTAAATCCATATTTATTAACAAAATCATATAAATATTCTAATTGTTTATAATTACTTTTCATAACAAGGAATTTAAGTCCATATCTCATTGCAATATTATTCTGTTCCTTTATATTTTTCAACGTTTTCAAATTACTTAATAAAGTTTCAAATTTAGCACCATGATGAATATTTTCATATACTTGTTTTGTTAATCCATGAATTGATATATTTAATTCAACTCTTGAATTAATAATTTTCTTTATTCTTTCAGAATTTAACAATAATCCATTAGTAGATATAATTTGTTTAAGATTATATTTTCCTGCCTCTACTATCAAACCATCAATTTCATTACATAAAAACGGCTCACCACCATGCCAAAGAATTGTGTGTAAATACGGTATTAAATTAAAGATTTCTTTTATTCTATTTTTAGGGAAATCCCAGTGTTTATATGGAATTGAACACATCTCACATTTTATATTACACCTGCTTGTCATTGAAACTATTAACATTCGTGGTTTTGATTGTAATATCGTTTTTTTTTCTAAAATTTCATATTCATTAATAACTATATTTTTTATTTTTTTCTCTTTTATAAAATTACTATAAAAATGCAATATTTTTATTATTTTTTTTGTCTCTTCTATATCATTTTTTCTATTTTTATGTTCAAATAATTGCTCAATTAGTTTATTTATTAAATCTGATATTATAAATTCAGAATTTGGAATTGTATTTTCTGTTATCATTTTCATATATTCAGCAACACTGTTATAATTTTTCAAAGCACATGAAATTTTTATTAATCCTTCAATTGCGTATATATTGTTTTTTTCAACCAAAAGAACTTTTTTCAACCATTTTTCTGATTCATTAAAATTTTGGCAAGCCAACAAATATTGTCCTTGCTCCAAAATAAAATTAATATTATTGCTAACAGTTTTATCTGCCATAATAACATCTAATAATAATTTAGCTTCAACTAAATTATTATTTTTTATATTTACCCTGATTTTATTTAATTGATCATGTAATTCTTGTTCTTGCATAATTTATTTACATCATAAAAGTTTTAAATGAAATTCTGTAATTCTATTAGAAATACAATTTTCACTGCATATTGCACTGCAATTATTATTTATAATACTTCCTCTATAAAATTGCATTTTTTCATTATTCCATAAATCACCAATTGTATTAACGCTCAAATTCCCGACATTTATATCAATATTACACTGACAGTCAGGTCTTACTGAACCATCAAAATCAAGAGTCAAACTGTACCAAGGCAAATGGCACAGCAGTTTATTTTCAACATAATCCATATTTTTATGTTCACTCTCTTTGTGAAGTTCTTTATTTTCACATTCTTTACAATCATCATTTGCAAGGATGTCATTTTTCAAATCATTTTCAGCAGACTTTTCTTCTTTTTTCACAAATATTTTATTCGTATCAAACGCAGATATTTCTTCGTCTGTCAATGATATCGTTTTTAATCTGCTTTCAACTCTGATTCCATATTGCTCGGCTTTTTTATGAACCAATATCATTTGAAAAGATAGCAATTTGATATCTTCGTCTGAAATATTTGTAAATATATCCTGTTCTTTCTTTATTGCGATTTCTTTTTCCGTAGGAGTTTTAGGCAGATAATCTATAGGCATAAAACAAATAAAATTAAATCCATACTTAAAAGCAAAGTCAACGAATTTAGATAGAGTAGCATAATTTTCTCTCATAACTACAACATTCATATTGAGTATCATCTTGTTTTTTATTTTATTTCTTATTTCATTGAGCAAAACAAGATTTTTTTCAAGTTTTTCAAAACTTCCGCCATGCCTTATTTTTTCATATATATTTTTTGTAACTCCATCTATTGATATTGTCATTTCTATATTATTTTTTATAATAAGATTTATTAATTCTTCATCTGCAAGTTGGAAATTTGTTATCAGACTCTGTCTCATGTTCGGATAATTTAAAGCTTTTTTCAAAATATCCCTAAAATAGGGTAAAAATAAAACTTCTCCTCCTTGCCACATTATTCTTTCCAAATAAGGAAATAAAGATATTATTTCGTCGAGTCTTTCTTTTGGTAATTCCCATTTACTTTTACTTGTCAAGCACATAATACACGAAATATTACATTTATTTGATAAAACTACCATAAGGTTTCTTGGTTTACTTTGCAAAAACATTCTTTTAGAAGCAATTTCGTATTCATTTAAAAATTTATTTTTAAAAAATTTATTATTTGTTATCTTATCAACATTATATTTATATAATTTAACCGTGTTATCATATAGCCCTATATAATTATACGCCTGAGCAAGAAAACATAGAACTTGACTATTAAAAGGATCATTTGAAAGTATTTCTAAATAATTATTTATCAGACAACCATAATCACCATTGAAATCATAATTGCCAGGAAATCTCTGATAAAGAGCCTCTTTTGTATTTGCAAGTTCTTCATCAATAATATTAGTTGAATTAAAAATATTTTTTACATTATTTAAAATTTCTATAGCTGAATCATATTCATGCGTACATCTATATGTTTTAGCTAATAAAACAGTAATATTAACTATCATTTTATTATCAATATTAATTAATAATAAAGCTTTTTTTAAATTTATAATTGCCTTTTTATAATCATTTTTTATATTATAAATTTTGCCAATCTCAAAATAAGCCATACATTTGTCTTTCTCTTCTTTTGAATTGACAATTAAATTAAAATATTCTAATGCTTTATCAAAATTATTAATTGTTGAATATATCTTACCTATTTCCAAAAAAATATCATTTTTATAAAAATCTTTTTGCTTTAACAATTCCAATAAAATATTTAAAGCACTATCATATTGATGTTCTGACAATTTTTTTTCAACAATTTCTAGCATATTCATTAATAAATTATCCTTAATTTTTCTTTAAGTAAAAAACCTTCTAAACAATCTATCTTACAGAAATTTTTTGCACACCCATCAATAATTTGTTTTCTTAAACTTCTAACTCTATCATTATTCCATATTGATTTAATTGAATCTTGTTCTATATCTCCAATTATTAAAGCACTCGGACAATTACAATTTACTTTAACAAACCCTAAAGAATCTATAAATATTTTTTGCCACGGTGAAAAACAAATATTTTTATATTTATCATCTGATTCATAATTTTTATTTAAATCTATTAAATTATTAGAAATTTGTATTTTTTTTAACGAATGTCGCTGATTTTGAAAAGCATTATTGTAAGAAATGTCTGAATTTACATTATATTTAGGCATACAATTTTCCAAAGGAATATTATATTGTTCTGCCAAATTAGCAGTTGCTTCATATTGTTCTGCCAAATCATTTTTATTATTAAATATCCCTGTCTTGAGATAATTAGATTCTGGAGTTATCGTAATATAATCAAAATCATATTTATGAGCAAATTTAACGAAATCTTTCATTTGATGATAATTATCTGGTAATATAACGCTGCACATCCTTATTTTTGTATTAGTTTTTATTTTTTTCCTTAATTTATTGATTAATTCAATATTTTTTATTAATTTCTCAAAAATTGCACCAATTCTTATATTCTCATAAATTTCTTTTGTTACGCCGTCTATAGATATCGAAATTTCTACATTAGCATTTAATAGCTTTCTAATAATTTTTTCATTTAATAATAAAGCATTTGTTGAAATTATTTGCTGCACGTCATATTGCCTTGCTCTTTCTAATAATTCTTCAAAATGTTTATATAAAAAAACCTCTCCTCCAAGCCAGTTAATTCTCTCAATACATGGCATTAATTCTATAATTTCATTTTTAATATTTATAGGCAAATCCCATTGTTCATATCTTATATTGTTGCACATTTTACATAACAAATTGCATTTTGTTGTTAATGTTACTTCTAATACTCTAGGGTAAGATTTTAATTCAATTTTTTTATTAAATATCTCAGTTTCATTTGTTATAATATTTTGCAATCTATCCTTGATATTAGGAAATAAATAAATTATTTTATCAAAATGTGATTTTATGTATTCTATCTTGTCTTCTTCTAATAAATATTCCTGAACTTTTTTTATAATTATTCTTGATGTATTGTAAAAAATTTCTTTATAACATAATTCTTTTTTTAAATAACTTGATAATTTTAATATTGATTCAAGTGAAAATTTTAATATATCATTTGCGCATAACAAATAAACAATTACATCTGTAAATTCTGATAAATTTATTTGTTTTATATTATATTTTTCAAAATTTTTTATTATTTTTTCTATTTCCATATATTTATGCTGTTTTTGGTAGATTATTATTAAATAATATATTATATCGTGTTCAAAAACATTAGAGTTATAAATTTTATATAGAATTTCATAAGCTTTGTTATATTGATTTATATGAATATATATTTTAGCTAATAATACGGCTATTTGTTTATTCCCATTATCCAAACTGTATGCTTCTTCTAAACAGTTAATGGCTTTATCATATTGTTCCTTAGATAAATATATGTGTGACAATTCTAATAACACTGTTGGAGTATTATTATAGATATCTTTACCTAAATCAATAAAATTTTCTATATCCGCAACATTAATTTTCTTTGCTATCTTAAAAAGGAAATCATAAGAATCAATATGCTTTTTATTTTCGGTCAAATTACTTTTCAACAACATACTTGCTTTTGCCATTTCACCTATTTCATAATACAATATTGCTACTTCAAACTTGTTAATTTGTGTAGTATTTTCTAAATAATCATTAATAACTTTTAATGCCATATTCAAATCTTTTTTTTGTATATAATATTTGATTTTTTCTAACATTAACATTTTATTTATCTTCCACAGGTCTGCAAAGTTTATGTCTTATCTGTCCTGAAATACATTCAGGCTGACATAAATCATGAAAGTCATTGTTTGCAATTTTCTTCCTGTAAAGCTGCATATTTCTACTGTTCCATAATTCTTTCAGGCTGAAATGTTCAGTGCTGCCGACCCATTTTGTACACATGGCATAAGGCCTTACCTGCCCCATATTATCCAAAAGCAGCCTCTGCCAAGGAGCGTAACATATCATTCTGTTATTTTTTTTCTTTTCCTGTTCAGGATTAACAAAATTTACTTCATTACCGCATTCACATACTTCAGATGAAGCAGATTTTGCAGCGGCTTCATTTTCATCAGCTTTGCTGCCATATTCCTCTTCTATAATTGAATGTTTGAAATTTATTTCATTGCATTCACAATTTATAGGCATCCAATTATTAAATCTTATTCCGTATTCTTTCGATTTGGCCTCGGCTGTCGGAATAATTTTTCTCATATATTCAAATGCTTTTTCATCTATAGGTTCAAAAATATTTTCTTCAGGATAGCCTCTTATAGGATTCAGCGTTATTGCCGTAAATTCATATTTTTTTGCAAACTCAACCATTTCATCTATTTCTTTGTAATTAGTTCTGCATATTACCGGATTGTAATAAGTATTGATTTTTGCTCCCGTAGATTTTCTTACTTCCTTTATCAGTTCAAGAACTTTGCACAATTTTTCAAAGCTTGCGCCTCTTCTGATATATTCATAACTTTCTTTTCTTGCTCCGTCGATAGACAATACAAGTTCGACGTTTCCCTTTGCTATAATTTCAAGATTCTTTTCATTCAGAAGCAAGCCGTTTGTAAAAATAACCTGATTCAAATTTTTACATTTAACGCCTTCTGACAACATATCGTTAAATCCGTCCATTAAGAAAACTTCGCCGCCCTGCCAGCATATATCTTCCATATAAGGGAGTAATTCCACTATCTCTTTTAAAATTCTGTCAGGTTCCTGCCATTTTCCTTCTCTCCAAATATCGCATATCCTGCAGCTGATATTGCATTTATTCATTATCATGCCTATCATTGCTCTCGGTTTTGATTCCAAAACTTCTTTTCTCATCGATATTTCATATTCATTCAGAGCTTTATTATACAGAAATTTATCATTCTTTATAATATCTTTGCTTAATAATTTTTTAAAAACGTTTATTGACTCTTTATCATTTCCTGCTTCCCTGTAAGCGATTCCCAGCTCAAAACTAGTCATTATATCGTCCGGATATAAAGCAGATGCTTTCCCTATGCTGCTTACGGCGCTTTCCAAATCACCAAGAGACTCATAAAGCCTTCCTATTTCTTTATAAACATCCGCATTGTCTTTTATTTTGTCGGTGAATTTTTTATAATATTTCATTGCCAACTCTGTTCTTCTCTGCCTGTGATAAATTCTTGCCAATTCAAGATCGGCTTTATCGTAATGGGGATCAAGCTCCAAAACTTTTTTATATTTTTTTTCCGCTTCATTATCGTTGCCCTGTATTTGTTTAATCCTCGCAAGCTCAAAAACTGCATATTTATCGTCAATTGCAGATAATATATTTTCGGCTTCCTTTAAATTATTTTCATTTATTAATTGTTTAGCTTTTTCAACCTGCTCTCTTGAATCCATTTTAAAATCTCCAAATATCATTAATATTATCAAAATCTATCACATCAACATCAAAATAATATATTTTTATTCCATTTATTATATTTATATTCTAATTTTTTTAATTATTAATTGGTTAACTTTTTCAATATAATATGATGAATTAATTTTTACACTCTTCTTAAATCCTCAGGAATACTGCCGTTCAGGCAATCGTTATTGCACCAGTTTTGAGGATTATCCAACACTCTTTTTCTGTACTCCTGCATATTCAGACTGTTCCAAATGTCCAATATGGAATCCTGCTGAATATTTCCTATAGGTTTGCTGCATAAACATCCCGGCCTTACTTCTCCTCCGGGATCTATATTCAACTGCTGCCATGGTAAATAGCAAAACAGTTCTTTTTTTATATCAACTCCATTATTGCAATGTTGTTTTTTATTATCTTCTTCTTTAACTTCAATATTGTCATTATCTGATGTATTGCTATGATTTTCTTTTACAACAGGTAAAGAATGAAAAAAATTAATACCAAATTGCTTGCTTTTTGATAAAGCCAGTTCAATATTTTTTGATAAATTGGCAATAATATCATGATTATCACCTATATAAATATTCTCATCAATTTCCTGTCCGCCCCATATCGGCATCATATAAACTATATCAAAATTATATTTTTCTGCAAAATCTATAAATTTATCCGCAAATTTATAGTTTGACCGCATTACGACGGTATGCATTTTCAAAGAGAGCCTTGAATTCTTCTTTTTGCGGATATCGTTTAATCTGTTTAAATTATTTATAAGAACGTCAAATTTAGACCCGTATCTGATTTTCTCATATATCTCTTTATCCAATCCGTCAATGGATATTGTAAGTTCTATATTTGCCTCGGTTAATAAATCTATCCATTTGTCATTAAGCAACATTCCGTTTGTAACTATTGTCTGATGTAAATGCTCATTTTTTAAAGACTCAATAAAAAGTTTCTCAAAACTTTCAAGAAGAAAGACTTCGCCGCCCTGCCAGTTTACGCTTTGCATATACGGAAGCAAAGATTCTATTTCTTTCATTGTCTTTTGCGGCATATCCCATTGTTTTTTAACTACCTCGCACATTATGCACCTGGAATTGCATCTCGTAGACAAAGTAGCTATCATTCTTTTAGGGTATGATTTAAGAATAATTTTCCCGTCATTGATTTCACGAATGTTTAGTTCCAAATTTTCTTTTACTTTATCCATTGCAATCCTACCAACAAGTAAATTTTTTATGTTCATGAGAAATTATATTATTTATGCATGAATCGCAGCACCAATCCTGCCTAAAAGCGGCAAGTTTACTTCTGTACTGCTGCATCTGCAGATTATTCCATGCCGCATTGTAATCTTCGCATTTATGTATATTGTCTATCTCTTTCAGACACATACACTCCGGCTTTATATCCCCGTTAACCGTTGTCGCCAGCTGTTTCCAAGGTCTGAAACATAACGGAATTTTTACGCAGTCATCTTCTGATATTTTGTTCTCCGCCACAACATCGTCTGTAATTATTTCCGGCTTGGTATTTTTTTCATCCTGCTTACAGCCTGATTCAAAAAGTTTTTTCTCCGTTAAATTAATTTCAGGAAGCCAGTCAAGAACTTTAATGTTATTATCGAAAGCTTTTTGCAAAGCTTTCTGTCTTACAGCATTAATTTCCTTAAGAATTTTTAAAGATTTTCCGTTAAAATCGTACTTTCTGCCGTCACGGCCGTCTAATCCGTCAACAGATAATGGAGACCAGATAAGAACGTTAAAATTATATTCTATCGCGAAATCAACAATTTTATCCAAAGTATAAATATTATCGTCTGAAATAGTCGTTCTCATAGTGAGAGTAATATTTGAATTATTTTTTATTCTTGACGATTTTATATTCCCCAGATTAGACAACAGTTGTTCAAATTTTGCCCCAAATCTCAGTTTTTCATAAATTTCTTTCTCTATGCTGTCTATCGACACAGTCAAATCTAAATGATTTGCCAAAGATAATAAATTTGACCACTTTGAATCTATCAACAATCCGTTTGTTATTATTATCTGCTTTAAATTTTTATTTTTTGACGCTTCAATAAAAAGCTTTTCAAAATCCTTATATAAAAAGACTTCGCCGCCCTGCCATGTAACAAGCTCCAAATTAGGCAAATTGTCCAAAATATATCGTTTAAAATTATCTGAGATTTCCCAATGGTTTGATTGATGAACCGTTGCGCACATAGGACATTTTAAGTTGCATTTGTTTGTCAACATTACAAGCATAATTCTTGGTTTTGATTCAAGTATTATTTTTCCCGAAGCGATTTCGAGCTCATTCAAAAACAAATTATAAAAAAATTTATTCTGTTTTACGGAATCAGTGTTTAAATACCTCCCGCAAATTTCAACGACTTTGTCTTTCATACCTAAAAAATTATATATTTGAACCAATTTAGCCGCGGCGGAAGTATCTTCATTTTTTAAATTTACATATCTGTCATAAAATTTTGCCGATTCGGAATATTTCTTTTCATTAAAAAAAATTTCGGCTGTTTCAAATATCAAAGAAGGCTCTATGTTTTCTGACTGCTTGTTAAAAAATCCCAACAGTTCTTCCGTTCTGCCGCTTTCTTTATATGCCTTCAATAAAATATCCAAAACATTTTTATTATTCGGAAATTTTTTATTGGTTTCAACAAACAAAGAAATGACTTCATCAAATTTTCTCAAAAGAAACAATGTTTTGCCGTATTCAAAAGATACGTCAAAATTTTCAAAATCAAGAATATCCCGAAGCATAGACAAAGCTAATTCGTAATTGCCTTTTAACTGTTCCTCTTTAGCCGTTTCCAATATTTGAGATTTATTTTGCACTTACCATCTCCCGGTACACTCAGTTCTGCACATATCTTCAGAAAAATTTTTATCAATCATTCTCTGCCTGTATTCCCTGCTCATAGGACTGTTCCATATTTCATCTATTGAATTATTATAAATATTCCCGATGCTTTTCACGCATGAGCCTGTCAGAAGAACATTCCCGTCATCACATATCATCATATAGTTCCAAGGCATTTTACAACATACTCTGTTAACGTGAACTACTTCATCTTTAGGTTCTTCAATATTTTCTTTTGTTTTTTCAGCCTCAATTTTTTTATTTTCACAAATCGGAATATTTTCCTGTTTGACGTCATTTTGCTTTGAAATTATGTCTTCAAAACTTTCGTCTCCGCAAGGAAGCAATATATCTAAATCTATATTATATTCTTTTGCTCTTTGTTTCAAAACAGGTATTGCCTCATAAACATATTTTAAAGCTTCTTTATCTTTTGTCTCTCCGTCAAAAATATTTTCATTCGGAGCGGTGTCAAAATGAAGCGCCATAAGAGACAGCTGGTTAAAACCTTCTTTTTTCGCAAGTTCAAGAAGATCATAAATCTGCCTGTAATTTGTTTTCATTATAACGGCATTCATTCTTATATCCTTTTTTATGCCGTACTTTTTCTTTGTTTCCATGGTAAATCTTACGTTTTCAAGTAATTTTTCAAAATTTGACCCCTGTCTTATTTCCTCATAAACTTCTTTTGTCACACCGTCTATTGAAAAGGTTAATTCCGAATTTTCCGTTTTTACTATTTTTTCTATCCATTTTTTGTTTAAAGCTATTCCGTTTGTTATAACCTGCTGTTTCAGATTATTCCATTTACCTGCTTCGTCAAACATTTCTTCAAAATGTTTGTATAAAAAAACTTCTCCTCCAAGCCATACAAGCCTCTCCATATAAGGATAATTATCCATGACTTCCCTTGCAGTTTTATACGGCAAATCCCACTTATTATGCCATAATCCGCATGTTTTGCACCTTATATTGCATCTTGAAGTCACCGTTACCCATAATCTTTTCATTTTGGACTTTAACACGGTTTTTCTCTGTAAAATTTCTATTTCATTTAATATTGTATCCTGATCAAATTTGTTATCGGGAGTTAACGCAAGAGCTTTTTTGCCTGCAGCGTCTGATTTTTCGTCTTGTTTCGTAATATAATATAATTCCACAAGTTTAAGATATATGTGTTTGTCATTTTTTTTGCCGGCAATTTTTTCAAAATAATCTATGGCTTTCTGATATTCTCCTTTTAAAAAATATATTTCAGCCAACTCTGTATAAATGTCTTCTTTATATTCGTCAATATTTGAAAGTCCGTTAAAAATTTCTATAGCTTTCGTTAAATATCCCTGAGATCTTTTTAACTTTGCTTTAAGCATCTGCACTTCAAGGTTAGAACCGTCATTTTCGTCAGCTTTTTTTATTAATTCTTCCGCACGCGTTATATCGTTTTTAGCAAACGCCATCTTTATAAGCTCGATACCAAATATTATATTTTTTGTTTTAACAAACAATTCATCTAATAACTGCCACGCTTTATCGTAATTATTGGAAAGACACGCCGTTTGAGAAAGCTCCTTTACGGCTTCCGTGTGTTTTTCGTTATGTTTTACCACTTCGACAAAATAATCAATCGCTTTAGAAGCATTGTTTGACATTTTATAACTTTTGCCGATTTCGAATACGGAAATTTCATGATAAGCAGCATTCTCTTTAAGCTGTTCAAATAATTCTATAGCTTTTTCGTATTCTCTTTTATTTTGATAATCATAAGCCTGTCTTAAAAGTTCTTCCATTATCTTTTCTCCAAAATTTCAGTTTCCCAATCGTCTACCCAGGAATTAAGCCATCTGCTTTCCTCTCCGCGCACCATACATCTCCAGCACCGGCAGCTGTCAATGTAATAACATTTTTCAGGTTCTTCCAAAAGTTTGACGGTTTTATCAAACAAATTCCCCAAATAAGTATTTTCATTAAACAGACAGCATCTGTAAGTATTTCCGTTCGGATACATTCTCGCATACATTCTGCCCATTTCACATTTTTTAAATTTTTCATTCTTTTTATTTCTTTCATATTCTTCGCTTATTATTCTTCGTATTTTTTCCCCCGTCGCATCGGACATTGCCGTCGCTTTATCGCTTTCAAAATGGAAGAACTCAGTATCCGCCATTTGTTTTCTCCAGTCTAATTCGGCAACGCTTTTTTTATCCATATTATAAATAAAATTCATATCTTTTTCGACATATGCTTCGGGATACTGCTTCCCGTTATAACAGCCTGAAAAAGGATGAATAAAAAAAGGTATTCCCATTTCTTCTATTATTTTTTTTGTCTCCGGTATATTTTTTAAAAACTCGGGATATGCGACGTATGAAACAGACAATTTGTATTTTTTGTTTTGCAAAATTTCCAATTTTTTTACAAAATTTCCAATAGAAACAAACTCTCCATGGAAACTGGCGTCTATTCTTACGTTCTCCGCATTCGTAAAATCACAAAATTTATTTACGTCAAAAGATAAATTTGTTCCTATTTGAAGTCTGTGATATTTTGACATATCCGACATTAATTTATAAAAGAACGGATAGATGGAAGGCTCGCCGCCGTCTATTCTGATTCTGGACATTCCGTATTTATCATATATAAATTTCCAGCTGTCCAATATTTTTTCTAATTTCTCATATCTTGCCGTATTATTGGGGTTATTTTTAAAAGTTATATATTCAGGTCTCGGAGCATAACAATAAGCGCATTTATAATTGCATTCGTAATGCATTGTCCATGTGACAATAAGCCTGTAAGGAGCTGTTATTCGGCGCGTTTTTTCCACTTTTTCTATATTTTCTATGCAATGTCTTAATTCGGAACTTATCTTCAGTTTTTTTATATTTTGCAGAGTCTCCATTGCTTTTTTACCTTCACAAAGATACCTTTGCAAAATCATTTTTTCTATATAAAGAGTAACATTTTCCTGTTCTTGGGATATTTGGCAGTCTATTATTTCCAAAGCTTTTCTTAAATTAACGGCATACTCTTCATCGGCCCCTGATTCACGGCAAAGCAAAGCTAATTCTGTATAAAACCAGTATTTTGTATTATCAAGTTTAACAGCTTCTTTCAAATCAGACATTGCTCCGTTCAAATCGGAAAGCCGTTTTTTAACTTTCGCTCTTTCGACATAAAAAACGGCATCTCCGCCGTTTAATTCAACAGCTTTGTCAAAATCTTCCAAAGCGCCGTTGAAATCGGAAAGGGCGCTCTTAACTTTTCCCCTTTCTGCGTGAAAAACGGCACTGCCGCCGTTTAGCTCAACAGCTTTGTCAAAATCTTCCAAAGCGCCGCTGAAATCAGAAAGGGTTCTCTTAATTTTTCCCCTTTCATTATATAAATTACAGTTTTGCTTATCCGATTCTATCTTTAAATTTAAATCCGCCAACGATTCTTGTATATTCTTATCTGTTTCTGAAAACTCTTTTAATTCTTTAAGGTTCGGAATGTACGAATTATCCGTTTGCCGTATCATCGATATATATTTAAAAGCCTGTTTTTCGTCTTTCTTGGCAAAATATATCTTTGCCAATGACTCATAAAACAGAATACCGGCGTTTTGTTCCGAAAGTTCTTTTAAAAACTTTTCGGTTTTATTGTAATTCATCGAAAGACAGGCCGTCTGAACAAGTTCTTTGACAGCCTCTTTTTGGTTATTGTTGTATTTTATTAATTCTATAAAACAGTCGACGGCCTTATCAGGATTGTTTAGCATTTTGTAGTTTTTAGCCGTTTCAAACAAAGCCGTTTCATAATAAGCGGCGGTTTCTTTTAACCGAGCGAATAATTTAATGGATTTTTCATATTCTCTGTTTGCCTGGCAAGAATATGCTTCCTTTAAAATTTCTTCCAATATTATCTCCTAAATTTCCGTTTCCCAGTCATCCATCCATGTATGAAGCCATCTGCTTTCTTCCGCAGGAACCATACATCTCCAGCACCGGCAATTGTCGACGTCATAACACTTCTCTGCTTTTTCAAGTAATTTAAGCGATTTATCAAACAAGTTGCCCAAATAGGTATTCCCGTCGCTTGAGCAACATCTGTATGTGTTGCCGTTAGGATATATTCTCGCGTACATTCTTCCCATTTCGCATATTTTAAATTTACCGTTATTTTTATTCTCAAGCTGATGAGCGAGTTTTGCCGATTCTGTTTTTTCTATTTCTTCTTTAGACAATTTACGCTGGTCATTAGTTTCTCTTTTGTAATCGGCTTTCCTTTCTTTTCTCCAGACAAGTTCCGTAGCGCTGTTGACATCTATATCGTAAATAAATTTTTTATCGCTTTCCGTATATGAAGCAGGATATTGTTTATTCTCGTAAAACCCCGAATAAGGATGAACAAAAAAAGGTATTCCCGTCTTTTCTATGCTTTTTTTGGCAAAAGGAATATTTTCAAGAAAATCAGGGTATGCGACATACGATACGGTAAGTTTATAACCGCGTTTTTGCAGAAATTCTAATTTTTTTAAAAATTCTTCCAAATTCGTGTACTCGCAGTGCAGACTGGCGTCAACTCTCATGCTGCCCGGATCGGTACTGCCGCAAAATTCATTTACGTCAAACGACAAATTTGTATTTAAATGCAATTTATGCATTTTTGACAATTCTTTGACTATTTTATAGAAATCAGGATAAACGGTAGGCTCGCCGCCGTCAAGCCTGATTCTTGACATTCCGTATTTGTCAAAAATATATTTCCACGCGTCAATTATAACGTCTGAAGATTCATATTTCGCCGGATTGTTAGGATTATTGGCAAAAGTTATATCCTTCGGTTTTGGAGCATAGCAGTATGCGCAGTCATAATTGCAAAGGTAATGCATTCCCCATGTAAAAAAAACTCTGTAAGGAGCTGTTTCTTGTCTTGTTTTTTCAACATTTTCTATATTGTTTATAAAAGTTTCAACCTTTTTTTCTTTCTTTAAAGTTTTAACTTTATTTAACGTTTCTATTGCGCCCGCACCGTCAAGAAGATATCTTTGGAGTACTATTTTTTCAATATACAGATTTATATTTTCAGGTTCCTGCGCTATTGCGGAATTTATGCTTTCGACAGCTTTCTTATAATCTTTCAGTCTTTTATACAGTTTTGCAAGTTCAACGGCAACGGCGGTTTTATTGCATAGATTTGATTTATTAATCAGAGATTCGAAAATATCAACGGCTTCTTTTATCTTGTCCGTTCCAACATAAATATTTGCAAGTTCAAATTTCAGTTCATCGCTGTTTTGCAAAAAATCAGAATATTCATTTATCAGCCGCTCAGCCTGAAGCAGCTGATTATTTGCCCTGAAATATTTAACAGCTTCAAGCAAAACTGAAATATCAGCAAACTTTTCTGATTTTAATTTATTTAACAAATCATTTATCATCTATTATCCATTGCGATTCTATCGGGCAATAATCTTTCTCACACTTTGAACATTCGCTGAAAAGAGAAAAATCATCGTCCGTAATTTTTCCGACAGAACCGTTCTTATACTGGCTGCATCTGTCAACAGTACCGTCAACTCTTATAACGGCATAATCAGACCCGGCTCTGCATAATTTGCCTTTAGGGGATGTATTCTGCAGCTGGTATTCTAATTTCTGCGAACCTTTATAAGGACTTAAATCTTCTATTATTTTTTTTTCTTCTTCAGAGTTAAGCATAAACCCGTCGCCTCTTAAAGGCAGCGGAATAAGTTTTATTCCTTCTGCTTTTAATTTCAAACTTCTCTCAGGCATAGCTTTAATCTGATTCGGAAAACATACGTAATAAATCTGCCTGTCCGGCAGATAGTCTTTTGCTAAAACAGCTTTTTTAAAAAAATCGTCAAAATTTGCAAATGACGGATGAAAAGTCGGAGCTATTCTGAAATTTTCAGGAGAAAATTTAGATGTTAATTTTTCGACATCCCATGACAAATTAGTACATATTTCAGGAAAATGCTTTGAAGCGATAACTTCTATAATCTCATAAAAATTCGGATAGAAAGACGGCTCGCCGCCGGAAACATATATATGGCATTTGCCGTACATATCATATATTCTGTTCCATATTTTTCCCCATTCCTGAGCCGAAAGAATTACGTCAAGCTCCGGATGATCTTTCCAGACTCCGCAGTAAGGACATTGATAATTGCATCTGTGACACAAATCCCAACCGAAAAATTTCACTTTACACTTCCCATAATAAAATTTTTTTACCTTCAAAAGTATCTTCTTTAGCACTCAGACACACTTCAACACAGTCTTTATAATTATGTCTAAGCATTTTTTCTCTGTAGGAAACCATATTTTTCCCATTCCAGCATTCCAAAATTGAATTACGAGCATTATCGCTGTTTATGTCGGTTTCCGTATCGTTGCAGCAGCACAGAGGTTTATATGAGCCTATAGGTTTGAACATCTGCCTGAAAGGCGCATAACAAAATAAAGAAGATGCCGTTTTATTACAATCTGAAGACTTTACTGATTTCCCCGAATAGTCATTTTCGAAATCATCTTTTTCAGTTAAACCAGGCAGTTTGTTTATCAATTCTATTGAAAGCATGTCCGCTATCTTCATGTAAAAATCTTTTTTTGCATCTATTTTTTTTATAAGATCAAAATCTTTATTCTGTTCAAAAAAATTCTCATTTTTGCCTTTTACCTTTCCCTCTACAGGCGCAAGCACCACGGAATCAAACCCATATTCCTTTGCAAAATGAAGCATATCTTCTATCTGTCCGCAATTTTTTCTCATCACAACCATATTAAGGGTAAGCCTTACGTCTTTTTTTTCATTCTCTCTCAACTTCTTAAATATTTTTAAATTTTGTATTAAATCTTCAAATTTTGCCCCGTTTCTTATAGCTTCATAAGTTTCCTTAAACGGCGAATCTATCGAAAATATTATACCGCCTGCAGTTCTGAGAATTTTCTTTATAATTTCTTCATTAAAAAGCAAACCGTTGGTAACGATGGTTACTCTTACGTCATTTTTATAAGCTTCATCCAAAACATGCCCAGTTCTTTTATCATAAAAAACTTCTCCTCCTCTAAGAGTAAGCATCTGCAAATAAGGCATTATTGCTATCAAATCATCCAACTCTTTATCAGTGGCGAATACATTTTCATGTTTTTCGCTACACATTATGCAGTTCAGATTACACTGCATTGTCATTACAAACTGAATATGCCTAGGGAAAGACTTTAAATGCGTCGCTCCATCGGCAATTTCATATTCGTTTAATAATATATTTCTGAGTTTCTTATTGCTTTCTGGAATATATTCACATACTTCAGAATATAAATTTTTTACTTCTTTGAAATATCCCTTATTGTTCAAAATCTGTATTGATTCTACCAAAGACATATATACATGCACTTTAAATTGAGAGATGTCTTTATAATCGGTTGCATGCTTTTCTTCAAACAAAATACGTGACGACGAACACGCATTTATACAAATCTGCGATATTTTTTTTATATTTTCAATACTTATTACATCCGAATTTTTTTCAGTCATTTTTTATCAACCATTAAAAAAGCCCACTCATTACAAGGACAATTTTGCGAAGGGCATTGTCTAGGATTATCCCATAATTTAAAATCCGGATCAAAGATATTCCCGATAATTATTTGTTCGCCTTTCCAACTGGCTCCGCCGCAAGGTAAAACTTCTCCGTCAGGATGAATCAATGCATAAGTATGTCCTGCATTGCACAATTTCCCTTTTGTAACAAGCGGTTCGGTTTGAAATTTTTCATCTTTTCTCTCGCCTATTGCTATACCTATAATGTTCTTTTCTTCATCAGTATATGAATCAGGATAATTTTTTCCGTTATATGTACCCCAAAATGTCGAAACCGAAAAATAGATATCGTTATCCGAAAATAACTGTTTGTATTTAGGTATATCAGATATCTGAGGAGGATATGACAAATATAAAACGCCTATGGACATTCCATTCTGTCTTATTTTCTTTGCTTTCGGGAGAAAATCTTCAATCTTTGCAAACGACGGATGAAACGTAGCCCCCATCTTAAATCTTGTTTTTACTTTTTCGCTTTTACTGTTTATAATTTTATCAAGATTTCCTGATAAATTTGTCATTATGGAAACAGTATGATAATCCAATATATCAAGAATAAAATCGCCGAATTCAGGATATATTGACGGCTCGCCGCCGGCTATTTCCAAATGGCATTCGCCGTATAAATCATAAATTCTTTTCCAAACAGCCTTTAACTTTTCAAGCCCCGGATAAGCATTCCTTTTGCCGAACTCATCCCATTTCCCATGCCACCAGCAATAAGGACATCTGAAATTACAGCTCCAGTGTAAATCCCATGAAAAGCTTATTTTATTTTTCATTTACAATCCACCTGAATTCGCAAGGACACTTCGTGTGCTTGCATACAATCGGTTCCGTTCTCATAGAAAAATCTTCTTTTAAAATATTTCCTATAAGATAATCGCCCCCGGTTTCTTTAAAATCATGACCGCACGGATAAACCGTTCCGTCGCAATCAACTCTTGCGTATAACTGCCCGGCTCTGCATAATTTGCCTTTGCTGTCTGTTTGTTCCACTTGAACATCAGCCCACTTTTTATCAATTTCTGCAATATCTTTAGTTACTCCGTAAATTATTTCTTCCTCTTCCTTTGTAAATGACTCGGGATATTGTCTGCCGTTAAACATCCCTCTGAACGGAATCGGCGTAAATCTTACGTTTTTAGACAAAAAAGTTTCTTTGACTTTCGGCATTTGTCTTAACTGATTCGGATGCGTTACATAGTGGACTCTGCAGTTTACGTTATATTTCTGCAAGATTTCTATTTTTTTAACAAAGTCGTCAAGATCTGCAAAAATCGGATGAAAACTTGCGCCTATAAAAAGTTTTGAACAATCCAGTTTGCTTACAAGCTGTTCAAGTTTTTCCTGACTGTATGAAAGGTTTGTGTCAAAAGATATTTCGGCAAATTTATTTAACTCTACAAGCAGCTCCTGAAAATTAGGGAAAATCGCAGGCTCTCCTCCGGTTATAATAATTTTTATATCGCCGTACTTATTATGAATTCTCTTCCACGCTTCAACCCATTTTGTATAAGGAAGCCTTATGTTCTTTTTTTCCACATAATCCCAGTGTTCGGAAAAAAAGCAGTAATAACATTTATAATTGCATCTGTAATGAATCAACCAGTCAAATTCTATCATTTGTTTAAAGATGGTTTAATCTTTGGAGTTTTCCAATGGAATAACCAATTCTCCTCTTCATTTAGTATCATTGCGACCCAGCACGGACATTTATCATACGTGCAAGGCATCGGCTCTTCGTAAAACTTAAATGTTCCGTCTATAAGATTACCGATAAATCCTTCAGGCTGGACAAGACAACATCTGTAAGCATTGCCGTCAGGATGTATTTTTGTGTACATCTGACCCATTCTGCACAATTTATGATAATGCTTGTTTGTTTTGGCGTAATGCGCCGTAGAATCATAAGCAACATTGTTTTTTATGCTCAGCTGAATATTTTCTTCTTCTATATGTCTCGGCGTTTCTTTAGGAACGTTCTTGTCAGCATCATGAGATTCGTAAGCTTCCATCATTCTTGAAGCAGTATTTTTGTCAGTCGCCTCTATTATTCTCTTTTCTTCTTCACTGTAATTTTTAGGATATATTTTACCGTTATATGTGCCTCTGAAAGGCATAACGTCCAAATTAACATGGATCTCGGCAAGCCTTTGTTTATAATAAGGCATTTTTTCAAGCTGTGTAGGATGCGCCACATAATTAATTCCCAAATCGTATCCTGCGTCTTTGAGTTTTTTTATTTTAATAAAATGTTCTTCAAAATCGGCAAACTGAGGATGAAATGAACCTGCAAACTTCACTCTTTCAGGACCTATTAAAGACATAAATTTATCTACATCCCACGATAAATTCGTATCAAACTCAACGGTAAAATTTTTTATAAGATGCAAAGTCAGTTCAAAAATATCAGGATAGCAAAAAGGTTCGCCTCCGGAAATATGAATATGACCGCCGCCGTATTTTTTATAAATATCATCCCATATCTGCTTCCATTTTTCCAGTCCCGGATATTTATTTTTTTTCTTTTCTTCTTCCCAGCTGTCACAAAAAAAGCAATAGCTGCATCTGAAGTTGCATTCGTAATGAATATCCCATGTAAAAAAACATCTGTTAGGAGGAATATTGCATCTGTTTTGTACTGTATCTGCCATTATTTTTTATTTCCTTGTTCTTTTAAAATTTTTGCATATTCTCTCATATATTCTAATTTATATACAGGATGGTCAAGGGCTTCCCATAAAGGCTCCCACTTTTCCTCTTCTTCACCGACAAACATACCTTTAAAACACGGACAGTCATAATTTACGCTGCAAGGCATCGGTTCATCATGAAGTTTAAAATTTTTATCCAAAATACTGCCTAATTTACCGGAGTCTATTCCGTGATAACCGGCACAGCATCTTGTAACGGTTAAATCAGGGTGAATTTTTGCATACATCTGCCCCATTCTGCAAAGCTTTCCTAATTTAACTTTTGTTTCCTTTATTTCTTTGCTTTCCTCTTTCTCGACTCTCCATTCAAGCCATCTTGAATTCATATCGTTCAAATGCTGGTCATTTGAGTCAGTGGCAAAACCTTCAAGAAGCCTTTTTTCTCTTGCATCATAACTTTCAGGATATTTTTTACCTTTATAATTTCCGATAAAAGGAATGATTTTAAAATACATTTCTAAATCTTCCAGTCTTTTTTTATATTCAGGTATTTTATCAAGATGCGGAGGATACCCGACATATGACAAAGTTGAAGGAAATCCATGAAAATGAAGATATTTTAATTTTTCAAAAAAACTCTCAAAATCACAAAACTCAGGATGAAAACTCGCAGATATTGAAAGCCCTCCGGGTTTAACAGTGTCAAGGAATTTATTCAAATCAAAACTTAAATTAGTAGTAATATCCACTGTATGTTTTTCAAGAAGCATACCTAAAAATTTTAAAAAATTCGGATATATTGTAGGTTCGCCTCCGGAAAATCTCACATGAGTACACCAATAATTGTCAAATATTCTGTCCCATATTTCTCTCCACTGGTCAGTATCGGCTATCTTATTGTCAAATTCCTCATCTCTTCTGACAACCTCGCAATATGAACATTTGTAATTGCATTTAAAAGATATATCCCAATTCCAATGCACTTTATAAGGCGGATATATTCTCGGATGTTTAGGCAGCACTTTCATTTTTTGTTTCAGTTCTTCCAATTGCATTTGCGTTTCTTCCTTTTTTAATTATGCTTCAACTGCTTTCAAGCATGGACATATATCTACGTCACATTCCTGCGGTTTATCAAAAAGCTTAAAATTTTTATCAAATATATTTCCGACTAAAACTCTTTCGCCTATTTGTCCGCATCTTGCGACCTTGCCGTCAGGGAAAATCAAAGCCGATTTCTGTCCGGCGGCGCACAAAGTGCCTTTTCTTTTCACGTTGGCTTCCCAAACGTCGTTAATGCCTAAAATTTCTTTTTCCTGCGCAGTATAAGAATCAGGATAATTTTTCCCTTCATATTGTCCGCAAAAAGGTATAGCCTTTATCATAAGTCCGTTATTTTTAAACATTTTAACATAATCCATAAGTTTAGGTATATGAGGAGGATAGCAGCAATAATTTATAAACTCGGCAAGAAATCCTTTTTCTTTCAAAAATTTCGCTCTTTCTATAACTGTTTCGGCTTTATCAAACTCAGGATGAAAACTTATTGATACAGAAACTTTAGTATTATCGCAAATTTCGCATAAACGTTTTAAATCTCCGGAACCGTTACTAGATATATTTATAGGATAATGTTTCTCGGACAACTTTGAAACAAATTCGAAAAAGCCTGGATAAACGGTAGGCTCGCCTCCTGTGAAAACAATCGACGCTTTCCCGTACAAAGAATAAATTCTGTCCCATATTTCAAGCAGTTCATTAACCGATTTAAAAACGGTTCTAGGACCGTATTCATCCCATTTCCCGTCAAAAATACAATATGAGCATCTGTAATTGCATTGATAAATTATATTCCATTCAAAGCTGACGCCTCTGTTGCCTGCAAAATGTTCTTTTTCGGCATCAGTACCCTGCAAATAAAAATCTTTGTCTTTATTTTCTTGCATGATGCGTTCCTTTTATTTCATTAAATCTTCTTTTTATTATCTCATTTTGGCTGTCTAATTCCAAATATTTCTCAAAATATTCAAGAGCTCTATCATATTGCCTTTCATGGTCATAATAAAAACCCAGATTGAAATATTCATCCATTAAAACGGCTGTTTTAACTCCGCAGTCAACGTTAACTCCGTTATCTTTGCAGACTTCCTCAAATTTTTGGCATCTTTTCAGTCTCACAGGATATGTATTTACTCCGTCTTTTGTCTGCCAGTATAAATGATGATTAAAAGGCGTTTTTATATTAAACTCTTCAGGATTGTCATATACATAACTGAATTCTTCCATGGCAAAATATGTTCTTGACGGATAAACTCTCTCAATATATTTGCCGACTTCTTTAACAAAAGATAAAGTTTCGTTAAAATCTTCTTCAGTTTCTCCGGGAAAGCCGAACATAAAATTCGTAGTAACTTTAAGTCCGACGTCGTAAGCATCCTTTATAATTCTCTTTGCATCCTGGACTCTGTATTTTTTCCCCATTGAATCCAAAACTTTCTGAGATCCGGACTCTATACCGAAAATAAGTTTTTTACATCCGGATTCTTTGACCAAAGCCAAAACATCTTTTGTCATTAAAGGATTAACTATAGCATTTGACAACCAATACTGTTTACTGCCGAACGGAGGATATTTTATCATCAGCCGGCAAAACTCTTTTAGCCTGTTCACATCGGCGTTAAATTCCAAATCCTGAAAATCTATATGCCCCGCCGTAGGATAAGCTATCTTATGATACGCAATTTCCTGATGTATCCTTTCAGCGCACATCTGTCTGTAACCGTGCCAAAAAGAATGGGTGCTGCAAAACTTACAAGCCCATACGCATCCTCTTGAAGTCATTAAAGGAAGATGTTCGTTATCATCGTAATCGTTAAGGCTCATATCCGTAAAGTCCAAAAACGGTAGATTGTCAAGATTCTTCAGCATTTCTCTCTGCTTTGTAAAAACAATCTTATTGCCGTCTTTATAACATATGCCGTCACAGGAAGAAACATCTCCGTCTTTATATAATATCTTTACAAGTTCGCATACGGTGACATCGCCTTCGCCGAGTAAAATATAATCAACTTTTGATTCTTCGAAACATCTTTCAATATTTCTTCTGTCATAGAAGAACTGACCGCCAAAAAAAATTTTAATATTTTTGTTTCTTTTTTTTATTAAACCTGAAATATAAACGGTAGCATAAAAAGATGACGATTCCAGAGAAAAACCGACTATTCTCGGATCATTTTCCAAAATATCATCGACATAAGATTCAAGTTTCGGCAATATTGAATCAAAAAAATCAAAAACTTCTTTTTTTTGATACCAAAAAGAAACTTGCTCCCAAGCCCAAAGATTTGTAAAACTCATATCTCTGTTTTTATATAAATAATTATTTAAATCAAACGATTTAACTTCTATGCCGGCGGTTTTTAAATCTCCGGAAAGCTGCGCAAGAGCAAGAGGAGGTTCTCTGGTGCCCCACACAGGACATTTTACGAGTGAAATCCTCATGCATTCTCCATAAATTTATCAATTTCTTCTTTACTTTTGCCCCTTGTTATAAAATGTGAATTAAATTTATTTAATGAAGCCTGATTTGCTCTTATGCAAAAATTTGAACATGCGCTGTTGCCGTTCAACAGCTTCTTCCTTATTTCAACAAAGTATTTGCCGTTCCATACGTCCATAAATGTTTCTTTGTCTAAAATGGTTTCTCTCTGGTCACCGGCAGCATCACACGTAATAATATCGCCTGAAGGATTTATCATAAGCTGAGTCCATGCTTCTCGGCACATTGATTCCGAAGGATATTCTTTTTGGTTATATCTTTGAGGAAGCTGTAAATTTACGTTTAACTGTTTCGACAACTGCCATGCTTTGTCAAACATTTCATTTGTTTTGTCTTTGGCAAAATACGTAGATAAATATTTCTGGTCTAATCTGTAAACAAAATTATAATAAACGACCACGTTGTCAGCGCCTTTTTCCGCGGCGAATTTAACGTAATCAGGAAGCTTTTCTATGTTTTCCGTAGTGGCTACAAATATAAAATTTACTCTCAGTTTATCGGTGTTTTTCTTTGCTTTCATAATATAATCGACATTCTGCATAACCGCGCCGTAGGTATTTGACTTGGTCATTATTTTATGCGTTATAGGATCGCAGGAATGCATTGAAATATGTATCAAATATCTGTTATTGCTTTCTATAATACTGTCAGCCATTTTAGGAGTCAGAGTAGAACCGTTTGTGGCAAACATCTTTTCGGCATATGAGAATTGGTTAAAATATTCAAGATTCTTCTTTGCCTCCGGCAATGATAAAAGTTCTCCGGAACCGGTAATATTTATTCTTTCGACTCTTTCCAATACAGGCATAAGTTTCCGTTCATATTTGCTTTTAAATTCTTCCAGATTAAAATACGGATAACTCTCAGGGCGCGAACAGAAAAGACAGTCCTGATTGCACGGAGCGTCAATCTGCACAAATATTGAAGTCGGATAAGACTCCAAAACAACTTTTTTCTGTTCATATTCCAAAAAATTCAAATTTCTGTTTGCTTCTACAAGATTTTCTTTATTCATAACTTATGTCCCTGTGGTTGCTTGCGCCTATATGGTCGCATTTTGTGCAAATATTTTCTTTGCCGCATTTATGTTTTTCAGCGACATATTTTCTCGCAGTTTTATAATTTTTGCTGTTCCATATAAAGAAAAAAGGCTTCCATGACGAAAACATCTCAAAATCGTCTTTTTTATCTTCAACTGAGCAACAAGGAGATATTGAACCGTCCGCATTTATAGTAATAGCATCCCAAAGCCAGTTGCAAAGTTTTGTCTCCGCATGTTTAAAAGCAACAGCTTTGTCATTATCTCTTACTATATAATTATTATACTCGTCTATCGTCGATACCCAGTCGGGAGCACAAAAAGGAGCCGTAAAACCGATATCGTTTACACCGGACTCGACAGCCATTTTTCTGGCACGCTCTATTTCATGTTCATTATGTTTAAAAACCAAAAACTGCCAATGCAGATGCGGAGTTTTTGAATTTAACTTTCTTTTTGCGGCGGCAAGCATTTTAATGTTATTTAATACCAAATCAAACTTCCCGTTTTTCCTGTATATTTCATAAGTTTCCTGACTTGCGCCGTCAAGAGAGATAGTCATTCTGTCCAATCCTGATAAAACAAGCTGTTCCGCATATTCGGGAGTCATTTGTATATTAAGATTTGTGGAAACAAACGTTCTTGCCTTATATTTTTTTGCAATAGAAATCATCTCCAGAATACTTTTGTTTAAAAGAGGCTCTCCCCAGTTGCAAAATTCGACATAAAGCAAAAATCTTCCGATTTTACCCATAATAGATTTAAATCTTTTTATCGTCATTATCTCTTTCGGTCTGGAATCTCTCTTCTGCCCGGTAGGGCAAAATCTGCATTCAAGATTACATAAATTTGTAGGATCTATCGTCAGCCAGTAAGGATATCCAAACAAAACATTTCTTTTCTTCTTTTTTTGCCATTCAATAAGTTTATAATTTAATTCTTTTAATTTCCTAGTAATATTCATGTCTATAAGGCAAAATCAATTATGCCTATTTCTTCCTTTTTTAAATTATATTTGCTGTTGTTATTCAAAATATATTTCAACAAAAGCTGCTGTGTTTCCGGTCTGAAAGTAATATGTGAAAGTATTTTGTTAACGTTGTTTTTATCATACTTCAGACAATTCTTGCACCAAGTGTGAATATTGCCTGAAAGGATTCCTGCTCTTAAAACAGCATACCCGTCGCTGTTCCAAATTTCCTCAAAACTGCTGTTATTTAAATTACCTATATGACTGCCAGCCAGACAGCACGGATTAACGGATCCTTGAACTTCAGTATAAAAAAATTCCCACGGATCTCTGCACGGTATATTATCCGATTTATCATATTCTTTAAATTTAAGAGGCAGATTAACGCTGAAAGACAACTTATCCCTTAACGCTTCCGCTTCGGTTAAAACCTCATTCACTTTTTCTTTAATCCAAAAAACTGACATATCAACATGATTTGGTTCATACATCGTCAAATAATTAGCGCTTACACAATCTGTTCCCAATTCTTTGGAAAATCTGATAAAATCACAGAGATCATCAATATTATACTGCGTTACTACAAAAACCATATTAATGCTTATTTTGGAATTTTTCTGTTTTTTCAATTCGACAAGTCTTCTGACGTTTTTTATAATATCGTCGAATTTTTTTGTTCCGGTAATCTTTTCATGCAGAGCTGAACAGGAAGCGTGCAAAGATATCATAACGTCATATCTTCCGTCAGTTAATTTTTGACATATTGCTTCATTCAACATTATTCCGTTAGTAGTAAAAGCTTTCGCCTGTTCCGGAATAGTTTTGCTCAAATAATCCAAAATTTGACAGATTTCAGGATGGAGAAGAATTTCTCCAAATCCGCAAAAACCTACGTTTATCGCATTTTTCAATACATGACCGATTTTCGGCTCAAAAAATTCTTTATATTTAGCAAGAGAAAAATTCGGGTAGTCTCCGCCTAAACAGAAAATGCATGAAGCATTACAGCCGTAGTGAGCTCCTATCGTGACATAACTAGGCGTTGAGTCTAATTTTATCTTCTTTTGTTCTACTTCCAAATTTCTGACACTGTTATTTAATGTTATTTTTTCATAACTCATCTGAATAATCTTTTATAATTTCATTCTTGTTTTTTTTGATAAAAGCGATAACCTTCATAGTTCTTTCCAAATCGGATAATTCACAATTATCTTCAAACACCGATAAAACGGCTTCAGTTTCAGCATTTTTATCTTTATTGTAATTCTTATAAGCATCAATTATGCCATCTAAAAAACCATTTTTATTTATTTTAGCATTTTTAATATATAAATTAAACCCGAAAAGCAGCATCAACAAAGAAAAAAGCTCTTCCTTATTATCAATAAATTTTTTTGAAATATCTATATTATTAATATGGAACGATATGTCGGATATCGCTTCAAGCAGCAATATTTTCAACGTATCACGGTTATGACGGTAATATTCCGCATTTTCTTTAAGATAAAAAACTCTGTGAAGATACCTGTTATTTATATTTGTTAATTTGAGATGATTTAACGGAGTTCTTTTAAATACCGATAACAAAAGAGATCTGAACATATTTTTCGTAAAAAACATAACCGGCGTATTGTACAGTATTTTAATCTTTTTTATTTCTCTGTTAAAATTAACAAATGATTCCGAATACGACTTATTTCCATCAGCAGCAAGATCATCCGTCTCAACATAACACATTCCCGGAGAATCAAGTATTATGGACGAAAAAGGCATTTCTTTTTGCAAAGCTGTAATTTTTTCATCAAGCAATATGTTCCCCGTTTCAAGCTGTTTATCTTTTTTTATTTTTTTAAGTTCCATAAAACGCATGGCAAAATTATTAAATTCCAAAGATAAATCATTTAATTTACCGAATATTAAATCAAAAATTCTGTTTCTGTAATTTTTTTCAAGAAGCACATTATCTTTTAAGACTCGTAAAAGATTTATTAAAACGCCGTTTTCTTCATTTTTATAATTGTCCAAATAAGATTTTAAGAAATCCGTTCTGGAATTAACCGGCTTCTCCGAATTGCGGAAGAATTCAAAATATTTCAATATATCGGCCGCCGCTTTTGAAAAACATATATCCGTAATAATATTATTGTCGCAGAAATAACTGTTTGAAAAAAGTATATATGAATTCATTACTTCCGACATTATGTCCGTCTTTAATTTTTTTTCATTATTTTTATACGATTCTCTTTTAAAAATACCGTTTGCCCGTCCGGTCAAAAGTTTGGCATCGGTTAAATTGTTTGCTCTTATTCCTCCGCATTTCAAGTAAAAATCAAGTTCTGATTCGCTCATTATCAAATTTTCGCCGTAAAAAGGAAATATCTTTTTAATTTTGTTATATCGGGCATGTATATCAAAAACATGCTGAATTTCAGCATATAATTTACTGTTTTTTATAATCGTTAAATAATCTATGTCGCTTGATCCCGGAATCCAGTCGTTATTTAACATTCCTCTTCTTAAATAAACTGTCTTTATATTTTTATTTCCTGAACATGAAAAAGGATACACTTTAACGGCAAACAAATAAATAAATTTGTATATCAATTTTAATATATAAAAATTTCTTGTGTTTAAAACAAAAAATTGAATGCTGCGTATAAAACCGTAATAAACGACCCCGCTTTTCATATTTATCTCATTATCACGTAAAAACTGTATCCTGCAGTTTATATTTGTATTTTCTATATTGACGTTTTCGGAATTACTGCAAATAATACCGCTGTCAAATTTATCAATAATGCTGTTTAAAATATTAATTTTTGAGTAATTCAATGCTACAAAACCTTTGGAATCACGTCCGATTGATTTAATATTACTCTCTGAAACGGAAATAACAGAACTGTCAGATATTTTTGCGGCTGTATTTTTTACGTTTAAGCAGCTTTTATTTATAAATGCTTTTGAATTATCCTGAAGCTGCACAAGCAGCAATGCAGTTATGTTTGTGTTAAAAATATTTAATTTTGAATTAAATCTGCAATCAAACAAAAAGTGTTTATTGTAATCGGTTATTTTTGAATTTAAAATATTTACTTCCGTTTTACCAAAAGAGAAAAGATACTGCTGATTCATATAAAATTCAGATTTATCAACATTTAATTTTGCAGTATCTATCAAAGAAAATAAATATTTATTTTGGTCTTCCGAAGAAACTTCCCATTTTGAATTAAAGTCATATATCGCCGAACTGCCTGTCATAAGCACAGCATTGCCTCTAAGCTCATATTTTGAATTTTCAGAGTAAATCTGGGCATATTTATCGCAAGAAGCAAACAAACCGCCCGTAACAGAAATGTTCCCAACTTTAAGCAATGCAAAATCATGTACGGCAAATTTAAATGATTCAGGATTAATAAAAACTGTTTTAACAACCTCAACTTTTGAATTATCATGTAGAGTTATAGAATCTGATTTTGTTTCGATATGAGAATCAGAGACAAAAACAAAAGAATCGTCAGAAACATCTAAGAAATGATTGACTTTTTTTGCATTAACATTTTTTGCCGTAAAATTTACTTCTTCTTTGCATAAAATTAACTTTATATCTGAAGACGAAACAGTCTCTATATTAACATCCTGAAAAGAAATGCAGCTGCTGTTTCTGAATGCTGCAGCAGGATATTCAGATACATATTTGAAATCATCAAGAACGCATATGCTGCCGTCTGTCAGATTAAATTGAGATTTTCCCTCAACAAAAACACTTTGCTGAAAAATTTTTGAACTTACGCCGAAATTATTAACAGATACGTTTGAATCGGTAATTTTAAACAAATTGCTGATCGTATCCATTTTTAATTTATTTATACAAACATTCGAAGTATTAGTAAAGAAAAACCCTTTATTGCCGGAAATTTTAAAATCAGTTAAAAATATGTCTTTTGATTTTTTAATCAAAAGAGAGTAATTAGTTTTAGATTTTAAGCTGACATTATCTGCAGCAAAGATCTCAGCATTTAAAACATCGATGCAAATTCCGCTTGAAATTATTGATGTTTTATTACATATTAACGCCTCAGTTCCTGTTTTTTTAATGCCAAAACCATCACTTTTTATTTTAGTGTCTGATATATTAAGCTTCCCTGCCTCTATTACTATTATTCCCTGCTCAATTCCAGCCTCCGTGCTTTTTATCTCTATCTCTGCGCTCTCTCCGATTTCTATCTTACCTGCTCTTATTCTGCTCCCTTCTACAAATATTCTAGAAGTTCCTTTAACTTTTACCTCTCCTACTTCGCTGTCTATTATCTCTATTGTTCCTGTCCCTTTTATTTTTCCTGTCCCTTCTATCACACTTCCCCTTATCTCTACCTCGCTACCGTCTACTTCTATCGCTGTTCCTTCAGATTTTATCTCTATACCTTCCAGCTCTCTCTTTCTCGTACCTTCTATCTTTATCCCTGTCTCTCCTCCAACTACTTTTACTCCTCTTATCTCTATATCCGCTCCGTCTCTTATCTCTATACCGGTCTTCGCACTTTCTATCTGACTTCCTTTTATTATACTTTCTCCATATAATAATGCTATCCCTTCTTTCTTACTTTTTATATCTACACCTTCTATTTTTATTACTTCTTCTCCTCTTTTCTCTATACCTACTTTCTTACTCTCTATTATACTCTCTCTTATCCATATTTTCCCTAACTCCCATATCCTTATTCCTTCCTTTACTTCTATCTTGCTTTCATTTACATTTATCTCAGCACTGTCTGCTATCTCTATTTCTTCTGTTTCTATATTACTTGCTACTAATACAGCATAACATATACCTTCCATCTCTATATTACCTATCTTACTTTCTTCTATCTCTATCGTCCCTGTCCCTTTTATTCTTCCTGTCCCTTCTATCACACTTCCCCTTATCTCTACCTCGCTACCGTCTACTTCTATCGCTGTTCCTTCAGATTTTATCTCTATATCTTCCAGCTCTCTCTTTCTCGCACC
>JAHDQW010000020.1 GCA_018433585.1 Candidatus Praeruminimicrobium purgamenti
ACATCAGGATTATCATATAATAGCTCCTCTCGTATTCAACATATATTGCCTGATAAAAACAGAGCATTTTAAAAATCGTAAGTGGTCGTTAATATACGGAATATCGGTAGGCGCAGGCTTAATGATAAAAGATACTTTTTCCTCCTATTTTTTCCCTCCTTTTCTGATAATACTGATTCAAAGTTTAAAAAAAGACTTTAAACTGCAGGATACGTTTAACATATTGCTGTCTATAGCCGCTGCAAGCTTAATATCAGGGTGGCATTACTTCAGATTCCTTATATTCAGAAAACTTATCAACGAACCGATAACAGATCCCGGGGCGCCGGTTTTTTCTTTTGAAAGTCTTCGTGTAGTGAGCGTCGGTTTATGGGAAGAATTGTTATCCCCGCCTTTATTTTTTCTTTTTTTAGCGGGATTAATATGGTTTATCGTCAAATATAAAAATAATTATAAGTATCCTTTTATTTTCTGTATGCTTGTACCGTGGAGTGTAATAATGTTTATGCCTCAGCAAAAGTATGCTGAATTTGCAGCCGGGTGTATCCCGGTTATGATATTAATTTCCGCATTATTTTTATCTTCTGTTGCTAAAGAATCAATAAAAAAAATAATATTCTTTGTAATTATCTTTACGGGAATTCTGCAATATATAGATTTTTCTTACGGAATCGACACAAAACTTTTCAACGCTGAATTCAATTACAAAAACCACCGCATAACTTATTATAATAAAAAAAATCCGTTTATAATTTATTATGACAATAAAAGAGATCCGTTAAAAATACAAATTGTAAAATATTTAAAAGAGAATTATCCCGATGCAACCGTATTGATTAAACAATTGAGATATGATGTCGTTGATGATTTAGCTTTTATTTCATGGATGTATTTAAATAATTTAAATATGGTGCATGACGACCTTTTTAATTTTCCTTCCGTTAATAACGTTGATGTTATTATTGATACTCCATTCGGTCCTACTCCGGACGAATTGATTGCATCGAGAATTAATCTTCTTTGCACGACATTCCAAAAAAAAGTAAATGACAGCAATAAAAGATATCTTATGGAGCAGCTGAAATTTTTAAAAGAGAGAGAAAAAGAAATAAACGCAGAATTCAGAAAAGTCCAATCTTTCAGTCTAAATAACGATTTCAAAAAAATTATAATATTGGCAAAAAATTAAAACATTATTGCTAGGTCTGCTATAAAAAGCATTGTCACTCTTGAAAATATAAAATTTTTATAGTATTATAAAAATAGATATTTTAACCTGGTTGAACAATAAAATCGAAATATGACTGCAAAATTGGCAACAAAACAATGTTGCCGCCGAAGTATTCTTGAACATCATTATCTGCTAAAGAAGCATGTAAGTTTTTGTAACCAACAGGAATTCATATGTCAAAACTTTCAAAAACAAAAATCATATTTATATCGATAGCGGTTTGGTATGCAGTCGGGAATTTTATATGGTGGCACATAAATACGCCAATCATTCCTTTTGCTATTTCTGCCAGACACTTTTTGGATATTTTTGCCAAAGGATATTTATTTTACAATGCTCCTTTGATGACATATATTACAAGATTTTTCTTTTTTTTATTCGGAAAGGAATATTTTGATTTAATAATAATATTCATTAACTATATTTTCTTCTTAATTTCTCTTTATTTTATTTATAAAATAGGAGCCGAGCTGAAAGATAAAGAAACAGGAAACATAGCAATGATCTTGTTTGCCCTTGTTCCTGCAATATACGGGATGAGCAGACAATACGGACATCAGGATTATCATATAATAGCTCCTCTCGTATTCAACATATATTGCCTGATAA
>JAHDQW010000014.1 GCA_018433585.1 Candidatus Praeruminimicrobium purgamenti
CTGGATAGACATGAGCAAGATGAACACATACACATACAGCAGCGCGAGTCCGAACGTAGTAAATAAGCAGAGTGTAGATGCGAATAACAGGAGCACGGTAGTAACGGCAGAATTCAAGGGAGACGATTGGAGATATAACAGGCAGGTAGTAACGAATTCGAATCTTAATACGGTAACATACAGCGAGAAGACGGAGAGCGGAGGGACGAAGGTAACGATATACAATTCCGGAGTCAAGCTGGACAACGGTTTGAATTACAGCGAGGGACAGATATCGGGAGCGAATAAGACGTGGATGGAGTACGACAAGAATGACAAGATGATATCCGGAGGGGTAGAATATAAGGCAGGCAGCGAGATATCAGCGGCATTTGGAGGCAGTTTAAGCGGAGACACGATAATAATAAAAGAAGCGGTAAGTTATTCGTTTAAAGCCGGAGCCGACGGGAAGCTGGAGTTGGTAAGCGGAAGCGGGATAGAAAATATAACGGGAACATATATAAACAGAGTAGACGGGAAAGAGGTAGCCAGAGGAACGTTAAGCGGCGGTAAGATAGAGGTAGGAGAGAACGGGCAGGCCGGGATAAGCGGGAAAGTAACGATAAAGAGCGGCAACGCGTTTGAGATAGGCAAAGGGACTGGCAGCGGAGATGAAGAAAGCAGCGGAGCGGCGGCGGCAGATGCGAGCGACACGAATGCGAAGGTAACGGAGAGCGAGGAAGGGTATAAGGTAAGCGACGGTACGATATCGTTGAGAAGCGGCAGTTTGGTAGTGATGGGCAAGGGAGCGGTATTTAAGACAGGTTCAGAGTTGATAGGAATAGGGAAGGTAACGGAAGGAAATTTAAAGATAGCGGATATAACGGAAAGCGGGTATGATTTTGTAGCTGAAAGCGGAGAATGCAAGGTAAGGCAGGTAAGCGAAGACGGAGTAATAACGGTAGACACGAGATACGACACGAGCGGTATGATGAGAAGGTGGTCGAAGAACGGGACGACAGGAGCGACGCTGTTGGAGGAATTTGGGAGGGACAGCGGAGGGAATTTAGTAACGACGTTAACGACTTTGACGGTAAAGAAGACAGGTGACAGCGGATTTGGATACAGTGTAGACAAGTTGGGAGCGGACGGAACGGCGACGTTAAAGATAAGTGACAGCAATGTATTTTGCACGGCTGGCGCGAAGATATACAAATTGTTTGCGGAGAATGGGAACGGAGACAAGATAGGGTTATTGTACACGGGAGCGGCAGACGGAACTGCAGAGCTTCAGTACCAGTTGAGACAAGCCGGCGGCAATACAAATCTGTTTACATCAGACGGAGAAACTTTATACGGACAACAGAACGGAAAATTAATAGAGATTAAATATGCACAGTTAGACGATAAAGGCAAACCTGTAACGGAAGGAATTTATTTTACAATTTCCGATGCTGAAGGTTTTGATTTTAATTCGGAAACAAATTCATATACAAAGACAGAAAGAACGGAAAATGAATTAAATTATACGACGATTGCTCTTAATGAATCAGGAACAATTAAATCTGTAGTTACGGAATTAAAAGAATTTAAACTTGAATCAAACGGCACATGGTATGATGCAAAAGACGTTGTTTCCGTACCGGGCGGCGGAATGCTCGTAATGGCAATGACCGATAAGTATCCTATTTACTGCACACAGAATGCCGACGGTAAATTTGTACAGATAAAAGAAGGCATGCAGATCGGGTACTTCACGGTTCACGGATCAGACGGCAAAGCCTGGTCGTTAACAACAAATAACAACATAAATATATTAAATGAAAACGGGTTGACAGGCACTCTTACAGGAACATTCAGCTTATCTAACGATAAAAACGGCTTTATAATAAAAACGGCGTCAAATCAGGATATACAATATAAGAATCCTGACGGATCATCTACAAAAGTTACTTTAAAGTCAGGTTCTAAGATTGAGTTGTACGGTTCGGGATGTGCAATTACCGACTGTATTATATCAATGTCAAATGCGATAGTAATACCGCCTGCAACATCAGACAATAATTCAAAATCAAGCGAAGATACAAAGATGCCTGATGCGACTGGAACAAATGCAAAGATAGTCGAACAATCCGACGGAAGTTATAGAGTAAGCAACGGCGACTTGAAAATGGTTGGCGGTAATTTTGTTATATTGGGAACAGGCGCAGTATTCAAAACCGGTTCAATAATAGCAGGGCAAAGCGTAACGTCAGGATCTATAAAAATAGCGGCGTTTGACGATAAAAACCAGCCTGTATTCGTAGCTGCAAACGGTACGGCTAGAACTTATAACTCAACAAGCAGATTGAATATGCAGTATGATTCAAACGGTGTTTCATCAGCTTGGATTAATACGTACCTTTCAGGCAAAAAAGTTGACGGAGTAAGCGGAGCGACATGGAATTCAGGCAGTATATACAGGACGTATTTTAAAACGGCGTCTGTTATAATAGACGGTAAAAAATCAAAATATAATACGCTTGCTACCGGCTCTGACGGTAATTTGGTAGTTAAGAGCAGCGGATATGTCAATGCTTCTTATACTCAGACATTGTCGGGATCTGTAAGCGGAGTAAGCGGAGCAACCTGGACAAGCGGAAGCAAACTTACCGTAAATTTGAAAAGCGACGGTTCAGTTTCAAGCACAAGTTATATAAATGCTTCATATACTCAAAAGTTGTCAGGCAGTGTTCAAGGTTTGTCCGGAGCAACATGGAAATCCGGAAGTTCCGTAAAAATCAGTTTGAAAAGCGACGGTTCAGTTTCAAGTACCAGCTATATAAATGCGGCATATACGCAGAATTTGTCAGGCTCGGTTGAAGGTATGAGCGGAGCAACATGGAAATACGGCAGCAAAGTTGAAGTAACTCTTAACTCCGACGGCAGCGCAAAGAGCACAAAATATATAAATGCGGCATATACGCAGAATTTGTCAGGCTCGGTACCGGGCGTAAGCGGAGCGACATGGAGAACAGGCAGCAGTGTTGAGGTCGCTCTTAATGAAGACGGAACTGCAAAGAGTACGACTTATAAAAATGCGGCATATACACAGAATTTGTCAGGTTCTGTACAAGGTTTATCAGGAGCGACATGGCATACAGGCAGCAAGCTGGTCGTCGAATTAAATTCGGACGGGACAACAAAGAGCACTTCTTATACCGGCGGATATACTCAGAAATTATCCGGTACTGTAGAAGGATTAAGCAACACATCATGGAAATCAGGAAGCACCGTTGAAGTATATTTAAATCCTGACGGAACTACAAAGAGCGTTGATTACAGTAATGCAAAATATTCTACAGAGCAGGTAAAAACATTAACTGTGCCGGAACCTTCTACCGTAATTAATTCAAAAGAGGACTGGTTAGGCGGAGAAAGTATTGATTTTACGACAACATATTATAAATTTGATTCAAACGGCAACCAGGTTCAAATAGACGTAAGAGTTAAAGCAAAAGAACAAAGCTATGTTGTATGCACAGATTCTTCTCAAACTGTTGAAATATATGTAAACGGTAAATTGGTAGATTCCAAATCCGACAGCGGTCTCGGATGGGGCTGGGACGGCAGAGCTCAGGATGCCATAAATTATGCTAACGGACAGCTCGGCGAATATGATTTCTCAGATACGTATAAGGTTACAATTGAAAGCGCCGGAACAGTCAATGACAGAGATGCCGTAAAAACTACCGCAATGTTCTCAATTGATTCGCCTGAAGTTAAAGATTTGACAGGAGGAGATAAAGTTATATTCGAGACGGTCGCTTATAAAGCTGATACAATAGCCGCTACGGGCGTTGCCGTTTCTCCTCAGCTTATATCTATGACGATTTCTGAAGTTAAAGGCATACAAATACAAACGTCTTCAACAAATCTTGCCGCTGTTAATTCGGTAGTAAACAGCATACAGTTTAATTATAGCGACAGCGGAGCAGTATCAAAGGTATCACAGTTTGAATCCGAAATGTATATTTCTGAAGACAATGTTATTCAATATAAGAATGTTTTAGGCGGAATCACGACTGATGTAAATACCGGTCTTTCGATTAACGTATTGGATTCAACATCGCCTGTACAGCAAAAATATGTAAAAGATACTTATGTTGAAACCGTGGGAAAATATATTTCTCAGGAAGGCGTTGATTTAACAAACTGCACAATAAATAAAACGGATGTTAACGGAAACAGCCATGCGCTGAGTTTATATTACGGAGAAACCGAAGGATCCAACGGTGAAAAAGTTCTTTATTATGATTTGGCTGAGCAAAACAGACAGGAAACGGTAATAGACAAACCTGTAACAACCACATCATACGGCGGATATTCTTATGAAAGCATGACAATGGAAGAAGCGTTGGCTGCCAAAGGGTATGTAAAAGGCGTTGATTATGACAGTTATGAAATTATAAGCAGAAGCGCCGAATCAAGAGGTTATCTTACTGATCAGGTTAAGCTTATTAAGGAAGATACTCTTTCAGACGGAGAAATAGTATGGAGCGCTGATTTTGACGGGAACGGGGACAGATCTTACAGCATAGACAGCATAATATTTAATGCTGAAAGCGGCAGTTTTACGACAACGGCAGGTCTTATACTTAATGATCAGGGATTTAAAGTAACCGGCAATATTGAAGTTCCTGCCGCCGGTGCGGAAGGAAGCGGAGACAGCAAAGAGCCGGAAGAAGTTAAAGAAACCCTGCATAATGTTTCAGCATCTATAAACGGAAATGAATTGACGCTGAAAGCTACCAATGAAGGCGATACTTCTTCTAAAGTGGCTATTACGTTCGGCGCGGAAAAAACTTTTACAGACAGTACTTTGGCTGCAAACGATTACAGTTTCTCTCATTTTTATGCCGGCACGGATTTAACATTCTATGAAGCTTCAAATTTACAATCTGTCAACGGTAATACGACTGAATTGAAAAATTCGACAAAAGATGCAGGCGACATAACGGGACAAACAATTACCGTCGCCGTTGATGAAAATTCAAGCGTTCATTTAAGCAAAGACACTACATTAACACAGCTGGCTTCAACGGTTGCCGAAAACGGTTTGAAAACAGGAAGCGCAACTGTTACTAATACAGTTACATTTAAACCTACCGATACGGCAAAACCTGCCGAGACGGTAAAAATGGTTGCCGACTTAAATGCAGGACAAGCATGGAAAGATGTAACAAAATCTTATGAAGTCAGTCTTGATAACGGCGCAACATTTAATCAAGTTACAGACGGAGCAAGTCTCTTGGGAGGTAATTTTGACGCCGGCAAAGGAAAGGTTGATTACGGAGGATTCTTAGGCTGGCACGGAGATTTGGATTTAAATAAAAATGTAACTAATTACGCAATAGATAAAAATGGTTTTGTAAGAGGAGTAGAGTGTGTCGGAGGTTTCCTCGGCAGCATAGTAGGAGTAGTTGTTGACCCTATAGTGCAGATTACCACTGATATAGTAAACGGTAATTTTTCTGCCAACAGCTTGAAAAATCTTTACACCGGCGGTCTATTGGGCGGTCTTAGCGACGGTATAGCAAGCGCAATAAACGGAGACGGTTTCGGAGCAGGGTGGAATAAACATTTCAGCAACAACGTAATTCTTAACTGGTCGGCATCAATGATGCTGAACAAGAGTTATGAAGATGTAGTGAAAGACGGCGATGCAGGCAAAGCAGCTACTATGGGTTTTGTTGCCGTAGCGGCGATTGCCGTAACGATAGCAACCGGAGGAACGGGTCTTGCGGCTATTGTTCCTGCTCTGGCGGCTGTCACTCCTGCAATAACGAGTACGGCGGCTTTAATAGCTTCGGCTCTTGTGACATCTTATCTTGCCGGTACGGCGGTATTCAATGCTTCAGTAGCTTTTGAAAAAGGCGACTGGAAGACTGGTATGTTAAATATCGCTGCGGCAGTTTTGACTATAGCATTCCCTGTACGTATAGGAGCTCCTGCTCCTGCAAGCGCAGCGGCAAGCACAGTTTCAAGCGCAGGCAGTACTACGATAAAGTTAACAGGATTGTCAGGAAGATTTTCATATTTGACATCAAGCATATCGCAGGGTTTTACAAATTCTATGAAAGCAATAAGCGCGGCATTCGGATTACAGGGCGGGGTATCTTTCCTGAAAGCATGGCAGGGTATTACTACCCATATGTATACAATGACGAAATTGAATATCGGTATGAATATATTCGGAGCCGTTTTTGAGTCCACAGGAGTTACGGCGTGGGCTGAAGATTTCTTCGGGAAGATGGAAAACGGGAATATAGCAAGCAGGCTGGTCGCTTCAATAGGCAAAGCCGTGTTTGTTGAAACAGCCCAGGCTGACAGCGTAATTGATGTGAATATGGGTAATAATTTGCAGTTTGCCGGCATAATGTATGCTACGATGCCTTTTGTTCAGGGCGTAATGTCCGGAATGTCCGGAATGATCAGAGGCAGCTATAAGATAGCTCCTTCTGCTCCTATAACATCTTCTAACAGTGCATGGAATAAAGTAAAAGCAGAATTGCAAAACCAGATAAAAGGTTTGGCGGAAGAGCAGATAAAAGAACAGTCATTCAAGTTTGCTCTTGTCGGCGCGGGCGTAAATCCTGCCTTGGCGGAATATTTGGTTGAATATATGGACCCTTCAGGCGCGGTAAACTTTACAAATTCTTTGTATACAAATTCTATTGACTATGCAAATTTTGATACGCAGACAGGAAAAACAAATGCAGAGAGCGCTATGAATACGATGTTTAACGCATACGGTTCAAGCAACGTAACTGCAACATTCAGCGCTGACGGTACTTCTCTTAATATCAATGTAGGAGGGAGTACTGTAGGCACAATCAATAATATTACCGATACGGCAACTCTCAGAAACGCTATGGCAGCAGTCGGAACAATTGCGCAAACTACAGATTTTAAAAATACTGATTCCACTGCAGCATTAAAGTCTAATTTAAATACTCTTTACAATACTGCTAATAATGTGGATTTCGCTTTGTCTCAGTCTGGACAGACTATAAGTTCAGAGAATTTAATGATGGCGCTTACCGCAACGGCCGTTCAGAATACGCAATATGGACAGGATAACTCAGGCTTTAATCAGAAAGTTATAGATGCTTACACAGTTGTTAATAATTATAACGGTTTTAATAATACTTCTTTATTGAAAGAAATGATAGGAAAAGGAACAGATTTAAGTTATGAGGGGAAAGTTAATGTTCTTAATTTGGTTTCGAATTATGCAAACGAACAGGGAGCTTTTGACCAGGCAAAAATAACAGAAAGCATTAACAACGGAAATGCCAAATCTGTTGACGATTTGATGCAGTTGGCAGTTCTGAATGAATACAGCACGGTAACAGGAGTAAACGTAAATGCAAGTCAAATTATCGATAATATAAATGCTGAAGAAATAGCAACTTCTCCTAAAATTTCCAATACGGCAAGAACGGCGATGGTTGCGAATTTGGCTCAGTTAGGCGCTTTTGCGGTAAATACTAACCGCAGCAATGTTCCTTTCATTTCTCAAAAAGTTTCATCTTTGATATTGCAGAACAATAATACTGAACAGATTGCGGATAAAACAGGAAAGATTACGGAAAATATAAATACTATTTTGTCTTCAGGCAATACTGTATCTGAAATGAACACGCAGGACGCTCAGTATCTTTACGGTAATTTGGAAGTATTGCAAAGCCAGTCTGCAGCAGGAAGAATAGATTCCATAAATAATCTGCAGCAGCAGATAGTAGACAAAATATTTAACAATACGGCGCTTTCTGCAGCTCAGAAATATCAAATTCTGTCGGCAATGGGGGTTTTGACTACAGGGAAAATTCTCAACGGTAAAGCGGAAGCAAGCGAAAGCACTGTAAAACTCCTTGAATTAATAGCGACAGGCATTGCTTCCATAGATACAAATGCAATATCCGAGCTTTCATCCGAAGAGTCTCTGATGCTGAATAACTCTTTTGCCAATATAATTCAAGTATTGTCCTCAAATAACGTAAATACTTCAGAATTTAAACAGATTCAAAACAATATTACAAACCAAATTACTGCTAATGTTCAGGATGCAAAAGCATTAGAGTCTCTAACTAAAATGTTTGAAAACAATAAGTTAACTGAGGAAAACATAAAGACCATTAATTCTTTATTTGAAGGGTCGAATGCTTTGAAAACAGAATATGCAAAACAAAGAGCTTCCGTATTGGTAATAAGCAGAATGAGAGATTCTTTACAGATGTCACACAGTTTTGCAGACGGAATACAGGCTAATGAAGGAATAACGGATATATATAATCAAATTTCTAAGATGAAAGCAGGAAATATTTTGACTTCTGAAGCATCAGGATTGTCAGGAGTAAAAGTAACCCAGGAAATGATAAATATCTGCAATACTGAGACGCTTTATACTCAAGCTAATGAGGCTTTGAAAAAATATGTTCCTGAATGGTTTAATGCGGAGAAAGGGTTTAACGGATTTAGAACAGCCCAAGCTGACGCAATTAAAGATATTCTCAACGGTAACAATCTTGCGCTTTTGGCAACCGTAGGTTTTGGTAAGTCCAATGTGGCCGTAGGGGCGGCTTATGCGAGAGGATTGGAAAAGAATGCAAATATGGATATAATTGTTGCTACTGAAGAATTGCTGAATCAATATACCAATGGATATATTGACGGCGAAAATAAACTTGGCGAATACAAAGATTATCTTAAAGAAGCCGGCGTTACAATTTATGATATGAATGATATAGCCGACAGAGCGATGAATTCAGGTAATTATACGGAATTGAAAGAAGCTTTGTTTGACAGCAACGGCTTAAGAGTATGGACCGGCGAAAGATACGGATTCTTGAATACGCAAGCCGAATCAAAATTCAGCACAATGGATACTGAATTGAGACAGATATTAACGGATTTTCAAAATGAGAATGACAGATTAACTATTGTTGATGAAGTTCATAAATTTATGGAAAGCCAGACTTCGTTTATCCAAAGTAAAGGCGATGATTCGACGTTATATTCTAAAGCCGATAAGAAACGTAACAGTTCTTTGGGAGAAGCATATGATATAGCGACACAGGTGTTTAATGAAATGAATAAACAGGGAAGCAAGTATTACGGACTTTCTATCAGCGGAGCAGATAATACGGGAATGATTACTAAAGAGCTGGATGCAACATTGACCAGTGTAGCAAAAGAAAAAGGAATAGAAAGAACATATATTGATTCTATATTAAAAGGCAAGATAGAAAGTTATTGCGGTTCTCAGAAAGCTACGGTAGCCGTAAGCGAAAAAGGAACTAAAAAAGTTGTTCCTGTAGCAGAAGGCAAGATAGAGATGAATAGAGTGTTTAATGATTTTGCATATGCTTACGGTATAGCCAGAGGTTCAGATTTAAAACATGAAGAGGCGTTAAAAGCAACTCCTGTAAGCGAAACGGATATGGGAACGTCAGGCAGCAGATTATTCTATGGTAAAGGACAGTATGTCGGTATGTCAGGCACGTTGGAGCATGTTTTAGATATGTCTTCATCGTTCGGTATGGCTGTTAAAACATACGGCTCGATGAAAGATTTTGAATTGTCGGAAACAACAAAAGGAACAGCAGATATTATAGCAGTCAACGGTAAATCAAAAACTGTTAGTATGATAGATACTGATTCATTAACAAGGGAAAAAGGTGACGGTTCTAAAGATACGGTAGGTTTTGTCTCAGTAAGCGGTTTAAACCAGGAAGCTGTAAGAAATTCAATGATAGACCAGATTGCTGATCAGATAGAGTATAACCTTTCAAGGACTAAAGGTAAACATAATATTGCAAGAACTCAGTTGATAATGTCTGTAGATACAAAATTCCAGGAACAATTGAGAAAAGTTCTTGAAGACAGAGGCCTTGGAGACCGTTTGGCAAAAGGCATTACGGTAGACAGTGATTCTGCAGAAGTAATGAAGATGATAGATCAAAAAGGCAAAGACGGCGTTAATGCAAAAATAATCATTGCAAGCGAAAAGGGTGCAACCGGGCTGGATTATTCAGGTAATTATGACTTGCTTGTAGACGCTACAGGCGCTGGTTCTTCATTATTGACTCAGACTTACGGAAGAGTAAACAGACATAACGGAGAACAATGCACAAGATTGGTCTTTACAAGCGAAACGGAAACAACAGGTTTGGAGAAAGAGTACAGTGATCCTATGGTAATAGGCGATATTTACAGACAATTAAGCACAAGCTCTCTTGATTCACAAAATGCTTTGGCTGAAAAATTCTTTACTCTGGATGCAAACGGTAAAGTAATAATAAGAGAGAAGGATGCTGACGGCAAAGTAAGAGTACCGGAAAAAGATGCTGACGGCAAAGTAACAATAAAAGAGATAAGTCAGGAAACATTATCATTTGAAATGGCAAAACTATATTCGCTTTATAAACAGTCAGGACAGTCTTTGATATTCGGATTAAATGATTCTATAAAAGATAAATTTTTAACCGGGAAATTAACAGAGTTAATTAAAGAAGCCGGCGGGCAGGAAACTAAATCCGGAGCAACTGTTTATAATGTTTTGCATGATTTGCTTAATAAATCTCAGAGTTCGACGTTAAGAGTAGGTGAAACTGTTGAAACAGGAATATCAGACGGATTGACGCAGATGGAAAACAGTTTGGCTAACTTACAGACAGAAGCTCTTGAAGCTTATAAAGCTATACGTACAAATCTTATAGCGGTTAACGCTTCTCAGAAACTTATAGATCAAGTTAATGCTGAAATAGCGGCATGGGAATCAGTAGACGGCACAATAGCCGAATACAAACAAAACGCTGTTAAAAATGCAGGAAAAACGGATACTAGAACGACTCCTATAACAAGAGTTGATACGTTAAAGGAAGCGGTAGAGACAATGCTGAGTTACAGCAGTAAAGTTGTAGCTTCTTACGGGAATAATAACGAAATTGAAAATGCTCCTAAAACTGTTACTCAAATTGAAGCCAATATACAAAAGGCAGGGATTAACGCAACGGATGAACAGATAAGTGAACTTACCAAGATGATAAAGAATAATCCTGTAATGTCAGTCAACGGAGAGATAACGGCTTTAGGACAGCAGACAATCAATAATTATAAACAAATAAATACTAAGCTTCCTAATATGAAAATTTCAGATGACGATGATTTGGCAAAAGCTTTGGCAATGCTTTTGATGCAGTTGTTCGGCAAGAACATTTTAGGTACGGATGAATCGGCAGGAGAAAGCGGCGAATCATCAAAATCTAAAATTCTTGACAATTCCGTAAGCATAGCCGAAAAACTTGCAAGCCAGAATGTCGATATTGATAAAGCTATTACACTTATGAGACAGGGGCTTATAACCGAAGATAATATTTCTTTATTCAGCGCCGGTCAGCTGAACCAGATATTGACAGCTGAATACAGTCCGGAATTTGCATCTTTTACAAAGAATGAGTTATCTTCTGCAATGTATATAAAAACTATAGAGACAATTATAGAATTGAATAAAAAAGGCGCAAATATCGCATTGAATAATCAGCAGAAAGATGTGATAGACAATTATAATGCGCTTATTTCAGCATATGAAACGCAAAGATACAGCGCTTTGAAATTGTCCGCAGCTGAAAAAGCTAAAATTGCCAATAAAGAATTTAAGGAAAATCATACGGCATTGGCAGGTATAATAAATGATACGGCATCTCTTGCAGGCGATGTTTTGAAATTCCTGCCTGTTTCCGGAATAATGAGCATATTTAACGGTTTATTGGGAGTAACTTCCGCCGGGACGCTTGTAGATTCGTTAAAACAGGTTGTAAGCGTAAGCGCGGTTGCTCCTATTTCAAATAAACTTTCTTCATCGTCAGGCACAGAAAAGAACGATATAACCGGCGCGGCAATAAAACTGTCAATTCTGATTACTGACATGTTTGCATCTTTCGCATTAAAACAGTCGGCAAAAAATGATTTGCAAACGCTGATTGAAAATAATGAAGAAACAAATTCTCTGATAGGGGCAGACGGCAATTTGCTGGATGCTAAAACAGTAGAACAGAACAGCGCTATACTTTACGGGAAATATATCGGTGATGAAATAGAAGCCGATATGAATGTTCTGCAATGGTACGGCAGCAAGTCAGAAATGGCAAAAAATATTACTCTGGATAATATAAGCAGTGTCGGAGTTCTTGATCAGATCGTAAAATCTGCTCAGGAAGAAGGACAGGATAAATTGGCAAAGTCTCTTAAAAAGCTGAGCTCGAAAACAGTTATTGGTTTTGCTGATACGTCTGATTTGTCTTTGACATTGTTAAAAACTTTGGGGTATAAGAAAATAGCCGCTCAAATAGAAACAGCCGAAAAAACTGCGGAAACAGAATTTGCGGCAAGCGTAGAGTCGGCATTTAAACCTTCGGCATCAGGTTTGAGCGATGAAGCTTTTAAAGAAGAAAAAGAAAAATTTGTTGCAGACCGAGTATCGGCGATGAAAGCGTCAATCAAAACTGCCGTAGTGGAAAAAGTTCTTGCCGATATTGAAAAACAAGGATTAAGCGAAAGTGATATAAAAGCCGTAAAAGCAATATTGAATGTAGAAAACAAAACAGATGCTGTTCAGAATACGGCTTCTGAAGGCGGGAAAGTAATAGAATTTGTCAAGAGCTGCGCACAGACGGCGGTAGAAGGATTCGGAGTAGAATATTCAGCAGAGAAGACAGTAGGAGATTATGTGCTGGATACGCTGAAGGTGGCAGGAATAGCAGAGGCGGCGGTAAAAGCAACGGAAGCATTGCTTGGAACAGTAAGAGGTAATTTGGGAGATAATTACGAGTATGCGATAGTAAATGATGCAAGCAAGATAAAGACAAAAGTAGCGGCATACTATACGAATGAGAAAGGAGAAGGACACGTAGCGACGGTAGATTCAGAAGCGGCGTTGAAAGCGGAAGAAATGAACGGGTTTACGTTTACCGGGATAGTGATAGCGGATAAGAAAGAGATAACGGCAACCAACGGACTTGGGACGATATATAACAAAGAAGCGCTGAAGAATGTAATGAAGAAGATAGATACAAGCAAGCTGAATGCACAAGAAGCGGGGACGGCGGAAGAAGTAATGGGAGAAGTAGTAAACGGAGTAACGGCGCCTTCTGAATTGTCAAAGACGTTGGAATATGTATTGAATATATGGAGCAGAGACACAGGAGCGATGTTAGAGTATATAGGGTTAGATAAAGGCACGGAGTTGAGCAATACAAAGGCAATAGTGCAGGCAGCAACAGACAAGATGGCGGAAGCGATAGAGATGGGAAAGAAAGGAGAACTGAGCGGAGCTGAAGTAAGGACGGAAATAGCGTTGGTAACGACGTTGAGGGATTTATTGATAACATCAAGCAAAGAAGCGAAAGGGAAAGAATGGGTAGCGACAGCCGGAGCTGAAGAGATATTAACGAAACTAGTAATAAGCAAAGCTGTAAACCAGAATGTGATAATAGCCGGGATGGAGAAGGAAAACAGCGGAAAAGCGGAAGAATTTGTAATAGACATACAGAAGCTGCAGAAAGCGATAAGTGACAAGAATATAGTATTTGCGAAAGACGCAAAGATAGACGATGTAATGGATATGCTCAAAGACAAGAAGACGGATAAATACATAACGCCGATGATGAGATTGTCAGATATTAAAGCGGTTGCAGCAGCGGCATAAAGAAATGTTTTAATAAGATGCAGTAAATAAATAATAAAAAAGCAGACAGAAAAAATATCTGGCTGCTTTTTTATTTGCCGGTATTATAAAGATTCGACTATAATTCCTTTTTTTTCGTCAACGGGACATTTGTTTTGGCATATTGAGCAGCCTATGCATAAATTTTCGTCAATATAAGGGACTTTAACAAATTCTCCGTTTATCATTTCTTTTTTTACTTTTACAGCTTTTGAAGGGATCGGGCAATGCTCTTCACATACAAGGCACTCTAATCCGTCACGCCATGAAATACAGGTGTCTTTTTGTATTTTTGCCACACCGATTTTTGTTTTCATCTTTTTTTCAACGGTCATTTTCTTTATTGCCTGAGTTGGACAAACTTGTCCGCATAAAATACATTCGTATTCGCAGTACCCTGTTTTAGCGTCAAGTTTCGGCGTCCAGACGCCGTCTATGCCCGATTCAAACATTACAGGCTGAAGCCCGTTTGTAACGCATGCTTTAATGCAGTTGCCGCATCGTATGCACTTTTGTTTGAAATCATTTTCATTTAATATCCCGGGAGGACGTATAATATTACTCTTTTTACCGGCCGGTTTGTTTTTTAAAGCGAAAAAAATAAATCCTAAAGAAACTGTCAGCCATGATAAAAACTCTTTTCTTGAAATTCCGTTTTCTTTATGTTTTGGAGAATTGTCTTTTTTCGGCAGATTACAGATAACCGGTTTTCTGAAAGAAAACTCAGGCTTATATCTGTCAGCGCACTTTGTTTCCCGTATGCAGTCCATACACAAGATACATTCTTGTTTTATATAGCTGTTATCATCTTTTATTGCGTTCATTCTGCATAAATTTTTGCATTGTCCGCATTTGCCGGCACATGATTCTGATTTTCTTGTAAACAGTGCTTTCATCGAAAATACGGCAAGTATGCTCCCGAGAGGACAAACATATCTGCACCAAAATCTTCTTTTAAACAGCAGCATAACGAGCGGTAATATGAAAAATATAAGCATCGATGAGGAATTGTTAAAAAACAATTCTCTGTTTTCGATAACAATGCTTTTTGATATTTGGTAAATGCCTTCAGTAATTCTGCCGGGATTATTTGACATGAGATAATAAAAGAAATCATTTGACAGGTTATTGGCGGCAGAATAAAAAGTAAAATAAAAACCTCTTGCAAATATTGTTAAAGGTTCAAACAGCCATAACATTTGAAGCCCGAAAGCGGAAAGAACTATAAGAAGTAATAATAAAAAATATTTAAAATTTATTCTTTTTGGTTCAGTTTCTTTGTTTTTCTTAAATATGCTTATAAAAAAACTTACTATGTCCATAACGGTTCCGTAAGGACATATCCATCCGCAGAATATTCTTCCGAAGATTAAAGTAATAATTATCAGAACAGCCGCCGCAATAAGAGCCGTCTGTAAAAAATTAGAGACAATTGCCGTTACAGGAGAAATTTGAAAAAAAATAACCGCATTAAAAAAATTGTGCAGCGGATATCTTAAATACCACAGTAATATGAATATTGTTATAAAAAATATCGACTGAGTTAGTATTTTTAATAGTTTAATTTTCATAATTTTAATATTTTAATTTTTGCTTTGCTTATATTCATACTGCCTAGCCCGGATTTTGCAGCTTCTTTGATATGTCCTATATTTTCAGGGTTTATGTTATATAGTGTTTGCGAAGCGTAGGCATCTGCCAGAACGGCGTCTGCAGAGGCTATCAGCACCGAGGCTTTTTTGACGTCTTCCAAATTGCCTCCTCTAGGACCGTTCCTTAAAAGAATTCTGTATCCGTCGATTATATTTAAATCCGGTTTGATAAAAGATAAAACTTCCGGAAGTTTTTTATCTATATCCCAATGCATTGTTGATCTGTTTCCTCCGCAGACTCCCATAAGATTTTTAATTGACAGCGTAAGTTTTGTATGACCGTGTGTTTTTGCTATCGGTATATTTATAAAACAGTCGCAGTTAACCGCATCGGAATATATCGGGAAATCCTGCATTTGCGCGGGCGTTTTGAAATCTGCGGCGTAATATTTCCATCTGTCAGGGAAAAAAATATCGCCGCCGGCTTCTTTAACGGCTTTTTCTATGCCTGAATTTTTATAACACATTTTTTCTTCGTTGCATGTGTTGTCAAAAACTTTAACTTTTTTTGCACCAGCCTTTAAACATAATTTTACTACGGCGGCAACCAAAAACGGATTTGTATTTGCCGCATACTCCGGCGCTCTGTTCCATCCTATATTAGGTTTGACTACAACGATATCGCCTTTCTTAATGAATTTTTCTATACCGCCTAATTCGTCGATAATTCTTTTCGTCATTTCTTCAATATTTTCTCCGTGTACGGTTACAAGATCATAATTTGTTTTAATGTTTCTTCTCTTTCTCGGTTCCAGCTGCTTTGCCGTTTTTGCAAACAATTCTTTTGACTTTCCTGTTGCCAGAAAAAGCGATATTAATCCGAAAGATAGAACTTTTAAAAAGTTTTTTCTGGAATATCTCTTTAAAAAAATTTTGTTTAAATTTTTAATCATTCAATATCTCCGTAAATAGGGTTTTCTGAAACGATTTTTTTGTAAATTACAGCCGATACAAAAATGCCGATTTCATATAATACTATCATAGGCAGAACAAATAAGGTTAAGCTGAAAACGTCTGTGGTCGGGGTAATGATTGCCGCAAAAACGCAAAGTACAAAAAAAACTTCTTTTCTGAATTTTTTTAATGTTTTAGGCGATACTATCTGTAAAGCCGTTAAAACTGCGCAAACCAAAGGTATTTCAAATATTATACCGCCTGAAAGCAATACTGCAAATACAAAAGAAATATATGAATTGAGCGTAAACTGCGGCGCAGATGACGTCAAATGTACGGCGATATTTGAGAGAAATTTGATTGTATTAGGTAAAACTATAAAATAAGCGAAAACAGTTCCCGAAATAAAAAGAATAAAAGCAGATATTGAGTATTTTACTATTGATATCGTTTTTTCTTTTTGTAAAGCAGGCGCAATAAATTTTATGCATTCATAACATATCGGCAGAAAAGAAATTACAAGACCTGAGTAAATTACGGTTTTAAAATATATTGTAATTGGTTCCGTAGGTCTGAGTATAAGAAAATCATTTATAGTGTTTTTTGCCGGGAGTTTGATGTAATCAATTATGATGTCGGCAATAAAAAAAGACAAAACGGAAGCCGCGGACAAATAAATTACAATTCTTATTATAAGCCATCTTAAATCTTCCAGATGGGATAGAACAGGCTGTTTTATCATTATTTTTCAAGTTTGTTTATGTCTTCTTTTGTCTCTTCTGTTTTATCGGCATCGTCCTTTTTGCTGCCGTCGAAAGCGTTTTTAAATTCTCTTATCGAAGTGCCTATCGCTTTGCCTATTTGCGGTAATTTTTTTGAGCCGAAAATTAAAAGAGCCAAAAGAAGAATTACTATAATTTCCTGAAATCCTAATCCGAACATAAAAACCTCCGGTCTTTCTTAGAACGACATAGATTTACTGTTTTATTTGTTTTTTTGTTTTTAATATTGCAATCCTTACATAAACGGCGGTTACAAACCATACGGCATATAAAAAATACGAAATATATTTTGCAGCCGGAGTTTGAAATTTATATGAAATATAAAGACCGGCTACTCCCGCAAAAGTTGAAAATAAAAAGAGAAATTTGAATTTTTTGTATTTTCTTAATGATGAAAAAAGTAAGAATGTTTATGAATAATAAAACACAGGCCGCTATTATGCCGGCAGTTAAATTGAAAAAGGCGGCTAATATTGCGCCGGCGATAATATCAATTGCAAATAATGTATAGAAAAGCTTGTTAACATTCATAATTATCCCTTGTATTCTCTTACAAGATATATTAATTTTCCTACAATTTCAATATTATCGGAAGTTATTGCCGGATATTTAGGATTGGATGATTTTAGAAATATTCTGTCGTTTTCTCTGTAAAACATTTTAACGGCAGATTCTCCGTCTACCAAAGCAACGACGATATCTCCGTTGTAAACTCTTTCGCCCTGTGAAACGACTATAGTGTCTCCTTCAACTATGCCGGATGGTTCCATACTGTCGCCTTTAACTTTCAAAGCGAAACATTTTCTGTTTCTTGTTACGTTTGTATTGATATATACATAATCGTTTGCATCTTCTATCTGTTCAAGGAATGTGCCGGCATGAACTGTTCCTAAAACCGCAACAGGTGAAAAATTTTGTCTGTTAGGCAAATCTATTCCTCTGGACAAAGAACCTCTTTTTATAAGACAGCCTTTTAACTGTAAGGCTTTAAGATGCTGTTGGACGGAACCTATGGACAATTTGAAATTTGCCGCAATTTCTCTGACTGTAGGCATCATTGCGTTGTCTGCGTGAAAATCATTTATGAATTGTAAAACTTTTTTTTGCTTGTCTGTAAGTTCTTTCATAAGATCCTCCGGAATAAAAAGATAGTATTTTAATTATACTATACATTTGTATTAAAGTCAAATTTATTGCTTGTTTTTTAAATCGGATGAGCTTTTTGAAAAGATTTTATTTAATCTGCAAAAGAATTTTTGTATTTGTCGAAAAACTTTTTTTCTATATCGTAAATTTTATATCTTAAAGCTTTATATTTTAAGGCTGTTTCAAAATCAATTATTTTTGAATATTCTTCCAAAACCCTCAAAGATTCTTCCGCTCTTTTAAAGTTTGCTATTATTATATTTTTTAAATCTGCTCTTGATGCTTCCTGTGCTTTTTTACCGGAATCGCTTACACTGTCTCTCGCCGAGAGCATTTGTTCGTAATATTCCGTAAGGTAAGAGGATGCCGCATGGCGTATAATTCGTATCTCTTTATAAAATTCTTCGTCGCAAAAAATAAAACGCATGCCGTCTTCTACAACTCTCAGACCTTCTTTGCATCTGTTAACGTTTGTATCTAGTATTCGTATAAAATTTTTGTCCATTTTAAGAATATCTTTCAACGATTAGTTTTATGAGATTGCTCGTAGATTTTCCGGCAACAAGCGGATATCTGTAAACTTTTTTGACAAATTCTCTGCCGATAATATCTTCTATTTTGTAATCGCCGCCTTTAACAAGTATGTCAGGGCGGAGTTTCTTTAAAAGTTCGTAAGGCGTCTGTTCGTTAAAAATTACTACATAATCTATTGCCGTTATTGCCGCAAGAAGTTTAGTTCTGTCTTTCTGCGGGACTAAAGGTCTTTTAGGCCCTTTAAGACCGGCTAAAGATTTATCTGAATTTATTGCAACTATTAAAACGTCTCCGAGCGTTTTTGCTTTTTGGAACAAACTGACATGCCCTATATGTATCAAGTCAAAACAGCCGTTAGTGAAAACTATTTTTTTGTTTTCTTCTTTTAGTTTTTTAACGGTTTCGATTAATTTTTTTGTTGAACAAATTTTATTATTATCCAAAGATTTTTTCCTCAACCAATTTAGCTATAATGTGCAAAAGAAGTATATGACATTCCTGAATTCTTCCTGTAACTTTTGAAGGAGCGCAGTAACACATATCTGATAAAAGTTTTAATTGTCCTCCGTCTGCACCGGTAAGTCCTATTACAAAAATCCCCATATCTTTTGCTGTTTCTACCGCTTTAATCACGTTTATAGAGTTTCCTGAAGTTGTTATTGCGATTATTATATCGCCTTTTTGGGCAAAAGCCTCAACTTGTCTGCTGAAAACGAACTCGTAGCCGAAATCGTTTCCGATTGCCGTTACGGAAGAAATATTTTCCGTCAAGGCTATGGCAGGAAGAGCATTTCTGTTTTTTTCAAATCTGCATACCAGTTCGGCGGCAAAATGCAGAGCGTCGCATGCAGACCCTCCGTTGCCGAAAATAATTGCTTTTTTACCGTGCTGGTAAGCTTCGTTGATTTTATTTGCAATAGACTGTATATAAACCAATTGTCCTTCATCCAACATTTTTTGTTTGGTCTCAATACTGTCGCTTATTAAAGTTTTAATTGTGCTTTTCATATCCATAATTGTCTCCAATTAATAAAGCCCGCCTTTTTATGCCGGCGGGCTTTAAATTAAAATATTTTTTCAGCCTGCCCGTTATTTACCGAATATATATTTTGGCAAAAAATCCGTACATACGTTTCCTTTATGGAAGAATTCGTTTTCCATAATTTTTGCATGTAAAGTGGCTGTATTTTTTATTCCTTCAATCTGCGTTTCTTTCAAAGCTCTGGACATTCTGGTAATTGCTTCTTCTCTGGTTGCCCCGTGAGCGATTATTTTGGCTATAAGGCTGTCATAAAAAGGAGGAATCGTATAACCTGAATAAACGTGGGTGTCAACTCTTATCCCGGGACCGCCAGGCAGATACAAATGTCCGATTTTTCCAGGAGAAGGAATAAAGTCCTTGTCAGGATCTTCGGCGTTTATTCTGCACTCTATGGCATGCCCGTTTATTTTTATGTCGCTTGAATCAAAAGATAATCTTTCGCCGGCCGCCAATAAAATTTGTTCTTTAACCAAATCTATTCCGGTAATGGTTTCAGTTACAGGATGCTCAACCTGAATTCTTGTATTCATTTCCATGAAATAAAAATTTAAATGTTTGTCTACTAAAAATTCTACCGTTCCGACAGTTATATACCCTACGGCTGCCGCAGCGCTTTGAGCTGCTTTACCCATTTTTTTCCTTAATGAATCATTAATGAACGGTGACGGACTTTCTTCAACAAGTTTTTGGTGTCTTCTTTGAATTGAGCAGTCTCTTTCAGGAAGATAAACGACTTTTCCTTTGCAGTCTCCCAAAATCTGAAATTCTATATGATGAGGTTCTTCAATGTATTTTTCCATGTAAACGTCAGGATTACCGAAAGCGGCTTTAGCTTCCGTCTGAGCCATTATAATGGAATTTTTAAGAGCTTCTTCGCTTACGACGATTCTCATGCCTTTTCCGCCGCCGCCGGCAGTGGCTTTAACTATTACAGGATATCCTATTTTTTGTGCAAGTTTAAATATTTCAGGGTCATCCGCCGATACAGGACCTTCAGATCCTGGAACAACAGGCACTTTTGATTTTATCATCAATTGTCTGGCGGCTATTTTATCTCCCATTTTTTCAATGGAGCTTCTTTTAGGACCGATAAAAGATATTCCGCAGCTTTCGCATACTTCCGCAAAATATGTATTTTCCGCCAAAAATCCGTATCCCGGATGAATAGCGTCGGCGCCTGTAATTTCAGCCGCTGAAATTATGCTCGGAATGTTAAGGTAACTTTCACTTGCAGATGCAGGACCTACGCAAATTGATTCGTCCGCAAGTTTTACATGCATTGATTCTTTGTCTGCCTCAGAATGTATGGCAACCGTCTGGATGCCGAGTTCTCTGGCAGCTCTGACTACTCTGCAGGCTATTTCGCCTCTGTTTGCGATTAATATTTTTTTAAACATATTATAATCTCCCGATATCAAAAACTATGCTTGTGCCTGATCTGACGTATCTACCAAAAACAATTCCTGTCCGTACTCTACGGATTCTCCGTTTTGTACGCAAACTTTAACAACTTTACCTTTTGTTGTGGCAATAACGTCTTTTATAATCTTCATGGCTTCAATTGCAGCTATTTTCTGCCCTACTTCAACATGGTTGCCTTCTACTATGAAAGGCGGTCTGTCGTTTGCCGGAGCATTGTAAAATGTTCCTACCATTGATGATTTAATAGAAACAATCGGAGATTTTTCGACTACGACTTTTTTAGGGGCGGCAATTTTTTGCGTTACTTCGCTTTTTTTGAAATAAACTGATGTTTCTCCGGAATCAAATTCCATTTCTTCAATATCTGTTTCTCTTATTGATTCCAAAAATTTTTTAATTTCAATAGGATTCATAAAAACCTCATAGTTTTAGATATGATTCTGTTATACTCTTTCTACGTATTCGCCTGTTCTGGTGTCGACTCTGACTTTGTCGCCTTCCTTTATAAATAAAGGAACTTTTATTTCGGCGCCTGTTTCTATTTTTGCAAATTTAGTCAAATTTGTTACAGAGTCGCCTTTTATTCCCGGTTCGGCTTCTATAATAGTCATTTCAACTATAAGAGGCATATCAATGCCGATTAACTCTTCTTCCAAATATATGGCGTCAATTTCCTGGTTTTCTTTCAAATAAATTTCTTTGCCGTCCATCTTTTCTTTCGGCACAGGAATCTGTTCGTAAGAATTCATATCCATAAATATGTAATTTTCACCTTCCGCATATAAGAACTGTTTTTTTTGTCTGGTAACGCTCAAAGCATCAAATTTTTCGCCTGATTTGAAAGTTCTGTCTATCGTTCCGCCTTTTTTAACATGTCTCAATTTAACTCTCATAACCGCTCCGCCTTTGCCCGGCTTATGATTTTGAAACCATGTTATCTGATAAGGTTCATTATCAACTAAAATTACTAAACCGTTTTTGAAATCCGAAGTTGAAACCATTATTGTTTTCTCCTGTTACTGTTACTCTAAATTTTTGTATTTGTTAAAACTTTGCATCCTTTTTTTGTAACCAACACCGTATCTTCAAGCCTTATTCCGAATTTTCCCGGAAAATATACGCCCGGTTCTATCGTTATTATCATATTTTCTTGTAAAATTTCTTTTGAATTTTGAGAGACTGACGGAAATTCGTGTATGTTTAAGCCGACTCCATGCCCTGTTCCGTGAATGAATTTATCACCGAACCCTGCTTTTGTAATGACATCTCTTGCCGCCGAATCAACTGCGCTGCATTTAATGCCCGCTTTTACGGCTGCCAGCGAGATATCATGAGCCTGCTTTACCAAAGACCACATCTTTTCAGAATTATCGCTAATTTTACCTAAAAAAACTATACGTGTCAAATCAGAACAGTACCCTTTATATACGCACCCCATATCTATAAGAACTATGTCGTTTCTTAAAATTTTTCTGTTTCCGCTCGCATGATGCGGGTTTGATGAATGCTGTCCGCTTGCAACTATTGTTTTAAAACTGGCTGATGTGCGGCTTTTTGAAAATTCTTCTTCTATTTTGAAATATATTTCAGTTTCGGTCATTCCGGGCTCTATCTGTGTTTTTACTTTGTCAAAAATATCCGAAACTATTTCACATGCCGTTTTAATATTTTTTATTTCTTCTTTACTTTTAATTATTCTCAAATCGGCTGTCAGACCGTTTATTTTCGATACGGAAACATTATTGTTGAAAAGTTTTTTTATTACGGCGTCAAAAACAAGCACGTTTGTATTTGAGACGTCAATACAAACATCTTTAATTTTGTATTTTCTGCATATTTCTGTCAATCCTTCGGTAAAAGATGAGGCAATCTTTATTTTTACAGCGTTTCCGAAATGCTCTTTAACCTGACCTTCTATCATTTTTGATGTTATCGTGAAAATATTTTTTTTATAAAGCAGAAGCCAAAAACCGTCAAATCCTGCTTCCGTTAAATAAAAAATATCTTTCGGATCTGTTACTAAAATTGCCCGGTCGGCGTATTTTTCCGTAAGCTTTGATATTCTTTTATTCATAACATAATAATTCTATCATTTTTTTACATACATATATATATTGTAATGCTGAAAAATATTAAATATGTTTCAGCCTGCTTGATTTTTATTTCCAAAAAAAGTAATATAATAAACCAATCTTTAATAAAAGTTTAATTCCGACATAGCTCAATGGTCGAGCATCCCGCTGTTAACGGGAGGGTTGTAGGTTCGAGTCCTACTGTCGGAGTTTTTCTTTTCCGGTAAGAAAAAGATACAATAAAAAAGTCATGAACAGCATATTTTTCAAAATATCCAGATTGGCAAAATTGTTATTTTGCATTTATTTTGTTCTGTTTTTTGCGCTTGTAATTCCTTTCCATCATCATGCTGACAATAAAACGCACGAAAAAGACTGCTCCATATGTATGCTTGCGGCACAGCAGTTCATTTCAGAAGTCAATTCAGGTATTACGGCGGTTTTTGTTTTCATTATCGCTGTTTTTATCGCAAAAAACGCGATAAAAAAATTTAAAAAAGACGCTATATATCTTCGCAGTCCTCCAACGCTTTAATATAAAAATTCATTAATCATTAAGCATATTCTTTTAACTTAGAGAATATGCCCATTTTCTTTTTAATTTTTAAATTAAAGGAGTTTTTATGTTTCGTTGGAGAACAAACTTATGTGTTATTTTGTTTATTGTATTTATTATAGGTGTACACAAATCATTCGCAGGTGTTGTAAATCCGGATATTTCAGTTATAGGGCAGATTATTTCAAATCGCACAGATGACGCTTCATCGGAAAATGCAAATACTTCAACTTTGAATTTAGGAGAAACTGAAATCGTTGTGGACGGTTATCTTAATCCTTATGCAAAAGGTTTTTTTGTTTTTGCCATAGAAGACGGGAAAATAGAAACCGAGGAAGCATATCTTACGATATTTAAAGGGCTTCCTGACGGATTTGCTTTAAAAGGCGGTAAATACCGCGTAGGTTTCGGAAAACTTAATCCTGTTCATCCTCATGCTTATTCATTTATTTCTGCACCGAGAGTAATGGCGGAAATGCTTCCGGGAGAGGAAAGTTTTAACGAAACGGGCGTGCAGGCGTCTTTTTTATTGCCTGCTTTCGGAAATTGTGCTTCCGTTATTTCCGGCGATATTATAAACGGATCGTCTTTTCATCCTGACGAAACGAAAGAATCTTCCGGATGGGTGGGGCGGTTAAGCAATTCTTTGCTTATCAACGATACGACGCCGTTGGAAATAGGAGCGTCTGCAACGCAAGGCACAAACAACGTCAAATGGGGTACTAAAACTTTAGTTTGCGGAGTTGACTGCAAAACTAAAATTAAATTCTCTCCTTTTACAACTTTAACTTTGCAGGGAGAATATTTTTACAATAAAAGCGATATTGTTACAGACAACGATACAGGCAGCTTTAGAAATATTGTAAGGGACGGCTTTTATGCTTTTGCCGATTTAAATTTTTGGCAGAGATGGAACGGCGGAGTCATTTATGACCGGTACAACCCTTTGCATGACAAAAATTTAAGAGACAGTGCTGTAAAGTATTTTGTCGGATACTCTCTTCTTGAAGAGACTACTTTATTTCGTTTAGCTTACGAACAGTTTATGCCGGAAGGCTCTGATGTCGTAAATACTGTAACTTTTCAGGTAGTTTTCAGTATAGGTCCGCATAAAGCGCATCAGTTTTAGGAAAATTTTTAAGGAGAAGACTATAAATGAAAAAGTTTTTAATTTTTTGTGCTGTATTGATGTTTACGGCAGTTGTTTCTGTTGTTGCCGAGCCTGTTAAAATCGTGGCGGCAATACCTGATTTAGGTTCGATAGCTTCATATATAGGAGGAGATAAAGTAGAAGTTATTGCGATAGCAAAAAATAATTCAAATCCTCATTTTGTCGAAGTTTTGCCTTCATATATGATTAAGGTTTTAAAAGGTGATATTTATTTGAAAGCGGGTCTTTCTTTGGATCAGTGGTCAAATGAAATAATTGACGGATCACGCAATAATAAAATCATAGTTGCGGATTGTTCTAACGGAATTGCAGTACTGCAGAAGCCTGTCGGGAAAGTCGATTCTTCAATGGGAGACGTTCATCCGGAAGGCAATCCGCATTATTGGCTTGATCCTGAAAACGGCATTGTAATTGCTTCAAATATACTTGCCGCTTTGAAAAAGGCTGACTCTTTAAACAGCGCTTATTATGAAAGCAATTTTGAGAAATTTAAAAATGAAACAAAAATGCGCATTGCGGTATGGAAAGACAAAATGTCAGGTCTTTCAGGAAAAAAGATGATAAGCTATCATTCTTCATGGGTGTATTTTGCTTCAGCGTTTAATATGGTTATAGCCGGTTATGTCGAACCTTTACCGGGAATACCTCCTACGGGAAAACATCTTTCAGAACTTGTAAATATTATTAAAAAAGATAAAGTCTCTCTTTTAATTCAGGAGCCGTATTTTCCTGATAACGCTCCTAAATTTTTGGAACGTCAAACAGGCATTAAGGTATTTAAAATAGCTCCGTCATGTACAAACGTCAAAGCAGATTCATATTTTAAGCATTTTGACGAAGCAATAGCACAAATAACGAAATAGTTCGCGTGTAATATTTACGGCAGCCTGTACAATAAATACAGACTGCCGTAAAAAGTATTTTAAGGAGTTTCTTATGATGATATTTCAGTATCATTTTATTATAACGGCATTATTAGTATGCCTTATGCTTACGGGTATTCATACTTATTTCGGCTATCATGTTGTCAAAAGAGGTGTCATCTTTGTCGATTTAGCTCTTGCGCAGGTTGCGGCTTTGGGAGCGAGCGTCGGTGTTTTGCTTGGATGGGGAAGCGAATTCCCGGTGCATAATTATGTTATTTCTCTGTCGTTTACATTATTCGGGGCATTGTTATTTGTCTTGTTCCGCAGCAAAAAAGAAACGGTGCCTGTTGAAACGCTTATAGGAATTACTTATGCCGGAGCTATTGCTCTGTCTCTGATAGTTCTGGAACGTTCGGCTGCAGGCACGGAAGAAATAAAAGAGATGTTGTCAGGTTCACTTTTGACGGTTTCTCCAAAAGAACTCGCTTTTATTGCAATTTTATATTCAATTATCGGTTTTATTCATTGGTTTGCAAGAAAGGAGCTTCTTCTTGTAACTGAAAAGCCCGAAGAAGCAAGAGAAAAAAAATTAAAATTATGGTGGTGGGATTTTGTTTTTTACGCAACATTCGGCTTTGTCGTGACATCGTCAGTTAAAGTTGCCGGAGTTCTTCTTGTTTTTGCATTTCTTATTATACCGGCAACAGCTGCCATAATTGCGGTTGAAGGGACATTTAAAAGAATAGTATTCGGTTGGATTTTCGGTATTTCAGGCTGTGTTTTAGGTTTGGAATCTTCAATGAGGCTTGATTGGAGCGCCGGTCCTACAATTGTAACAGTGTTTTTGCTTTTTCTTATAATTATCCGGATATTCGGCTTTTTTAAAAAGAAACGGTTTAAAGATCATTGGAATAATCAGATTTCACGCCGTTAAAAGCCTGTAAAATAATTGACTTGTATCAATCAAAAAGTTAAAATCATATATTAAATATATTTTAAAGGATATTCGGCCAAATGATATCTGAAATATTGGATATGAAAAAACGGAAAGAGAAAATTGTTATGATTACATGCTATGATTTTCCCATGGCAAAGGTTTTCTCAAAATCCGCTGTTGATATACTGCTTGTCGGAGATTCGCTTGGCATGGTAAAGCTCGGGTACAAAGATACTTTAAGCGTTACAATGTCCGATATGATTCGTCATACGAAGGCGGTAAAAAACGGTAATATCGGTAATATTTTACTTGTTTCCGATATGCCTTATATGTCTTATGAAAATAATCCGGACGAAGCTTTAGAAAATGCTAAAAAGCTTATAGAAGCCGGAGCGGACGCCGTAAAAGTTGAAGGCGGAAAAGAGATAATTGAATCGGTAAAAGCAATTATAAATTCAAAGATTCCGGTTGTCGGGCATTTAGGGCTTACTCCGCAGTCGGTAAATAAATTCGGCGGTTATAAAGTCCAGTGCAGAGATGAGGAATCCGTAAAAAAGCTTACGGAAGATTCTTTGATTCTTCAGGATGCCGGAATTTTTTCGATAGTTTTAGAATGTATACCTGAAAAAGTTGCAAAAGACGTTACGGAAAAGTTAAACATTCCTACAATAGGAATCGGCGCCGGCAAATATTGCGACGGGCAGGTTTTAGTGTCGGATGATATGCTCGGGATGTTTACGGATTTTACTCCTAAATTTGTAAAAAAATATGCGAATTTGGCTCAGTCTGCGGCAGATGCGGTAAAACAGTACAGCGCGGAAGTAAAAAGCGGAGAATTTCCCCAGGAAGGCAATACTTATAAATGAAGATAATTAAGAATCCTTTGCAGATACAGAAAATTTCAATGGAACTTATAAGAAAAAATAAATCTATAGGATTTGTTCCCACTATGGGGGCTTTGCATTCAGGTCATGTTTCTTTGATAAAAAAATCCGTATCACAGAACGATATTACGGTTGTTTCAGTATATGTAAATCCTATACAGTTCGGGCCTAACGAAGATTATAAAAGATACCCGAGACCTGTAAATGACGATATTGAAATATGTAAGAAAAACGGTGTTGATTATTTATTTTTACCTTCAAACGAAACTTTATACGACAAAGATTTTTCAACTTATGTTACCGTGGATAAATTATCTGGCATAATGTGCGGAGTGACAAGACCTGTCCATTTCAGAGGCGTTGCTACTGTCGTTTCAAAGCTTTTTAATATGGTTATGCCGGACAGAGCATATTTCGGTTTAAAAGATTATCAGCAGTACGTTATAATAAAACGGATGGTTAAAGATTTAAATTTTAGAACAAAAGTAATCGGGTGTCCTATAATAAGAGAAAAAAGCGGACTTGCAATGTCCAGCAGAAACACGTATTTATCTCCGGAAGCAAAAGAACAGGCAGTCAATATTCATAAAATTTTAGTAAATGCAAAAAAGAGTTTTAATTCCGGCAAAAATATAGATGCTGTTATAAAAGAAACAGCAAAATTACTGTCTGCGATAGAAAACAGCGAGATAGATTATATTGAAGCCAGAGATTCTAATACTTTACAGCCTGCGGTAAAGACGACAAAAAATGTAGTTATCGCTGCGGCCGTAAAAATTTCAAATATTAGATTAATAGATAATATATTATGTTAAAACAAATCGGGGGATATATGACTAAAAAAAGAAGGCAGTATCTTGTTAAGCCTAAATTACAGTTAAAATATTTAAGCATATTAGCTTTTATTATTGTTGTCTCGGCGATGATGATTTATTATGCTTTTCTTGATTCTCTTCTTACTTCCCCTGGGATGGACCAGTTGAGTGCCGGCGCAATAAGAAATTTTGTAAGATCATATACAAGCGGTTTCTTTTGGGTAACGCTTGTCTTTACTATAATAGTTTTAATAGAGAGCGTTTTTTATTTCCACAGGCTGATAGGTCCTGTATTTTTCTTTGAGATAGTTATGAATAAACTTTCCCAGGGTAAATTTTTTGTCAATGTCCATCACAGAAAAAAAGATGAAACCATAGAATTGGCGGTTAACATTAAAAAGACGATAGAAAATGTAAGAAGTGCAGTATCAGAAGACAGAAAAAGAATTGAATTGATAAAAGATGCAATAGATCTCGGCGAAAAAGAGAAAGCAAAACAAATGCTTTCTGAACTTACTAAATGGTTTAAAATACAAGATGATAAAAACTGATTATTTGGTTATCGGCAGCGGAATAGCCGGCTTAAGTTTTGCAATAAAAGCTTCCGATACAGGAACCGTCTCTTTAATTACTAAAAAATATTTGTTTGATTCTTCTACCGGAAAAGCGCAGGGAGGAGTTGCCTGCGTTACCGATAAAGAGGATTCTTTTGCGGAACATATACAGGACACTCTTGTTGCCGGCGCCGGTCTGTGTGATGAAGAAATGGTTGAACTTTTGGTTAAATCCGCGCCTGCCAGAATAGAAGAACTTATAGAATTAGGCGTAAAATTCACAAAAAAAGACTATAAGGAATCCGAATTTGAACTGGGGCTTGAAGGCGGACACAGTAAGAGAAGAATACTTCATGCCGGTGATATAACAGGTAATGAAATAGAAAGAGTTTTAATCGATAATATAAACAAGAAAAAAAATGTGGTCGTATATGAAAATCATATGGCTGTTGACCTTTTAATAGATGAAGACGAAACCGGCAAAAGATGTTTCGGAGCTTACGTTTACGATGTAAACAGAAATGAAGTTCAGCTTTTTGTGGCAAAAGTTGTAGTGCTGGCTACAGGAGGCGCAGGTAAGGTGTATTTGTACACTTCAAATCCGGACGTTGCGACAGGCGACGGGGTGGCAATGGCTTACAGAGCCGGCGCAGATATAGCAAATATGGAATTTATTCAGTTTCACCCTACTTGTTTATATCATCCTCAGGCAAAATCATTTTTGATTTCTGAAGCCGTCAGAGGAGAAGGAGCCGTTTTAAAAAACCAGAAGGGTGAAGCTTTTATGAGCAAGTACCATCCTTTAAAAGATTTGGCTCCGAGAGATATTGTCGCAAGAGCGATAGATACCGAATTAAAAAGTACAGGGGATCATTTCGTATATCTTGATATCACTGATAAACCTAAAAAATTCTTTCTTAAAAGATTTCCTAATATTTATGAAAAATGCTTAAAGTACGGAATAGATATGTCAAAAGATATGATTCCTGTCGTACCGGCGGCTCATTATTGCTGCGGCGGAGTCGACGTTAATAAATATGCTCAGACGAACATAGCCAATTTATTTGCGATAGGCGAAACGGCGTGCAACGGAGTTCACGGGGCAAACAGGCTTGCTTCAAATTCACTGCTTGACGGTCTTGTTTCAGCGGATTTGGCGTATCAAAAATCGAAAGAAATAATAAACTCTATAAAGATAAATGACAATATTCAAAACTTTGTTAATGAAAGTACTGATAACAACAGCGATCCTGCCGTAATGCTCCAAAATTGGGAAGAAACAAGAAGATTAATGTGGCATTACGCCGGTATTGTAAGAACTGACGACAGGCTGTCGATGGCGTTGAAAAGGATAAAAATATTAAACGGCGAGGTTGCACAGCATTTTAAAAATTTTAAGGTAAGTATTGAACTGCTTGAGCTTAGAAATATATTGGATGTCGCGGAAATAGTTGTTATGTCCGCTATGGCAAGAAAAGAGAGCGTAGGGCTGCATTACAGTTTGGATTATCCTGAAAAATCCACAAAAAAAACAAAAACTATTATAAATAAGCATCAGAGCAGAGAGTAAGTGCAAGATGGATATAATTAAAATTCGAGGTGCAAGGCAGCACAACTTAAAAAACATTGATATAGATATACCCAAAAATAAACTGGTAGTAATAACAGGTTTATCCGGGTCCGGAAAGTCGTCTCTGGCTTTTGATACAATATATGCCGAAGGGCAAAGAAGATACGTCGAATCGTTGTCGGCTTACGCAAGGCAGTTTTTGGATTTAATGGAAAAGCCGGACGTAGACATAATAGAAGGTTTGTCTCCCGCAATATCGATAGAACAAAGGAATCCGTCCCACAATCCAAGATCTACAGTAGGAACCGTTACTGAAATTTATGATTATCTCAGGCTTTTGTTTGCCAGGATAGGAATAGTCCATTGCCCTAAATGCGGGAAAGCGGTGAAACCGCAGTCTTCACAGCAGATTATTGACGATATAATGAAACTGGAAGAAAATACGATGATTTATATCCTTGCGCCACTGGTGAAAGGAAGAACCGGCACATATGAAGAACTTTTCGCAAGACTTTTGAAAGAAGGTTATACCAGAATAAGAGTTGACGGAAAAATATACAGCCTTGACGAAAGCATACAGTTGGACAGATACAAAAAACACACCATAGATATTTTAATCGACAGAATAAAAGTAAATAAAGAATCACGGACAAGAATAGCGGATTCGGTAGAAACTTCATTAAAACAATCAAAAGGTCTGGCTTCTGTTTGTGTTTTAGACGATAATAAAAACATAAAGAAAGAGACTGTTTACAGCGAACATTATGCCTGTACTGACTGCGGAATAAATATCCCTGAAATAGAACCGAGGCTGTTTTCTTTTAATCTTCCTTACGGAGCATGTCCTGAATGCGGCGGTATCGGCAATAAAATAGAGATAAACGAGGATTTGGTAGTTCCCGACCAGACGAGAACCCTTGAACAGGGCGCTCTGCAGGCTTGGTCTGAGCCTGTTACAACCAGGACTCACAGATGGAAAAATTCATGGTCGGGATATTATACGGAACTTTTGGAAGACATATGTAAAAAAAATAAAATTCCTTTAAATAAACCTTGGAAAGAATTAACTCCGCAGCAGAAAAAAATATTGTTTTACGGCAAAGACGATTTTGAAGGCGTGATTGTAAATTTGCAAAGAAGATATTCCGAAACAGAATCTGATTTTGTCCGCAATGCAATATATTCGAAGTATATGTCGCAGAAACTGTGTCCAGTATGTAAAGGGAAAAGATTAAAAAAAGAAGCGCTGGCTGTTCTTGTGAATAACAAGTCTATAGTGGACATAACTTCAATGTCGGTATTGAATGCCTGTAATTTTTTCAATAATGTTAAGCTTAACGAAAAAGAAAAAACGATAGCAAAAGCTATTTTAAAAGAAATAAAATCAAGGCTTAATTTTTTGAATAACGTAGGTTTGGGTTATTTAAACGTAGACAGGGAAAGTTCAACTTTGTCGGGCGGAGAAGCCCAGAGAATTCATTTGGCTACCCAGATAGGCTCAGGTCTTACCGGCGTGTTGTATGTTCTTGACGAACCTTCAATAGGTCTTCACCAAAGAGACAATAATAAACTTTTACAGACTCTTGAAACTTTAAGAGATTTGGGCAATACTTTAATAGTTGTCGAACATGACGAAGATACGATGAGAAAATCGGATTATCTTATAGATTTAGGGCCGGGTGCCGGCATACACGGCGGCAGAGTTATAGCGCATGGAACAATAAACGAAGTTTTAAAAGATAAAAAATCACTGACGGCGCAGTATTTAAACGGTAAAATATCCATTCCCGTGCCGGTAAAAAGAAAGAAAAGCAACGGGAAATGGCTTTCGATAAGAGGGGCGGAACAATTTAATCTGAAAAAAGTTGATGTTGATATTCCTTTGGGTTTATTTGTGTGCGTTACCGGAGTTTCAGGTTCGGGCAAATCGACTTTGGTACATGAGATAATTTATAAAGCTCTTGCCCAGAAGCTTTACCGTTCAAAAGATACTCCCGGCAAATATAAAGAAATTGACGGCATTGAAAATATAGATAAAGTTATTATAGTAGACCAGTCTCCTATAGGAAGGACTCCTAGGTCAAATCCTGCCACTTATACCGGAGCATTTTCGCTTATAAGAGATTTATTCGCAAAAACTTCCGAAGCTAAAGCCAGAGGATATACGGCGGGAAGATTTTCTTTTAATGTCAAAGGCGGAAGATGCGAAAATTGTCAGGGTGACGGAACTTTACAGATAGAAATGCAGTTTTTGCCTGATATTTTCGTCAAATGCGAAGTTTGCGGCGGACAGAGATTTAACGAAGAAACTTTGCAGGTAAAATATAAAGGTAAAAATATTCATGAAGTTTTGGATATGACGGTGGAAGAGGGCGTAAAATTTTTTGAAAATATCCCTAAACTGAAAAAAATACTGGCTACTTTAAACGAAGTCGGGCTCGGATATATTAAAATAGGACAGTCTTCAACGACTCTGTCCGGCGGAGAAGCCCAGAGAATAAAATTGGCGGCCGAACTTTCAAAAAGAAGTACCGGCAAAACAATGTATATACTTGATGAACCGACTACAGGTTTGCATTTTGCCGATACGGGAAAATTACTTGAAGTGTTGCACCAACTGGTTTATGCAGGAAATACGGTATTGGTAATAGAGCATAATTTAGACGTTATAAAGACTGCCGACTGGATAATAGATTTGGGACCTGAAGGCGGAGACGGAGGAGGGACTGTTATCGCAACAGGAACTCCTGAAAAAGTGGCAACGGTGCAAAATTCATATACCGGAAATTTTTTACAAAAGCATATGTATAAAACTGAAAATTAAAAAGTTTGTTATAAAATAATAAAAAACGGAGGAGTTGTTATGGTACAAAAATCTAATATTTCCGAGCTGCATGCAGAGAGACTGAATTTTCAGCCTGTTTTGCCGAATGTTTTGAAGAAAGGCGTTGCAAACATAAAGCCTGTTTTGGGAAAACCGACAAAATCTGTCGCTGATTTTGATAAAGTAAAAAGCATATTTGAGAATACTTACGGTATGCCCGTTGTAAGTTTTCAGGCAGGAAAAAACGCCGTTGTCGCAAAGAAAGCGATAAAAGTCGGCGTTGTTCTTTCAGGCGGTCAGGCACCAGGCGGACATAATGTTATATACGGTTTGCTGGAAGGGTTGAAAAGCGCAAATAAACAGAATAAATTATACGGATTTTTGGGCGGTCCTTCAGGTATTTTAGATAATAAGACCATGGAAATTACCGATAAAGTTATTGAATTGTATAAAAATACCGGCGGGTTTGATTTAATCCAGTCGGGCAGAACAAAAATAGAATCAAGCGAACAATTTGCTCAGGCAAAAGCTAATATATTGAAAAATAAAATGGATGCTCTTGTTTTTGTAGGCGGCGACGATTCGAATACAAATGCGGCATTGCTTGCGGAATATTTTAAAAAAGAAAAAGTAAACGTTAACGTTATAGGCGTTCCTAAAACAATTGACGGAGATTTGAAAAACGAATATATTGAAGCTTCATTCGGTTTTGATACCGCCACAAAAATTTATTCCGAACTTGTCGGCAATATCTGCAGAGATATTAATTCGGCAAGGAAATACTGGCATTTCGTAAGACTTATGGGAAGAAGCGCCTCTCATATAACCCTTGAAGTAGGTTTTAAAACACAGCCTAACGTAGTGCTGATAGGCGAAGAAGTTTTGGCTAAAAAAATGACTTTGGGCCAAATCATTGATCAGATAGCCGATGTCGTTGTAAAAAGAGCAAAATTAGGAAAAAACTTCGGAATATTGCTTGTTCCGGAAGGATTAATCGAATTTATTCCCGAGATGAAAGAACTTATTTCAAATCTTAACGATTTGTTGGCCGAACATGAAGTTCATTTAAAAACTTTGCAAAATGTCGAAGACGAGTTTAAATTCATTTTGTCAAAACTGCCTAAACATTTATCAGCATTGATGTCGTCTCTGCCTATAGATATAGCATGCCAGCTTATGCTTGACAGAGATCCTCACGGAAACGTGCAGGTTTCTTTGATAGAAACTGAAAAGCTTCTTATTGAAATGGTTTCAAAAAAGCTTGAAGCTTTGAAAAAAGCAAAAAAATATTCAGGGAAATTCTCTACGATAAACCATTTCTTCGGATATGAAGGAAGATGCGGAGTTCCTTCAAATTTTGACGCAAATTATACTTTTGCGCTCGGTTATAACGCCGCTGCGTTGGTATTAAACGGAATGTCCGGTTATTTGTCGTCTGTTAAAAATCTTACAAAGAAATCACAGGATTGGCAGTGCGGCGGAATTCCTCTTACAATGATGATGAATATCGAAAGAAGAAAAGGAAAAGAAAAGCCAGTAATTCAGAAAGCTCTGGTAAAACTTAACGGAGAACCTTTTAAAGCTTTTGCAAAACAAAGAAAAGAATGGTCGTTAAGCGACTGCTATATGTTCCCAGGTCCTATTCAGTACTTTGGTCCTGCAAGCGTTACGGATATAACGACAAAAACGCTTCAGTATGAACAAAACGGCAAAAAGTAGAATATAAAGTTGTATTTTAGCAATGCGGTTGTTAAATAAAAATACTATATGTCTTAAGGAGACATTTAATGAAATATATTTTTATGACAGGCGGAGTAGTGAGTTCTTTGGGTAAAGGGATTACCGGTGCCAGCATAGGCAAACTGCTGCAGCTGCACGGATATAAGGTAAATATGATAAAAATGGATCCGTATATCAATGTTGATCCGGGAACAATGAATCCTTTCCAGCACGGAGAAGTTTATGTTACTGCCGACGGAGCCGAAGCAGATTTAGATCTTGGAACTTATGAAAGATTTCTTGATATGATTACTACCCGCGAAAACACAAATACAGCAGGACACATTTACCAGACTGTCATAAATAAAGAAAGAAGAGGCGATTATAACGGCGGAACGGTTCAGGTAATTCCTCATATCACCGACGAAATAAAAAAAAGATTTTCAGTTTTTGAAAAGAAAGTGGATATAACTATAGTTGAAATAGGCGGAACCATAGGAGACATAGAAGGACTTCCTTTTATAGAAGCTACTAGACAATTTATATTAAGCAAAAAAAGAGAAGACGTTATGAGTATTCATCTGACGCTTGTTCCTTACATATCAGGCGCAAACGAACTCAAGACAAAACCTACTCAGCATTCCGTAAACAAGCTGAGGGAAATAGGCATTGTTCCTGATATGATTGTCTGCAGAACGCAGTATCCTATAACGGCTTCAATGATAAACAAGATTTCATTGTTCTGTAATGTTCCTCCTGAAGCTGTTGTCGAGGCAAGAAGTTGTTCTTCAATTTATTATATCCCTGAATCTCTGCATGAGCAGGATGTCGATAAATTTATTATGAAAAGACTCGGACTGAAAAGCAAGATAAAATTTGACTCTAAATGGTTTGAGTATGTCAAAAGACAAAACAAATCAAAGAAAGTAATAAATATAGGCGTTATAGGAAAATATGCGGATTTAAAAGATGCATATAAATCAATAGACGAATCAATTAAAATATCGGCTATGGATATTAACGTAAACGTAAATATTAACTACATATCGTCCGAAGATAAAAATTTGTTAAGCATAATCAAAAAAATGCACGGAATACTTGTTCCGGGCGGTTTCGGAATAAGGGGAATTGAAGGAAAAATTGCGGCTATTAAATATGCAAGAGAAAATAAAGTTCCTTTCTTCGGTATTTGTCTTGGCATGCAGTGCTGCGTCATTGAAGCTGCCAGAAATCTTCTCGGATTAAAAAATGCAAATTCCACGGAAATAGATGCAAAAACGCCGTATCCTGTAATTGAAATGCTTGAAGAACAGAAAGACGTTAAATATCTCGGCGGGACAATGAGACTGGGCAACTATGAGGCAAAACTTGTAAAAGGTTCTTTAGCCCGCGATTTGTACAAGTCGGATACAATAGTGGAAAGACACAGACATCGTTATGAAATGAATCCTGATTACGTAGAGAAGTTCAGCAAAGCAGGATTTGACGTTTCAGGATATCATAAAGGAATTTTACCTGAAATAGTTGAAATAAAAAAACATCCGTTTTTCATAGGCGTACAGTTCCATCCTGAATTCGGGGCAAGACCTATGAAAACGCATCCTCTTTTTCAGGGATTTGTTAAAGCCTGCGTTAAGAGAGCAAAGTAATTTTTTATATTGACAAAATACGGAGAAGTTTATACGATAAAAGAGACGCAGAAACGGTAAAAATATAAACGGGGGACGGAGAGAAATATGAACAAAAATAAAGATTTATTTAATGAAAGTCAGGAGACTTTTACCGCTTTCAAAGCAAAAGATTTTGTTGTTACCCCATCGCTCCCTGAATCTCTTAAAGATTTGCTTTATATAGCAGAAAATATGTGGTGGTGCTGGAACAGCGACGCTGTAGAACTTTTCAGAAGACTTGACAGAAATATATGGGAAGATTCATATCACAGTCCTAAAGCCATGCTCGGATTGGTCGGGCAGGAAAGACTTGAAGAAGTTGCTGACGACGACAGCTTTTTATCTCACGTTAAAAGAGTAAGAGCGGAACTTGACAAATATATGAATATGCCTACCTGGTTCGATACGACATTCCCGGAACATAAAGATAAAAAAATAGCGTATTTTTCTACGGAATTTGCCATTCACGAAAGCGTTCCTATTTATTCGGGCGGTTTGGGCGTGTTATCGGGAGACCATTTAAAGTCGGCAAGCGATATGGGGCTTCCTTTGGTCGGCATAGGTCTTTTATATAAAAACGGTTATTTTAAACAGCATTTAAGTATGGACGGATGGCAGCTTGAGGAATACAACACCAACGATTTTTACCGTATGCCGATAAGACTTGTTACAAATGAAGACGGTTCGCCTATGACTATAAGTATGACAATACCGCAGTCGCGCACCGTTTATGCAAAAATATGGAAAATGCAGATAGGAAGAGTATCCCTTTATCTTCTTGATACCGATTGCCACAAAAACGCCGTTGAGGACAGATTAATAACCGGCGAACTTTACGGCGGCGATAAAGAAATGCGAATCAAGCAGGAAAAACTTTTGGGCGTAGGCGGAATAAGAGCTCTGGAAGCTTTGAAAATAGATCCTTCCGTAATACATATAAATGAAGGACATTCGGCATTTTTGATTCTTGAAAAAATAAGAGTTCTTATGAAATCAAAGGGCTTGTCGTTTAAAGAAGCCCAGAAAGTTGTCAAAGCTACGTGCGTATTTACTACGCATACTCCTGTTCCTGCAGGCAACGAAGTTTTTTCTCCTTCGCTGGCTTTTGCATATTTTGAGTCATTGTGTAAAGATATAGGCATTACGAAAGAACAGTTTTTAAGTTTAGGAAGAGATTTGAATGCTGAAAAATGTGATAAAGAAGATTTTTCTATGACTGTTCTTGCTTTGAAAGCCTGCGGAAAAGCCAACGGCGTAAGCAGACTTCATGCCACCGTCTCAAGACAGATGTGGCAGAATATCTGGCCTGAACTTCCTAGAAAAGAAATACCTATTACGCATATAACAAACGGAATTCATACGAATACATGGATTTCTTATGAATTTGCAGGATTGTTTCAGAGATATTTGGGGGATTCATGGATAGACGAACCTGCCGACCAGACCGTTTGGGAGGGAATTTCCGATATTCCTGATGCGGAAATATGGAGAAGCCACGAAAGAAGAAAAGAAAGGCTTGTTTCTTTTGCAAGAAACAGACTTAAATCTCAGCTTGAAAGAAGAGGAGTTTCAAAACAGATAATAAGATACGCCGATGAGGTTTTGGATCCCGAAGCTCTTACAATAGGTTTTGCAAGAAGATTTGCCACTTATAAAAGAGGAAATCTTATTTTCAGAGATTTGGAGAGAATTAAGAAAATTCTTCTCAATAAAGATATGCCCGTGCAGATTATAATAGCGGGCAAAGCTCATCCTAAAGACGATAAAGGAAAAGAAATCATAAAAAGTATAATTGCTCTTACCGCTAACGCTGACCTCAGATATAAAATAGTGTTTTTGGAAGATTATGATATGAATGTAGCCCATTATATGGTGCAGGGCGTTGATATATGGCTTAACAATCCTTTAAGACCTGAAGAAGCTTCCGGCACAAGCGGAATGAAAGCAGCCGTTAACGGCGCGATTAATTTCAGCGTTTTGGACGGATGGTGGTGTGAAGGTTATAACGGAGAAAACGGCTGGGTTATAGGTTTTACGGATACATATTCAGATTTGGAATATCAGAATGAAATAGAAAGCAAATCAATGTATGAGATGCTTGAAAAAGAAATAGTTCCTTTATTTTACAACAGAGGGCAGGATGATGTTCCGAGAGAATGGATTAAAAAAATGAAAACCTGCATGAAAACAATAGGTCCAAGCTTTAATACGAACAGAATGATAGAAGATTATACCGAAAAATTCTATATCAGTTCCATAGAAGCTACCGAACAGATGAAAGAAAATAACTATGAAATTGCCAAAAAGAAAGCTGCATGGCAGGACAATATAGAAGCTAACTGGCAAAAAGTTAAAGTTATAAATATGGAAGATGATTTGAACGGCAAAACAGTTAAAATCAGAAACAAAATGAAAATAAAAGCGAAAATTTCGTTGGCAAATATAAAGCCGGAAGATGTTTATGTTCAGTTGTACAGCGGTTATCTTGATTCAAAGAATGTGTTGAGCGGCGGAAATTATGAAAATATGAAAATGATTTCGCAGGATGCCGACGGTTCGTATATTTATGAGATTGAATTGGAAACGGATAAAGTAGGACATTGCGGGTATACTGTCAGAGTAATTCCTCAGTATCTCGGCAAAATTGAGTATATACCCGGCTTAATAAAGTGGTTTTAATTTATGACAAACAGCAATAAAATATCTTTGGTCATATTCGACCTTGACGGTACGCTTGTCGATTCCCAACAGGATTTGGCGTCTGCGGTTAATTTTACAAGAAATCATTACGGACTGAAACCTCTTAAAGTTTCAGAAGTGGCTTCTTATTTGGGAAGCGGTATAAACGCTCTTGTAAAATCTGTTTTGCCTTCGGTTTCAGAAAATGAAATGCCGAATGCAACCGCTATGTTTAAAGATTTTTATTCAAAACATCTCGCCGATACGACAAAAGAATATAACGGCGTAAAAAAAATGCTTGCTGATTTAAAAGGCTTTAAGAAAGCCGTGTTATCAAATAAAAGCGAAAATTTTTCAAAAGATATAATAGAAAATTTAGGGCTGAAAGAGTATTTCGACGAAATTTACGGAGGAGATTCTTTTGACGAAAAAAAACCGAGTCCGAAGCCTATACGCGAAATAATGAATTTTTTATCGGTAAAAAAAGAAAACACTGTAATGGTCGGAGACGGCGTAAATGACGTTTTGGCAGGTAAAACGGCCGGAGTAAGAACAATAGCTGTTTTGTACGGATATTCGTCTAAAGAAAAAATTGAAAATCTTCAGCCGGATTTTATTGCCGCAGCTCCGCAGGATGTCGTTAATATTTTGAACGGAGTAAAATAAATGTTTGCGTTAAAAATGTTAAAAAAAATAATAGTTATGTTTCAGTCAGATATTTCTCCCGATCAGATTGCCTGGGGTTTTGCATTAGGAGCAATTTTGGGGCTTGTCCCTAATTTTATGATGAAAATATGTTTGTTTGCGGTTATAATGCTGTTCAGGGTAAATTTGACTTCCGCCTTGATAGCCTGCACTTTATTTTCAATTATCGGTTTTGCCGCAGATCCTCTGCTGGATAAAGTAGGCTATATCTTTTTGATAAATATAAAAGTTTTGAAACCTTTTTATACGTGGCTGTATAATTTGCCGCTTGTTCCTTTTACTAAATTTAACAATACCGTGGTTATGGGCAGTTTGATAGCGGGGATATTGCTTATAGTTCCTAACGGTATTTTTGCAAAAAAAATGCTTGTTTATTACAGAGAAAACTACAGAGATAAAGTCGCGCAGTGGAAACTTGTAAAACTTCTGAATACAGCGTTGAATGCAACTGCAATAATTAAAAAAATAGGGTAATTTATGAAATTTATCAGATGGAACTTTTTAATTCCGACCGTAATAGTAATAGCTTTAATAACGTTGTTTAATATTTTGTTTTTTGACGTTATTCTTAAAAAAGCCTTTATTTCAACGGGAGAAATGATATTCGGCGCAAAAGTGGAAATTGACGATTTAAAAACAAGTTTTACTAAAGTTTCCTTGTCTATGGACGGATTAAGATGCGCCGACAGAAACGATTATTTTAAAAATTTAATAGATGTTGACCATATAACGTTCGATGCAAAGTTTACGCCCATTCTTAGAAAAAAACTGGTTATAGACGAGATGACCGTTTCTGGTCTTAAATGGGGTACTGCGAGAAAAACATCAGGACAGCTTCCTCCTAAAAAAGAAAAGAAATTCGATAAAAAACAGAAAAAAGACGGTAAATTTGCAAAGTTGTTTGAAAGCGCAAAAAATAAAGCGAATGAAGAATTTAACAAACTTCCAGCCGTTGAAACTTTTTCGCAGATAGAATCGCAGATTAAAGATTTTGACGTGGACAAACTGATAGATAAATCAAATTTACAGTCTGTAAAAGAGATAAACAAGTTGTCCGGCGAAATGCAAAACAAGTATAAAAATTATCAGACGACTTTCGATAATTTTAAAATAGAAGAAAAAATAGAAAAAACCAAAAATCTAATAAATGAAATATCGAAAACAAAAGTTTCAAGTTTTGACGATATCACAAGAACCGCGAAAAATATAGAAGAGTTAAAGAATAACAAAAAAGAACTGGATAATATATTAAAAGAGCTGGATAAGGCAAAAAAAGACGTTGCAGGCACTCTGGATCTTTCGAAACAGATTCAGGATGCAATAAACAAAGATGTTGACTCCGTTTCGGAAAAACTCTCGGTTTCTAATTTAAACACAAGAAATATTTCAAGCATGCTTGTCGGCAGACAATGGATTAACAGGGTAGATACCGTCATATATTATATGTCTTTGATTAAGAAATATATGCCTGAAAAAGATAAAGAACCGGTAAAGGAAAGGGCAAAAGGCAGAGATGTCATGTTTGCGCAAAAGGCATATCCTTCTTTATTAATTTCTAAGATTAATATTTCAGGAACTACTTCGAAAGATAAACAAGGCAAAGCTATTGCTTTTGCCGGCAGTATAAGAAATGTTTCTTCATCTCCGGATATGGTTGCCGAACCTGTTACTTTGGATATAAGAGGCAATAACGGCATTCAGAATCTTACCGTTGAAGGATTGTTTGACCACAGGGGAAATAACTCTGAAGATTTATTAAAAGTTTCAATGTCAGGGATTTCCGGCGAAGTTTTAAATATACCTGAAAATGATTATCTGCCTTTAATTAATACGGCGGCTGTAAAATTATCAAGCCGTTTTGAACTTTCAAACGGAAAATTTTCCTGCGGCGCCGATATGTCCGTAAAAGACATAAAAGAAAAAGATTTGTCGGTTATTAAAGGGAATATAAAATATCTGGCTGAGATTACAAATACTATAAAATCTTTCAACATAGAGGCCAAAGCAAAGTCTGAAGATAACGGTTCTCTGTCTTTTGACGTCAAATCTGATATTGACAGAAAAATATCCGATGCCGTTTCAAAATTATTTTCTTCGAAAGTTGCCGAAGCAAAGTCAAAAGTGAAAGAAGAAATAAATAAAATAGTGAAAGAACAAACAAAACAGATAGAAGATAATATTAAAGCTCAGAAAGACGCATTGCTGCAAAATATAAATTCACAAACAGCTTTAATAGACAACATAAAAAAATCCATTAAGTATTGATTCCTTTAACAGCCTTTCATTATTAAAATATACATGCGTTAAAAAGTATAAAAATGTATAATTAATGAAGTATGAAGAAAACATATGTTTCAGGTATAATTGAAGGGGCAAAAGCCCATTTTTTGTCTCAATATGTCCAAGATAACGATATCAATACCCTTCTCGCCGTTGTCGAAGACGACGATATAGATAATATTTTTCAGGATTTAAAAACTTTTCTGAGCGGGACCGACGTTTCAGTTTTAAAATATCCGCATGATGACGAACAGGAACAGATAATAACATTATCCAAAATAATCGGGGGCAAAAAAAAGATTATTGCGGCAAATAAAGAATCTGTAAACATGAGCGTCGTTTCAGTCGTTTCTTTAATGTCAAGTTCGATAGATTTTAAATCAGACGGAGTTTACGGACATGATGATGTCATATCGAGACTTTCAAAAATAGGTTATACAAGGGAAACTTTTGTCGAAGAGAAAGGCCAGTTTGCAATCAGGGGAGAAATAATAGATATCTGGCCCGGAGACGGATTGCAGCCCGTAAGACTTTCTTTTGATTTTAACACTTTGGAAACAATAAAAACTTTTGATCCCGTTACTCAGCGTTCGGACAAATACCTTAATGCAGTTAAAATTCTTCCTTGTGCAAATTTTGAAACAAATACATGCCTTATCGAACAGCTTCCGAAAAATTCTACGGTATATTTAGATTATAAACCCGACGATGATTCTTTGTATAAGAATTTTGACCTTATAATAAACAGTCCTCTTGATAAAAAGGCTGTTCATTATGATTATCAGGGATTCCAGGGATTTCAGGGAAACATAAATTACTTTATAGATTTGCTGAAAGAATTTCAAAAAGCGGAAATTGAGATTAAAATATATTGCTCTAATATGGGTGAAAAGCAAAGAATTATTGATATTTTTTATGAAAGCGGATGGCAGTATGAAGATATGCCGGAAACAATACTAATGCCTTTATGGCAGGGCTTTTATTTAAAAAATAAACTGGCAGCCGTTTCCACAAAAGAAATTTTATATAAAAGAAAACAGATAAATTTCCCTAAAATAAAAAGCGGCAGAAGGCTGGAAGGAATATGGGAAATTTCATCAGGCGATTATGTAGTGCATGAAAAATACGGAATCGGCAAATATAAAGGTTTGAAAAAAATAGTCCAGGAAGGAAAAACGGCTGAATATTTGTGTATAGAGTATAAAAAAGGCGATAAATTATATGTTCCTCCCGATGATTTTAAAGTTGTAGAAAAATATATAGGGGTTGAAGGAGTCAGACCTAAACTTTATTCCATGGATACTTTTTCATGGGAAAGAATAAAATCCAAGGCAAGGCAGGAAGCTTCAGAGTTTGCAAAAGAACTTCTGAACCTTTATGCGCAGAGATGCAAAGTGCAGCGCATTCCTTATCCTTCGGCGAGCGTATTTGAAAAAGAGCTTTCGGATTCTTTTATTTATGAAGAGACCGAAGACCAGCTGAAAGCCATAGAAGATATAAACAGTGACTTTTCAAAACCTTATCCCATGGAAAGACTTATATGCGGAGACGTTGGTTTCGGTAAAACTGAGGTTGCATTAAGAGCCGCTTTTAAAGCCGTGTGCCAGTCAAAGCAGGTGGCAGTGCTTGTACCGACAACAGTTTTGGCTGAACAGCACTACAATACTTTTGTGAACAGACTCTCTGCTTTTCCTGTCAGAATTGAAGCTTTAAGCAGATTCCAGAAACCTTCTCAGCAGAAAAATATAACCAAAGAAATAAAAAAAGGTAATGTCGATATAGTTATAGGCACGCACAGACTGCTCCAAAAAGATATAGAGTTCAGCGATTTAGGTCTTTTAATAATAGATGAAGAACACAGGTTCGGCGTTAAACAAAAAGAGAAGATAAAAATGCTGAAGAAGAATATAGATATGATAATGTTGTCTGCGACGCCGATACCGAGAACTTTATCAGGAGCATTATACGGATTAAGGGATTTATCTCTTATAGAAACACAGCCTGTGGGCAGGCTTCCTATAGAAACAACTTTATCCCATTTCGATAAAAAATTAATAAAGAATGTTATAGAAGCTGAATTATCAAGGAACGGGCAGGTTTTTTATGTTTACAACAGAGTTGAAACTATTTTAAATAAAGCGCAGGAAATAAAAAAACTTATTCCTGATATAAACCTTGCCGTAATTCACGGGCAGCTTAAGCCTTTGGAAATAGAGAAGGTTATGTGGCGGTTTTTAAATAAGGAAATAGACGTTCTTTTGGCAACCACAATAATAGAATCGGGTATAGATATCCCGACAGTTAATACGATGATAATAGAAGATGCGCAGAATTTTGGGCTTTCACAGCTTCATCAGCTTAGAGGAAGAATCGGCAGGGACAAACAAAAAGCTTATTGTTATTTGTTTTATAATGAAAAAAATTTAAGCGATGAAGCGGTAAAAAGACTTGAGGCTATGAAAGAATTCAGCGATTTAGGTTCCGGTTACAGGCTTGCTTTAAAAGATTTGGAAATCAGGGGGGCGGGTGGAATATTAAGTTCAAAACAACACGGTTTTGTCAGAGACGTGGGATATGAAATGTTCAGCAGGCTTCTCGAGGAAGAAGGGAAAAAAGTCAAAGGTATAAATACGCCGGAAGAAGAACGACAGACTGCTGCCGAAATAGATTTGCAGGTTGAAGCTTTTATACCGAATGATTACATTGAAGATGAAGATATAAGAATTTTGTTTTACAGAAAAATATCAAACATAACAGCAGAAGAAGAAATTCTTAATATAGAAAACGAATTAAAAGACAGATTCGGCAAATTGCCGGAAGTCGCGCGCAATTTGTTTGAAGTAAGCAAAATTAAAATAAAAGCCGCAAAATTAAATATAGAAAGATTGTCAGAAGATAAAAAATATGTATATATATATATGTTAAAGAGTACAGACTTTAATAATATAGATGTTCTGTCGTTTATTAACGATTATAAACGATCGGTAGAGTTTAACAGAACAAACAGCTTTAGTTTTAAAATTATCAAGAATGATGAAAATAAGTGGCTTTTTTTAAACACATTTTTGGACAATTTTAAAAAATACGTTAAAAAAAAGGAGAAAAGATGAAGAAATTTTTAATTCTTATTCTGTTTATGCTTTTGCTTTCAGGCTATAATAATGTATACGCTCAGGACGACCAGCAGACTGTTAACGTCGACAACACTGATAACATAGAATATAATTTCCAGATGCCTGACATGGCTGACACAATTAAAGCTTTTCAGGCTCTTCAGAAAGAACTTGACGAGAGTACGGAAGGATTGAATTACGAAAAGATGTTTGCGGAGTCAGAGAAAGATATGACTGACGTCGAAGGTATGACAGAATTGTTAAAATCTTCGGCGCAGATGAAAAAAACACAGCAGAAAATGATATCTAAAATGAAAGAAGCCGCAAACGACGGCAACGTCGGCGCTCAATTCCAGCTGGGTATGACATACAGCGCAGGAATGCCTAATGCGAAAGAATCAATTAAATGGCTGAAAAAATCAGCCGATAAGGGACATAGAGGAGCAGAATATATTCTTGGATTTATTTACGGATACGGCGACGGAGTAGAAAAGAATATAAAAGAAGCAGATAAATGGCTGTCTAAAGCAATCAAAAAAGGGCATAAAGAAGCGCAAAAATACTATAATGAAATAAACGGAGTCAAATAATTTTAAAAAAAGTATAATTTTAAAAAACAATAAATCTCCGACGTAAAAATAGTATATTTAAAGTGTAAATAAAAAATAATTTTGAATATTGCTTGACAAAAAAAAGTTTTTGTGGTATAAGTTAACCCGTTGCGAAAATCGGATCGCACGAAAAGAGTTCTTTAAACGGCTGTTAAATATTTTTTAGTTAGAGTTGTTGCGTAGCAAAGGTGTCGGAACCTTTTTAACGATTTTAATTATAAATAAAAAAACAGTTGACAAAAAAATAAAAGTTTGATATAACTTACCGGCGCGTTATAAATGCGCGGAAGTTTTTTTTGAAAAGTTAATACGCTTTAAACAAAACACTTGACATATTTTTAAAAGTGTTGTATAATTTTCGAACGCTTTGAAAAAAGTGCTTGACAAAAAAAATAAAGTGTGGTATAAGTTTAAAGCTTCGTTGAAATGATCTTTTAGCAGTAAACAAATAAAAATTTAAGAGATAATACTAATAATAGTAAGGGTAACAAAAGACTTCTTTAGGAAGCACCCAATGATAAATATATGCAGAGAAAAAATCTTTGCCGGAAGGATAAAAGCAAAGAAGGTAGTTTTTTCTCTCTCTTTAAAACGGTCTTTGAAAACTAAATAATGTGCAGATAAGTGCCCTGTAAAAGGGGCAATCAAGTAATTTAAGGGTCTAGTTGTTTTTTTGAAGTAAAAAGTACAATAATGTAATTAAGAGCTTATAACAAAACTCTATAAAATTTTTTTATGGAGAGTTTGATCCTGGCTCAGAGTTAACGCTGGCGGCGTGCCTAACACATGCAAGTCGAGCGAATTTTTACAGAGTATCGTAAAAGTTAGCGGCAAACGGGTGAGTAACACATGGGAAACCTCCCTCAGAATGGGGAACATCTCCGAGAAATCGGAGCTAATACCGCATAAGACCACAGTTCGGCATCGAACAGGGGTAAAAGCAGCAATGCGTTTTGAGATGGTCCTGTGTCCTATCAGCTAGTTGGTGGGGTAACGGCCTACCAAGGCTATGACGGGTATCCGGCCTGAAAGGGTGAACGGACACACTGGAACTGAGACACGGTCCAGACTCCTACGGGAGGCAGCAGTGGGGAATTTTGGACAATGGGCGCAAGCCTGATCCAGCGACGCCGCGTGGAGGACGAAGGCCTTCGGGTTGTAAACTCCTTTTGGAGGGGAAGAATAAATTGACGGTACCCTCAGAAAAAGCCACGGCTAACTACGTGCCAGCAGCCGCGGTAATACGTAGGTGGCGAGCGTTACTCGGAATTACTAGGCGTAAAGCGTATGTAGGTGGTTAGATAAGTCTATGGTGAAATTTCCTGGCTTAACTGGGAAGGGACATAGATACTATCTGGCTTGAGTGTGGGAGGGGGAGACGGAATTCCTGGTGTAGCGGTGAAATGCGTAGATATCAGGAGGAACACCGATGGCGAAAGCAGTCTCCTGGCCCAATACTGACACTGAGGTACGAAAGCTAGGGTAGCAAACAGGATTAGATACCCTGGTAGTCCTAGCTGTAAACGATGTTCACTAGATGTGGGAGGTATCGACCCCTTCCGCGTCGACGCTAACGCATTAAGTGAACCGCCTGGGGAGTACGGCCGCAAGGTTGAAACTCAAAGGAATTGACGGGGGCCCGCACAAGCGGTGGAGTATGTGGTTTAATTCGACGCAACGCGAAAAACCTTACCTGGGCTTGAACTGCTAATGGTAAAAGCTGGAAACAGTGATGACCCGCAAGGGAGTTAGCAGAGGTGCTGCATGGCTGTCGTCAGCTCGTGTCGTGAGATGTTGGGTTAAGTCCCGCAACGAGCGCAACCCCTATCCCAAGTTACCTTCAGCAATGAAGGGTCTCTGAGGAAACTGCCATCGACAAGATGGAGGAAGGTGGGGACGACGTCAAGTCATCATGGCCTTTATGTCCAGGGCTACACACGTACTACAATGGTCGGTACAGAGGGCAGCGATATCGCAAGATGGAGCGAATCCCAAAAAGCCGACCCCAGTTCAGATTGTGGGCTGCAATTCGCCCACATGAAGGAGGAATCGCTAGTAATCGCAGATCAGCAGGCTGCGGTGAATACGTTCCCGGGCCTTGTACACACCGCCCGTCACACCACGAAAGTCAGTCTTAACAGAAGCCGTTGTGCTAACCGCAAGGGGGCAGGCGTCTAAGTTATGGTTGGTGATTGGGGTGAAGTCGTAACAAGGTAGCCGTACGAGAACGTGCGGCTGGATCACCTCCTTTATAAGGAGTAAACATACGCTGTTAATTCAGCGGGATGTTAATGGTTGATATCCTTAAATTACACATTCGGGATTACTACCTGTATGGGGCATTTATTTGTGCATTGTTTAGTTTATATGTAAAACTGGTATCTGGTCGGCATATAAGCTATGTAGACACGGTTAGGTTGCAGATAGCGCGGGCCTATAGCTCAGTTAGTTAGAGCGCACCCCTGATAAGGGTGAGGTCTGTGGTGCAACTCCACATAGGCCCACCAGTTTACGATATAGTTATTTGGAATCTTATTGGGGATATAGCTCAGCTGGGAGAGCGCCTGCTTTGCAAGCAGGAGGTCGTGAGTTCAATCCTCACTATCTCCACAATATAAAAATTTTTCAGCGCAAGCTGATAATATATAGCAGTTTGGTTCATTGAAAACTTAATAGGCAAATTTAGCGTCTTCATATGTAAAATATGAAACATAAAAAACACAATTAGTTGTAGTTTTGATGTAAAATGATGTAAATGTAGTAACTTAGAAAAGAAGTCACTTTTAATCATCTCATTGTAAGATGGGATTAGAGAATGTGATCAAGCTACTAAGTGCATATAGTGAATGCCTTGGCTAAGACTGTTGACGAAGGACGTGGTAAGCTGCGATAAGCGTCGGGTAGGTGCAAACAACCTTTAATCCGGCGATCTCCGAATGGGGCAACCCCGTAACAAGTAATTGTTATGATCCCGCAAGGGAGGACAACCTAGGGAAGTGAAACATCTCAGTACCTAGAGGAAAAGAAATCAACCGAGATATCGAAAGTAGTGGCGAGCGAAATCGATATAGCCTAAACCAATATGCTTGCATATTGGGGTCATAGGACCACATAAGTAGAGTTATCAATCAAAAGGTTAATAGAACGGTCTGGAAAGTCCGACCATAGAAGGTGATAGTCCTGTAAATAAAAATCTTTTGACTCGAAGTGGTATCCTGAGTACCATCGGACACGTGAAATCTGGTGGGAATTTGGGGGGACCACCCTCCAAGGCTAAATACAAGTCTTAGACCGATAGTGAACCAGTACCGCGAGGGAAAGGCGAAAAGAACCGCGGAAGCGGAGTGAAATAGAACCTGAAACTGTATGCATACAAGCAGTTCGAGGATTATGCTGGAAGCTTCGGCGACCAGAATGTCTGAGAGCGTGCCTGTTGAAGAATGATCCGGCGAGTTAATTGGTAGGTGCAAGGATAAGTATTAGGTGCAAGCCTGTTATGTATCCGTAGCGAAAGCGAGTCTGAAAGGGCTAACAGTACCTATCATTAGACCCGAAGCCAAGTGATCTATGCCTGGACAGAGTGAATCCCTTTTAATCGGGGGAGGAGGCTCGAAGCGTCGACCGTTGAAAAGGTCTTGCATGAGCTGGGTATAGGGGTGAAAGGCCAATCGAACTTGGTGATAGCTGGTTCTCCTCGAAATAGTTTTTGGACTAGCCTAGTACGTTAAGTCCGAGAGGTAGAGCACTGAATAATCTAGGGGGTGTAACCCACTTTCCGAAGTTAATCAAACTCCGAATTCTCGGATGTATTATACTGGAGTCAGTACGTGTGGGATAAGCTTCACGTGCAAAAGGGAAACAGCCCAGACCACCAACTAAGGTCCCAAAATATATGCTAAGTGGTAAAGGAAGTGGAATTTCTTAGACAGCTAGGAGGTTGGCTTAGAAGCAGCCATCCTTTAAAGAGTGCGTAACAGCTCACTAGTCAAGTGATTCTGCGCCGAAAACACCCGGGGCTCAAGCATATTACCGAAGTTGTGGATTCTATAGCAATATAGAGTGGTAGAGGAGCGTTCCCACGACACTGAAGGTGTACCGTAAGGAGCACTGGAGTTGTGGGAAGTGAGGATGTCGGAATAAGTAGCGATAAAAGAGGTGAAAATCCTCTTCGCCGAAAACCTAAGGTTTCCTTGAGTAAAGTTCGTCTGCTCAGGGTCAGTCGATCCTAAGCCGAGGGCGAAAGCCGTAGGCGATGGGTATCAGGTTAATATTCCTGAACTATCTTTAGTGCGTTAAATGTGTTTGGCTACGCTTTCCAGTAGGTCATCATCTCATTGGTTGTAGATGTTGCCTCGCAAGAGGGAGGACTTGGAGCAATCCGAGGAACTGACTGTATGGGGAGCCAAGAAAAACCCAAGCACCTGTGCTGAAGATAAACGTACCGTAAACGGACACACGTAGGTGGGGTGAAAATCCTAAGGCGCGCGAGATAACTTTCGTTTAGGAACTCGGCACAATTGGCCCCGTAACTTCGGGATAAGGGGTGCCTATGGCAACATAGGCCGCAGTGAAATGGCCCTCGTGACTGTTTAACAAAAACACAGGACTCTGCTGAAATCACAAGATGATGTATAGGGTCTGACGCCTGCCCGGTGCTGGAAGGTCAAGGGGATATGTCAGGAGCAATCCAAAGCATTGAACTTAAGCCCCAGTAAACGGCGGCCGTAACTATAACGGTCCTAAGGTAGCGAAATTCCTTGTCGGGTAAGTTCCGACCTGCACGAATGGCGTAACAAAGAGGGCACTGTCTCAACGAAAGACTCGGCGAAATTGTGGTACCCGTGAAGACGCGGGTTGCCTGCGGCTAGACGAAAAGACCCCGTGGAGCTTTACTGTATCTTAGCCTTGAATTATGGAGTTGGATGCGTAGAATAGGTGGGACACTTCGAAGCATGGCTTTTGGGCTGTGTGGAGTGGCAATGTGAAATACCACCCTTTTAGTTCTGTGGTTCTAACTCTCAGGTTTATAACAACCGAGAGGACATGGTTAGGTGGGCAGTTTAACTGGGGCGGTTGCCTCCTAAATAGTAACGGAGGCGTTCAAAGGTACCCTCAGGACCAATAGAAATGGTCTGTAGAGTGCAAGTGCAGAAGGGTGCTTAACTGCGAGACCTACAAGTCAAGCAGATGCGAAAGCAGGAACTAGTGATCCGGCGGTTCAGTGTGGAATTGCCGTCGCTCAACGGATAAAAGCTACCCCGGGGATAACAGGCTTATTTCATCCAAGAGTCCATATCGACGATGAAGTTTGGCACCTCGATGTCGGCTCATC
>JAHDQW010000017.1 GCA_018433585.1 Candidatus Praeruminimicrobium purgamenti
CATTTTTCGGTTCAAATTCAGTTGCGTCGTGATAAAGATATCCTTTATCGGTATCTTTTGCGCAGAAAACCGTCTGACTTTGAGTCCAGCCCCACCACTGCATAGATATAATTTCAAGAAAATCAACATCAGTCTGACGGTTTGAAACATCTGTATCCATCTTTTTTTTGACATCATCAAGTATTTTCTGCTCTGATGAGGGATTATATCCGTTCCATGCCGATTTTAATTTAGAAATTGATTCCTGGAATTTTTCAAGAGTTTTCGTTTCGTCGGTTAACATATCGATAACTTCGTCTTCCGGTATTTTAACCAGATCCCAAGCGTCTTTCAATTTTTTAAGACTATCAATTTCATGTTGCGGCAAAACATAATTTTTAACGGGATAAAGAGCTGATGAAAGCTGATTTTTTTTCAAGTCTATAATTGACTGGACATGCCTTATAGTTTTGCCCGAATCATTTATTTTGCCCATACTGACATAAGTATTTTCGCTGATAAATTGTTTCGCTTTTTGTATTTTTGTAGGAATAACGGAAGAAATTGAATCAGGCGTAAATAAATATTCTTCATAACTTGCAAGCTCTCTTAGTCTGACTGTTCTTATATGGTTTGAAATTTGAAAGACAAAAGAATTAAGCTGTCCGCTTGCGCTGTATTTCTTAGATTGAAAATAAGTAAGTATTCCGTCAATTTTCTCAACGTCTCTTGAATGCAGATTTCCTTGAGCTGTTGTAATATCGCCTATAATCGTCATTGCTTTTCTTGTGGCTCTTGACCATACCTGGTAATAATAATCGAAAGAAATTTTTTCAGTATCGGGTTGAGGCATTTTTATTTCACTGACCATTTTACTGTTTTGCGCAATATAAGCGTCCGATATTGCTTTGTATTGTTGTTTCCAGTCGGAAACATACTTGGAAGCTTTAGTATAGTCATTTGCCGTCAAGGCAGTTGTAACGGCCTCATAAGGAGGTGGCGGAACAACTGAAGATAATCCTTTTATATGTCCTATTGCGGATGAATACGAATTAAATAGCTGCGTTTCAAGAGGAATGACATCCTGTTCTTTTTCATAAGGGTCTCTGACAGCAACAGTAGAAACATTTTTTTTATCAAGAGTATCTACGAGCTTTATTGCTCTTATATAAAGGTCTTCAAAAGCCGTATTGAATTTCATATCGTCTATTATTAAGGCCTTAACGGCAAAAACATTGCTCTCTTTTGAAACTTGAAAAGCCATATCTCTCAAATCTTTTTCCGCAGCCTGAGCGAGTTTTTTTTCAAGTTCGGCAAGTTTTGTTGCAAAAGTCGCCTGTTCTTTTTCTATCTCTTTTTTTCTTTTAAAATAAGCAATAAGATCATCAAAACTTGCAAAAGCTCTCCCTACCTGTGCGTTAAACTTGTCAAATTCCGCTTTCTGTTGCATAAGACGCGTCTGCCGCCAGTTGACCACAACCTGTTTATTTAAATCTGTCAGTAATGAATTTATCCAGCTTCTTGATTTATTTTTAAATGACTGAAGTTCGGCAAGCTCATCTTCTTTGGCAGCGTCGTCAACACCAAGCAGATAATACCAAAACTTCTGAGCTTTTGAGGCTTCAGGAAATTCTTCGCCTAAAACTTTTTTAACATAACTTTTGACAAGCTCTCTTGTTGAAGAATCAGTTATTAAATATTTATCGTAAAAATAAGTTACGGAAGCTGAATTTACAGGAATAAGAGGAGGGCTGTCCGGGCCGGAACTTACTCCCATAAGCCGTCTGTCATAATTAACGATACCGTATAACTGCTCTATATCTAAAGCTGCTTTTGTTTCAAGTACAAGTTTATGAGATTCATACGTGAGTTTTACAGCTTCCCATGTAAGATTAACTACGGGATGATTTACAAGCCCGACCATAGTATCTACTGAACCAATAAGAGCATCGTCGTATCTGCCGGAACCGACGGCTGCGGAAACTTCGGCAACTTTATCAAGCACGAGCTGTATTTTAAGCAGATCGTCTTTGAGATTTGTAAATGCTTCGGGATCTCCGTTTAATAAAAACTCTTCGCCTTTGCCGAGCAGATCCCACAAAATATCGTATGTTTCTAATTTTTTAACACCTTCAACGGCGCTTTTTTTCTCTAAAGAATAGGTGGCAAAGCCCATTCCGTAAGTTGCAACTTTACTGAAATCCGAAGATTTTGTAAGTATTGAGCCGGCATTAATATTTGATGC
>JAHDQW010000009.1 GCA_018433585.1 Candidatus Praeruminimicrobium purgamenti
CCGCTCTTTATCTCTCTTATTCTCTTCCCGTTTACGTTATATATCTTTACGCTGTCTCCGTCGCTTAAATTGTTAAACTTGAATACGTCTCTACCCTGTACAACTACTCTCTTGGCTGGCCTGTAGTCATTATCGCTTAAATTACTGCTCGTATATATCGCGTAATACCCTGCTTTCGTTATATATGCGCTTATCGTCTTATTGCTTAAATCTATCGTTATATCGCTGACTTTTTCCCACGTTGCGTTGTCATCGCTCCTCATTAACTCAAACCTCGTAGCGCTTGTCTCTGTCCCGTAATAAAATGTCGCTCTTGCCGGGGTTGTTAACGCCGGGCTCCACAACGGCGTCACTGAATACAATGCCACCATCTGGCTTCTACCGACTCCTCCGCTATATGACGGCGCCATGCTCGGCAACGTCAATTCCGTTATCGTTATCGTTTGGTCTGTCGCAAATGTCCCTGACGAAAATACTATCTCCGTATCCCCGTACTGCTGGTTCCCCGATTCAAACTTTACTGTCCCTCCTCCGCTTGCTGTTACTACATTAGAAGAACTGTTTACTATATTTACACTCTGGTATGTGCTGCTCGACGGCCAGTAGAGATAACTTGTATTATTATATGAATCTTTAAATGTTACTTGTATTTGATAATCGACTGCCGTATCTCCAGAATCAAATTTCGGCAACGATATATAAAATTCTTCTTTATCTTGGATAGCTCCCTTATCTTTCACGGCTATACTTCCCGAATTGCCGTTAATATAATAATTCATCTTTGCCGTAGCCGAAACGTTTCCTCCGAAGTCTACGGAAATTTTTGCTTCTAAAATTCTTTTTACAGAAGAAACTGTTTTTATTTCATTATGTATAATGCTTGAAACAGGAAAAGATATGGCTGCAGATATGATTTTAACTATTTGCTGGCTGCCAAACATATAAACAGGCACTGCCGGCAATGTTAAAAGTCCGATAATTAATGAAATAATTTTTTTTCTGTTCATTTGTTTTTACGTTTAACCGTCTAATATAAGTTTAACCGATTTTAATCAAAAACAACAACTGTTTTTATCATGAAGTAACAACTTCTCCAAGCTTTGAAACTTTAAACTTAATTTCTTTAATAATTTCTTTGTCAAAAGCTCTTATCTTAAGAACAGCAACATATTTTCCTTTTTTTAAACCGTCTTTTTTAATATCGTTGCTTACAAGAGGTCCTGAAAAATCCCTGCTTTTTTCAGCATAAACGGGAACTGTTTCCGAAATATAAACAGTCCTTATTAATTTTTTCTTTTTTTTGTCATAAATTTCAATAATTCCGCTCGGTCTGAAATGAACATTTCCGTCGTTTTTCACAATAACTTGATAATTTATGCCGTTTTTTGTACCGATAAAGTTTAAAGAATCTATTTTAAAGTCTATTTTCTCAGTGCCTCTGACTATAACATAAATCGGGACAGATATTGCAATGGTTACCATCTGCCCTTCCTCCTGCTCAACGGAAAAATAAACTCTTCCTGAAACTGAACCTTTCATATCGTCAAGAATATTTATTTTATAAGGAACTTCTATTGATTCTCCCGAAGGAATAGGGTATTTGTCCTTTTCAAAATGAAGCCATCTGTTTACATCTGTATTCGTATTTCCTGAATATGTGTTCCAATTTTCCAATTTAATTACAACAGTTATTGGTTTATCGTAAGTATTTTTTACAACATATTTACCTTCATAAGAAGAATTTGCATCCGTTGTAATATTAACTATTGCAGGATCTACAGACAATCCCGCAAAAGAGAAACCGTAAATAAACAATAATCCGATAATAAATATAATTTTTTTCATAAAATAAATTTCAACCCGCCAATGTTTTTTATTCATAAGACAAAATTACTTTAATATTAGCGTTGTAAGTCAATCCTCCTATGGCATTTGCACAATTTGCGCCCAAATACACCTTCGGATAAATCGGATTATTCATCCCACCGAAATCGCCGCTTACGGAAATATGGTACCCTCTGCTGTCCCAAAGCAAACTATAATCAGTTGCATCTCCTTTAGCAGAATCTGTTATATAAAACCATGGATAGTACCAAGGATCAGTTGCCGATTTGCCGCCGTCATATAAAGCATAATTAGGAGACCCGCTATAAGCTATTACCAAAGTATCGCCAGATGCATTTGGCAATAAATTCTTTGAAACGCGCCAACACATTTGCAACACTTTTGTACCGCTTGCCGTATCAACCAAACCGTCTTTGCTTACAGCACCGTTATCAGTATATATTCTTACATTCCAATTATCCGTCTCAAGAATATCTAGACTTAATTCTAAATATTGTTCTGCAGCAACCCAATTTTTACGGAAAGAAGAAGCATTCCAGGTTACAGAAGATGTTGCCAAATTATCGGAAATATTTTTTATTGTTACGTTAAATTCTCCTATAGAAGACCTTTTTAAGACTATAGAGTCCAAATCAAAAGTAGCCGTAGCAAAAGTCGTATTAAAAAGAAAAGGATTTTTTATATTAGTTAAATTCACAGAAGGCAAACTGCTTAAATTAATAGTACATTTTTGCCATGTATGGCTGCTGTTATTTATACCTAGAGAACTCAATTTAACAGTTCTATCTGCACTATCAGTTACCCCGACTTTTATATCGCTTACATCGCCGGTTTTTGGTCTGATATAAAATTCCAACGTTGAAAAAGCGCTTATATCTCTTGTAGTAACAGTATTTCCTGTTCCTGTAACAAAAGTAAAACAAAAGCCGGACCAACCTACAGATGCGCTAGAAACAGAACAACTGTAATAGTTATTTCCTTCTTTTGCATCAGAACCTGATACAGTGTTTACTACAGGCAACGGATATAAATCTCCGTTCCAAACATTATAAACAATATTGTCATCAACGGTTCCTGCATTTTGAGTTGCGCCGTTAAAATTTTCTGAAAATAAACCATAGACGTGTTTATCAGTTAAATTGTTTGCAAATAAATTATTTGTAAACAACATAACAAATAAACACACGAATAAAAAATATGCCAGCCTTTGTATTTTTTTCACTTGTAGATATTCGCCTGTTGCCGGCAAATTAAAATTTGCCGACATGCATTAATTATTAACTATTCCTGAAATGTAAGAACTAAGATTTGTTCTGTTTTGTATGTATCTCCGCCCTGAACATCTTTAAATCCTGCGCCGAAATACATATATGCTGTATCTCCTGTTACCCCTGTCAAAGCATAAGTTCCGGTTTCACCCGTTACTCCGCCAACAAACCCGTTAATATTTGCAATTGTTGTATATGCAACATTAAGGTTGCTTGTTGAACCGTCTGATTTTAAATCAGATTTATCGGTAAGATAACGAGCAGTTGAAGCTCCTGTATTATACTCGTAAGAACTTGGCAACTTTGTAGCGGACATAGTGTAGCTTAAAGGAATATATCCTCTGCTTTCTCCTCCGCCTGAACCTTTTCTTACCAAACCGCTGAAAGCTTTAGTACCGTCTTGATTAGTTCTCGGATTAGTTGCTACATAATCAGTTGAATTACTTTTGTTATCCTGATAGATATAAATTGCACCGGTTGTCTTTGTTACAGATGCAACCATGACTGCATACTGCTGGGCAGTCTTCCATGTTTCAGTACCTGAATTTAAAGTAACTGCACTTGGATTCCAAGCTATTGCTGTTGCGGTTGAGTCATCGGCCAAATTCTTCAAGTTGAAGCTTATATAGACCTCTCCGGAACTGGCAAAGTCTGCGGATGCGTTGATTGTTTTTACCGTATCAGTCGATGCATATACTGCGCTTCCAAACATAACTACACAAGCCAATACCACCAATAAAGATAAAATCTTCTTCATTTCTCCCCCTTTTTTTTATTTCTTTTATGTTATTAAAATAACATATCATTGTCAACCTTTTTTATTTTTATTTTGTAAATTTTTTGTAAAATGTACATTTTAACTATTTATTTTATATAATAACAAAATTATAATTTTTGATGTTTTTTAATCTTTATATAATACGGGAGAAAAAGTATGATTTTGATTTTAGATTTCGGATCACAATACACTCAATTGATAGCAAGACGAATAAGAGAAGCAAATGTCTATTGTGAAATTTTTCCGGGAACAAAAGACATAAAAGAAATACAAAATATTAATAATATTGAAGCCGTTATTTTATCAGGCGGACCTGCCAGCGTATATGAAAAAAATGCCCCTTATCCTTGTGATGAAATTTGGGAAATGAACGTTCCTATATTAGGAATATGCTACGGCGTGCATCTCATAGCTCAACAATTCGGAGGCAAAGTAAAACCTTCTAAGAACAGAGAATACGGATTTGCCGATATATCTGTAGAAAAGGACAATATTCTTTTTTCAGGTTTGGAAAACAAAATGCCCGTATGGATGAGCCACGGCGACAAATTGACAAAAATGCCTAAAGGTTTTGTAAACATTGCAAGTTCAAAAAACTGCACAGCCGCTTCTATTGTAAATACAGAAAAAAATATTTACGGAGTACAGTTTCACCCGGAAGTACAACATTCTCCTTTCGGTAAAAAAATATTGGACAATTTCTTATTTAAAGTGTGCAAAGTAAAAAAAGACTGGACAATGAAGTCTTACATAAAAGATGAAATCGCCAGAATAAAAAAACAAGTCGGAAACGGCAAAGTTTTGTGCGCCTTGTCAGGCGGAGTAGATTCTTCAGTAGCAGCTATAATGCTCCACAAAGCAATAGGTAAAAAATTATTCTGCGTATATGTCGACCACGGACTTCAAAAACTCGGAGAAACTGAAAGAGTAAGAAAAGTTTTCGGCAAAAAATTCGGAAAAAATTTAATCATATGCGATTCAAAAAAATTATTTTTAACAAAATTGAAAGGAGTAACAGATCCTGAGCAAAAAAGAAAAATAATAGGTCATACTTTTATAGAAGTATTTGAGAAGGAAGCAAAGAAATTAAAGGGAATTGATTTTCTGTTACAAGGCACCATATATCCTGATGTCATTGAAAGCGCAAAGATAGGGACAGGCGTTACAATAAAAAGCCATCACAATGTCGGCGGGCTTCCTGAAAAAATGAAAATGAAACTTGTTGAACCTTTAAAATCTTTATTCAAAGACGAAGTAAGAACTTTAGGAAGAGAACTCGGCATCCCTGATGAAATTATAGACAGACAACCTTTTCCGGGTCCGGGACTTGCAGTAAGAACCCTCGGAGAAATAACCGAAGAAAAGCTCAGAATAGTAAAAGAAGCCGATGCAATCGTTGATGAAGAAATAAGAAAAGCGGGGCTCTATGAAAAAATATGGCAGTCTTTTGCAGTTATACTTCCGGTAAAAACAGTAGGAGTTATGGGAGACAAAAGAACATACGAGCATGTTATAGTTGTAAGAGCCGTAAATTCAGAAGACGCCATGACTGCTGACTGGGTAAAATTACCGTATGAATTATTAGGTTCTATTTCAAGCAGAATTATAAATGAAGTAAGAGGCGCAAACAGAGTCGTTTATGATATATCTCAAAAACCGCCTTCGACAATTGAGTGGGAATAAGAAAATATTTTACAAAAAAACATCCACCGATAAGAGTGGATGTTTTTTTTATTTTTAAGATATAATTATTTTTTACCGCATTGGCAGTCAACGCATTTGCTGCCGTTGAACAATATTGAAAAAAGGAAAAGAGTTACACCTATACAAACACAAGAATCGGCAACGTTAAAAGAAGGCCATCTGTAAACATCTTTAAAACCGATATCTATAAAATCGACTACCGCCCCCCTAAAAACTCTGTCTGTTAAATTACCTATTCCGCCGGCAATAATAAGCAGTAAAGAGTGAAACTGAAGAGCAGAAAATTCATCCTTATGCTTTTTTATAAAATATATTATTACTGCAACAACAAAAGCCGTAAGTATTGTAAAAAATATATTTCTTCCCTGAAACATACTGAACGCAACTCCGGAATTTGAAACGTGAACTATACTAAAAAAATCATTTATTTTGACAAACGAATTATACGCAATATTTTTTATGACCAAGAACTTAGTTAATTGGTCTAATAAAACATAAAATATAATAAGTAAAAAATATTTCTTCCCCATTATTTAACCGCTTCACTGCATCTAGGACATAAACCGTCTTCATTAATACCGTCTATGTGTCTCCAGCATCTTTCGCATTTTCCGAATTTTGATTTTCCGGCAACTACGGCTATCTCGTCATTTTTAGATGAAGATTCAAAAGAAATATCCCAACTGCCGAAAACAATATTTATCAAAGCTTTATCTTTTAAAACAGCATCATATTCTGATCCGTATTTTATAATAAGACTTGCTTCAAGATTAGAACCTATTATCTTTTGTTGCCTTAATTTTTCATATTCAATTAAAACCTGTTGTTTTACTTTGACCAATGCTTCCCATTTTTTCAAAACTTCTGTATCAAGTCTGTATTTTAAGTTTTCCTTAGGAAAATCAGCTAAAGTTACAAACTCAGGCAAACCTGATTTGATTTTTATTATTTCTTTCCAGCCTTCCTGCATCGTAAATGATAAAATAGGAGACATTAACTGTAACAATGTCTTTGTTATTTCCAACATTGCCGACTGCGCGCTTCTCCTGTCTCTGCTGTTAAGTTTATCGCAATACATTATGTCTTTCAATGAATCAAGATAAAAACCGCTTAAAAAAACAGTACAGAAATTATTTACGGTATTTACAATCTTATGGAATTCATAATTTTCATATCCGGAAGAAGCCTGATTAACAACATCATTCAGACAATATAATGCATATTTATCAATCTCATTCATATCGTCATATTTGACAATATCTTTTTCCGTCATGTCATTTATATTACCAAGCATAAATCTTACTGTATTTCTTATTTTTCTGTAAGAATCGGTATGTCCTTTGATAATTTCATCGGACAATCTGACATCTTCGCGGTAATCACATGAAGCAACCCAAAGCCTTAAAACATCGGCACCGTATTTGTTAATAATCTGCTGAGGATCAAGTCCGTTATTTAAAGATTTTGACATCTTTCTGCCTTCGCCGTCTACAAGGAATCCGTGGGTTAAAACAGTTTTATAAGGTGCTTTATTCTTTAAAGCAACTGCCGGAAGCAATGATGTTTGAAACCAGCCTCTGTGCTGATCGCTGCCTTCCAGATACATATCCGCAGGAAATTCCAAACTGTCATAGTTCCCGCTGGACAAAACAGCTTCGGAAGAAACGCCCGAATCAAACCAAACGTCCAATATATCTTCTTCTTTTTTAAAATCCGCTTTACCGCATGAAGGACATTTTAAATCAAATCCTTGTAAAAGTTCTTCAGCTGTTTTCTCAAACCAAACATCTGCTCCTTTTTCTTTGAAAAGATCGGCAATTTTATCTATTATTTTTTTATCAACAACAGCTTCTCCGCATTCCTTGCAGTAAAATATCGGAAGAGGCACTCCCCACAGCCTTTGTCTGCTCAAACACCAGTCAGGTCTGCTTTCTATCATTGAAGTTATTCTGTTTTCGCCGTATTTTGGAATCCATGAAACATTTTTAATTTCATCAAGAAGTCTGTTCCTTAAATTATTTAAATCAACTCCCATAAACCATTGAGGAGTTGCTCTGAAAATGACAGGTTTCTTACATCTCCAACAATGAGGATAAGAGTGGCTTATACTTAAACTAGCCAAAACTTTGCCTTCAGCTTTTAATTTTTCAATTATCAAAGGATTTGCTTTAAAAACATTTATTCCTTCAAATTCAGGAACCTGGTTTGTAAATTGACCTCTGTCATTTAAAGGAGAAATTATTTCCAGTTTATAAGCCAAACCGGCCTGATAATCTTCCTGTCCGTGGCCTGGAGCAATATGAACAATACCGGTTCCGTCTTCCATGCTTACAAAATCGGCAAGAATACCCAAAGAAGCTCTGTCTACTATAGGATTTTTACATTTTATGTATTCCAAATCACTGCCGGAAAACTCATCTTTTATTTGAAAAGAAGATGCATTTATTTTTGACTTTACGTTTTCCGCTAAATCTTTTGCAACTATTAATTTTTCAATCTTGTTATCTATTAAAAATTCACAAGCAGCATATTTTGCAACAGGTGAAAAAGCAAGAGCAACGTTAGAAGGCAAAGTCCAAGGAGTCGTCGTCCATATCAAAACAGAATAATCTTTTAATACCGGTTTATTTTTTAAAGCGTCGCAAAGTTCAATAACCGCAAACTTTACAAAAATCGAGTCTGAGCTGTGATCGGCGTATTCTACCTCGGCATCAGCAAGAGCAGTTTCGCATGAAGCACACCAATAAACAGGTTTTTTCTTCCTAAACAAATACCCTTTTTCCGCCAATTCTCCAAAAACTTTTACTATTGAAGCTTCATATCTTGGATCCAAAGTTAAATATGGATTTTCCCAATCGGCAAAAATTCCGCATCTTTTAAACTCTTCTCTTTGTATAGAAACAAATTTTTTGGCAAATTCACTTGCCTGTTTTCTGAAAACAAGTCTGTCAACTTTATTTTTGTCTGTTTTTAATTCTTTTAAGCACTGTGTTTCGATAGGAAGTCCGTGACAATCCCACCCCGGAGTGAAAGGAGTATCAAATCCTTTCATATTTTTATATTTAACTATAAAATCTTTCAATATTTTATTTAATGTATGTCCCGTATGCAAATGACCGTTTGCATATGGAGGTCCGTCATGAAGAATAAATTTTTCTTTTCCTTTATTCTTTTCTCTCATCTTTTTGTATATATCACTATCCTGCCAATCTTTAATAAAAGACGGTTCTCTTTGTGCAAGGTTTGCTTTCATCTGAAAATCTGTTTTCGGGAGATTAACAGTCTTTGAATAATCTTTTTTTTCGTTTTCCGTTTCCATTTTTTATTTAACCTTCTTTAAAATTGATATTTTATTCGGTTTATATACGCCTTTTTCAGTTATTATCATGGTTATGTTGCTTGCCGGCGTTATATCAAAACCGGGATATCTGACCTGGGTATCTTTAGGAGCTATGCTTCTACCGTTTATTTTTAAAACCTCATCTGCGGAACGTTCTTCTATTTTTATTTTTATGCCGTATAAAGTCGCAAAATCAACTGTAGAACTTGGAGCAACTACATAAAAAGGAATTTTATGATATTTAGCCAAAATAGACAATGAATATGTTCCTACTTTATTTGCTACATCTCCGTTCATGGCAATTCTGTCAGCCCCTACTATAACAGCATCAACTTTTTCAGTTTTCATCATGTACCCGGCCATATTATCCGTTATAAGCGTATACGGAATTTTTTCCTGTTGTAATTCCCAAGCAGTAAGCCTTGCACCTTGCAAGTATGGCCTCGTTTCATCAACAAAAACATTTTTTATTTTACCGTTTTTATATGCTGTTCTTATCATACCCAAAGCTGTACCGTATCCGGCCGTAGCCAACGCTCCTGCATTACAATGCGTAATGACAACAGAATCTTTTTTTAACAGTCTTGCGCCGAACTCGGACATCTTCATGTTTGTTAAAATATCTTCGTTATAGATATCTGTAGCAGATTCATATAAAATGGATATATAATTTTCCGGATTAAGCTTTAATGACTGTTCTACAACCTTCATCATCTTTTCGACTGCCCATTTTAAATTCACAGCAGTAGGTCTTGAACTTATCAAATCATTGGCGGCTTTTTTCATGAAAACAAGTTTTGCAGACGAAGAAAGGCCGGCAGACTTTATACCGGCCAAAAGCATACCATATGCAGCGGCGACTCCTATGGCAGGAGCGCCTCTCACAATCATAACTTTTATTGCATTTATAACATCTTTATAATTTTTACATTCTTTATATGTAACTTTGTAAGGCAATTCAAGCTGATTTAATAACAAAAGAACATTATCTTTCCAAAATAAAGTTTCAGGTATCTTTTTCACCATGACTCAAACTCTTCAAATTTTAAGGTATCGTATCTAATACTTCTTCCAACTCTTCTTCTGTTCTTCCTGTAATTTCTATTGTTTTTTCTCTGCCTCTCTCTCCTTTTCTTAAGAGTACATGAGATCTATTAACATCAAAAAAATCTGATAAATAATCACATAATTCTTCATTTGCTTTACCTTCGACAGCAGGAGCAACTATTTTCACTCTCAAAATTGAACCAATTCTGCTGACGACATCATTTCTCTTTGAATTTGGAATTACTCTAACTTTAATAATCATCTTTCTACCTCTCTGCTGACATTTATATCTAAAGTTCTTCTGCTCTCTGTTTTGCTTTTGTTAAAGCCGAAGAAACTATTTCTGAAAAATTGCTGTTCATAAACTCTTCCATTGCTTTTTCTGTTGTGCCGCCGGGAGAAGTTACATTTTTTCTTAAAACAGCATCATCCAAACCGCTTTCTATCAACATTTTCCCTGAACCGTATATAGTTTGATAAACAAGTTCTTTTGCTATATCTCCAGGTATTCCAAGATTTTCGGCAACATTCCTCATAACTTCTGAAAAATAAAATACATATGCAGGTCCTGAACCAGAAACCGCCGTAATGGCATTCATAAGTTTTTCTTCTACGCAAACAACTCTTCCTATCACTGAAAACATATCTGCTATATCAGTTATATTTTCTTTTGTCGCGTTTGCTCCGCCGCATACAGCTATCGCACCCTTCCCTACAAGTGCCGGCGTATTAGGCATTACCCTTATTACAACGGATTTCTTTGAAAGTTTTTTTTCTACAAAATCCGTAGAAATACCGGCAGCTATTGTAACTATCAACTTTGCTTTTGATATCTCTTTTGCATACTCATCTAATACAAAATTAAACTGCTGAGGCTTTATTGCCAAAAAAACTATATCTGCATTTTCTAAAGCTTTTAATTTGTCATGCTGAACTGCAACAGCATATTTTTGAGATATAACCTGAAGCCTTTCCTGCGAAATGTCATTACATATAATATTTGATCTGTTAATAATGTCGTACTTTACAAATCCGGATATTATAGCTTCAGCCATATTTCCTGAACCTATAAAAGCAACTTTTTTATCGTAAAACTTTTTACTTATCATAATTCCTCTCCCCAAATATCGCAGAACCTATTCTGACCATATTTGAACCTTCCTGTATAGCCACTTCAAAATCAGACGACATACCCATTGATAATATTTTAAAACTTTCATCTCCGGATTTTTGTTTCAAATCATTAAAAACAGAATATGCCAGCTTAAAATAAGGGCGAACATCTTCTTTATTTTCAAAATACGGAGCTATTGTCATGATGCCGGAAATTGAAATATTTTTACACTTCTCAGAACAATATCTGTATATTTCATATACTTTATCATTCGTTACGCCAAACTTTGATTCTTCTTGAGAAACCTTTAATTCAATTAAACATTTTTGAAGTTTGCCTGTATCTTTTGCATACTTGTTTATACTATCAGCCAAATTTATGCTGTCAAGTGATTGAATTAAATCAAAATTCTGAACTGCTTTTTTTGCTTTATTCGACTGCAAATGACCTATAAAATGTTTATTTATACCGTCTAATTTATTAGAAAGAACATCAAATTTCGGTAAAGCTTCCTGAATTTTGCTTTCAGCAATATCTTTTACGCCGTTTTTTACCGCTTCTTCTGCCTCTTCAGCGGAAAAAGTTTTAGTCACGGCAACTAAAGTAACATTACCGCCTTTTGCCGCCTCTGCAATTCTTTTCTTTATATTATCAATATTTTTAATTATAATATTCACAATTTATTATATATTATAGCATATTTCCAAATTGATGTAACACTTAAACTGCTATGCAATATATATAAAAGGCACATTTAACATATGCCTTTTTATAATAATATTCAAAATTTTTTATATTTATTGTCTTGTTATGAAACTTCAAAATACTTTAAAGCAAATTCTTTAAAACTGCACTCATATTTTTCGATATTATCAAAATAAACGCCAAATTTACTAAAAACGTCTCTTCCTTTTTGCAGATGCTGGAAATATTCCTCTATTTCCTGTATATTTGAGCATTGTCCGTTATGGCAGCTTTTGATTTGTTGCAGTATGTCATTATGTTTGTTCATATATTTATTAATATTAACGACTGATACTCTCGGGAGTCTGTTATTCTTAACCGATTTTGCTTTTCTGAAATTATATATTCTGGAAAGGAGATATGAAAAATATCTGTCTGCTTCCGGCAAAGAATATCCTATAAAACACCAATGATCGGCTTCCTGCAGTATAGTCTCTGCTTTATTCCATATTTGCATTATATATTTATTTTCGTATATTCTGTTATTGGTAGGATGGACAATGTACGGTTCAATTGAAGACAAACCGCAGTTATAACATTTGCAACCGTTTACAAGCTCTAAAGGTTTACCCTGCTTTGATATCTTAGAGAATACTTTCCCGCATGATTTACAAAATAACCAATTTATAGAACCGTGAGGTCTGAGTAAATCAATTTTTCTTTTCCTTGGCCTGTGAAACCAATTTTCCTGTTCGTAATTGCCCAATTCTATCCCGAAATCTACATCGTAACTTTTATCCTCGTCTTCATCATACATAGATAATAAAACTCTGTCCAAACAAATATCATAATTAAAAGTTATAAAAGAAAGATTTACGTTATTTTGATTTTTACAGCCTTCATATATTTTCCTTCCGATTATTGTGTAAGGACTTTGCGATTTTCTATTAAAAATACTGTGTTCTTTTAGAGTTGCGTCGGTTAAAGTAGCAAACATTATGCCTTCAAGAAGAGTATCATAATATTTCTTTACTTTTTCAGTCTGGATGTTTCCTATATTTTGATTTTTTGTTATTGCTGTTTCAAGAATATTAAAAATACCTTCCAAAGTGATATCTTCTATTGCCTTATTGCCAGTAAATATAGTTTTTAAAAGCTTCTTGATTTCGTTCGAAACTTTTTTATATTCTTTCTTATGAAGACCTTTTTGATTTTTAAATGCGAATTCACTTTTAAGTATATTTTTTAATATTTCATCCTGTATCGGAAGGTTATCGTCTTTACTTGCCCCCGCGCCCATTATAAAAACATATTTTTCAGCCGGATTGAGTTTAAATTTATTCATTTATTGTTCTAAAATAATATTATAATCTTCTCTGTCAACTGCATCCGTAGGAATGATTTCAATATCTTTATTGAAAAGTTCGTTTAACCTGTCTTTCCTTTCTGTAAAATATTTCGCAACTTCAGGGCAGAGTTTTATCTTTATTTTACCGTGATATTTTTCTATCCCCATTTGTTCTATTTCCTGACAAACATTAATAAATATAGATTCTTTTGACAACACAAGCCCAAGCCCGTGACATGTAGGGCATGTATCTCCTAATAAAGAAAACAATGATTCTCTTTTTCTTTCCCTTGTCATTTCAATAAGACCAAGCCTAGTAATAGGCCATATCTTTATTTTTGCCTTATCGCCTTTAACGGCATTTCTTAATTGTTCCAAAACTTTTTTTCTGTTTTTTTCTTTTTTCATATCTATAAAATCTATAACGATGATTCCGCCGATATTCCTTAATCTCAACTGCCTGGCTATCTCATCGGCAGCTTCTATATTTGTCATTGTAACCACTTCTTCCTGAGTATTATTGTTCCCGGTAAATTTACCGCTGTTAACATCTATGGCGCACAACGATTCCGCTTCCTGAATAATTAAATAACCGCCGGAAGGAAGTCTGGCTTTGTTCGATCTTAATCTTTTTATCTCTTCTTCTATTCCATATGCTTTAAAGACAGGCTGTTTGCCGTCATATAACAAAATTCTGTTTTCAAGCTCAGGCGAAACTGTTCTGACAAATTCAACTACGTCTTTCAATTCTTTCTGATTATCTATATACATCAAACTTACATCTTCAGTAAAATGATCTCTTACGGTTTGAAAAACAACGCCCAAATCTTTATGAACAACGCTTCCGACTTTTGAGTTTGCAAATCTGTTGATTATAGATCCCCATAATCTGGACAAATATTTTATTTCTTTTTCTATTTCTTCTTCGGTCGCATCTTCGGCTTCAGTTCTTACAATAATTCCGCCTGCCAAATTTGTTTTTAGATTTTTTACTATATTTTTTAACCTTGAGTATTCTTCTTTATCTTCTATTTGTTTTGATACGCCTATATTATTGCTGAAAGGCATATATACAAGCAACCTTCCGGGAAGGGAAATATCCATCGTAACTTTAGGACCTTTTGTACTTATAGGTTCTTTGTAAACCTGAACCATTATCTCCTGTCCTACTTTGAGCATATTTTCTATATTATGTTCATTTTTTAATGCAACAATATCATCCATTGATAAATAAGCGCTTTTCCCAAACCCTATATCAATAAAAGCCGACGAAAGACCTGAAACGATATTCTGGACTTTCCCTTTATATATATTGTTCAGTATCTTTTCCGATTCTCTTCTCTCAATAAAAATATCTGAAAGTTTAGAATTGTCTAAGACCGCAACTCTTGTTTCTTCATAAGTTCTGTTTACTATTATTTCTTTACTCATTTATTATTTTAACCTTATATAATTCTGTTATTTTTTAAAAAGCTGTACATACTTTTTGCCAATTTATATATCCTGAAATCTGTATTTTCATCCGGACTGACTTTATTACTGAAAAAGAATGTGTTATGAGAACCTTTTATAAGATTATCGCTTATAACTTTATTTACCTCAACTTCAACGGGATATGTTGTAAATATCAATTTAACATTCTCATTATTGCATATCTGCACAATTTTAGCTATATCATATAAAATCCATTTATCTATAACCTGAACCTTTTTTTCATAGTTAGGCGTATTAATCGTCGTTATTGCCGAAACTTCATCTGAAACATTAGGTATGCAAAAATTCAAAGCTCTTGAAAAATACAAAACCTCAGCCGTTATCTCTCCTTTATACATCATAAATAAAAGAATAAGACCTTTATAACATAGATTATTTTTATTAAAAGGTTCAACCAGAATGCCGTCTTCAAAAGCCTTAAGAGCATTTATTTCGGCATTTTCTTTTTGTTCTATCAAATAAAGAGAGCCTAAAGCGTAATACAACATGCTTTGACTCGGTTTTTTATCTAAAATTGATTTTAAAAAACTCTTTGCTTTATCAAATTCTTTAGCTCTTATTAAGCTCCATGCATGCCTGTAAACTTCAACTGAAGACAAAATATTATTGTCTATCGAAAAATCTTTTCTAAGCACCTGAAAATCAGGAATGACTTTTGGATGGAAATCACTTTTCCCTCCGTTGACTATCTGCTTATAAGCAACATCCAGCGCTTTATTGCCTTTATCTTTATCTATTCCGTATATTCCTGACATTTCTTTACTTACCTGTTGCAAAGTTTTCGGAATAGGAATTATTTTTGCTTTATCTTTGTCTCTGTCCTGAATATAAGTAGAAAAACCGTAAAGGTTATGGTAATTTGCCTCACCAATCATCAAAATAACGGCTTTCGGCAGTTTTTTTTGATTGAATATCTCCAAAAACTCAAAACATTCCGTTGTATTAATATCGAATCTGGAAATTTTTTGGATTTTTATCTTATCTTTGCCGTAGTCTTCATCTATAAACTTTTGTATCAAATCAACGTATTTGGCGTCAAAGGAATTTGTCAGATGGATATTGTCGCTGATGTATAATATATTTGCATCTGCGCCATAAACAAACGAGCAAAAAATAACACAAACAAAACCTGTTAATAAAATTTTAAATTTCATATATTGTTCCGTTACCTTCTATAAACAGATTATTTCTTTTAGTATACAAAATTTTGACTTCATTTTCCCGTAAATTTAATAAACGCTCAAGTATTTTGTCAAGCTTTAAATTTTTACCGTCGAAAAACCTTAACATTATTTTTATCGTATCATCATCAATTTTCTTTATTTCAATTATTAATTCTTTTGCATCAATTACAGTCTGTTTGTCTTTTTTTATTTTTGAAATTAATATTTTATCCTGATTTAAAAAATCATCTATTTGCTTCTGCGTTAAATTTACGCCTTTTATTATGTATTCAGCAACATTTACAAGTCTGTCTATTGCAGGAAATCTTAAAGGCATATATTTTACACCGCTAAGTTCGTATCCTTCAGGCAAAACTTCTTTAAAAACTTCATAAATCCTGTTTATATCAGTTTTTTCAGTCAAGTATAAATCTGCGTATTCACAGTTACTTTCATATCCTACTGAAATTGCAGGGCCAAAAGAAGCTTTAATCTGCGGACTGAAGCCGTTTGTATATGCGACAGGCAGTCCCGTCCTTTTTATTGCTCTTCTCATAAAATCAATTTGTTCCAGATGAGAAAGATACTTAACATATCCTTTCCTGGAAAATTTTAAAAGAATTCTGTTTGTGACATTTGAAACAAACTGCTGTGGCTGAGAATAATTTTCGGGTAATTTACCAAAATCTTTTATATTATTATAGCTGATATCGCCGGTTTCCGAAATACCTTCTATAAAATCTTTATGCAATTGTTCTTTTGAAACTCCTAAATTTATATGTTCCCACGGCAGAATCTCTTCTGTTTGCCTTTGTCTGTATACATAAAAATCCAAAGACAATCCTGACTCTTTTATTGTTTCAATCCAAGTCTCAAAATTAAATTTATCAGACCACTGGTCAAATCTTAAGCCTTTTCTCCATGCATTATATATAACTGAAGAAATTCTCCTGTCACCTCTTGCCAAGAAAGCCTCTATAATACTCGCCCTGTAATTATGAGCCCTTATATCAGCCGGCAAAATATCTCTCAAATGGTTAACAGTATTTTTTATATATTCTGCGCCAAACATCGGCTGCCATTGAAATGCAGTATGCGCTTTAGGAACAAATGGTGATACAGTAATGCTGAAATTTAATTTTTTAGCATTCGCTTTTATTTTATCTATAAGCGTTTTTATTGCAGCAATATCTTCAGACGTTTCAGTAGGAAGTCCTATCATAAAATAAAGTTTTATTGTTTTCCATCCCATTTGATGCGCCGTAAGAAGAGTATCCATAATATCAACTTCAGATAAATATTTTCCTATAACATTTCTAAGCCTGTCAGAACCTGCTTCAGGAGCAAAAGTAATTGTAGGTTTTTTACTTCTGTTGATATACTCGGCAACTTTTAATGAAAACTTATTGCATCTCATTGAAGGAAGCGAAATGGTTAAATTCTGCTTATAATATTTTTTATTTGTTTCCAGCAATAATTCTTCCAAATCTTTATAATCAGTACATGAAAGAGATGAAAATGCAACATCTTCATATCCAGTATTTTTTATTCCTTCATCAACAAGCTTCATAACAGTGTCAACATTTCTTGTTCTCCAAGGTCTGTAATATTTTGATGCCTGGCAAAATCTGCATCTGCCTATACAGCCTCTGGCTACTTCAATATTAAGTCTGTTATGAACGGTTTCGACAAAAGGAACTATTTTTTTTCTGTGAAAAAATGCTTTATCCAAATTGACTGTTGTTTTTGTAATTGTAGCGGAAACATTTGTACGGTTTGGAGTTACAGACATGACGGTTCCGTCATTATTATAGGCAACATCAAAAAATGAAGGAATATAAACGCCCTCTATTTTTGATAAATGCAATAAAACATTTTCCCTTGATATTTTGTTTTTTTTACATTCTTTATAAACTTCTAAAATTTTTATTAAAGATTCTTCTCCGTCACCTATCAAAAATAAATCAAAAAAATCAGCAAAAGGTTCAGGATTCGCCATTGCAGGACCGCCGCCTATTATAAAAGGGGCATTTTCCCCCCTCTCTCTTGAAAAGACAGGAATACCTGATAAAGAGAGCATATTTACAATATTTGTCCCGACAAGCTCGCATTGTAAACTGAAACCGACTATATCAAAATTTTTCAACGGAGTTTTTGATTCAAGAGAGAATAATTCTTTTTTTTCTTTTATAAGAATCTCTTCCAAATCTGTATCCGGAGCAAAAGCTCTTTCGCATCTTGCAGTTTTCTTTTCATTAACCATATGATATAAAATTTCTATACCGAGATTCGAAGCTCCTACCTCATAAATATCGGGGAAACATAAACACAAAGATATTTCGTTATCCATATCCGGTTTATGAGAATTAATTTCATGGTTTATATATCTTGCAGGTCTTTGTACTAACGGCAGTATTTTATCCAATTCACTCATTTATATTCTCTTTGTTATCTGTTTTTGTATGCAAAAAATTAATTTTCCTTTTATATTCTCCATTATCTTTATCAAACTCCAATAGCCCCATGTAAAGATTTGCCGCCTTCAAATACTCTCCGTTGATTTCATACATTTTAGCAAGATTTTTTGAATAATCAATATTATAAGGAAGCAAATCATACGCTTTTTGAGCATATTCTGTAGCCTTTGAAAAATCTTTTTTACGATAATATAATTCGCTGAGAGCTCTGTAAATTATTTCGTTACTGCCTTTGATGTTATCCAACACCTGTAAATATAATTTTTCCGCTTCATCGATATCGTTTTCCATAAATAATATATCCGCCAAAGCTATCAAATATCTGTATGAGAATTTATAATTAAGCGCTTTTCGAATCAAATTTTCTGCTTTATCCGTCTGACCGATTTTCATATATATTTTTGCAAGACCGGCGCATGCCGCATGATATTCCGGAGCATCTACATAAGCATTGACCCAAAAAACATCGGAATTTTTATATTTATCAGCCTGCATATATGATGAATAAGAAAACGTTGCAAACAAAACAAAAAAAAGAACATATAAATATTTTTTTGACACAGGATATTTATCAACAAAAAATTTTACAAACTTTGAAACCAAAAGAATTATCGCCAATGACGGCAGAATAAACCTATGCGGCAAGAAGACATTTTCAAACTGCAAAAAAGTTGGAAGCAGACAAACAATAAACCATGTTAAAGAAAATATTATAATTTTTTTATCTATAATTTTTTTAAATATTAAAACAGCCAAAAATACCAAAACAACTGCATTTATTAAGACAGTTACTATATCTGCCCGAACGTTATATAACATTACCGGAATATAATCGGCTATAACGAATTTACCGATATATGTCGCAGTAATATTCAAGATATTCAAAATATACTCATGACAATTTGTCAAATATTTTAAAATACAAAAATTAACTACGGATATTTTTCTTAAAACGAAATATATAAACAAAACAGGCACAAAAATAACGATATTGGCTGCAAAACTTTTTTTTGTAATTTTATAATTAAAAACGTATGCAAAAAGAACATATACCGGCAGCAATATCAGCGCTGTTTCTTTAGTGAACAAAGCCACAGTAAAAAACAAGGAATAAAAAAAGAGGTACCGTATTTTATTTTGTTCCAAAAAATTTATAAAATTTATGAATGAAAGCATTATAAAAACGACAAGCAAAGTGTCGTTCCTTGCCGGAACCCAGACTACACATGAAGCAAATATCGGATGAACCGCAGTTAAAAGACATACAAATTTTAATATAGTCCTGTCAATATTAAGTTTTAATAAAAAAAGATAAAACAGATAAATACTCAAAATAAATAATATTATATTTGTAAAATGATAAATTTTAGGATCTGCTCTGAGTATCATGGCATCTATTGCAAAAGAAATGTTCAGAACAGGTCTGTAATATAAATATTGGTCAGAATAATAACATGACGTAATAAAAAATTTAGGGACATTATGTATATTGGAGATATAATTAATATTACTTGTTATCAATATATCATCATCAAGATCTACAAAGTTAAAAAAAATGCTTTTACCGTAAACAGCAAATACAGACACTGTCAGAAATATCAAAAAAATAATTTCTTTTTTTAAAATTTTCATTATTTTTATAGCTTAATATTTTTAAATAAATCTTTCATATCATTAGGCATATCGGCAACAAACTCCATCATTTTTCCTTTAACAGGATGTGTAAAAGTTATTCTGTAAGAATGCAGCATCTGTCTCGTAAATTGTACATTGTTTAATTTTTCACACCCTCCGTAATCAATGTCACCGACAACAGGATGACCTATATATTTCATATGGCTTCTTATTTGATGAGTTCTTCCTGTTATGATATGCACTTCCAAAAGAGATACATCTCTGGTTCTTGATAAAACTTTAAATTCAGTAATAGCCATCTTTTTGGCAAGAGGCCCGACTTCTATTATTTTTCTGTTTTTCATAGATCTACCCAAAGGAGCCTCTATTCTTCCTTTTTCCTCTACTACTGTCCCGCACACTGCGGTTACATATATTTTCTTTACAGCCCTTTTCTGAAATTGTTTAGACAGAGAAACTTTTGACTTTTCATTTTTAGCAAAAATTATGGCCCCTGTAGTATCTTTATCAAGTCTGTGTACCATAAAAGGGTTGCATTTACCTTTAAAATGCCATAGCAATGCATTTAAAAGAGTTCCGTTTTCATGTCCGTAAGAAGGATGAACGACTAAGTCTGCCTGTTTATTAATGATTATAATATCATCATCTTCATATATAATATTCAGAGGAATTTTCTCAGGTTTTAATAAAGCAGGCGCTGTTTCATCAAGAATATATGAAATTTTATCATTGTTTTTAACCTTATAACTTGGTAAAACATGGTTGCCGTTTACCAATAACTTTCCTTCTTTTATCATTTTTTGAAAATAAGTCCTCGAATATTCCTGATGCTGTTTATTCATAAAACAGTCTAATCTTTCTTCACTGACAGAATCGCAAATTATGCTATTTTTCATTTTTTGCTCCGTAATTAATAAAAAGCCATACAAAACTTATCGTAAATATCGCAAATGATATAATCTGCGCTATAGAGAATCCTACAATAAACAAACCTCTGTCATCCCCTCTGAAAAACTCAACAAAAAATCTCAAAACAGAATACATACACAAATAGAAGATAAAAACAGCTCCTTTTCTGTGTTCTTTTTTATTGATGTTGTGTAAAATAAAAAATATAGCCAAATTACCCAAAGATTCATAAAGCTGCGTAGGATGCCTGTGATTTACAGACAAGAAGAAATCACATTCTCTTCCGTAACAACATCCTGCAAAAAAACAGCCTATTCTTCCAAAAGTATGTCCCAAAGCTAAAGCAGGAGAGGCTATATCGGCAAGCTTTCTTATATCTATTTTTTTATTTTTACAATAAAAAAAAGAAAATAATAACACTGCTAAAAAACCTCCGTAAAAAACAAGCCCTCCCTCCCATATTTTTATACTATCAAAAGGATGAGTTACAAAAAAATCAAGATTCGTAAAAACATATAAGAGCCTTGCTCCTGCAATTCCGAATAATATAAGGTAAAATAAAAAATCATACAATTGTTGCTTTTTAATCGGAACATCCGAAGAACGGCTTACCATATACTTCATACCTGCAAAAAAACCTACAGCCACTAACAGACCATAGCTGTAAACTGTAAAATTCCCTATAGTAAATAACACTGGATGCATATAAACTCCGCTGTTTTATCGATTTTGATTATTTGTCTTTGCCTTTATTAATTGCCAAAGTTTAACATATTTTATAAAACTGTAATACATACCGAGCGCTGCCCATATAAAACCTTCTATGCCGTCTAAAAAACCCATACGGAGCGCATATCTTTTAACAAATTCTATTACAGGTCTGAAAAATAAATCTGTAATATAAAATTTTTTATTATTTTCATACATTTTTACTGCGCCAAGAGTAGTATACTTGTCAAATTTAATAAAATAATTATCCAGAGTCTGGCATGTATAATGGTAAAACAAATTATTCATATATCCAAGCCGGCCTTCTACGGACAATTCTTCATGAATTATGCCGCCGACATATTTTGACAAGCTCTTTTTAGCCAGCCTTAAGCGCGCTTCTCTCCCGAGTCCCGCATGTTTCATCTGTTTCTTTAAAAAGAAATTAGCTCTTACTAAATAAAAACCGTCATATTCAGTACGGTCAAGTGTATTTTTAATTTCATTTTTTAATTGTTCCGATAAAACTTCATCTGCATCTAAATGTAATACCCATTCATTTGATGCCAAAGATAACGCATAATTTTTTTGATTTGAAAAAGAATCAAAATTTCTTTGAAAAACCTTTGCTCCGAAATTTTGCGCTATTTTAACCGTATTGTCGTCGGAACCGCTGTCAACTACAATAATTTCATCAACTAAATCTCTTACGCTTTCCAAAGATTCGGGTAAGTTTTTTTCTTCGTTTTTGGTAATCATTACCAGAGATATTTTCATTTATTTAACTTTTTACAACCATATTAATAATAAAATTTTCAAATTTATTTCTGTTTTTCTTAAAATATTTAATTAACGATTCATTATATATTTTCTTTTTATCAAAAGACATTTTATCGTCACACCCTAATCCGCCGTAATGATATACCCTGGAATCAGGCAAATAACAAATTTTTTTACCTGATAATTTCAACTGTCTGAACAAATCTGTTTCTTCCAAATAAAAAAAATATCTTTCATCAAAACATCCGACATTTTGCATATATTTTTTATTTATTAAAAAACAGGCTCCTCTCAGAGAGTTTACAGAATAACACTTTTTAAAAGAATAAAATTTTTCTTTTACAGATACATATAACTTCACAAACGGTTTAAATATTTCAGTATATAATGTGGCTTCAGGGTATGCCGATTTTTGTATTGTACCGTTTTTTCTTATCAATCTCGGACCTACAACCGCAATTTTTTCATCGCGTTTTATTGCATCATACAGTTTTGATACTGCATCATATTCAATTTCAGTGTCCGTATTTATATATAAAATATATTCATTTTCAGACATTTTAAAACCTTGATTTGCGGCCTTTGCAAATCCTAAATTATCTGTATTTTTAATTATTTTGATATTCGGATACAGTTTTACTGCCTCATCTATAGAACCGTCTGAACTCCCGTTATCTACTATTATCCACTGAGCATTTTGTGATGATGCAATTTTGTCTTTTTCATTCAAACTTTTTAAACAATTAAATAAAACTGATTTTGAATTTCTTGTAACAAGCACAATTGAAATTTTTGGAATCGACCCCATAATTAAATCCTTATAATTTTCTGTGATTTCAAAGATTTCGTTGCATTTCTTGTGTCAAAAACAAGTTTTGATTTTTTAACGACATCTGAATAATTTATATTGGTATGGTCTGTTAATATTACAACAGCATCATATTTCGAAATATCCGATAAATTTTTTTCTGATTTAAATTTGTTATTGCCGATTGAAACATGTTCAATATAAGGATCAAAATAAGATATTTTTGCCATTTTATTAATTAACAGTGAAATTACGTCAAGAGCAGGAGATTCTCTTAAATCGGCAACATCTTTTTTATAAGCAACACCCAAAACCAATATTTTTGAATTCTTTATTGATTTAGCTTTATTATTAAGAGCATCCGCTAATTTTGTCACAACATATTCCGGCATTTTAGAATTTATTTCTCCGGCAAGTTCAATAAACCTTGAATAAAAATTCAATGTTTTCAGCTTCCAAGACAAATAATGAGGATCTAAAGGTATGCAATGTCCGCCTATTCCCGGACCCGGCGTAAATTTCATAAAACCAAAAGGCTTTGTCGCGGAAGCATCTATAACTTCCCAGACATTAAGATTAAGCCTGTCACACATTAAAGCCACTTCATTTACAAGCCCTATATTTACCGCTCTGAAAGTATTCTCAAGCAATTTCACCATTTCTGCCGCTTCAGTTGACGAAACACGATGAACATTTGTAAAAGAACCGTACACAGCAGAAGCCAAATCCGTACATTTTTCGCAAAGACCGCCTACGACTTTTGTTGTATTAACGATTGTAAATTTTTTATTTGAAGGATCTATTCTTTCAGGGCTGAAAGCCAAAAAGAAGTCTTTACAACTCTTCATTCCTGTACTTTCAAGCATCGGCAAAACTAATTCTTTAGTAGTTCCCGGATAGGTAGTCGACTCAAGTATAACTAAATGCCCTCTTTTTAAATTATCTTTTATTTTTTCGGCAGCAGAAACGATATATGAAACATCAGGATCTTTCGATTTCCTCAAAGGAGTTGGCACACAAATAATAACAACGTCAACTTTTGATATTGCCTTAAAATCAACAGTTGCAGTCAATTTTTTATTTTTAACAAGATTTTCTATATCTTCCGAAGTTATATCGCCTATATAAGATCTGCATTTCTTTATACTCTCAACTTTTTTAGCATCAACTTCTAAGCCTGTAACGCTAAAACCTTTTTTTGCCAATTCGACAGCTAAAGGAAGCCCGACATATCCCAAACCGATAATACCAATTTCTGCCTTTCTAGAATTTATTTTTTCTAAAAGCTGTAGATACATTTGAAACTCCATTTATAATTTAATATTTTTAAACCAAGATTTGTTTTCTAAATACCATTCTACCGTATTTTTTATGCCTTTTTCCAAAGGAATCTTAGGTTCCCAATTTAATATTTTTTTTGCTTTTGAAATATCCGCCCAAGTAGCGACTATATCTGCTTTGTGAAACGGTTTTCTGTCAATTTCAGCCTTTTTGCCTAAATGTTTTTCTATTAATTTTATTACATATTTTAATTCGTACGGATTATTTCCTCCGCCTAAATTCATTATTTCAAACCCAACTTTTTTAAGGGCCTTTATTGTTCCCTTGGCAATGTCATCGACATAAGTAAAATCCCTGCTTTGAGAACCGTCTCCAAAAAGTTCGATAGGAGTTCCTTCGTCTATCCATTTAATAAAACGAATTATACTCATATCGGGTCTTCCGGCAGGACCGTAAACGGTAAAATATCTTACAACACTTATGTCTATTCCATAAAGATAATGATATGAGTAGCACATGGCTTCAGCGCCTTTTTTAGAAGCCGCATAAGGAGATATTGGGGTATTAACGGCTAAGGCTTCAGTAAACGGCATTTTCTGTCCAGCATACAATGACGATGTTGAAGCAATAACAAATTTATTGATTTTGTATTTTCTGCACATTTCCAACAGATTTAAGGTCCCCATTGTATTTGTTGAAACATAAACAAAAGGATTTTCCATACTGTATCTTACACCTGCTCTGGCAGCAAGATTAATAACAGAAGAAACTTTATATTTTGAAAATATCTTATCCAAAGTTTTAATATCTTCAATATCCGCTTTAAAAAATTTAAAATTAGGATATTTTTTCAATTGTTTTAATCTGTATTCTTTGATTCTTACATCATAATAATCATTAATGTTATCAATTCCTATAACATTTTTACCTGACTTCAACAAAATATCGGCAACTTTATTTGCAATAAAACCTGCAACTCCGGTAAGTACAATCATTATATTACCTCACTAAACAAATAATTAAATAGATAATACTATATTTTACAATCTTTTTTTTTATTATTAAAGGGATTTCAATATCAAACAAAAAAATATACTTCATCAAAAGTTAAACTATATTTTTCAACAATCTAAAAAATTTAAAACCGTAAAAATTAAATTTTTTAAATACATATATCATAAAATTTAATTTAATTATATTTATAATATCAACATTTTTTAACTCAATTTTTAAATAATTTAAGTGATTTATTATTGTTTGAACTAATTCTTTTTGTTTTTCAATGGAAATATTTTTACTTAATTTACCAATTTTGTATAAAAATAGATGAATATAGAAGTTATGTATTTCCTCTTTGCAAAAATTCCTTTTAATTAAATCATTTGTTAACATTATAACATTATAAAAGGCATCTATATTTATTTTTTCACTATTAGATGTAAGGCTTTGCACTTGTTTCCTATAAAAATATACTTCATCTTTAATAAATGTAATATTTTTAGAATATAAATATGCCATTGCAGAAAAAGGACAATCTTCAGAAATTCTTGATTCATAAAAATATATATCATTATCTTTTAAAAGGGATGCTTTATATAATTTAGCCCAAACAAAAGCACCAGCATATCCTTTAGATAATCTTTCCATATCACTATTTTCATTGATTATATGTATTTTACGGATTCTTGCAGATTCATAAGTATTTGCTTTGTTATAATAAAATTTATAACTAGCTCTTACAATATCTGATTTTTCACTAGAAGCTTCATATAATTTTTCTAAACAATCATCAGAAATCCAATCGTCAGAATCCACAAATGTTATATATTCACTATTTGCATATCTCAAGCCTGTATTTCTCGCTCCAGATAAGCCTTTATTATTTTGTGATATAATTATTATTCTATTATCTTTTGATTCATAGTCTTTTAAGATTTGAAACGAATTGTCTGTTGAACCATCATTGATACATATACACTCAAAATTTTCAAATGTCTGATTAATAATACTATCCAAACATTGTCTTAAATATTTTGCTGTATTATATACAGGTATTATTATTGATATTTTTTTTGTCATATTTATTCTTTCATTATATAACACAATGAATAGTATGGTGGCATATTGTTATGTGGTAAAGAATTACCTGAATCATTAGTTGTCCATGTATTATTAAACTCAAAAGAAGATCCTGAACTACCAACAGTATTAGCAATATTACTAGAGCCATTTTCACTATTATTTTGTACAGCTATAGTATGACTATGACTAGGCATTTCACTAATAGTCAAAGTATGTTCTGCCTCCCCTCCTGTAGTTCCAACTGAATAAGAATTACCGGCACCTAATACGAATCTATCTGTTAAATTCGGCGTTCCATTTGTCCCGTCACATAAAACCCATCCGCTTGGAATTTTATCAATTGCTCCTGACCAAATAATAATAGCTCCTTTTGGAACCATATAATATTCTGTAGAAGAAACTACTGCCTTTGGACCGTCACTACTATTTACAGTAAAGTTCTTATCACTGCCTATAGTCACTGAAAATTCAGAACCGTTTTCAATTATTATGTTCTCTGCAGTATTTGAATGCAATGCATAAGGTACTGCCGTTAATTTTTCTCTGGGTTCTAATTTCTTACCATCAATCTCAATTTCTAAATAATAATCTTTACCTCTCCAGTCAACTAAAGAGATATCAGGACTTAATGTATATGAAAAGATACCGCTTGATACAATTACAGATTTGCTGCCGGATTCCCATTTTGCAGTTCCGCCTGTCAAAGTATCATAAATTTTAAAGTTAATATTTCTTGTACCGTTTACCTCAACTCGATATTCTTTAATTTTTCCGTTATATCGTATTTCATTCGGAACATCAGCATATGCAAAGCTTACCGCTGACAGTAAAAAAATAAAAATGAAAACTTTTTTACACATAAAAATCCCTTTTAAAAACTTGAAAAATTTTTTATATTTGAAATTACTTCTATTTTATCATTTACGATATTTACGATATGAAAACCATAAACATTAACTACCAGCGTATCATCTATTTTTGAAATTTGATCATTCATTTGACCTTCATAATGCACATGTCCGTGAAACCAAATTAAAGGCTTAAATTTTTTTAAAAATCTCCTGAAACTTTTAAAACCTCTGTGGCATAAGTCCTCTTTATCATGAATTCCTGCTATAGGAGCATGCGAAACAACTATTATTTTTTTCTTTTTGCGGCGTAAAACAAAATCAAGCATATTTTGAATTCTTATTTTCTTTTCAACCCTCTTAACAACAGCAGTCATCTCTTTTTCTGAAAATTGGAATTTCCCAGGATTATATTTCATTGAGCCTTCAAAACCTACCAAGATGTAATCCCCGTATATTTCCAACCTTGAATGAAGATTAACGCCTCCCAGTACAAAATGCTCGTCTTTCCCGTATACTTTTGTTACCAATTTATCTAAATAATGTTTATTTTCATATCTGTTTAAAAGAGGATGATTTCCTTCCACAAAGAAAAATTCTTTTTGCAAACTGTCTACAAGAAACTCCAAGTAATTCTTGGCTAAATCTCCACAGGAAATTATAAAATCCAAATCTTTAAAAGCGGCAGATTTTTTCAATATAAAATCTTGAAGTTTTGTATCTTCTTTATCTGAAACGGCAAGAATTTTCATAATAAATACCGCAATAAATTAATATAGATTATTTCACAAGATTTTTGACAATATCAGTAAACACTGACGGAATAATATCAAAAAACTTCTTATCTTTATATTTCTCTATAAAATCATGAGCCGTAAAATCAAAGCCGACGTCATGCCCTGCCTGCTGGCTCAAGAAATATTTATGTTTTTGTATCCAAACATATAAATCCGTATATGTCCTGTTCGAAAATTTTGAAAGAATTTTTTCTTGTTCTATCAACATAACTGCCGGTAAAAATCTCTTTGCATACCATGTATAAGATGCAAACATCATGGATCTCTTTAAAAGTTCTCCGTCATTATAGTTCTGTTTAAAATCAATTATTTCCTGATGAAGTTTTGTGTAACTTTTTAATTCAGTAACTTTTAAAGGTCTTATTAAAATATCATTATTTAACAAAGTACTTTTTTCAAAAGCATATTCTTCAATTTTTATAAGAAATTTTTTAGTTACCTCAGTATCAAAGGAATACTGTTTGTCTTTTGAAAGTTCAAACGGAAACCTGACCTCTAAAATCTCTGCATCAATATATTTTGCTTTGAACTCATTTTTTGCAACAGCGACTCTATGGTGACCGTCTATTATAAAATAGCTGTCCAAAATCTGATATACCTGTATAGGAGGCAGATTAACTCCCTGTTCCATCAATGATTTCATATATTCATATCTGGAACTGCCGTCATATCTTTTAGGCAGCAACGACTCTGAAAAGTCAAAATATCTGCCTAAACTTCCTACTATATGATCTATAGCTATCGCCTGTATTCCTTTATTTTTTAAGGTATACGTAGGAAAATTTTTTTCTATTGATGCAAAATCAACTAAAACATTTTTTTTCTTACTTGCCATTTTCCCCTGCCAAAAAAAAATATGGGTAGAGAGGGAATTGAACCCTCACGGCTCTTGCGAGCCTCAGGATTTTAAGTCCTGTGCGTCTGCCAGTTCCGCCATCCACCCATACTAAATATTATAAATAACACTAACATTTATATAATGAATTCTACAAAATTATTTTTATTTATGCAACATCAATATTCGTCAACAAATTAAATATTTTGAAGCAATAGGAATCATTGCCTTAGGATAAATAAATATATATTATATTATTCATGAATAATTTAATTATTTCAGATTGCAGAGAACAAAATCTTGAAAGAATATATGAACTGGAAATAAACAATTCTTATAATCCATGGACTAAAAAAATGTTTATGGATGAATTTGCAAACAAATCTTCATTTTTTAAAATTGCAAATTTTCAAAACAATATAATAGGTTTTATCATATACCGCATAAATATTGACGAAGCAGAAATAATGAATTTAGTAATTGATGCCCATTGCAGAAACAATGGATTCGGAGAAAAGCTGTTACTATATGCAGTTGAAGATATCAAACTTTTGTGTGCTAATAAAATTTTTTTAGAAGTCAGGGACAGCAATAAAGCCGCAATAAAGCTTTATACAAAAAATGGATTTAAAAAATATAATATAAGAAAAAATTATTATACTGTCGAAGACGCCTTATTAATGAAAAAAATTTTATGAATGTAAAAAAAATTTTTAAAATACTGACCGAACAATGGTCAATACTTATACCTGCAGCAGCTTTATTTACGTTGGCTGTCATAAATTCTTTCATGTACATAGGATTATTGGAAGACGGTCACCACCATTTTTGGAAAGCTTTAATAACAGACAATATATTTCTCGGACATGAAGGAATTTCTCACTTCCCTTATAATTCAAGATATTTTCCTACGCTCCTAAGCCACTTATCCGTAGGCATATCTGTATCTTTAGGAATCATTTCAATCAAAAATCTATTATTTATATTTACATTTGTATCTTATATTTCCCCGGTTATTTTTTTAACAATTATTTATCTGAATATACCTAAAGACAAGAAATTTATTTTTGAATTAATATTGTTGTCATTTTTAATATGTTTAATATATATGGTTTACCAAATTTGGACTGAAAATCTTTCGACAGGACTATTTTTATGGATTATTTTTATAATTTATTATTATACGGACTTTAATAATATGTCGAAGATTAACATAATATCTCTTTTATTATTTTCAATAATGCTTATCAGCAGTCATCCTATGGTTGTAATTTTTATACCATTATTATTATTTTTAGGAATAAGCAAATACATAAAAACTCCAAAAATAAAATTATTTAATAAAATTATAATTATACTGAGTTTCATTGCTTTGTTTTGCGCTTGTTTATTTAACATTTATTTCATAATCCATCCTATTTTCCCTTTCAAAGACTACATGTCTTTTACAATATTTAAAAATACAGATTTTATTTTTTTTCTTATATCAATATTTATGATTTTGTATCTGTCTTTTTCAAAAAATGAAAAAACAAAATGTTACAACTGCACAATAGCATTTTTCATATTATGTTTTCTTTTGTTCAATATTTTAACCTTTAACGTTAAAACGCATATCGGTTTTACTTACAGAATTTTAGGATTTTACTCACCGCTGTTTTTTATCTTATTAATACTGGTGTACGCTAAACTGAATTTGTCTTTAAAAATAATTAATATAAAAATACTCAATATGGTTCTTTGTATCGTAATACTGACAAACTCATTATATTACGGAAAGGCTTGGATGAAATATATAAATAATCTTGAGCAATATATCGTTAAAAGCGAAAAAACAGATATTACTGAAATTATTCAATATCATATTTATCATCAATATTCTCTGCCTTTCATTTTAATTTTTATACCGTCGCTGTCAAATAATAACAATTTGAAAAATTTTCTTCCCGCCAATTTTTTTAAAGAAAGTATAAATGAAATTGTTGAAAATAAAAAAACTTTAAAAAAGTTTAACATAGATATTGATAATATAGTTAAATATGATAAATAATTTGCAGATTTTTACGCAAATAAATGTTATAATAAAAAAACATTATAAACGAGTGCATATTATGAAAAAAACAACAATTGTTTTATTTGCTTTTCTTTTTATTTTAAATACAAATATATGTTATGCAAATTATGACGGATACAGGTCATATCTTAGAGGGTTGATTGCTTTAAAAAACGGCAATATTAATTTAGCTACGGAAGAATACTCTAAAGTTCTTTCTTTTGATAAAAATGCCGTTTCAGTATATAAAGAGCTTGCAAATATTTACTGGCAGATGGGAAACGGTAAAAAAGCTTTGGAAATGGCAAAAGCTCTTGAAGAACTTGACGGAGAAAACATAAAGACAAATACATTCCTTGGCACATTTTACTTATCTGCAAATGAAATGAATCTCGCAAAACAAACTTGGGAAAAAATATTAAAACTTGATCCGAAAAATGAAACAGCAACGGTATATCTTGCAGCATATTATTATTCTGACAACAAATTACAGGAATCTGCAGATTATTGGAACAAATTTTTACAACAACAGCCGGAATCATCTGAAGGTTATTTCCAATTGGGTCTTGTTCAGGAAAAACTCGGATTATTCACAGAAGCGCTTGAATCTTACAAAAAAGTAAATGAATTAAAACCTGAAGCCAGAGAAGCTTATCTTGCAAGGGCAAGAATATATGAGAATAAAAAAGAGTTTAACCTCGCCGTTAAAGAATATGAGAAATATATCGAGGTTTTCCCTGATAACATCTCAATTCTTTTATATTTGGGAAAATGTTACTTTGAAGAAAAAAGATATTCGGATGCCGAAAATGTCTTAATTAAGGCAAAAAAGATTGCCCCTAATAATATTACTCTTCATTATATTCTCGGAATGGTTTATGAAAAGCAAGCAAACATTAATAAAGCAATAGACACTTTCGAATATATCTCAAAAAATGAACCTACATCCCCTGCCTTTGCAAGATTAGGATACTATTATGCTTTAAAACAAAATTTTAAAAAAGCAGAATTCTATATTAACAAAGCAATAGAATTGGAACCGTTTAATCATGAATTTTATTATATTTCAGGATTAAATTATATTGATATGGGCAATTATGAAAAAGCGAAAATATCTCTTGAAAAATCTTTAACATATAAATCTGATTTTTCTGATGCAAAATTTTATTTGGCAATGGTAAATGATAAACTAAACAATTTCAATGCGACAGAAACGCTTCTTAAAGAAATATTGGTTTCACAACCCGATAATGTTAGAGTGCTTAATTATCTTGGGTACAGTTATGCAGAAAAAAACATTAAATTGGATGAAGCTGAAAAAATGCTTAAACGCGTAATTGAAATATCTCCTAACGATCCCGCTTTTTTGGATTCTCTTGCATGGATGTATTACAGAACAGCAAAATACCAGGAAGCCGAAAAGTATATTTTTATGGCAATAAATACCGAACCTATATTGCTTGATTCAACACTATATGAACACCTTGGTGACATAAGCATTGAATTAAATAAATTACAGCAGGCATGGCTTGCTTACGCTATTTCCAGCGACATAGGCTCTGATACTTCAAAAAAGAAATTAAAAATTATTGAAAAGAAAATATCCCAAAAAGATATAAATGAAGCAACTATTGAAAGAGCGTTACATAATTTCAAAAGGATAATTGCCTTAAAAGCAGGATATAAACTTAAAATAAAAACTCCTAAAGTGAAAACAAATTCATTTGTGTCTGTATTACACGGGAACAAATTCGGATTAAAAGTTTCTTTTGCACAAAAGTTTTCAATGCCTGCTTTCAGTATATTTTTAAAAAACGGCACAATGCAGTTTACGCCTCAAGCAATAAAAGATATTATTCCTGACAACGTGTTATCTATGCTTGATTTTGTAAATTTTGTTTTATCAAAAGATTTTGAGAAAATGCTTTATTCGTCACAAATAACACAAAAAGGAAATACAGTAACATATTCAAACAACGACTATTTAATAAAAATTAACAAAAAAGACGGAACTTTTGAAGAACTCTCAAAAAAAGGATTGCTGCAGATGAAAATATCTTCATATAAGAAATTTAATAAAATATCTAAAATTCCTTCAAAAATGGTTTTTAATTCAAAAATTGACGATTTTAGCTGCATCATAAAACTTAATTCCGAGTCTTTTCCCGTACAAAGTGATTTTAATATAAAGGATACTGCACCAGATGATAATAAAAGCACCGGCCAAGATTAATTTATATCTGGAAATTATAAATAAAAGAGAAGACGGATATCACAATCTTGAGTCAATAATGCATACTGTTTCTTTATGCGATACTCTTGAATTTGAACTTTCTGATAATATTGAATTGTTTTGCAGCGATAAAGATCTTCCGACAGACAAAACAAATCTTGTTTATAAAACTGCTGCAAAACTTAAAGAAAAATACAATATAAAAAAAGGAATTAAAATTAATTTAACAAAAAATATTCCTATGGGAGCAGGTCTCGGAGGAGGTTCTTCTGATGCGGCGGCAACAATCACTGCCCTAAATAAAATTTGGAAAATAAATGCTCCAAAAGAAGAATTGGAACAATTTGCGGCGACAATAGGAGCTGACGTACCGTTTTTTTTAACCGGAGGAACGGCTAAAATTTCAGGCATAGGAAATATAGTCGAAAAAATTCACTGTACCAACAAATATTTTTTTATATTAGTTAAACCTTCATTCGGTGTTTCAACCGTATATGCTTATTCTAAGATAAAATTTCCGTTGACAAATCAACGTAAAATTAATAAAATTACTCAGGTTTTGAAAAATAATGCTTTCTCTAAAGAAGATTTTAGAAATCTTGTTTTTAACAGGTTTGAAGAATTTGTTTTTGATGAATATCAAGAAATATCAACTATCAAAAATATCCTTCAAAATTTGGGGTGTGTTAGCTTAATGTCAGGTTCTGGTGCTACTGTATTTGGTTTAGTTGCAAATCAAGAAGAATTAAATTCTGTATTTGATAAACTGCAGCAATACAATTGGAATATATGGGCTGTAAGCTCATTTGAAGTGTATAACAACAGTGTGCATTTGGAGGTACAGTAAGATGACAATAACAGAGGTTAGAGTTTTCCCAAAAAGTGAAGAAAAGTTGAAAGCTTATGCTGCAGTTACTTTTGACAATGTTTTTGTTGTACACAATCTGAGAATTGTTAAAGGCGAGAAAGGATTAATGGTTTGTATGCCTTCAAAAAAGAAAAATGACGGCACGTTTAAAGATATCGCTCATCCTATAACAAATGAATTCAGAAGCGAGTTGGAAAAAATTGTTTTAGCTGCTTATGAGAAGAAATTAGCTGAAGCTCCTCAAGAACAGCAATCTATATAAGTTTTAGTTCCGAGATAGTGTAATGGTAGCACAAGGGAATTTGGATCCCTTCGTCTAGGTTCGAATCCTAGTCTCGGAGTACTACGAATAAAATCACAAAACGCTTGATAATTAAAGATTATTTACAATCTACTGAATTATCAAGCATTTTTTATTTATTTTATTTAAGCGTATTTAAGGCTATTTAAGTATCAAAACGACCAAAAAGGCATTTTTTGCGACCAAGCTATTTTTTATATTTTTCTAAATATTTTTTACCGGCTTGTGTCTGCCGCGTCCCGAAAGCTAAAGCTCTGGCAACTTCCGGTATATTTGATGTATCTAATCTGTATAAAAATCTGCCTTTGCCGGACCGTACAACGCCGTTATTGTTTATTGCTTGTATTCCGCCCCAAGTTTTACTGATTTGTCCGCCGGCAGGAACAATCCTTGCTCCTATACCTTTTAACGCTTTTAAAGCCTCGTCTCTGTCATTTTCTGTGCCTGCTATATACAACAATAAATTATATCCGCCTTTAAAAAATGGCGATCCGCCAAAACGAACTGTACCTAATCCTGGAACGCTATTTAACAAATAATTTTTTAATACTTCAAAAAAATTCTCATCTTTGTCATCGTCTTCCATTTTTAGATTATTTGGCAAGCCCGCCGCGTCATATATACTGCTTAATATTGCAGTCATTGCAATATACATTATTATTCTGCCGAAAGCTTTGCCTCTGCTGTTAGCTTTTATGGCTCCTAAACCTTCTTTTGTATATTCTTGTTTTGACTGCTCGGCTTTAATTATTCCTTTAATCATATCTTGTTTAAGCTGCGACCATTCGTTGTATACAAAGGTATTAAATTGATTTAAACCTACTTTTATCTTGCCTCTGTTAATTGGCGGGCGGTCAACTAAATTGCCGCTTGACTGTGTTCTTTCGGCGACATCGTCGCCGTATCTTATAGCGTCTTTTTCGTTTAGACCCATATATTTGGCTTGTTCATATCCTGCAATAAATGCTGTGCCAACTTGCAAATGATCTAAAAATGAAATCAAGAAAGAAGCTGTTTCTGATATTCTTTTATGAGTATATCCTAATAATTTTGAGCCAAGCAGTCTATCAGATATCATGGCAGGTTCGTAGCTGCGCCCTGCGCCGATTCTTGAATTATTTTTATAAAAAAGACGACCGGAAGGCGTTAACATACGCAATGCGCCTTTAATTGCAAATACATTTGTTTCGGCGACAGTATTCCTTGAAGACAAGAACTGCGTAATTGCCGTGCTTAAATTTCCACCGATAGAACCTGCAGAAAATAGTTTATTCGTTTCGTTTAAAATCGTTGCAGTGGTTTGAAATTCTTTGTCAATCAATTCACGCTTTCCTGATAACGAATTAATATAATTTGTAAAATATTTATACGCATTTGGCATTTGCATTGCAAACAAACTAAATTTTTGAGGTTTATTCCCTTCGTATTCCCCGACCGTTTCAACTTTGTACTCAAGTATATCTCTGCCGTTTTTGATTGGTCTTGTAAAATGTATATTTTTAAGGACCGGCTCTAAATATGTAAAATAAGATTTTTTAGCGTCCTTAATAGTTTTGTATCCCAATCTTGGTTTGGCAAACTTAAAAAACGGGCTGTTTGGTTTTGTATACATTGATATAGACAACATCGACGCCGGCACGTCTGTAAGGTTATTACCGATATATTGCAATATCTCGTCAACGGCGTTAAGTTCCATTAAATGCGTTATATAATTCGTTCTTTTGTGTACTAAATCTTTTCCGATTGCCGCCCTTTCTTTGTTTAATCTGTCTATATAATCGTCATACTTAATTCTTAGCCATTTTCCAACTCTTTGGATAGTATCAAAATTTGGCTTGCCGTTTAACTTCTCACGGAGCCTATGTCCGTACAACTTATCAAATTGCTCTTGCGTAACGATTCTTGTAATTCCGAAATTTTCCTGATCATTTTTTATTACTTTTAAAACATCATCGTAAGGCAATGTCTTTGACACTAAATCATCAATATAATCAAATAAATCTTGTCTTTCTTTTGCGGTGTTTTCTTTGAATATTTTGTCAATTTGTTCGCTCGTTAATGGTGTATGCTCAACATAATTAAATATGTCTTGTAAAGTTTGCTTATCTAACCCTCTAAACATTTTTTCTGCTTCGGCTTTTTGTTGCTTCAATTCCATGTTAAAATTTTTATCGGCTTCTTGTATAGGTAATAAAAACTTTTCTTTAAAAATACCAAAGCGTTTACCGTCAACAACTTCGCAGGCTCTTGTCGGCGCCAATGTTGATAGTTGTCCTGCTTGTCTTGTCGATAAATCAGTTAGTTTGTTGTCTCTTAATGCGTCTAAAATATCGGTTGGCATATTACGGGTTTGTTTAACAAGCGTATATCTTCCGCCATTCATATTAAAATCGTTACTGTGCCATTTTTTAGGCGGCTGCTGTTGTGTTTGTGAAGCGTCTTTTGTAAAAGGTTCTAAAATATCGGCTTGTTTTTTTTGTTGGATAGGCTCAATCAAATCAATAATTTTTCTGCTGTCGTCTTTGATATTTTTTACAAATCTTTCAAACTGTCCTTGTGTAACAATTCTTGTAATACCGAAATTATCTCTGTCTTCCTTGGACGCTTTTATAATTTCATCATAAGATAAACCTTTTTTAATTTGATTATCAATATAGTCAAATAATTCTTTTTTCTCTTCGGTAGTATTGTCGGCAAGCATATCATTAATTTCATCTTGCGACAGTTCTTTTATGCCGTTAGGTATTTTAGTTTTATCTTCCATTCTGTATTTTTTTGATTTTTCAAACAATTCTACTTGTAAACTTCCGTTGTCGGTTGGAGGCAATAAATCCCTTTCGGAGCTTTTTTTTGCCCGTAGTAAATCTTTTCTTTTTGGTTTTGATATTTTTTGGTTTTCTTTTGGTTCGTCATATAAATCCTCTCTTTCGTTTGTATTATAATTCTTTTTTTTATTGAAATCAAGAATTTCTTTACGAACTTTTTTTATTAAATACGATGTTTCGATATAGTCTCTGGTTTTTGCTGCGTATTCTAAATCAGCCATATATTCGTTTGCTAAATCAAACATATCAGATACATTTATTTCGCCTTCATCCATTTTGTCTAAATCATTATATTTGCCAAAAATTGATTCTAGCTTTTTTTGTATTTCGTTAGTAGTTTTAACTTCTATTAAATCTTTAGCATTTATATTAAATATAGGATTTGTTTTGTCGGCTTTAGGATATTTTTCTTTAAACTTTCTTTCAAAAACAGGCTCATAAGTTTCCTTTTTGACTTGTGAAGCCTCTTCTGCTATTTTTCGCGCTTTACCTTGCAATATGTCGCCATAAAGTTCTTTTACTAAATCATAATTGCCGAAAAAGTTTTGAATTCTTAAAAGTATTCTGTCAAAAAACAATTTTATTTTTCCCGTTAAACCCTCACGGCTTTTAGCGTATTGGATAAAGTTTTCGGCGATTGTTTCCTCGATATCTGCATATTTTCTTGATGTGCTGTTTTGTGTAAAATAAGCAAATATTGCTTTTCTTTCGCTGTTTGTTGCAAATAAGTTCAAATATTTATGTACGGCTTCGTGATAATAAGTATCTTTATAATCAGCTCTACCGTTCATAATCGCTATCATTCCGTTATAATATTGACCTAAAGCTTCTTTGCCGCTTTCTGTTAAAATTTGGTCAAAAATTTCAATATTTTCATCGCCAAACAATTTTTGATTAAGCGCCTTTATGTCGTCAATATTTTGCTCTGACAACCTAAAAGGCTTGACATTTATATTTTTTTGTATTACATTATTATTGCTCTCTTGGAAACCCGGGCTTTGTAATCCTGGCAACTTCCTAAGAGAGCTTTTATTTTCGTCTAAATCATAAAATAGATTCCCTTTTCTATCTTCGGCAATACTGATAAAAATTTCATAAGGTTCATTTTTCAAAACAACTTTATTTTTAAAATAATGGAATTTTATAATATTGTCTTTTCTGTTTTTATAAATATTTTGGGACCTTACATATTCGGCAGTTTCTATTATTTTTAGTAATTTAGGCACAATCAATAATTTTCTTTCGTCGGCACTGTATGTTTTATATCTTTGTCTTGATTTTTTTGTAATTCTTATATTTTTATAATTACCGTTATCCACGCTTTTGTTTTGCAAATTGTTTTTATAAAAATCTATTGCATTTTTTCTTAATTCTTCAATATTGTTATAATTACCAATTTGTTCGATGTCGTTCTGGTTTATTTCAATAGGTTCATTTGTTCTATATTTCGTTTGATAATTCTTGTTTGCGCTTCTGTATATGTCGCCGAAATAAGACCATAAATCGCCATTATAGCCATGTTCCTGCAAAATCTGTTCAGCTTCGTCATACTTCATTGCGATATCTTTTCTTGAAGCGTCTTTTGTAAAAAATTTCTGTTTTATTACAGGCGGCAGATTCTTATATTCGCCGTACATTGCATGATTTGGCTCCGGAGCAAAAATTTTAGTTATCCCCATATCTTTGACGCTGTCTGTCATATATGAAAGTTTTGTTTTTTTAGTTCCGTACATATCTTTCTTTTGCAGCTGTTCAAAAGAGTTTTGCGCGGCTTCGTATGCGTTTTCTGCTTCGTATCTGATCTGATTTACTTTCCTTTCAATAAGATTTACTTTGTCAGGCGTACTTGTTTCTATCTTGTTTTTAATTCTTTCAAGCCAGTTTAAATTGTCAGCTGATATACCGCTTGTGAAATTAGCGGTTAAATCTTTTATATCTTCTTTCAAATTTATTTTTTTATTAGCGGCTCTTTTGTTAAGTTCTTCCGTCGCTTGATTTCGTAGAAAATTCCACGATAAAATTTCGTTGCTTGAAAGTTTTGATTTATTGTCAGATTCGGCGTCTTTATTTATATTTAAAAAATTATCAATATAATCAATTTCTTTTAAAAGCTGTTCGTCTGTTTTATTCTCAAGTTCTGTTCCTGTATCAATAACTTGAGATTGTTCTGTAAGCGGCTGCTGTTGTGGTGCCGCAGGCGGCAGATTTTGCTCTCTTAATGTTTCCGTGTTCGGTATTTGTAATTCTCTTTTATTTATATCTGTTATTTGTTGTGCAGGCTGCACAGGCGTAATATTTTGCTGTGGCTGTACTTTCGGTTTGCCGACATTAGCGGTTAATCCGCCTACAATACCGCCGCTTCCTGCCCCGCCGATGAAAGAATCAATAAGACCGGTAGTTAAATCTCTTGCTTTATCATAGCCGAATTTAGCGACTAAGTTTTGACTGAACTGTTGAGCAGTTTCAGTCATACCTTCACTTGTCATACCCTCAAGAATACTTTTAAATACAGATTGTCCTTTACCGCCGCCGATAAACTTCTCAAGCGGCAGATATTCAAGTCCTGTCGTGCTTATTAGGTTTGCTGTGGCTGTTAATACTGCTTTTCTCGAAGCGTCTTCGTCATTATAGCCTTGCACCCTTAAAGCGTCTTTTGCTTCTTGAAAATTCGTTTCTAAAGCGCTTAGTCCTAAAGCGCTTGCAAGCGCCGACCCTTTTGTTCCTAAGTTCAAACCTTTTTGAGCTATTGCTCCGGTTCCTACGCCGGCAAGCAAACTAGGCAATGCCTGTGCTATTGTTATACCGCCGCGCAACATTGAAGGATTTTCTTTCCATGAACCGCCTGTAATTCTTTCGTCGGACGGTACATATTTATCACTTACGCCTTTTAAAAAGTCGCTTGTTTTTCTGCTGACAGCGGCAAGACCTTTATAATATGTTTTTAAAAAGTCGTTTGTTTTATTAAGAATTGGCATTTTATCGACAAATATAGGCGCTGTATTAGCTAAATATTCGCCGAATTCGCCTGCGCCTGCACCCATTGCTAAAGCTCCCTGAATTGGCGCCTTGCCTAATTCCACAAGACTGTTTACATCTTCGGCGCCTGCAGGTTTAAGAGGTACTTTTTGCATACCTTTTTGTATTAGTCCGCCTGCCAGCGGGTCCGTTATAGTTTTGGTAATAATATCTAATGCCGTATTAGTTTCTTTCTTTGGTATTTCAATATTGTTGTCTGTTAAATATTTGTCAGGGTCAAAAGTTTTGCCGTTTTCAACAACATTAATATTGTTTTTAGCCATGTATTCATCAGGGTTAAATTGAGATGACGTTTCTTTTGTAGGCTCAACCATAAGCTTATTTTTTGCTATATATTCATCGGGATTAAACATCGTTTAACTCCTCTATTGTTGATATTTTGTTAAAAGATTTTTTTTAATTATTGCAGCTTTAGGATTGTTTGGATTTGCGTTGACCCATTGCCATGCTTGAGCGTCTTCGTCATTCATTATTAAATTAATATCGCCGCCTTTGTACCAAGGCTTATCGATAACTACATTTTGATATTTAGGCACTACAATTTCATCAAGAGTTCTTAAACCGGCTCTGTAATCACTTAGCCCCTGCTGTAATTCATCTAGTTGTTTTTTTGCTATCTCTATATCGCCGGCGGTTGCAGTTCCGTTGACGTTATTTATTGTTTTTTGCAGATTTTGTTGTTGCATTAATAGTGTTCTAAATTTTTGTTTATTTTCTTCGCCTTTTCTCTTTTCTTCGGCTTTGTCTGCGGCGGCCTGCTTTTTGTCTTCTGCTGCCTGCGATTTATATGTATCATAATAATTTGCCTGTGAATTTTTCAGTTTGGCTTCTGCCTGCTTTAGGGCAATATCTGCCGCAGATGTTCTGTCTCCGTACTTAATAGTAGGGCCTGTCATAGACATACTTATTTCGCTTGGCAATAAATTGCTTGCGTTTGCGGCAACATCAGCAAGTCTGTTTACTTTTTCCTGCCTGTTTGTATCAAAAATATTACGGTTATTATTGCCGTTAATTTGATTAAGGTACTTTGAAATCATATCGTTATTACTGTTTTTAGCCAAATCGACAAGAAACGAGTTTCCTGTATCAACAGGGAACCCGGTCTGCTGCTGCGCCTGCTGCATTAAAGCATTTTGATATTTTTGTTCATTTGCAAGTTTCTGCATTTCTATAAGTTTCGCTAAATTATTAATATCAGCTGTTGCATACTGCCGCTCCAATAACTGTTTTTCTTTTTGGTCCTGCATACCTTTTTGTATTCCGCCCATAGCGGCAAGTATAGCGCTTGTTACAGGGTTATTTTGTCTCTTATAATCTGCGTTTGCTCTTGCTATATTATATAATTCTTGTAAACCTGCCATTTTTTTGCCCCCCTTAATTCCAAAGTCCTAATTTATTTGTTCCGTATATGTTATTTAAAAGGCTTGAGGTTGCCGATGATGTTCCTGATGTTCCCGAAGCTGACTTATTATAAAGAGCGTTTGCGCCTAACGCAATACCGCTGTTGATAACATCTACCCACGGATTTGTTGACGGTACTGATACGCTTTGTCCGCCTTGTGAACCTAAAACAGAGTTATAAGCGCTTAGCCTATTTTGGGTATTTTGGTTTGTATAATTGCTTCCGGCATTGATATTATTCAAAGCATACCCTTGTTTCTGTCCTTGTAGCGTTACAAGGTTTCCTAAAGCACTCATTTTTTTATTTGCATTATCTTCGTATAATGACGCTAATGTATTGTTTAAATTGTTTGTATAATTAGTATTTAAGTCGCTCAATGCCCTGTTTCTCGATGTTGAAAAAAACTTGCCGCTTGCACCTAAAGAAGCGTTTAGATTACTCGAAGCGTCGGCAAGTTCTTTCAATGCAGAATTTTTATAATTGGCGTAATAACCTTTTGAGTTATAAGGGTCATATTCGCCGGCTAATACTTTCTGATATTCGCTTTCTGCCTGCTTGTATAAAGTTGGGTCTGTTTGTAACAATTTAAGCAAAGAGCTTTCAGTCAAGTTTTGTATCTGACTTTTTCCGCCTGTTCCAAAATAGCCGTTATTTGCATAACCAAGCAAAGCGTCAAGGCTTGCCGACTGTTCAGGCGTAAGAGATGACGAAGCTGTTTCGCTTCCGCCGCCGAATAAACTGCTTAATCCGCCTGCAACAGCACTGCCTACAATCATACCTGTAACAGGGTCAATAATACTGAAAAACATCGGTCTTAAAAATATCCCCAGCAAATAGCGTAAAAATCTTGACATTGTACACCTCTCTTATTTAAAAAATTAATATTTTGTAGTTCCCGACGACAGTACCTTTTACGTTTAAGCTTGTTGTTGTATGAGTTGTCATATATACTATACCGCCGCAAGAGCCTATCATTATTAACCCTTCAGGCTCTCTTTTCAGTTTATGCGTCAAACTGACAGGCTCGTCAACATTTGTAATTTCAACGCTTATAGTTTGGCTGTCAAAATTATCTTTAAATGACAAACTTCCGTTAACAACGTCTTTAATCTTTTTAAAAACATTATTAAGCGCATAAATCAACTCGTTGTCTTCTTTGGTTTGCGGTTTTGGCAAAACCGTATCTTTAATTACAGCCATTATTTTATTTCCTCTCTTCCTAAAACTTCAATTTGAAATTGTTTAAGCGCCCACTTTTCGCCTTTTGACGAATTTGAAAATTTAAAACGGATAGTGTCGGACACATAATCAAAATAAAATACTTTTGGGCTTGTAGGCTTTGGGAACTCCGGGTCAAGTTTAATCGTTTGTCCGCTTTCCCATGTCAGACCTTTATCAAGACTGCAATTTAAAGTTAAGCTGTCGCCTTTAGCCCACACCGTGAGTTTGATCCAGCGTGCCAGTTTTGCACTGTCTGTATAATAATCTCTTGTCTCAAAAACTGTAGGAATTACACTGTCAACATCATCGTTAACAGTACTGTCAATTATTGTTGTTTTCCCGTCTACACGCCCGAAAACAACCTTTTTATGCAAAGCTAACAATTTAAGATTGTCAAAAGGAAAATTTGCGTCATTCATAGGAATGTTAATATCTTGTATCATTACAGAGTTATCAGATGTGAAATATCCTGCACAGTTTACCCCGATACGCTGATCTTTAAAAATAGTTCCCAAAACATAATTGTATTTATATACTGTATAAGGGCCTTCGTCATTGCCTAACGGAATACCTACCCAATATTCGTCGCTTTCAGGTACCACTATTGACCAACAACGATGATATTTTTCAGGATTAAGCGACGCCCTTATGTCTTCCTGCATTGGCGAATCAACGAGCGGGGCAGATGTGCCGTTAAACAATCTTAATCCGTCTTTCGCAAGAAAAATCTGTACGCCGGTATTAAGCGTCCTTATTGTATTATGACAGCAAGTTCCTACGCCGGTTGCCGTCTTTTCAAAAGAAAATACATCAGACGACGAAACTAATGCACCTAAATATATTGATTTTTCCTTGTGGACTGCAAGATACTGGCCGAAAGTTCCTATTCCTGTTATCTCTTCGTCGTTGTTTTCGTCAATCAACATTTGTCCGCCGGCGTTTCCGTCAGCCCATTCTTCGATATTTCCCGTATCGCTCCACAATATTTGGTTGCCTAGCCAGGTTACGCCGTTGTTTATATTTGCCAAAATCAAATATGCGCCGAAAGCACATACATATTTTGCTTTGTTTGTCGTTCCGCCCAAATCTTTAATTTTTGCGGCGGCGGTATCATATACTTTAATTGCGTCTATCCCGTTTGTAAAAACCAATACAGGTAATCCGTCAATATCAAACGCAACGGCATAACTTATTACATTATCTACAGAACCCGTTAAATCCGTGTCGCCTGTTACGTCTATCCATACTTTTGAATTACTGTTATATCTTTGTACTTTTTTACGGCCGATACGCAGCAAATAATTAACTTCTTCTCTTTTAAATTCACAAACTGCCATTATTTCTTTGTCTGCGGCCGCAATATCTGCGTCCTGAAACAACTTAGTGCCGTAAATCTTTTGGACGATATTTCGCACAACTTGCATATTTAACACTTCCGGTATTGTACCGGAAGAGATAAACTCTGCAGGAGCAGATGTATTTAAACCTTTATTTGGCAATACTTCCATTAAATAAGCCATATTTAATATCCTTTAAACATTATGAAAGCTAAAGCATAATACGGCGGTAAATTGTTATGTGCTGTATCGGCTCCGGTATCTTCAATAGATTGCACACCTTGCCAGGTTATCCCGTAATTTGCTTCTGATGCATTATAATCGCCGCCGCCTCTTCCGCCGCCGCCGCCGCCGTCTCTTCTGAAAAATCTGTGTGTATGTTTTGGCATTTCAGCTATTGTCAAAGTATGTTCAGCTTCGCCGCCTTCGGACGCTATGTCATAGTCGTTTCCTGCACCGATTATAAATTTATCCCGTAAATCAGGCGTGTCATTTGTTCCGTCGCAAAGTACCCAACCTTTTTTGTTAGCTTCTAGCTCTTCTAATGTTCCTGACCACATAGCAATCATTCCTTCCATATCGTCCATACATAATAATTTCCGTTTCTTTCCTTCGGTATTTTTAAAAATAACGCATTCAGTTTCGTCTTCGTCGTCATCTCTGTCATTAGCTTTAGCGTATAAAACAATGCTGTTTGTATCAGGCAACAAATCGTCATCAGCCAATAACAGCGATACTTTTATATGCTTTCCAAAATCTGCAACGTCGCCTGTTGCGTCCATTTTGTGGTCAACGCCAAATATTTCACGCACGGAAACTTTTAATTTTCTGATATAATTGTCAACCGTCGAAACGTTTTCTGTGCCTTTAGGTACTGTTTCATCCCACCCGTAAGTCAATACTAATCCCATGATATTTGCTCCTATAAATCGTTATATTCGACAAATTGCACGCTGTCGCTTTTTGCTTTATTATTGGATTCGGCTTTTTCAAAAAATTTGACATAAAGCCCTTGATAATTTACTGCAGTTTCAAAATCTTGTAGATCTGCCAAAACTCTGAACAATACGCCATATTTAAGCGTTTCTCTGTATTGGTCGCTCAACGGTATATAATCGCTTTGACGGGTTAATGTATCGGTTAAAAAAGTTCCGCAGCAAACCGTATAATCGTACGTAATTTTGTCCGGTATCGGATAAATAAACAGTTTGTTGCCAAATACGCAATAATGCGACGGTACGCCTGTAATATTGTTATCCTGTGGGTTTGGCAAGAGATTATCCCATTCCTGCTTGGATATTTTTTTCAACGGAGCAAACGAGCTTTTACTCTCATCGGCAATCGTTACATTAGTTATAAATCCCGAAAAATTTACAGGAAGACCAAAACAGTATTGCCCGAGTTCTTCTATTCCTTTTGTTATCTGCTCGTTTTTGAATTCTTCAAAAGGAGAATTCATAATCATATCGTTAATCGTGTCTTTTAACGCTTCGAAAATTTCTGCTTCTTTGTCTGTTCTTTTAAGAGCTTTCAGTATGTATTGATAAAATTCTTCGCCGTTCATAATATCCCCCTATAAATAAACATTTAAAGATAAACTTAATATATCTTTACCTACGGCAATACCTATACTTGTGTTATCGAACATCGGCAAAAAATCTGTCGTGCGGCGGTCAATCATTGCGTACGGTTTCAATTCCTGCGATACGCCGGCTGATAATCCCCACCTATTCCAGTAAATCAAGCGAAAAGCTAATCCGCCTTTTATTCCGTCGTCATAAAATACGTCTATATTAGGCTTTATGCAAAACCCTTTTGTTTTAACATCGACAACGATGTTATCGTCATTATCAACAGTTATCTCAGCTCCGCTTTCTATCGGCACATACTTGATTTGTGTAATGACTTTCTGTTCGGCGGTTTTGTATTTCCAGACAATTTTTTCTTTTGATACACTTGCAGACATTTTGATTTGTTCTGTAAGTTCTCCGTTAGTCGTCTTAAGCTCGTTTATAGACATTGTCAATTTGTCTATAGTTTTTGCCTGCGTATAGTTTTTTATCCTGAAATAAACAAAAACAAAAAGAGTTAAAATCGCAAGAAAAACTATTAATATGTTTTTAAACATTTTTTTGCTCCGTAAAATCTACACCCGTTTTATTTTTGAACAAAGCAAACAAAATCTTTTTAATTCCGTTAAAATTTATGTAAACAAACTGAATAAGCCCGAGCATATCAAGGCTTGCAGCTGTCAGCCAGGCAGAAAAAGTATTGTCTATATACTTTGCTAATATCAACGCTATAAAATAGCCGCTAAAAACCGAAAACAACAGCATAACAGCTTGTATCAATATATTGTTCCATTCTCTCTTCTGTATGCTTTCTTTTACTTTCTTTTCAAACTGCATTGCAAAAACAAAACCGAAAGATAATGCAGTCATCAATATCGCCGTTAACAACAAAACTGTTTTTAATTCCATTTTTTTAAGCTCCTGTATAAATTGATACATTCGTTTGCGTAAGACATATCTGTCCCGTACTTAATTTTGCCGTCAACAAGGCTTTTAAAATAGACGATATAATCTTTTCTATTAAGATAAGCCTTACAATAATTTGTTTTGATAAAATCGCAATAATACTTAATTGCTTCATCGAGTTTATTCCAATCTCTGAATGTCTGTTTAAGCGTTATTATCCACGCTTTACCGTTTATTGATTTGTTGATTCTGTCAATTTGGGCAGAATACTTAGATTTAAGCCTGATAATAGCCTGCTGTGCTGTTTCGTTATTAATTATTTTTTCCTGCTCTTTAGTAGATACAACAACCGTCAGACCGTCCCATTTTGTCTTCAAAGGAGTTTTTAAGCCAAAATAATTATTTTGTCCTATAACTTTTGAGAAACCTGCCGTCTCATACCAAGCATGCGTTAATATAATCAAAGGATCATATCCGTTGATTTCTGCTTGCTTTTTTGCTTCATTAAAAAATTCCTGTTTGTCTGCCATTTTTTACCTTCTTGATAACAAGTTTTTAATTTGTTCCATTGATTTGCTTTGTTCTGCCATAAATAATTTAAGCATGTCAGTATTACCTTTAATGTATGACAGATCTGTCCGCACGTCATTTATGCTTTGTTCATGTTGGCTTAGGACATTATTGATTTCGACAAGTTTTTTATCGTAGTCTTCAAAACGTTTGTTAAAGCTAAAATTTGCAGCCTGCACTTGCTCCGGAGCAAAATATACTTTGAAAATCTGTCCGCCTACGGTAAAAAAAGCAATTATTACGCCAAGCCATATACTGATTGTTTTAATGCTGAATCTTGCATTTTTCATTATGCTACCTCAAAAATCTGCATTATGCCGTTTTCGACCTCAATTTTGTACGATTTTGAAGCAACTACCGAATTACTTCCGATAAATTTTTGTCCGCCTGGATACGAAAAGGTTGTAAAACTTGCTGATGTTGCAAAATATATTGTTGATTTATATTGAGATGTATTAATACTGTTGATTGTTAAGCTGTCTAATGCCGTTGCAAAATAATAATCTGTATTTTTTATAACATCTATTGCAGGCGTTGTTGATGAACTGTCTGAAATCTGCGGACGCTTATCAAAACAACCGATAGAAGTAGTTAAGGCGGTACCGGCAGTTACATCAGGGTCTATTGGTGCATAACAACTAATAGCCTTACAATTTACAGTATCTCCATTGAATCCACCACCTGCTTCTACAGCAGTACACCCAATAGCACTACAATTATTTACTACATCGCCAAATGTACCACTTTTATAAATACCACCTGCTATTTTTATAGAGGAACAATACTCTGCTATACAATTATATATTTCACCACCATTTACAGCAGCAAAACCTCCACCACCGTAAACATTGCAACCACTTCCAGTATAGACACAATTGATAGCCCTACAGTTATATGCTTTTCCACCACTGGTAATCGCAGCTCCACCACCTGCATTCGCACTACATTCGCAATTCTCAAAAACAGAATTTGCTATAATACCATTACCATTAACTTCAATAGCTCCTCCATAATCCAAACTATCAAAACAATTCAAAAAGTAACAATTATTGTATAACACTGTATGATCTGCCCTTGATTTAGGTGCATTTGTTATTACACAGTTAACGATTGTGCCTCCAGGTGCACAATCCTTGATTGCGAATTTATAGATAACTACATTGTTTATATATGTTGAATTTATTCCAACATTTGCACCAGTAAAAATAGTAGCAAATGAATTGAAGGTTGTAGTTCCACCAGCACCTCTAATATTATCAGTGGTTTTAACTCTGCACTGTTCCTTTTCGAATCCTCTTCCAGTAAAACCGCCAAATATTGGTTTTACTCTCTCATATGCAAGAGTTAATGTTTCACTAAATGTATATGTACCATATAGCAAAAAGGCTGCTGTATTATCTGCCATATCATTATAATTGGACTGCGTGAACGCTTTGGCATTTTCCCAAGAGCTGCCGTCTTGCATTCCCGAACCTGCAGGCGAAAAATACATTATGTTTTCAAAAGCTTTTACGTTTGTTTCTTCTATCGCAAAAAATTTGTTGTCGGAAGTTGACGACGGAACGGACATTGTACTCTGCCAAATAGTCGGATGTCCTCTGTCTTCAATATTTCCGCTTGCAATGTCAGTAGCAATATCAACTGATGTGTAATTATTTTTAACATAATATTTATTAATTGTTTCGCCGGAAATATAAATAAACTCTTCGCCGGCAAGATAATCATGAGCAGCTGCATATTCTTTGGCTGTTGTATTATTGACTTGCAGATTACCCTCGAGCAGACAATAAACAAACCTTATTTTTTCATTATCGAGATTTGTGTCGATAATATTTTTTGTATTATTAATTCCCCACATAAAAACTATTGTGTATCTTAAATCTATTTCAGGGTTTTTGTTTGAAGCGACGGCAATAAATTTATTATTAATCAAACTTGAATCTGTCGCAATATCGTTCTTAACTACGGCATTTGTACGCAATATCTCAACTCTTGAATTGTCGTCAGTAACGGAAATTACAGTTATTGATAGATTAGGCGTCTTAGCCTCATAAGCTTCGGCTTCGGCTTGAAAAATACAATAGCGGAATTTTATTTCAGAGTTTGTCAAAGAAAATATATTTTTACTTTCAACGCACGAAAAATTAAACTCACAACGGGCAAAGGTCAGAGTTGCGTCTGTAAGAACAAACAATGCGCTTGCAGTTGAGTTATCTATCTTTTTCACATCGAAAGAACAATTATCAAATATTAAATCTGCGCCTTCCGTTAAAGTAAACGCTTTAGACAACAGAGCGTCTTCTATACAGCCAAGAATTAAACCGTTTTTAAATGTTATATTTTTATTAATGTTTATATTCTGATCTAAACAAATTGCTCTGCCGTTTAAGTCAATTATCGACATATTACCGTGATCAGTAATAAGCTCAGACATTAACAGAGTATATCCGTCAAATATATAAGTATTGTTATTTAAAGGCTGTATGCCGTACTCTTCTACTTTTTTATCGCCGACGATTTGCACTCCTGAAAATTTCGGCAAGTTTTCTAAGTCAGGGTAAGAATATTTGCCGTCTTTACCTTTTAAGCTGTCAAGCCAATTTTGTTCTGTTCCGACGAAACCGTTGGCAAGCGCAACTTCATAGGCGCTTTTCCCTTCTTTTGTCCAAATGCTACCATTCCAAGTTTCGAAATTTTGGATTGTTGAATTATAACCTCTTGAACCGACTTCAATCTCTGCCGTTTTAGGGCGTGTTGATGTTGTCCAGAACCCCGTAACTAACAGCCATTTTTTATTTTTAGTAAAAAATTCGAGAGTTGAAAAAGTAGTATTAAAACCATAAAGACCGACAATAGGATTTGTTGGTCTTGTATCTTCCGTCCATTCTGTAAGCTGTTGTTTTTTTGCGACTTTATCAGTATATTGTTCTGTCATAATATTCCTCTAAAATTATTATCGCATGAGGCAGACTTTTACATCTGCCTCATGTTTAAAAAATCACTATTCTGCAATAGTGTATGATTCTGACATAATTTCAGAGTTAGAGAACCCTGATTTGACTGCCATTGCTTTAATTGTTTTTGCTGCCGTCAAAGCAATAGGTGCTGAATATACTGAACTTCCAAACGTCGGAGCGCTGCCGTCAAGCGTATACAGAATTACTGCGCCTGATGTCGCGCATGCAAGCGTTACAGTATCTCCGCTTGTAACTTCGCCGCTTGTAGGGGTAGCTGTAGGTTTTGCACACTGCAAACCTGCCGGAGTATCTTCCGTGAATGTAGGCTCATTTACTGCGGTATCAAGCACTATTGTAGCAAAATCTTTCCCGTCAAATACTGATTTTGCTACTCCGCCCATAATTGCAGCAGCAGTACCTGTCTTGTTGCCGTAATCAAAAGTTTCTTCCACCCACGCATTTAAATCACTGTTGTCGGTTCTTGCATAACAGCCAGCCTGCCTGCCGACAAATATAGCTCTTGCAATAGCAACTTTAGCCTGTGCAGCTGCTCCTGCAATTCCTTCAAAGTTTGCATATGTTACATCGCCTGGTTTCAAATATGGAGTAAATTCGTGAGATACAACTACTACGCCGTCCCACTCAAAACTGTCTGCTCCGGCGAATATAGGATTGCTGTCGCCTCTATTCTGTGCGTCTTTCCATGCGGTATAAATTTTTGGATTTTTAACCAATTCCGCAAACTGCCACGGATGCACAAACATAAAATACATATCTTTGCCGTTGTATTTAATCGGCTTTATTTTAGGTTTAGACATTTTGGCTTTTGCTTTTATTGCTGTTATCATAGCAGGAGTTATCACGTCGTAAGTTTCAAGTGCAGACAATGAAACGCCAGGGCGTGCATTATAATATCTGTCGCCTTTACCTGCTGTGAGTTCTGCTAAAGTATGTAGTACCGGAGTATTGCTCCATGCATACCTGGCTGAATATACTACGCCGTTAACATCTTTCAAAGCTGCTTGCCCTACGCTTGCCAATTTCAAGAATATCTGCCTTTCCAAAAATTCTGTAAGCCAAGTTTTAAGCAGTTCTTTCGAGCTGCTTCTTGTTTTAAACATTGATTTTTGGTCATCAAGTCTTCCCGTGGTTCTTACGGCATTTCTGACTTGATCTATCAGTATTTCAAAATCTTTTGTTACGACAGCTTCTTCATTATCCTCAAGCTTGCTGTCGCCTACTACGCCGTCGCCTTTCAAATTGTAAACCAATCCGAATATTACCTTTTCGCCTGGCTGTTTTTTTAAATCGTCTTGGGTTTGTATGATATTATTAATATCGGGTCCCATTAATTTGTTTTTTACAAAAAACAGATCTGCCATTGCTTCCGCGTACATCTCTTTTGCCCATATTGTAGGGCGTAATTTGCTGTTGCTTGCTGTATCCGCCATATATTTATCCTCTCTTTTTTATATTTTTTTAGCAGTTCCTGAGAATTCTATCCCTTACATCTTTTGGGACCTTTGCGTACTCTTCGCTGCTCATTGACTGTAAATCTTCAGCGGTTAGCTGACTCAATGGTATTTTTACTGTTCCTGAACCTGTTACGGCTGCAGAAGATTTGGCTTTGTTTGAATTCGCAATGATTTTCGCGATTTTTGCTTTACCTACTGTTTCTGTGCCTTTAGTGGTATCGGGCGGTACAGATATTAATTGCCCGAGTTCATAGGCGACTTCTGCCGCCGTTCTGCCGAATTCATCAACGCCGCCTTTGGCAAGTATTGTTGAAAATTCTACAGACAATCTTTTTGCCTGTAATATTGTTTTTCTGTCGGAGCCGAATGTTTCCTCGAGTTCTAATTCGCCCATAACAGATTGATTTTGGTCTTTGCTCATAGCATTATTAACCATTGTGATTATTTTTTTACTGTTGATTAAAACATCGTCAAAATCTTCGTGCGACGCTCTGAATTCCTCTTCTTGCTGTGCAAGAGTTGCGACGGTTGCTTCTGCTTGTCTTCTTATTGCTTCCTGATTTTCAGGCGTTTGCACTGTGGCAGGCGGCTGATCAGGATTATTTTCTATAGGCTGTTTTTGTGCAGCTGCTTTTCTTGCTGCTATTTTTGCCTTCATTTCGGAAACAGTCAAAACATCGTCATCGTCCATATCTCCGAATATATCATCATCTTGATCTTGCTGTTGCTTAGCTACAGGTTTCGGCTGCTCTTTAAACGTTCTAAGTTGTTCTTCAAGCCTTGCTTTTTCAGCTTCAAGTTCTTTCGCTCTGCTTTCGGCAGCTTGACGCTGTTTTATATTCTTTTTCATGCGGAAATATAAAGCTTTGGAGTTGGCGTCATATCCCTTTAGAACTTCCTTTTCTTCATCGAGGGATAGTTCCATATCAACAACGTTTTTAATTTCCTGCCTTTTTTCTAAATCTATTGTCGCAGGCTGTTGCAGTGCCGGCGTCTTTTTTGCAGCAGGCGGAGTTGACGGATTTTTGTCATCTACTTTAATAACGGTTTTGTCTTCCTTCTCTGCAATCAGCCCGTGTTTCTTAGCCATTTCCTGTTCTTCGGGCGACAAATCGTTTTCTTGTCCGTCTTGCGGCTGCGTTTCTTCTTCTTTTACGGCAACCTCAACAGTTTCTTCTTGCGGCTGTGTTTCTTCTTCTTTTTCAGATTTTTTTAATGGTGGCATTTCCTTACTCCTTTCTGATTTATTTATTGTTGTGGCTGTTGCGCCTGCTGTGCTTGCAGGATTGCAGCCTTTATTTTTTCTCTCGTCGCCTTTGGCAACATACTCTCGTCAATTAATACTTCTTGCGGGATAGGCATACCGTTTTTAGCCAAATCTACAAGCGTGGTATAATTAGCGAGCTTGATTGTGTCTGATTGCGGCGTTTCTGATAATGAAACGTCAAATTTTTGCAGTTCGTCAGGATTAAAAATCTCTTCCATTAACGCGGAAAATGTTTTCTCGTCAATTATCGTCTGTCCGAAATTGTTCTGAATTCCGAAATTGTCGACTAAAAACTGTTTGCCTAAAACTTTTTTTGCTTCTTCAATATCAAAAACTTCTTTGAGTTGCGATGTTAAGAATCGCCCTAAAATTTGTTTTGAAAAAGCAAAATTATCAAATATCTTTTGCACCATAACTAAGCCCTGCTTTTGACGCAAAGCAATAGCTCTGCCGCTTGCTTGGCTTTCGTTCATCGCAAGCAAGTCGGTATTTATACCGGACACCTCTTTGATGTCCTGCGCATTTTCCTTTGCCAATATTTCGTGAGCTGACGACAATTGTGTAGGCTCAATTTTAGTAGGTTTGTCTTTCCCTGGTTTGTATTTTAAAATGACGCCTGGCGATGAGCCAAACTCTCTATAAACATTTTCGTCTGTAACAGCCCCTTCTTGCATCATCCACCCACTGTTGGCTGATGAATTAATATGATGTAAAGACTGCGTTCTACGCTTGTTTAACTCGAAATTTAAGTCCTTAACATCTCTTACTATGCCTTTAACGGCGAAATGCTGTTTACCGTTCTTAGGTATTTTGATAGGCGTCTTGAATGCAAAGTCAGGAATGATTGGATAGCTTTTCCAGTTAGGATAACACCAACATCTTTCGTCTTTGATGAAAGTATCCTCTCCAAGCAGTACAGTCGTCCATATTTCAGAAGTAAATCTTTTTATAATCTTTATTGTGTCGCTTTCGTATTTTTTCTTTTTTTGTTTTTTATCAAACAAACTTAAATATTCCGTGCTTTCAGCGCCGAACTTTTCAAGCATTTCGTTTTTGTATCTCGAAGACAATATAGTCTGTAAATGTTCTTCCGCCGCCGCTTCGCTGTCAAAAGGAGTTATTACCGTTGAAACCGTGTCAATTACATAATACTTTGCTACAGATTTTTTATAGTGGTATTCAACAACATCATACAGTCTTTTTGTTGCGCCGCTTGCGCCGTCAGAATTGTCTTTATTTTTATATTGGTCTGTGTTATTTTTTGCAGATTCCGTTTGATAGCCTTGTTCAAGCATATTAATTGTGCCGTTTTCGCAATTATCAATTATTGCTTCTTGTTCCGGAAACAACTCCTTAACTTGCGCTTTTGAAAGCCCTGCGGTAATTTCAATCACGTATTTTGCGTCTGATAAATCAAGTTCGCAGCTGTCAGGGTCAACAAATACTGTAAACGGACTTGCAAGCTTTAGCTTCAAGTTCCCGTTAACTAAATCCTCTGTATAGTCGATATAAGGCTTTAAATAACTTACACCGGTCGATAGTTTAAGTTCAAATCCGTCGCTTAGTTTTCTGTCTGCATTTGACCGCTTAACTATGTTTTTTAAAAGACGCGATACGATTTCAGCCTTAACGCTGTCTTCGTCGCCTTCAGGCAGTACGGCAAAGTCTGTTCTGTTTTGTACTTCAAGTCCGCCTAAAAGTCTTATATTAGGAATTATTTTATTGATGACAAGCTGTTTAATTCCGCGTTTGTTTAACTTTGCTTTTGCGTCTTCGTCTACCATATCGCCTAAAGAGGTCTGTAAATCATTTAACGCTTCTTTACCCCACTTTTCCCAATAGGAAAAAGCATACTTAAAGTCGGTTATAACTTTAGAACATTTGTCTTTATTGTCGTTTCTGTCGTCAATTAATTCTACAGCCATATATAACCCTCTTTTTTAACAAGTTTCAGCGTCGAATCTGTACGGATTGTCCCAAGGACTTTTTACTTGATAATCTCTTACAGATTTTTTATGTATATTTTCTGTATGTATATCTTCCGGTCTTATCGTTACGGCAAACATTCTTAACGCGTCTGCGCCGTGAGAAGACCAATCATGTAAAGGTTGGTCTGAAAAAATTTTCCTTTCTTCGTCCCACGCGCGGCGATAATTTTTAAGAACATTAAGACCTTTTTTGCACTTTTCTTTGTCAAACCACAATTTCGGGAATATATCCCTTACAGCGTCTATACCGTCGGCAATTCTTAGATTTGGGGCGAGTTCGAATTCCCAACCTAACTCCATTGCAGTATCAAGCCTTGATTTACCGTTTGTCAGTTCCCTTTGTTTAATATCGTGAGGCGCTATATTACGGCCGTAAACATACGGTTTCTTTTTTAAAAGCGGAATTACTTCGCTTAATCCTTTGCCTACAAACTCCTCATAATCAATAACGTGTACTTCTGCGCCGACGAACTGTAAAAACCATACAGGCATAGTATCAGCTACGCCTAAATCCCAAACGGTATGTACCGGCAAATTTGGTATATGACTTACTACGCCTACCCTGCCTGCAGCATACGCGTCAGAGATTTGTTTTGCGTAATAAGCGCCCGAAATAGGCACCGTATAATCGACGTGGTACTCTTGACGGAACAATGCGTCATTACCGTATTTGAACAGTATTTGCTGTCTTGTCCTCTCAAGAACATCCATGTCAATAGCGTGAGTATCGTTTACGCCTTGTTGTATTACAAACCAATGCTTAGGGGCCGTAAGAGCATATTGATGTAAGTCATATGCGTGATTCTCTCCTCTAGGCGTATATATAAACAACGCCCAGCCGCCGTTTTCGTCTAATATCGGCATAAAGTAATCCCAAGCGTAAGGGTTCATCAAACTGAATTCCGAAAAGATTATGCCGATAGGGTTAGTTCCCATAACGCTGTCAATCTTATCTGCGCCAATAATCTGTATCATCGAACCGCACTTGAGTTCTATTCTCATTTCGGTTTCGTTTATTTGATACTGATTTTTTCTGCGCTTGATTATTTTTTTAGGTATATATTCGTCAAGAAACTTTTTACCTTCTTTGTTTCGTCCGTTCCACAGAACCTTTTTACCTTGTGCATACGTTGGAAAGCAGTAAAAATAGGTTCCTATACGCTCGTGAGCCTTTTTAACCATTAAATTAAGCCCGTTGACATCTTTACCCCAACGGCGATGACATACGCATATACCACGCAAATAACCCTCATCAAACCGCTCAAATAGCGGCTCTTGATAAGTACGAGGCGTAAAGTTATAAGGCAATATAATTTCAGACGCCTTTGTGATATCTATTTTTTTATTTTGCATTTTTTTTCTTTTTTGAAAAATTAATTGTTTTAATTACAACACCGTTAATATCATCTTCGTCGCCAAACACTGCGTCGCGCATATCTGTGTTGTTAATCGCATAAAACTTTGCAAATTGTGAGTTATAATTATTTCGTAGGGCATTCGTACATAAAAATTCTTTTTGCAATTCTTTGCACATCTCAAAAGTGTCGGAAAATTCCTTAGAGTTTTTAACCCACTCGTAAAACGTGTCTCTGTTAATGCCTACGGAAAGACAAAACCCGACGACAGTCGGCATATCGTTCGCGCAATCGTATTCAATTTCATTGCCTTGAGCGTCAATTTTGGTAGATTTTGTATAAGGCTTGACATCAAAGTAATTAATCAGCTTAGTACACATATCCTGCGTGTACTTCGTCGGTCTGCCTACGCGGACAATCTGTATCACGCCGTTAACTTCTTGGCGCTGCCCGATAAAAGCAGAATCATCAAACAAAAGTTTTTCAAACCTTTCGTCTTTTGTGATATTGGTTTTTGTTTTTACTTTTTTTGTCTGAACCATAAAAATCCTTTTTTGCCTTTCACTTATAGGATTTTTTCCAGACGAAAACGGCGTTTTTCTTTATTTATCAATACTTTTCGTGCTTAAAAGCGGTATGTCAAAGCGGTATGAAATTAAAAGCGGTTTTGAATTGATTTTAATGTTTTGTAAATGAAATGTTCGGTTAAACCGGTACGGCGGCGGATAAGGCGTCTACCCCACCCAAGCTTGTAATGACAGAATAAAATAAGCCTTTCGTTTTTACAAAATTTATCAAGTCCTATACTGTCCTTTGTCCTCTCAAATTCAAGATATTCTTTTAAAATATCATTGTTTTTAAACAAGACAGTAGCGTCCTGATATTTGTATTTTATCGGCAGCTTATTTATTTTTTTTTGTTTTTTAAGATATTTACTTACCATTTTTTTGATTTTAAGACGACAATTAAATTTTTTAACTGTTCAAGCCAAAGGGTTTTATATTCGCTCACATGCGCTAAAGCGTTTAAATTTCCGTACTGTTTTTTTAAATCGGCAAGCATAACGTCAAACTTTACCGTCAACAAATCTTTCTCGACAGGCTTTTTCAAAATCGTTTCCGCCCGTTTTTGCACTGTTTTTTTACGCTTAATATTTTCAGCCACAAGCGCATTAATCGACGACGAGAACACGCCTATTTCGGGTTTTCCGTACTGCCAAAGCGTCTGATCGTCCACCCACTCAAAAAAAATATTTATAATTTCTCTTGCTTTGTCTTCGCCAATGTCGCCCGACAGTTTAGAAAAAATCATCATATCTTTGCCGAAATTGTGCTTGTATGGGCTGCTGTATTTATCGCTAAAAACTTTATCCCAATAGCCGCAAATACGCTGCGTAGCGTTTGGAGAATCGAGCAAACTTCGTTTCTCTTTTTTCGGTTTCGTTTTTTGCGGTTGGTTAAAAAAGTCGTTTCCATTACTTTCGTTAGAAAGTAATAAGTCTTTTTCTTTATTACTGTTATCTTTATATATGTCAGACTTTTTTGATGTTTTTTCACTTTTTGCTTGTGGATAACTTGTACTTTTATATATATTATTATCCTGTTTTTCTTCTCTTATTGATTGTGAATAATTATTATCAATTTGGATAATTTCATTATCATTTTGGATAACTTTATTATCATTTTGGATAATTTCCTTACTTTTTTCTTCTTTAATACTTTTTTCATTATTTGCATTGATTTTTGTATCGGTTTTAATGTTTTCTTGCAAATTATCAATTTTGATAATCGGATTATCATTTTGGATAATTTTCGCCGCTTTTTTTATACTTTTTAACTGCCATTTTTTAGCGTCTTTGTTGAAACCGTAAACGGTGCCGAACCTTGTTTTTTCACGTATTATAATTGCTTGATCCGCAAGTCTTTTTAAGCACCGCAACACGTTTGTTTTTGCAATTCCTGTCTCTTCTATAAATTTATCCAAAGATATTATTGTCCGCCGGCGGCCGTAGCCGTATGTCATACGGAATATTAACATTAACATCTGAAAACTTTGTCCGGACAAATTTGTATTTGCCAGGTTAGTTAAAATTTCATTTGCAATTTTTGTGTAGCCGTTTTCTAGTTGAGGAGTATCCTCGTCTTGTAGTATTTCATCCATACATTAGTCCTTTTGACAGCCTTTATATTGTTTCTGTTCTTCATTTCTTTTTATTAATTCTCCCATAGCAATAATAATTCCTTCGGGAGATTTTTGTTCTGTTTGCAGACATGCTTGACCGTAAATTGAAACTTGTCTCTGAAATTCTAGCCATTCCTCTTGTTCGGCCATATAATCAAGCATATTTTTTAAAAATGGCATTGCTAAAAATAAATTTATTGTTAAACAACAAACATTAAAGATATTAAAATCTTTCAATAGTTCTTTATAAAAAAAGAAACATCCAACAACCCAACCCGAAGTAATGGCGATTACACACATAATAAAAACAATAACCATACTGCCTAAATTTGCTTTGTATCTCATAGTTTTACCTCTTAATCTTTATCAAAAAATCTTGAAATTTCTTTTTTGAAAATCATAGGAACTTCGCAGGTTATCCCGTTCCTGTTTTTCTCGATTATTAACGTTGCGTCATTTTGTATAGCTTCATTGCTTTTATCGTAATATCCGTCTCTATGCACAAAAACAACAACATCAGCGTCCTGCTCGATTGCTCCTGAATCTCTTAAGTCTGAAAGTCTTGGTTTATTGTTTTTTCTCCCTCTGTCTTCCGTTTGTCTGTTAAGCTGCGATAACGCAATAACAGGAATGTTCAAATCTCTTGCCAAACCTTTCAAATTTCGTGAAATTTCGCTCACTTCAAGCGCTCTGCTGTCTCTTTGTCTGTTGGAAGACAATAACTGCAGATAATCAATAATAATAAGTTTTAAGTCAATTCCCTGCGTTTTCAATTTGTTAAAAAGTTTCCTGCTCTCGATTCGGCAGTCAAAAACAGTCATATCTGACCTGTCATCAATAAATAAATTAATATCATTAAGTTTATTCATTGTTTGCGTTATTGATCCGAACTGTTGTTCAGCAATGTACCCGCTTGCAATTTTTCGGCTGTTAATTTGAGACAAATTTGAAACAAACTTATTCATAAGCGATTCTTTGTTCATTTCGAGCGAGAAAATAGCGGCTGCAGACGTTCTGTCGTCTTTGGCTACATTAAGCCCGATATTTAGCGCAAAGGTTGTTTTTCCCATGGACGGACGACCGGCAATTATAATTAATTCGCCTTTTGCAAGGCCGCCGAGCCTTTTATCAAAATTATCAAACCCGGTTCTCAAATTCGGTATATCTTTTTTATCAGCGACAAGCCTTTCAATGTTTTTCATTGTCGGCACAATCATATCTTTAACGGCGACAAATCCGCCTTTTATTCCGCTTATAGCAACATCGGCAACAGACTTTTGCGCAAAATCTAAAATTGTTTTTGCGTCATCGGCTCCGTCAAGTATCTTTTTATGGACCGTAGAACTAACGGTCAATAAATTTCGCAGCAATGCCTTTTCTTTTACTATATTTGCGTGAAATATTACATTGGCGGTTGTATCTATCGAATCTATCATTTGCGTTAATACAAGTCCTTTGCCTTTGCTTTCAAAATCCTTATCGCTTTGCATTTTTTCGGCAACAGAAATTATATCTATCGGCAAATTGTTAATATATAAGTCTTTGCAAACTGTAAAGATTTTGGCGTGCAAATCAATATAAAAATCGTCGGAGCTTAATATAGTTAATACGTCGCCGATATCGTTTTTTTCTATCATCATCGCAGCTAACACTGCCTTTTCGGCGTCTATATTTTGCGGCTGCAAATTTTTTTCAGTCATTATTATTTTCCGCCTTTGTACATTAAAATCAAAATATATACCGTAATTATTGCTGCGTATATCGCAAATTCGAGAATAATCTGTAATTTTTTATTTTTCATTTTTCAACCGCCTTTTTAATTCCCGATTCATTGCTTTAAAAAACGAATCTTTAAATTTCAACACTTTTTTCCATTCGGCATATATTTCAGGTAAATTCTTATATAAATCAATTACAAATTTTTCTTCCGATATTTTAGGATTGAGTTTATAATTGGTTAAGCAGCCAATCCATATTCCTTTGTAATTTGACTTCCCGATATAAGTTAAATATATATATATCAGAGATGATATATTCAATAAAGGTTCAAGCGATATGCTAAAATTAAAATGTGGACATATATAATCAATAGCCGCGTATCTTTCTATGTATGTAGGCGCATTTGGCTCAAAATAATTATTGTAAAAAATAGTCAATGTAATTCTAAATTCTAGATTTATTTTTTTAGGGTTATTTGCAAATCGCTCAACAAATCGTATAGCTACATAACGATTCATTTTAGAAACAATAAGAATTTTATTGTCGTATTCAAGAAGTTTTTCTATTGTATCGGCAACTTTATCAAAATTATGAACTGTTATATCGTGCATTGTCGGAAACATTATCACGCCGTTATATTTCTTTATTACTGGTTCCTTTGGCTGAAATTTAAAGCGTTTATTTAATTTACGAGCATAACAGTATCTACAACCATATTCGCACGTATATTGCAAATTAAGCGAATGTTGCGCCCATTCCTGAACACCGGTCTTTTTATTTTTCATTTTTACCTTCCAATCTTATTTTTTTGTTCAAAATAATCACAAACTATATTATTTATTCTGTCAAAAAAATCGGCTTTTAAGCATAGAGTTAACGCTTCTTTTTCTCTACCTTCGGGCAAGTCTGAAATTGTTTTTTTCTCTAATTCCTTTGCTGTTGTTATTTCTGTTTTTATTTTTTCTATAAAATCTTTATTATTCATTTTAAATCCTCTGAATTAAAATACATTTTTCTATGGTCGGGTCTTTCTTTATAAATCACTACAGAACCGCCAAAATGTTGTTGAATCTCTTCTATATTTTCCTTTCTTCCGCCAGTTCTCCCGATTGAATGTCTAATAGCTGATACTACTAATCCCCATGTAGGCGGCATAGGTTCCAATCGTGGGGAATCTTTTTTAAAAATAAAGGTAATATTAGAGTCTCCGTACTCGTCAATTATTATCTGTTTTTCAATATCTATTTCTATTAACCCGGCATATAAAGGTATTTCTTTAACATCTAGTAATCCTATAGGCGTAACATAGAAAAAATAATGCGAAAATAGCCTAGCGAAGTCTTGTTTATTTGGTTGTTTTAGTTCTTTTAAAAAATCTTGACGTGAAACTTTAATTTCGTAAGTTGTAACTATTGGATTGTTTTCAATTGATATAGAAAATAAATCTGCGCGTCTCCGACTATTATTCCCAAATCCACAATGGTAAGGCATTTCGGTTGCAAAAAGATGTTGAATATTAAACCTACGCGTAATATCGCGTATACATAACCTCTGGTACAATTCTTTTGTTTTTTCCTTATCGTTCATTTTTGCCTTCTGATTTTATTTTTTTCTCAAAATTTATGACAAAATCTTGATAGCCACAATTGCGGCATTTTAATCTTTCATTTTGTTTTGTCAAATCTATTATCCTTTTACTCCCACATTTAGGACATTTCATTTTTTACCTCCCAAATCAATATACATAGCAAAGCCGACGGCTAAAATTTGTATAAGTTCTTTTTGGATATTTTCTATACCGCCTAATTTGCGTTTTTCTTCGCCGTTATTAAACATGGTCTCATTTACAGCCTGTGCCATTTCTCCGAATTCTTCTGCCATTATAGACTGCCAAACTTCGGGATTATGACTTTGAGGACCGTATTTTTGGTCTTGTCTATTTCTTTCTTCCAAAATCAAATATAAAACATTTAGATTTTTAACAAGATTAATTGATTCTTGTAAATTAATAATATCTTTAACGTTATTGTTTTTTATATGCTCTATATCCTTTTCGTTAGCTTTTATAAAAGTAGTTACTTTTCCGCAACAAATACATCTTCCCGTTGCTTGATAGATAACATTATTGTCGTCGAAATAAATATTAGCGCTTCCGCACTTAGGACATCTTCTCATATTTCACACTCCTTTAATAATTTTATAATACTGGTATGAAAAAAAATTTTATTCATCTTACGACAAATTTTTTTTATTTTTGAGCAATAGCGATAACAATATCGTCTAATTCTTTTTTTATTTAAGAAATAAAACTTTTTACTGTTTTTTATTGACTTTTTAATTTTCTTTTTAAGGTTATGAAAAAAAATAAGGCGATTGATTGCACAGTCTGCTTGTTTTTCCAGTTGATCCATTAAATCGTAATTTTCAATATAAGTGGCAAACATTTTTAAACCTCTCTTTTTTTTATGAGCCGGGCAGGATTTGAACCTGCAACAGATGATTGATTAGAACATTTGCTTTTTCGTTATATAATCCTGATTCTTGAGAAATTAGAGATAATCAATCTCCTTTTTATTCTCACTTCTTGGATTAGCAATAACGGCGTCTACCATTTCCGCCACCGGCTCATTTTTTAATTGACATTCAATTTAGACAGCTCGTATCTTTTTTCAATTTCAGTTATATAATCATTCAATGTTTTATATCCGATAGACCATAGATATATCGGCAATACTATTTTGTAAACTTTATCTTTTACCCAATCTATCAAGGTTAATTCTTTCATTTTTTTACCCCCTCATCGGCATAATTACATATTTATTTTCGTTATCTTCGACTATTATATGTCCTGGTAAATCGTATCTTAACCACATAGTCCTGCAGTAAGGTTCTTTGACTGGCTTCAATAACAAAGGGTTTGAATCGCAATTTAATATATATGCAGCTCTTTTATGTTGAGGAAATATTTTGTATGCTGACTTAAATAGACTATACGGATTAATTTTTGCAAATTCGGGTAAATGATTGTCTCCCCAAACAGGATCCGTAATAATACTATCTACAGCCTCTATTTCAGGCATAATTTTACGACAATCTCCGCAATATATAGTGATATTTTCAAATCTTTCAATTTGCATTTTGTTTGTCCTTAAAAATACATATCATACTGTCGTGCATGCCGCATTTATTAAATACTTTTTCTCCGTAAGTGTTTATGCCTTCAAATTTTACTCTTCCTCTTAAAAATCGTATTTCACAATTTGGTAAGATAATCTCATGAAATATTTTTGTTGACGTAGAAACCGGCAATAACATCACTATAATTTTTCCTTTTTTGAATTCTTCAAAAGCTTTTAAAATAAAAGCTTCTTTAAGTTTGCGGCTATACGGCGGATTGACAAAATTACACCCCCCCCACTCAATCTTTAAACCATCCCATTGCGTCAAATCGTGTTTAAGTGGGCAAGGGTCAAAATTAAATTTAAACTCGGCGGCAAGTTGTTCATACAGACTATCAGGAGTTTTCCAATCATCATTATTTCCTAAATTTCTGTTTTTCATTACTTATACCTCGATAAAAAATATACTCCGCCAAACCAAAAAACCAAAAATAAAATTATTAATATATATTGCATTACTTATTTTTCCTGCTCTTAATTTTTGCCGCAACCGCAGACATAACAGACAAGTCAGTCCAAAAACATTTTTCTGCTTTATCTTGCAATGATTCTTCGTTTTTGGCGTACATATAAGTCCTCATTTTTTCTGTTTTTCAAGCTTTTGCAGTTCGTTTGTAATCTTTGCTTTTTTATGTAGAGCAAATTGTATATCCTGCATAATTTCGTCAATGTTTTTAAGCATTTGTGTAGCCTTACTTAGCCTATTGCTTGCTACAAGCAACAACTCCGCGCTTATGCAAAACAGTAAACTTGCCAACGCAAAAAGCAAAATAGTTAATACTATTAAAGTCATTATTTTTGCTCCCTTGAATCTAAAATATGATTTTGTATATTGATATTTAAACGTTGGGCGATCGCGGCTTCTATCTGCATACCTTCGCTTGTTGCCGGGTCGTTAATCTGTACCATTATATCGGCACTGAATAACAACTTAATCGCTTCAAAGAAACATTCTTTGTCGCTTTTTTTCATTGTGTACGCCGTTGTACAGACAGGGCTTAAAACCAAAAAACCTTTATTTATTAAATCATCATGTGCCTTATTAAAATTGAGTTTATGGTTTGGGTTATTTGCAATAGCTCCGGATACATAAACCCTTATTTTTCTTTGGCAATTATTTACATTGCACATGTCATCACTCCCTTTAAGCGGCAAGAACAAAATACTTGCCGCTTTTAAATTTATTTTACTTAGTGCTGGTACCTTCAACGCCTCTTTGTTCCCTTCCGTTGGTTCTTGCTCTTAACCACAAAAGCCCCTCTTCAAGTTTTGTAATAGCGAGTGCGTTTTCTCTGCACTTGAAATCTCCGTTTTGGAAAGCTTGTAATCTTGCAAGAACACAGCCGATTAAATCCTCGTTCTGCACGCCGTTAACGCCGAATTCCTTTATCGGTCCGTCTTGAAAAACAATTCTTGTAAGTTCTTTTCCGGTACCAACTTCACAAATAGAGAAAACGGTAGGCGTATTAGAATTTTTACCATTTGCAAAATCTATAAATGTATATTTTTTTGTCAACATCGTATTTTCAACCCGTAAAAAATTAACAGTGCTGCAAGCTTCTGCCGCTTTAAGGCTTCTCTCGTCTTCACAAGGAGCTTGTAGGTCGCCCGTGGTTTCAGCTAAAATATTGGCAATTTCGTGCATTCTTTCGTCTGATACTACAGCGACATTGTTAAACATCTTATCTGTTAAAACAGTGTCAAGCGTTTGTCCGTAAACCCAGTCGCCAAGATTAAGTTTTTGATTATCGCTGTTCTCGGTTATAATGTAATATTCGCCGGTAGTTTCCGATTCTTCTACATGTACAAACCTTTTTAATTCATTAATATCTTCTACTGTTAAAATCCTAGCTGCACGAGCATAACATCCTGGTCTGTCTTTTTTTTCAACGTTTACAACATTCAATTTACACATTTTAACCCTCTCTTTTTTATTTCAACAGTATTCTGTTGATGTCTTTTTGTTCTGCCAAATTTTTAACTATCATTTTTACAATTTGACTTTTAATTTTTGCGTTGGTTCCATGCCTCTTACCATTTTTTTGTATTTTTATTTCCATAACACCTTCTTTTGTTTTTTTTGTATTTTTAAGGCTGCTTCATTAACTTTGTCGGTATGAGACGTCTCTGAACCGCCTGTACAAGTGGTTTTTAAAATAGCAGAATCTACCGCCATAGGTATGTCTCGTTTTTGAAAAATATCTATAATTTTGTAATAACACTCTCTTGTAGCAATTATGTCAGACAGTGCATAATGTGCGTTTTTAAGTTCAACGCCTAACCACTTACATATAGCCGTTAAAGTTGTATGTCCCGAATATATATTTAAATCTTTGCACGTCAAAACCAAACTCATCAAATCAAGACGGTTATGATGTAGCAGAAAATTATCGTTTTCTGCTTTCGTACTCCATGCAGAAATAAAATCCATATCGAAACCTACACAATGTCCGCAAGGTATTAATCTGTCATATTGATTATTTATATCGACGTATTTAGATAAAATTTTATTGAACTGATTATACGCAAGCTCGGCGGGAGCAAAACCTTTCATCTGTTCAATCGTTAACCCGTTTACAGCCAAAGCTTTTGGACTAATATTAATAAAATCAACAGGGCGTGAATAAATAGAAAACGTTTCAACGGTTTGATGATTGATCTCGATAATTCCTGCTACCTGCACAACATCATTAATTATCGGGCTTAACCCGGTTGTTTCTGTGTCAATCCATAATTTCTTCACTTTTTACCGCCTTTTTTAAAATTGACCGATATTATTTCAGTTTCTTTCGGACTCATTAATCTAAATATACCGAGCATTTCATTTATAAGCATTTCTTGACCGAAATATATATTACAAGAGTCTTTACAGCATGTTTCTTTTGCAACATCATGCAGTTGTTGCACAATTTTAAGGCGGTTTTCAAGGTATTCAATAAAATCAAAAATATCCATATCTACCCCCTGTCAAATATTTTTTCGCAGATAGCAATAAACCAATTTTTATTGGTTTTTATATCGGTTCTAATGCCGTAAAAATCGCAAAAAGGATTAAGCGCTTTATCTTTTACAGTCGGATTTTTGTATATCTTTTTCCAAACTTTGAGTTTGTAGTAATTGCTGTTATGATATTCAGCCTTAGCAAATATACTGGCTGTTAGCACAACAATCATTGACAATACAACAATCAATACTTTTTTCATTTTTTAACCGCCTTTTTTCTATATTTCCTTATTTTTTCGCCTGCTTTCATATAAGCTTCAATTTTTTCCGCAGCGTAAAATTTTTCCCCGTACATATAAGTACCGTAAATTTGCCATTTTTTAAGCTTTTGGCTTAACGCCGACGATGTAAACTTAAATTTATTTTTTAAATAGGTCGACGAAACAAAAACCGTTTTACCAAAACGGCAAACTGTTATTTTTTTATTTGTTTGTTGTTCAAGCATTTTATGTTTTCCCCTTAAAATTGCTTTTTTAGCCTTAAATATGCTTAAATAGGCTAAATAAAAGCCACACATCAGAATTAACTAATGTATGGCTTATGCCGTAACAATGACCCAGTTCATTGTTTGCGGCAATGTTAAAATTTGTTTAGATTTTTGCAAAAATATTTGTTGGTACTGGGTTTTCATATTTTGCCTTTTTTGACTTATTTATTTCTTTCTACACAAATTATACACATTTGTGTAGAAAATGTCAAGTATTTTTCTGTCGTCGATAAATATTATTTGGAGCTACGAATGTCTAAAAAAAATGTAGGAATAAAAATCAAAGAAGCTATAAAAGAAGCGGGATATACTCAGTCTGCATTTGAGAAAAAAATCGGTATAGGTGAAAATCTTATAAGCAGATGGGTTTCAGGAGATCGCAATCCATCTTTAACGTCAATAAAAAAAATTGCACAAGCTACAGGAAAGCCGTTATATTATTTTTTTGATAATTCAACTAATTCAAAAGGAAACAATAACAGCATTATTGTTGGGCAAAATTCTTTTGAATCAAAACACGATTTAGAATTATTAAAAAAAGATATAGAAATTTTAAAAAAAGAAAATGAATTTATTCAGGAAAAAGTAAAAGATATTATAATAAAAAAAGAAAATCATACTTATATATCTAACGAACTATTAAAAAATTTAACACAAATACCCTTAACATCTTTTGAATATCGTATTATATTTTCAATTATGAACTCAAATACAGATATTTCATCAATATCCAAAGCTATATTAATTAAAGAAAGTGTTATTCAAAAAATATTATTAAGATTACAAAAATTAAATATTATTATTTTGGAAAAAGAAACTAATCAAATTAAAATAAACAGACAATTTGATTTATGGACAAAAAGAACTGAAAAAGAAGTTAATAGGTTAGAAAAAACAGAGTTTTTAAAAAATAATAAATGAATTTTTTAATTTCAAGAGCATTCTTTTTGATTTTCTTTATTCCTTTATATGATAAAGGAACTATTTTACCGTTGATATTTTTGTTAACAATATCAATTTACGGAATTATTGTATCGTATAAATCAAAACAATATTTCTTGCTATGGATTTTTTCTTTTATTTTATTAATTTCTTTTTTACCTATAGTTAGTGTTAGAATAACAAATATGCTAAGAGGTAGTGAGTATATTTATATATATTCCTATTTCTTTGTTTTATTTACTATGTTTTTTCAAATAGATAATATATCTCAAAAAACATTAAAAACTACGAGAATTTTAGCTATATGTTTTGCATTATTACAGCTATCATATTATTTATATTTCGAAATTAAAGACAGTATTTCTTCTTCAAAAAAACAAACTATTGCATATTCTCAAACATCGACAGACAGTTTTGATCCTGATAAATTTTTGGCTGAAATCAATGCTGAAAAAAAAGACAATACAAACGGCTTTGACCCTGATAAATATTTGGCTAAAGTTAATGCCAATAAAGAAGATAATACAGACGGTTTTGATCCTGATAAATGGATAGCAGAAAATATTGTTAACGAAAGGGAGTAAATCGATGAAAAAAATTATTTTATTTCTTTTAATGTTTTTATTTTGTTTTTCCACAGCAACATTTGCAGCAACTCGTGTAAAAGGACATTTCACAAAGAAAGGTACTTATGTAAAGTCTCATTATCGTAGTAGTAAAAACAGTACTAAACATGATAATTATTCAACTAAAGGCAATTCAAATCCTTACACCGGTAAAAAAGGAACTAAAAAACTTTAATGTACAAAATCAATAAACGAGGCGATACTTTTAGTTTTAAATATAGAGACGAAAACGGTATTGAAAGACGCCATACTTGTAAAAAGTCTGTAAAAAATTTGCAGGACGCCGAAAAAGAACAAATCTCTTTTCTTGCAGAGCAGCAGCAAATAACGGAAATTGCCAAAACCAACAAAACAGATATTAATACTTTGTTATGGTCTGTTTTTTGTAAAAAGTTTATGGAATTTTCAAAATCCCGTAAATCTGCTCCGGAAGCCGACCAAAGAGTTATTAATTTAATTAACAAATATTATCCTGACATGAAATACTTTAAGGAATTAACCAGGGAAAGAATAAGGGAGTTTTTGGCTCTCCGTAAAAAAGAGAATAAAGAAGATAATACTATCAACAGAGATTTACACTCTATAAAGTCTATGTGGACGTTTGCTGTTGATCCGCAGGAATTAAACCTTAACCACCGTAACGAAGCAAAAGGAATTGAAGAGTTTGCCGTTGAGCCGGTCAGAAAAGATAAATATTTTACACAAGAACAAATAACAATAATAGAAACCAAAATAGAATCATCAAGAATTACAATATTATGTTGGCTCATGATACATCTTGCGTTAAGGTTAAAAGAAGCCGTCAATGTCAAATGGGTACATATTGATTTAAACAATAAAGTTGCAAAAATATATCCGTTTAAAACAAAAAGAAAAAATCCTCGGCCGGTACAAGTTCCTCTTGATGACGAACTTACAAACTATCTTGCAAATTTAAAACACACTTCCGAATATGTCTGCGGCGGAGATTATACAGACAAAAAGGCAAGAGGTTCACTGTCTAAAATAATAAAGGAAAGATTCGCAGAACTTGGCGTCGGCGGAACTGCGCACACCTGCAGACACACTTATATCAGCCATGCGATCATGAACGGCGTAAAAGATAATCTTATTATGCGGTGGGCAAGACTTAAAAAGATTGAGATGTTGCAAGTTTACGGACATCTTTCGCCCGATTTTGAAACAGCCACAGCAAACCAAATCTACAATAATACCGCCGCATTTAAGCTTGAAGCGATAGAAAAACAAATCAGGCTCTTATTAGTCAAACGCAGAGAATTACGGCAAAAAACACCCAAATCCGCCCAAATAGCGACCAATTAAGAGTAGTGTTATTCCTAGTCTCGGAGTGTTATGTAAAAATACTGATAAATCTTATTTTATAATAAGATTTATTTTTTTATCTGTAATTTATTTTGATTTTTTAATAAGCGCCTTTTGGAAAGAGAACGACTAATAACGTTCTAAACATAATTTTTATATCCATACCGAAACTCCAGTGTTCAACATAAAAAACATCAAGTTCTATACGTTTTTCATCACTTAGTAAAGACCTTCCTGAAACCTGCCATAATCCTGTCATTCCTGGCAGCACCCTTAATCTTTTTTTTGAGCTGTTATAATATTTTTCTTCCACCTGCTTTGCTTCCCATAAAACAAGAGGTCTAGGACCTACAAGGCTCATATCGCCTTTTAAAACATTTATAAGCTGAGGAATTTCATCAATGCTGTATTTTCTTATAAATCCCCCAATTTTTGTAATTCTCGGATCTTCTTGTATTTTAAAGAACACACCGCCTTCCGAAGAATTGTTCTCTTTTATTTCTTTTAATTTCTCGTCGGCATTTTGAATCATTGATCTAAACTTATAAAATTTGAATTCTTTTCCTCTGTACCCCTGTCTTATCTGAGTATAAACTACATTGCCTTTACTTTCGATTTTTATAAGTATAACCAGAACTATCAAAAAAGGAGACAAAATAAAAAGAACCATTAATGAAATTGATACATCAAACATCCTTTTTAAAAAATAATCTATACCGGTCAAAGAATTTGAAATAAATTGAAAAACAGGCACGCCGAGAGTTGAATCAACCGCAATTTCTCCCATACAAATATTCACTTCGCTTGGCAAAATTTTAAAAATTATTTCATTATATTCAGCCCAGTCATAAAAAGATAAAATTTCAGAATCGGTCATATTATGGTCAATTATAACTATCTGCTTAACTCCTTTTTTTAAAATAAGCTTTTTGATTTTTTCTACATCCGCTGATTTCAAAATTAAAGGCGAATAAAAAACTTTATTAACAGGATTATTTTTGAAAACATCTTTATATTTTCTTACATTTTTACCTATCATTAAAATTATATTTCTTTTATTTATAAGTTTTAATATATATCCGACAAATGATTTAAAGAGCTGTCTCGACAAAAACATAATCATAATCAAATTCATCCACACAAAAACAAAAAACATTCTTGAATAATCTATTTTCATTACAAATGATAAAACTATACACGCAAGAATGAAAGCTGTCGAAAGCTTAACAATACGTACAAATTCATCTATAGGAGTTAGAAAAAAAGATTTATACCCGTTAAAAAAATTAACAAGCAACAGCCAAACGGGTATTAAAAATTTAATTATCTGGATATACTTAAAAAAGAATAACGACTCTATAGTTTTGTTGGCGAAAAAATCAAGAAACAGTGAAAAACGCAGATAAACAGCTAAAAAAACTGCCAGAGCCAATACAAAAGAATCTATGACTATCAAACTTAATGTCAGCACAACTTTTTTATTTGAAATTCTCATCCTTTTCCTAACCTTCTTTTTTTACCTTAAGCCATACAAAAAAATGAAGAAATAATCTGCCTAATTTATAATAAAACCTGCTTTTGTAGTATTTATCATAATATAATAAAAATGATTTGTAAAAATGATTTGATATTTTTGTTTTTATTTTTGCATCAGTACTGGACAAGCCCGATTTGTATTTATGATGTATTATTTCTACATAAGGATAAAATATTATTTTGAAACCTTTTTCTCTGAATCTTCTGCATAAATCCATATCTTCGGAATACATAAAAAATTGTTCGTCAAAATAACCGATTTGCTGCAAAATGTTGTTTTTCATTATCATACATGCGCCGGTCACGGCATCAACTTCATGAATCGAAGAAAGATCTTTATAAAGTAAATGATATTTTGTAAAAATTTTAATTCTTGGAAATATTTTTTCAAAACCTGCAAAATAAAAAAAGGCATCCAGTACTCCAGGCTCGCCTCTATGGCATGCTTTATCAATTTTTCCGTCAGCAAGCATAATTTTAGGAGTTATTATCCCCGTATCAGGATTTGACTCAATATAATCTATTAACTCATCTATTTTCGATTTTTCAGTCAATTCCATATCTGAGTTAAGCAACATTATAAAATCAGCTCTTGATAACTTTAATGCTAAGTTGTTACCGGCTGAAAAACCTACATTTTTTACTGATTTTATTAAATTAACTCTTTGATATGATTTTTGCAGAAATTGAACTGTTTGATCAGTGCTCGCATTATCAACTACCGTAACTGTAACATTATATTTTGAATCCGGTAAATAAAACTCATTTAAAGAATCCAACGTTTTTTGCAGCCATACAAGAGAATTATAACTGACAATTATTATTTCTAATGTTTTCATTTTAATTGTTTACAAACTAGCATTATTTTAATATTATCGATTGTAATAAATCAATTTTTTTATTTGCTCTTTAGAGGCTGCCACCATGATTTATTATTTAAATACCACTGAATTGTCTTTACTATAGCTTCTTCAAAAACATAACTAGGCTGCCAGCCAAGTTCTTTTTTTATTTTTGAGGCATCTATTGCATATCTCCTGTCATGCCCTAGTCTGTCCTGGACATACTTAATAAGAGAGTCATTTTTTTTCAAATAATTTAAAATTATATCGGTAATATATTTATTTGTTTTTTCATTATTGCCGCCTACATTATATATTTCGCCTTTTTCCCCTTTATGAAGCACAGAATCTATAGCGCTGCAGTGATCCTCAACAAAAAGCCAGTCTCTGACATTTAAACCGTCTCCGTATAACGGAACCTGTCTGTCATCCATAGCATTAGTTATAAACAGAGGTATTAATTTTTCCGGGAACTGATAAGGACCGTAATTATTTGAACACCTTGTAATATTTACATTTAAACCGAATGTATGATAATATGACAGAACCAACAAATCTGCTCCGGCTTTACTTGCGGAATAAGGACTGTTCGGACTTAAAGGAGTCTCCTCTGTGAAATATCCTGTCGCTCCCAATGAGCCGTAAACTTCATCAGTAGATATTTGAAAAAATTTTTCTATTTTATATTTTTTTGCAATTTCCAATAAATTTTGAGTTCCTAACACATTCGTCCTCACAAATATATCAGGATTTATAATGCTGCGGTCTACATGTGATTCCGCTGCAAAATTGATAATGATATCTATAGAATTTTCAGAAACAAGTCTGTCAACCAAAAGATTATCACATATATCGCCTTTTACAAAAGTATAATTTTTATTGTTTTTTATATCGTCAAGGCTTGAAATATTGCCTGCATAAGTCAATAAATCCAAATTGACTATTTTATAATCATATTTATTAAGCATATATCTGATAAAATTACTGCCTATAAAGCCGGCGCCGCCTGTAACTAATATATTCTTCATATCTTCCTCTAGAAACTAATTTCCGTAAACTGCATATCTCTTATAAAGAGTTCCTGTCATCATTTCCGCAGTTCTTTGAGTCATAATATTATCATCTAATATCCATGACAATTCACATTCCTTATATCCGCATTTAACGGCATTTTTTAAAGCCTCTATAGACATATATGCTTCTACGCCTTTTTTTCTATATTCCTTTTTTACGCCCATTATCATAAGTCTGAGAGCTTTTATTTTTTTTCTGTAATATAAAAACTTAAGTATACCTAACGGGAAAAGCCTTCCTTTCATTTTTTTAAATACAAAATTATAATCAGGCGCAGCAACCAACATTCCTATCGGATTTTCATTTTCATAAGCAATCATCACTATATTTTCGTCAAGCAAATTAACCAAATCATTTGCTATTGATATAAATTCATCATTTGTCCAAGGAACAAAACCCCAATTTTTTTCCCATGCAGAATTATATATTTCCATAACATCTGCCAAATCTTTTCTGAAATTATTTTTATTAAAATTTTTAACGGTAATGTTAGGATTTCTTTTTTTTACTATATTGAGAGCTTTATTAAGTCTGACCATTCTTTCATCAAGAGCTACAGGAATATCATAAGCATATAATTCTTTAATCTTTATAAGACCTGATTTCTCAGCCAAAGAAATGTAATATTGATGCGTATACGGCATCATTATCCTTGGAACGCTGTCAAAACCTTCATAAAGGAAACCGACTTCATCATTAGTTGAAGGATTCATCGGTCCCATCATTTTGTTCAAATTATTTTCGGACAGCCAATCTTTAACGGCATCAAACAATTTTTGAGCAACTTCAAGGTCATCTATACTTTCAAAAAAACCAAAAAAACCAATATCTTTTTTTTGGAAATCTATATAATTATAATCTATAATGCCGGCAATTCTTCCGACAACAATACCGTTGTCATCATAAGCAAGAAAAAGTTGTCTTTTCGAATGCTGCCAAAAAGGATTTTTATCAGATAATATTTTTTTAATTTCTGAATTTAACGGAGCAACCCAAAAAGGATTACCTTTATAAATTTTATGAGCAAAATTTATAAAGGTATTAATCTTATTAAAATTTATTTTTTTAACGGTAATAGGCATTTTACTTCGTAAACCAAAGTCTTTTCAGCCATTTTTTTGTCGCTGCTGCAAAATCGGTGTCTGAAAAAGAGAAATCCCATTTCTTTTTCTTAGTTGATGATGTTTTTGAAGATTTTCTTATAGTTCCGCCTGAAATTATTCCCAATTGTTTTGCAACTTTTTCAAATTTATCAAGTATAAATTCCAAATGTTCATCGGTATGCGTAGCCATATAACTTGTTCTGATGATAGCTTGTCCTTCCGGAACAGCAGGACTTACGACAGGAGATGTAAACACTCCTTCATCAAATAACATTCTGCACATTTTAAAAGCCACCATGTCTTCGCCGACTGTTATAGGTATTATCGGAGATTCCGATGTCCTTGTATCAAAACCCATTGAATGAAATCCTTCTTTCATTTTATTTGTATTTTTCCAAAGTTTTTCTCTTCTTTCAGGTTCATTTTGTAAAATATCCAAAGCGACGTCTATTGCGCCTACGCATGCCGGAGGCAAACTCGCTGTAAATATCAAAGATCTTGCCGTATGCTTAATATAATTTATCACTTCTTTATTACTTGCTATAAAACCGCCTATAGATGCCAAGGATTTTGAAGCTGTAGCCATTAAGACATCAACTTCTGATTCAAGATTAAAATGTTCTCCGGTTCCCTTACCGCATTTACCTAAAACGCCCAAAGAATGAGCTTCATCAACAAAGACTCTTGCACCGTATTTTTTTGCAAGTTCCGATATTTCAGGAAGTTTTGCAATATCTCCTTCCATACTGAAAACTCCGTCAACAACAATTAACGCGGCTTTATCCTTGCATTTTGCTAATTGCCTTTCCAAATCGGCGATATCATTATGTCTGAATCTTAACATTTCTCCCAGCGATAATCTGCATCCGTCTATAATAGAAGCATGATCTAATTTATCGGTAACTACTATTTCATTTTTCCCGACAAGAGAAGCTATTGCACCTAAATTTGAGTGATGTCCTGTTGTAAATAATATAGATTCTTCTTTACCGACAAATTTAGCAAATTTTCTTTCTACTTTTTCATGTAAATCATTTGTTCCGTTTAGAAATCTTGATCCTGTACATGATGTTCCGTATTTTTTTGCAGCCGCAACAGAACCTTCTATAACTTTAGGATGATCTGCAAGCCCCAGATAGTTATTTGAACATACGACTATTATTTTTTTACCGTCAATAACAACCTCAGGCCCCTGGGCAGATTCAACTCTTTTAAAATATGGATACACACCCAAAGCCTGTATATCTCTTACTACGGTAAACTTGTTACATTTTTCAAAAATATCATTTGACATTATCAAGACTCCTAGTTCATAATCTTTATATTAAAAATATTTATTTTCTAAATACCAATTGTATGTTATTTTGGCTCCGTTTTCAAGTTTTTCAAACTTAAAACCGGTGTCTTTTATAATCTGAGAATTATCGGCTGTCCAATACGTTTGGAGCATTTCATTTATTTTTTCTTTACTTAAAACTTGCGGTTTTTTGGTTATGCTGCCCGCTAATTCATATATATTACCTACAATTTTAAATATAAAATCAAAAAGAACAACAGGAAAAGTCTTTATACAAGCTGCTGAAGATATCGCTTCGGCTACATTCTGCCATGAATAGATGCTGCCGTCCGAAAGATAATAAGTTTTATCATTTGTATTACTGTTATCAAGTATTTTTTCTATAATCTTTGCTATATCCTTAACAAATACAAGCTGAATTAAATGTTTATTGTATGTTTTGGGCTTAATATGTTTTTTTACCATTAAGAAAAAAGTAAAGATATCTTTATCTCTCGGACCGTAAACTGATGAAGGCCTTAATATTGTATAAGGAACTTTACCAGACAATAACTTAACTTCCTGCTCAGCCAATAATTTGCTTTTGCCGTAATTTGATACAGGATTTTCTTTTTCTGACAATAATTTAGGATTCTCAGATAAACTCGGTCCCATAGCCGCCTGAGAAGAAATAAAGATAAACTTTTTTAAATCAGGATTATTTTTTAATACGGACTGAACAAGTTTTTTAGTTCCGAGCACGTTTATATTGTTATAATCATCCCAATTTAAAGCTCGTACAATGCCTGCACAGTGAACAACAATATCGACATCGGAAACGACTTCTTTTAAAAAGTTTTCATCTTCCAAACTGCCGTATTTTAAAGAGACTTTATTTTTATTAATCCACTTTAAATTTGAAGTCTTTCGTACGACTGCTGATACATTATGATTATTTGCGGTTAACTCTTCGAGGATATGACTGCCGACAAAACCGTTTGCGCCTGTAAGTAAAATTTTCATTTTATACCATTTAAAAGTATTATATTGAAAAATATAATGGCGACGGGTGGAATTGAACCACCGACCAAAGGCTTATGAGTCCTCTGCTCTACCCCTGAGCTACGTCGCCATACATAACTGCTGCATGAGAAGAATTAAGATTTTATTATTTTCAGCGCGAAAAGTCAAATTGCAAAGATACGGTTTTTATACAATTTTACCGTTGCTGAGCTTATAAACAACATCGCATTTTTCTATTGTTGACAGTCTGTGAGCAACGACTATCATCGTTATTTTGCCGTATAAATTATCTATAGCTTCAATTACAGCTTTTTCGGTTTCATTATCCAAAGATGAAGTTGCTTCATCCAACACCAACAACTCAGGCTTATTGTATAATGCCCTTGCAATGCCTATTCTCTGTCTTTGCCCGCCTGACAGTCTTATCCCTCTTTCTCCGACAACTGTATCAAGACCGTTAGGAAGAGATTTTATAAAATCTTTAAGCTGTGCCTGTTCTATAGCTTTCCATAATTGCTCATCATTAATATCTTCATTATTATTATAAAAAATTATATTATTTTTTACGGAATCATCCATTAAAAATATATATTGAGGAACATATCCTATTTTTGAAGACCAGTCTTTTCTGTTTTTGTGTATATCCACATTTCCTACCTTAATATTCCCCGTTGTAGGAAGCAAAAGTCCTAAAATCAAATCAACTATCGTAGTCTTACCTGCACCGGTCTGACCTATAAAAGCGACAGATTGACCATATTTGATATTAAAAGATATATTCGTTAAAACCATTCTGCCGTTGTTAGGATATTTATAACTTAAATTATTAACAGAAATCCCGTATTTTAAATCTATCTTTTTATTTTCTTCTTCTTCAAAAACTTCAGAATTTACAGTTTTTTTAAGATCTTTATATATTATATCCAAAGAAGGTTTATAATAAATCATAGCGCTTAAAGCTACCTGCATTCTGTTCATTGACGGCATTAATCTGAAAGATGCCATTGCAAAAACAGCTATCTGAGTAACAATTGTCAATGCGCTCATACCTCTTGAAAGCAGTAATATTATCATTAATAAAATTATTGAAACAACCATCGTTTCAATAAAAAGCCTCGGCACCTGCTGTAAAAAATTAAAATATTTTTGCGCTGATGCGAATTTTATTAAATTTTCATGATATTTGCCTACGAAAAATTGTTCTTTTGAAAGAGTTTTTATATCTTTTATTGCCCCGAGAGACTGTTGTATCCATTTTATCATTTGCCCGTGATATTTTTGATTATCCAAAGATACACTTTTTAATTTAGTTTTTAATTTTTTAAAAAGACCGAAAAAAGCAAATGTAAAAAGAACAATCAATGCAATTGTCATCATTTTATTGACAAAAAAAAGAAAACATACAACTAAAATAAGGACTATCAACTCGGTAAAAAGAAAAAACACATTTGTTAAAAAGGAAGAACAATTTAATGTATCCTGAGTTATTGTTCTGACAAGTTCAGAAGTATTGATATTAAGATGATAAGAATACGGCTGATTCAAATAAAATTTTATAAGCATTAACGACATCTGTTTCTGTGAGTTAAAAAGAATTTTATATTGAAAATAATAAACAACCATCATATATATGTTTTTGAATATATATACAAATATCAAAAGTAATGCCAAAAAAATCAAAAAGTCATGAGTAGAACCTATATTAAGAGAAGTATAAACTTTATTTAACAAGTTGTTAGAAACAATCACTGATGGATTCATAACAACGTTTATAAAAGGCAAAACTAACGAAATACCGAATAATTCAAGACATCCGGATATCAAAATACCAATAAACAGGAAACAAAATTTAATTTTTTGTTTTCTGTCATAGACAGAATTTATTTTTTTTAATATATCAGTAATTGTTTCAATCACAATAAAAATACCTTATGTTCATGATTTATTGTACAAAATATTAAAGCTGAAAACATAAAACTTCCGGAAATTCACAATATACCGGAAGTTTATTAATATTACTCACAAATTAAACAACTATGTTCCTGCCTGCCAAGAAGATAAATATTTTTTTTGTTCCTGAGTAAGGACATCTATTTTTACTCCCATAGCCGCAAGTTTAAGTTTTGCAATCTCCTTATCGATTTCCTCAGGCACTACGTATACTTTCTTTTCAAGTTTTTTACAATTTTTTAACATATATTCTGCTGACAACGCCTGATTTGCAAAAGACATATCCATAACGCTCGCAGGATGACCTTCCGCAGCTGCAAGATTAACCAATCTTCCGTCAGCCAAAAGATGAATCTTTCTGCTATTTGATTTTAAAGTATATTCTTCAACAAAATCTCTGACTGTTCTGACTGATTTTGAAATCTTTTTAAGACCGGCAACATTTATTTCTGAATTAAAATGTCCGCTGTTACACACTATAGCCCCGTCTTTCATAACTTTGAAATGTTTTTCATCTATAACGTTTAAATCACCTGTAACTGTAACAAAGATATCGCCTTTTGCTCCGGCATCAATCATAGGCATAACTTCAAAACCGTCCATTTTTGCTTCAAGCGCTTTTAAATGATCTATTTCAGTAACTATTACATGTGCTCCCATACCTTTAGCTTTTGCAGCCAAACCTCTTCCGCACCAGCCGTAACCGGCAACTACAAACACTTTACCTGCAATTAAAATATTTGTTGCTCTTATTATCCCGTCTAAAGTAGATTGCCCGGTACCGTATCTGTTATCAAAAAAATGCTTTGTCATAGCGTCATTAACAGCTATTATAGGATATGAAAGAACACCGTCTTTTTCCATTGCTCTGAGCCTTATAACGCCGGTTGTTGTTTCTTCAGTTCCGCCGATAATGTTCTTCAATAATTCTTTTCTTTTTGAAAATATAGACGAAACTAAATCCGCTCCGTCATCCATTGTTATCTGAGGCTTTGTATCCAAAACGGTATTTATATGTTTGTAATATGTCTTATTATCTTCTCCTTTTATTGCAAACACGGGAATATCATAATCTTTAACCAAAGAAGCAGCTACATCATCTTGCGTTGATAACGGGTTTGAAGCGCATAAAAAGACATCAGCTCCTCCCGCTTTTAAAGTTATTACAAGATTTGCAGTCTCGGTAGTTGCATGTAAACAGCATCCCAACCTTATGCCTTTTAAAGGTTTTTGTTTTTCAAATCTTGTTTTTATTTGTCTCAAAACAGGCATTTCTCTTTCTGCCCATTCTATTCTTTTCTTACCTGCAGCAGCAAGTTTTATATCTTTAATATCGTATTTCATTTTTTCTCCATTTTATTTTATACATTCAACAGCTTTTTTTATTTCTTCAACTTTATTCAAATTTTCCCATTTAAATTCTTTTCTTCCGAAATGTCCATAAGAAGCCGTTTTAGCAAAAACAGGTTTTCTTAAATCCAAATAATCAATAATGCCCTGAGGAGTCAAAGGAAAAAGTTTTCTAACCATAGGTTCAAGTAAATTACCGGGTATTTTACCAGAATGATGAGTATCCACCATTACTGATACAGGTTCCGCAATACCTATTGCATAAGCAAGCTGAATTGTACATTTATCGGCTATTCCGGAAGCGACTATATTTTTGGCAATATGTCTTGCCATATAACATGCGCTTCTGTCAACTTTAGTAGAGTCTTTACCTGAGAAAGCTCCGCCGCCGTGAGCAGCCATGCCTCCGTAAGTATCAACTATAATTTTTCTTCCTGTAAGACCGGTATCTCCCTGAGGTCCGCCGACAACAAATTTACCGGTAGGATTTATATGTATTTTTGTATTTTTATCTATTAATTTTCCGACTACAGGTTTTATAATTTTATCAAATATTTCTTTTTTTGATTTCTCGGTAATATGAGCGCCGGTCTTGTCCAAAATATCAGCGGTATGCTGCGTTGAAATAACTACAGCTTCAACTCTGTAAGGTTTCCAATTTCTGTATTCCACAGTTACCTGCGATTTTCCGTCAGGACCTAAATATTTTAATATTTTCTTTTTTCTCACTTCAGCAAGTCTTAAAGCAAGTTTATGAGCCAACATTATAGGCAGAGGCATAAGTTCCGGAGTTTCTTTACAGGCAAATCCAATCATAAGACCCTGGTCACCTGCTCCTCCTATATCAACACCCTGTGCAATATCAGGAGACTGCGAATTTACAGTATCCATTATAGCGCAAGTTTTATAATCAAACCCGTATTTTGGATCATCATAGCCGATATTTTTTATTGCTTCCTTTATAATCTCTCTCTTGTTAACTTTAGCATCGGTTGTTATTTCTCCTCCGACAATCAAAAGTCCGTTGGAAACAAAAGTTTCGCATGCGACTCTTGCTTTCGGATCTTTTTTTAAAATAGCATCCAATATGCTGTCGGATACGATATCGCAAACTTTGTCAGGATGCCCTTCAGTTACAGACTCAGAGGTAAACATCCATCCGTGAATTTTTTCTTTTTCTTTACACAACATCTCGATCTCCTTGATTATACTTATCTTATATTAAATAACAGCCCGTTATAAACGGATAAATTACTTGGAACTTTAACTCCTATTATGCTTGAACAGAGTCTGGCTTTTTTGCCGATGACGGTATTGTTCCATATTATTGAATCTTTTATTATCGCATCATTCTGTATTTTTACGTTATCTCCTATTACAGTACCGTTATCTATAACCACATTTTTCCCTATCTTGCAATTTTTACCTATTACAGATTTCCCTATAAATTTTACAGTTTTATCAAATTCAGAACCTGTATCCATAATTACTTCAGTGTTTTTTATTTTCTTGCCGTTTATCTTTACAATAATCTTACCTTCCAAAATATCTCTTGTACCGTTTTTGTATTCGTCAATATTACCGATATCAGTCCAATGACCGTTCATTATATAAGCGTAAATTGGTTTATTCAATTTCAAAAGTTTCGGCCATAAATCTTTACCGAAATCATAAAATCCGTCAGGAATATATTTGAAAATTTCAGGTTCAAAAATATATATGCCTGTATTAACGGTATCGGAAAAAACGTCTCCCCAACTTGGTTTTTCAACAAAATCGACAATCTTATTAAATCTGTTTGTTAATGTTATTCCGTAAGAAAATTTAGTTTCAACTTTTTTTAAAACCATAGTAGCAAGAGATTTTTTCTTTTTATGAAACTCAACTGCAGACGTAATATCAACATCAGACAAACCGTCCCCTGATATAACTGCAAAAGTGGAATCAAAAAAATTATTACATTTTTTTAAACCGCCGGCAGTCCCGAGCAAAGTTTCTTCTTTAGAATAAGAGATTTCTACTCCGAAATTTTTACCGTTACCGAAATAATTCGTAATCAACTCAGGCATTGTATGTAAATTCATCATAATAGATGAAACATTATGCCTTTTTAAATTATCTATTGTATGTTCTAAAACAGGCTTATTTACCAACGGAATCATCGGTTTAGGAAGTTCAAAAGTCAAAGGTCGTAATCTTGTCCCCGCGCCGGCTGCTAAAATAAAAGCTTTCACAAAAATCCTTTTTTAATTGTATTTTTTATATTTTATGTTATTTATACCATTTTTTCAATTTTGTTATTTTCAAAAAAATATTAAATAATGAGTAAAAAGTTATGTTTTATCCTATAAACAGATTTTTTACTTGCAAATAAACATAACAAGATTTTCCAATGCTGAAAATTCATCTGTTTTGCCTGTTTTTATGGATATATCCGTTTCCAAAAGCTTATTTATGCATAATTTTAAATGCTGCAGCTTATATTTTGAAAGATTTCTTATATATTTTGCGCGAAAATCAAAAAAAGGAGGAATTTTTATATACTCTGCCGCTTGGTCCGGAGAATAACTCTTTTCTTCAATCAAACTTTTTGCGCTTAACAACCGTCTTATTGCAGTCCCTATACTCGAAAGAATTTCTATAGATTTTTCGCCTGATTGCAACATTTTTTCGAGAATAAACAAAGAATACTGTAAATTTTTTTCTTCTATTGAATTGGTAAGCATGAAGACATTAATTTCTTTTGTAAATCCGCTGATTTTCACAAAATCATCTGTCGTAATCTGCTGTTTTTCTTTACCGACATAAACGCAAATTTTTTCTATTTCATTTGATAAATTCAATAAATTCATACCTGATTCATCAATCATCTGCTGAATAATATCAAAAGATATTGTTTTATTCCTGTTTTTAAACTCATCCTGTATAAAAATCTTCAAATCTTTTTCATACATCTTTTTACAATCAACCACAATACAATTTGCAGAATCTATGCAAACAGATATAAGATCTTTTCTTTTTGACGTAGAATTTTTAATTTTTTCAGGAAACGTAAAAACAAGACAGGCTGTATCAACAGGTTTCTTAATTAAACTTTCAATTATTTCATAATCTGAATTTTTTAATTTATTTGCCATTCTTACTATAACAATTCTTTTATCCGTTAAAAAAGGCAATGTTTCAACAGCATTCGCTATATCTTCTCCGGAACAATCAACAGCCTGAAAAACTTCTCTGTTTAAATCGTCGGTATTTATTTTCCGTTCTATTCTTGCCAGACAGTCATCTATTAAAAAAGTTTCCTCGCCGCAAAAAAAATAAACAGGTACAGTTTTCTTGCCTGATATATGTTTACGGAATTCGTTTACTGTTATAGCTTTCATACTATTTTCTTATTTACTCCTGAACCTTTCTTTCGGATATTCCGCCTGCATTGCCGAATCCTTTAATAGTTCTTTTAACGACATCTCTTGAAAGTTTTTCCCAAATATACTCTCTCGCAGCTTCTTCGGTCATTCCTCCGAAGCCAACCTTTACCGCATCAGCGAAAATCTGTATGCCTTCCATATTCGGTTCAATCCATAAAGTAACGTTCTCATGTTTATCTATAAAATATGCATTTATCAAAATCCACAATTTATATTGTTCTGTAACCATGTTGGCATCATAAGTCAACGGTTGTAAAACATAACGTTTTATTTCACATACAAGAACACCGTCAGCTTCTTCTTCAGACGTAACTACTGATAATCTGCCGTCTCTCATGAATTCGTCTATAACCGCTTTTGTAAACTTATCTTCAAGACCGTATTGGTTAGTATTGTTTACAACAGGCCTTACATATATTTTTTTTATATACGAAGGCAAAAGCTGCGGGGCAGGATCATACGGAGCCGCACATGAAATAAAGTTTCCTATAATAAATAACATAATCAATAATAAAAACTTTTTCATAAAATCTCCGATATATTTATTTAACTACAATGTTTATAATTTTAGATTGTATATATATAAACTTGGCTATGGTCTTACCGACAAATAAATTTTTTAATTTATCATTTTTCAAAACGTAATCTTTCACTTCATCTTCTTTTGCATAAATATTCACTGCAATTTTACCTTTCAATTTTCCGTTTATCTGAACGGGTATTTCGAGAACATCCTGTTTTATATATTTTTCATCATATGAAGGCCATTTACTTAAAGAAACACAATTTTTATGTCCTGTTAAATTCCATATTTCTTCAGATAAATGAGGCGTAAAAGGTGCCAGCAACAAAATTATATTTTCATACACCTTTACCGATAAACCGCCGTCATTGCCGTGATGTTTATAAACATACATAGCATTTACAAGTTCCATTATTGAAGAAATTGCCGTATTTAATTGATGTTCTTTACCTATATCTTCCGTAACTTTTTTTATGCATATATGCATACTTCTTAGCAAGTCTTCCTTTGCTTTATCAGTCGCAACTAAATCAGAAACCGTATTGATTACATCCTGTAAACGCCAAACTCTGTTTATAAATCTCCAGCATCCTTCAACTCCGTCATCAGACCAATCAAGCTGCTTTTCCGGAGGCGCGGCAAACAAGATAAATAATCTTGCTGTATCTGCTCCGTATTTTGACACTATTTCGTCAGGACTTACAATATTGCCTTTGGATTTTGACATAGCGCTTCCGCCTAAAGTAACCATCCCCTGAGTCAATAAATTTTTAAAAGGTTCATTTGTTTTCACAAGTCCTAAATCTCTCATAATTTTATGCCAAAATCTTGAATATATCAAATGCATACAAGCATGTTCTATCCCGCCTATATATTGATCAACAGGAAGCCAGTAATTTGCTTTGTCAATATCAAAAGGTTTCGTATCATTTCTTGCATCCGTATATCTCGCATAATACCATGAAGAATCGACAAATGTATCCATTGTATCTGTTTCTCTTTTAGCTTTACCTCCGCATTTAGGGCATACTGTATTCACGAAACTGTCACAGCCTTGAAGAGGAGATTTCCCGTCATCTGTAAATTTAATATTTTCCGGCAATTGAACCGGTAAATCCTGCTCTTTAACAGGAAGAGTCCCGCATTTTTCACAATGTACCATAGGTATAGGAGTACCCCAGTATCTTTGTCTTGATATCAGCCATTCCCTCAATTTGAAATTAGTTGTTCTTTTTCCCCATCCGTTTTCTTCCACCCAAACAGGCATTTTCTCTCTTGCTTCCGCAGAAGTTATTCCGTTGAATTTTACGGAATTTACCATTACGCCCTCTTCCTCATAAGCACACTTAGAGATATCAGAACTTTGTCCTTTTATAACTTCCGTTATTTCAATATTGTATTTTTTTGCAAAATCCCAGTCTCTTTGGTCATGTGCCGGAACTGCCATTATAGCACCTGTTCCATAGCCGATTAAAACATAATCAGCTACAAATATAGGTATATTTTTTCCGTTTGCCGGATTAACGGCAAAAACGCCTTCTAATTTTACGCCTGTTTTTTCTTTCGAAGATGCTCTTTCAATATTTGATTTGCCAGCACTTGCCGTAATATACTTTTCAACTTCCTGCCAATTTTTAATTTTATTTTTAAATTCTTTTATTATCGAATGTTCAGGAGATACTACCATAAAACTGACGCCGAAAATAGTATCCGGTCTTGTAGTAAATATTTTTAATTTCTTGTCTGATTCGGATATATTGAACTCCATTTCAGCGCCGTGTGATTTTCCTATCCAGTTTTTTTGCATCGCAATTACCTGTTCCGGCCAGCCTGAAAGTTCATTATGTCCTTCCAAAAGTTCATCCGCATAATCGGTTATTTTTATAAACCACTGTTCGAGTTCTTTTTGTTCTACCTGACTGTCACATCTCCAACATACACCCTGATTTACCTGTTCGTTTGCAAGTACGGTTTTACATGAAGGGCACCAATTTACGTTTGCTGTCTTTCTGAACACCAGTCCTTTTTCCCACATCTTGATAAAAAACCATTGATTCCATTTATAATACTCCGGATCGCATGTCGCTATTTCTCTGTCCCAATCATAAGAAATCCCAAGCATTTTTAACTGTTCATTCATTCTTGCTATATTTTGTTTAGTCCATTTTTTAGGATGTATATTATGTTTTATCGCAGCATTTTCAGCAGGTAATCCGAAAGAGTCCCACCCTATAGGATGTATAACGTTTTTACCGAGCATTCTGTGAAACCTTGCAAAAACATCGCCTATACTGTAATTTCTTACATGCCCCATATGTAAATTTCCGGAAGGATACGGAAACATAACCAAAAGATAATATTTTTCTTTTGAAGCATCTTCTTGAGCTTTAAAAACATTATTTTCTTTCCAGAATTTTTGCCATTTCTTTTCAACTTCACATACGTTATAATCAGCCATTTTTCTACCCTGCCTTCTTATTTAATAATATAAAATGTTCTAAATTACCTTTTGGACCTTTCACAGCCGAATCTTGTTCGTTAATAATCTCCAAGCATAAACTTACAGCAAATTTCTTAATTTTGTCTATGGCTTTTAATCTTAGTTTTTCATCTCTTACAACACCTTTGTTTACCTCTGACGGCTCAAGTTCAAACTGAGGCTTTACCATAGCTATTATACTGCCTCTGTCAGATAATATTTCACTTGCAAGAGTTAATATTTTATCCAAAGATATAAAAGAGACGTCTATTGTTATCAAATCAATCTTATCTTGCAGCAAACTCCTGTCAAAATATCTGAAATTTACATTTTCAATATTAACAACCCTCAAGTCCTGTCTTAATTTATAATGCAACTGTCCGTTTCCTACGTCAACAGCATAAACTTTTTTTGCACCGTGCTGCAACATACAGTCGGTAAAACCTCCTGTAGAAGCACCTATATCCATACATATCTTGCCGCTAAAATCTATATTGAATGAATGAAGAACCGACTCTAATTTTAATCCGCCTCTTGATACATAAGGATTTTGTTTCTCTATCTCTATTACATCGTCATCAGAAACAGGCATTCCTGCTTTCGTTACTTTTTCTCCGTTAACCAAGACAGATCCCGCCATTACAATAGCTTGAGCTTTAGATCTGCTTTCAGCTAAATTTCTTTCAAAAATTGTAATATCGAGTCTTTTTTTCATACAGCTAATTTTTTTTGTTTTCTGTTATTATTGTAAATTTTTCAGATTTTAAAAATTGTAAAATTATATAAAAAATCTTTTATACAATTTCAAAAACTTATTATCTTAGAAATTATATAAAGTTTACATATAAAATACAAAAAGAATGTTTGAAATTTTATTTATTATCGTTGTCAATATCCGGGAAAAGCATATTGTTTTTTTCATAATATCGATATAAATCTATGTATTCCGAAAAAAACCTTGTTTCTTTCTTATATTTTTGAGGGACTTTTTCAGAAGGATAAATTTTCCCGTCAACTATTATATATCTGTCTTTTACAACTTTACCAACGGCGCTCATACTTATGACGTAAGGATATTTATCAAGCAAAGAATGCCCTAAAAATGAATTTTTTATTCCTTTTATCCCAAGAAAATTTAGTATAGTGGGAGCTAAATCCAAAGAATTTCTTGAATTTGCATCCATAACCGGAGGCAATGTTTTTGACGGATCATAAATTATAAGAGGTATTCTGTCAACAAAATAATACGGTGTTTTCTGTTTTATAATTTCAATATATGCAGGTTCAGGGAAAGTTGCATGATCTGTAGTAATAATCAAATATGTGTTTGTTGCCCACCGCGAATTTTTAAAATAACGTAAAAAAGGCCCGAGCTCATAATCAAGATTGTGAATTCTGTTTAAAATTTGATTTTTCCCGTCACCGTATTTTTTACCGCCTTCTATAATATCATTAAAAACATGTGTGCCTCTGTTATACAATGCAATAAAATGAGGACTGTCATCGTATTCCTGTTTTGACAAATACCTGGTCAATGCGAGAAAAATACCTTTATCTGTTAGAATATCCTGATACATATACGCATTTGATTTTATTAATTCTTTTGTGCTTTTATCAGCTCCGTAAATAGTATCAAAACATAACATCTTACACATATCGTTAAAAGGAGCATCTGTTACAAAAGGCGTGAACATCACTGAGTTGTAGTCAAACTGTTTCAACAACCTTGGAATGCTTGATACAACCGTTTGTTTATAAATTTCAGAATTATTCCTATTTTCCCATCCTGAACCGTTTTCATACCCGCCGTGCATAGGATAACCTGATGTCAATGCTCCTATAATGCCTCTGTAAGTAGCCGCCGTATGATTAAAATAATTTGTTACTTTACAAACTCCTTCCGTCTTTACAAATTCGTCAAGATTGGGAGTTATGCCGCTGAAAGTATCGTTTACGTCATATGCGCCCATAAACCTTGCAGAACATCCTTCCAAAAACAACACTATTACATTAGGTTTATTTTTATGCTGTACCTGATAATGATTATTTACGTATACAAGATTTTTCAGAAAAGGGTATTCTTTTTTTTCATCAATATTAAAAAACCTTTCAAACGGTAAATCTTTTTTTAAGTTTACTGACGATACGGAAATTATTTCAGAAGTATTGTCTATTAATGATAAAATTGCAGAATGTTTACGAACCGAATCTATAAAAAAAGCACCTGCTATAAGAATTAACGCAATAGCAAACTGAATTCTGTTGATTTTATATATTTCTCTTTTGACTTTCGCAAATACATGAAAATAATAAAAACAAAAAGGGACAGGCGACGACATTATAATCAAATATCTTATTTTATTGTCAAAATATTGATAATCTCTCCAGTTTTCCATCGCCAGGGAAGATAAAAAATTTCCGGATAAGAAAAATGTAAACCCCTGAATAATATATATTATACATACTATTAAAAAAACATATTTAAAACCATTAATATATTTATAAAAAACCGTATAAGAAAAAAACAATGTAAACAAAATATATATAAAACTTAATTCAAGAAACGGAGCAAGAGTATACAACAAAGAATCTGTGAGAGATAACGAAAATTTTGAAATATAAAGCCAAATAAAAAACAAGAAGAAAATATAAAGAAACGATACTCCCAACAACATATAGTGTTTAAAACTAATTTCTCTTATATGTATATGCATATATTTTTACCGCCGAAACAAAATACAAAAGATATAAAACTTGATTATTTTATCATTTTTTTTAAAATATAAAAATTTTTATATCATATCAATGACTTTAGCCTCAATTTTATCGGAAGACAGCCAATATTTATCTCTTATAATACTTTGAGCTCCGTGTTCAACAAAAATATCAGGAAGACCTATTGAAAATATTTCGGCATCTGTTCCTGAGAGTATTGATTTTACAGTTTCGCCCATTCCGCCTATAAGAGAATTTTCCTCAACAGTTATAATTTTTTTTGTATATGTTAATATTTTTTTTATCTCTTTTTCATCAAAAGGTTTTAAAAATCTCATATTCAAAACAGAAACTTTTATATTTTTATCTTCAAGTTTCTTTGCGGCATCCAAACATGCGTTAACAGTATTCCCGATTGCAACAAGACAAAGATCTTCGCCATATTTTTCCATACGGGATTTCCCGATATCCAAAATTTGAAAATTTCTGTTAAAATCAACCTGATTTTTTCCTATACCTCTCGGATATCTGATAACCGACGGACCTTTCAAAGTCACGGCCGTATTTAACATATCCTGCAATTCTGTTTCATTGGCAGGAGACATTATTGTTAAATTGGGAATATATTTTAAATACGACATATCAAAAGCACCGTGATGAGTTGCCCCGTCTTCACCTACTATTCCTGATCTGTCTAAAGCCATAACTACAGGTAAATTCTGCAACGCTATATCATGTATTATATTATCCAAAGATCTTTGCATAAAAGTAGAATATATCGCGCAGACAGGCTTTAATCCGTTTGCCGCTAATCCTGCAGAAAAAGTAACAGCATGTCCTTCTGCAATACCTACGTCAAAAAATCTGTCAGGAAACTCCTCTGCAAATTCTTTAATACCGGTCCCGTCAGGCATTGCCGCCGTAACAGCAACAATTCTTTTGTCTTTTTTTGCAATTTTAACCAACGCTTTTGAAAAAACTTCCGTATATGTAATTTTTTTTGTTTGAACTGATTTTCCCGTTGCAATATCAAACGGCCCGACTCCGTGAAACTTAGTCGGATTATCTTCTGCAGGTTTATATCCCTTACCTTTTTTTGTAACCACATGCAAAAGGACAGGTCCTTTAAGACCTTTTACATTTGACAATATATCAATAAGAGAATTTATATTGTGGCCGTCTATAGGCCCTATATATGTAAATCCCATCTCCTCAAATAACATACCGGGAAAAAGCATAACTTTGAATCTGTTAACCAATTTGATTGAATTTAATCCCCAAAACTTAATTCTTGAAACAAATCTTTTTACTCTGTCTTCTATTTTTTTAACACTGCCGGCAGTCAAAAGCTTTGCAAAATATCCTGCAAGAACTCCTATTTTTTTCGATATAAACATCTGATTGTCATTTAAAATTACCAGCATATCTTTTCCAAGAGTTCCCGCATTCTGTAACCCTTCAAAAGCAAGCCCGCCTGTCATAGAGCCGTCTCCTATAATGGAAACAACTTTATAATCCTCATTTTTTAAATCTCTTGATACGGCAAAGCCCAAAGCTGCGGAAATAGATGTAGATGAATGCCCTGAACCGAAAGAGTCATATTCGGATTCAGATATTTTAGGAAAGCCGCTGAGCCCTTTGTACTGTCTTAAAGTCTTAAATTGTTCTCTTCTACCGGTAAGGATTTTATGAGCATATGCCTGATGTCCTACATCCCATATAAATTTATCTTTAGGAAGGTCAAAACAATAATGGAGCGCTATCGTTAAATCTACAACTCCCAGACTTGAAGCTAAATGCCCGCCGTTTTTTGAAGTTGTATCTATCAATTCTTCTCTTATTTCCTGAGCCAGCTGAGGCAGTAATTCTTTTTTTATTATTTTTAAATCGCCCGGTTTAGATATTTTTTCTAAAATTGACATTCTATCCTCTGTTTAATGGTTATCAATAATAATCTTTTTTCAAATGTACTTTATAATGCAAAACAGAAAAATTTAAAATTTCCTGTCTATCATATAATCGGCAATTGCTTCCAAAATCTCTTTTTTAGATTTAAATTTTGCAATTTTTTCTTTTGCTTCTATTATTAAATTTTTCGCATTTTCTTCAGATTTTTCTTTTCCGTACAAAGACAAATATGTGAGTTTATCATTATCCTTATCACTGCCGTTTTTCCCAAGAAGTCTTTTATCGGCATATACATCCAAAATATCATCCGCTATCTGAAAAGCAAGTCCGATATTATGCGCATACTTATCCAACAGCATTAGATCTTTTTCTTTGGCTCCTGCTAAAACTGCGCCCATTTTTATACTTGCTTTTATTAATGCCGATGTTTTGTTTATATGAATGAATTCCAGTTTCTTTTTACATAAAGATATATTTTGCTTATTCCACTTGCCTGCTTCCAGAGTATCTTCAGCCTGACCGGCAATCATCCCTTTGTATCCCGAATAATCGGAAAACAATTTTATTGCCTTTACTATTCTTGCGCTCGGAACTTCGCATTTTGCAATTAAATTAAAAGATTCCGTGAGAAGTGCGTCCCCTGCCAGAATTGCAGCACTTTCTCCGAATTTTTTATGACTTGTAGGTTTGCCTCTTCTTAAATCGTCATTATCCATAGCAGGCAAATCATCATGTATAAGAGAATATGTATGCAAAAATTCAACGGCACATACAGCCGGCTCTATTTTTTTCTTTGGCAAACCGAAAATTTCGGCTCCTAAAATGACTAAAACCGGACGTAATCTCTTTCCGCCGGCCAACACAGAATATCTCATTGCCCGGGAAATAACAGTATTATCTTTAGGAAGATATTTTTTCAAACTCGCATTAATATCTTTTGACATAAACGTCAAATATTTTTCTAAATTAAAAATTTTTTTCGTTTTCATTTTCATTCCCGATAAATTTTTCTTTTTCGATTTTACCATTTTTTTCGATAAGAATCTCTATTTTTTTCTTAGTTTCATCAAGTTTTAAAGAACAGTCATTTACCAATGAAACGCCTTCCTCAAAAAGTTTCATTGCTTTATCAATATCCAATTGCGAGTTTTCCATTTCCTCAACAATAGATTCCAGTCTTTTCAAAGACGTCTCAAACGTGTTTTTTTTCATATAAACTCCTACAAAACTTTTGCTTTTACAGCGCCTTCTGATAATTTTATATTTACAACATCATTCTTTAATAACTGTTCAGCTTTCTTTACCAATTCTCCTTTTTCATTAAAGCAAACGGAATATCCTCTCTCTAAAATATTTAAAGGTGATAAAAGATTGAGTTTTTGCACTTTTAACTGAAACGAATGGTTTTTATCATCAAATATTTTTACGATTATGTTTATTAATTTTTCTTTACATTCATCTATATGCTGTATTTTATCTTCATATATCAGATATGGTTTTGACAATGCCCTGCATGTTTTGTATTTATTTATTTTTTCTTCGATAACATCAATAATATTCTTGATTTTATCCACCATCGATTTTTTAAGCAAAACAATCTTATCTTCAATATCTTTTCTGTTTTTAGCGACAATTTCAGCTGCTACCGACGGTGTTGCAGCCCTTAAATCGGCGACAAAATCAGCTATTGTAAAATCTATCTCATGTCCCACGCAAGATATTACCGGAATTTTAGAATTAAATATCGCTCTTGCAACAATTTCTTCATTAAATGCCCATAAATCTTCCAAAGAACCTCCGCCTCGGCCTACAAGCAAAACATCAAGTTCTTGATAATTTGCGTTTAAATATTCAACAGCATTTGCAATTTCGTATTTTGATTCATTTCCCTGCACTCTTACAGGATAAATTAAAACTTCAACATTTGAAAAACGTCTGTTTAAAACAGACAAGATGTCATGTAAAGCAGCACCGTCTTTTGAAGTAACTATTCCTATTTTATTAACAAGATACGGTATGTTTTTTTTATGTTTGTAATCAAATAAGCCTTCCGATTCCAATTTCTTTTTTAATTTTTCGAAAAGTTCCTGAAGAGTTCCGACTCCGGTTTCTTTTGCGTAAGAAACCTGAATCTGGTAAGAACCTCTCTGTATATATGATGTTATTTTACCGAATACAAGTATCTGCATTCCGTCTTTTGGAATAAATTTAAGTTTTTGATTATATCCCGCAAACATAACGGCTGATATTTGAGAATTTTCATCTTTAAGATTGAAATACATATGTCCGGAGGAGTATGTTTTTAAATTTGAAATTTCACCTGAAATCCAGACAGAGGGATAGGAGTCTTCTAAAATAATTTTAATTTCATTATTTATTTCACTGACGGAATATATTTTTTTACCGTCATCGTCGTTATTGTTAGAACTTTCAAAATCAAATAAATCTACCATTTATCTCACTTGTTATTTAAAAGTCTGGAAAATCAATTAACAACTTTTATATTCAAGACTCCAAATTCCGTAAAGACAAGAAATTTGGAGTCTTAAAAAATAACTTATTTCGCAATATCCTGCGCTCTGACTTCTCTGATAACAGTAACTTTTATCTGACCAGGATATTCAAGTTCCTGTTCTATTTTCTTTGCTATATCGTGAGCCAAAATTTGAGACTGCGCATCGTCTATATTTTCAGGCTCAACTAAGATTCTTATTTCTCTTCCGGCCTGAATAGCGTAAGCAGACGAGACGCCTTTAAAATCTTTTGCGACAGTTTCAAGTTTTTCCAGTCTCTTCAAGTATGTTTCAATCGTTTCTCTTCTGGCTCCGGGTCTTGCAGCAGAAATAGCATCAGCAGCGGCAATAACAAAAGCTTCAGGACTCTTAGGTTCGTCAAAACCTTCATGATGAGATAAAATAGCATTTATCATCTTAGGAGATTCTCCATACTTTTTCGCAAGTTCGGCAGATATCTGATGATGAGTTCCTTCGACTTCATGGTCAACGGCTTTTCCTATATCGTGCATAAGTCCGGCTTTTTTACAGAATGTTACATCCAATCCTAATTCACCGGCAATAGCTCCCGCAAGCCATGTAACTTCAAGCGTATGCTGCAGCTGATTTTGTCCGTAAGAAGTTCTGAATTTAAGTCTTCCGAGTAATTTTATAATTTCAGGATGAAGGCCAGGAACACCGGAATCAATAGCGGCTTGTTCTCCTGTCTCTTTTATTGTTTCTTCAACTTCTTTCTGCATTTTCTGTACAACTTCTTCAATTCTTGCAGGATGTATTCTTCCGTCGGCAATAAGTTTTTCAAGCGCTTTTTTAGCGATATATCTTCTAACTCCGTCAAAAGCAGATATTGTTATTGATTCAGGAGTATCGTCAATAATTAAATCTACGCCAGTAGCCTGTTCAAAAGCTCTTATATTTCTTCCTTCTCTTCCAATAATTCTTCCTTTTATTTCATCATTAGGAATTTGTACCGTTGAAGTCGTAATATCGGCCGTATGATCTGCCGCGACTTTTTGTATGGCAATTGAAAGAATTTCTTTTGATTTTTTGCTTGCGTTTTCTCTGGTTTCCTGTTCTATTTTCTGAGATAAAACAGCAGCATCTCTTTTTGCCTCTTCAAGCATTTCTTTCACCAATCTTTGTTTTGCTTCCTCTCTTGTTAATCCTGAAAGTTTTTCAAGAATGGTCTTCTGTTCATTTTTAATTTGTTCTACTTCCGAGATTTTCAAATCAATGTTTTTTTCTTTTATTTCAAGATTCTTTTCTTTCTGCTGAAAATCTCTTTCTTTTTTATCCAAAGAGTCCATTTTTCTGTCCAAATTTTCTTCTCTCTGGATCAATCTTTTCTCTGAATTCTGCATTTCAATCTTTTTTTCTTTTAATTCTTTTTCGAACTCTTTTCTTTCATTATCAACGGCATCTTTACCTGCAATCAACATTTCTTTTGTTTTTGCATCGGCACGTATTTTGGCTTCATTTATAATTCTATCTGAAATTTGTTCAACAGATGTTGAATCAATCTTTGCATATACATATCTCAAAATGAAACCGACAACAAAACAAATACAACCTACTCCTATAAGCATAAAAACATTTTCCATACATTAGTCCCCTTTCGCAAAATCAATTTCTAGTTACTTCTATAACTCTCTTCTCGGTTAATACCATACCAACAGGCAAATCATATTTGCCGTTCGGCAATTTGTCAGTCAACTGAACTTCATATGCAAGTCCGATTCTTTTTGAAATATCAGTACCTGCCAACCATCTGTCATAATATCCTTTCCCGTAACCTATCCGATATCCGTAAGTGTCAAAAACTATTCCGGGTACAAAAATCAAATCGACGTCTTTTTTATCGACGATTTCATTCTCGTTTAATTCCGGCTGTCTGATACCGTAAACTTCTTCATAACAATCTTCCAAATGATTGATTCTGACGGCAGTCATATTTCCGTCACCGGGATTTTGAATGACAGGAACAGCAACATCTTTGCCTTCAGCCAAAAACTCGCTTATCATAGCATCAGTAATTACTTCCGAACCATAAGATAAATAAAACATAACCGTTCTTGCATTTTGATACTGTTTGAGTTTTTTTATTTTTGATAATATCACTCTGCTGTATGCATATCTCAATGCAGGCTCAAGTCTGTCTCTGATCATAAGATAATCATATCTTAGTTTACTTTTTTCTGATTCTATTAAGTCGCTCACAAATTTTCACCTCATATCCTTGATTCGTAGGAACATAAAAAGCTACAGGATCGTTCATATACTCCTGATCAACATAATGGTCTTTAAAATCATGAGGATATTTATAGCCTTTACCGTGTCCAAAAGTTTCGCCGTCCAAATTAGAATCTTTCAAATGATTCGGTACCGTTCTTTCTTTACCGTTTTTAACTTCATTTATAGCCTTATCAACTGCAAGATAAGACGCATTAGATTTAGGAGCCGTCGCTACATATATCGCAGCCTGAGCTAAAATTATTCTTGCTTCAGGCATCCCTAAAAATTCAACGGCCTGCATTGCCGAAACAGATAATGTCAATGCTCTTGGATCTGCATTCCCCACATCCTCACTTGCACAAATCATGATTCTTCTTGCTATAAATCTGGGATCCTCTCCGGCAACAAGCATCTTTGACATCCAATAAATTGCCGCATCAGGATCAGAACCTCTCATTGATTTGATAAAAGCTGAAATATGATCATAATGCTGATCCCCTCTTTTGTCATATGAAATACTTCTCTTTTGTATAGACTCTTCTGCAACTTTTAAATCAAAAAGTCTTATACCTTTAGAATCAGGCATTGTTGATAAAACGCCTATTTCAACGGCATTCAGCAATCTCCTTGCATCTCCGCCGGAATTTTTAACCAGATGATTTTTAGCATCTGAGGTAATCTGTATATTCAGCTTGCCAAAACCGTTTTGCTGATCAACAATACTTCTGTCCAAAATTTTTAAAAGATCATCGTTTGTATGCCCGTTAAATTCAAAAACTGTCGTTCTGGAAAGTATAGCAGAATTGATATAAAAGAATGGGTTTTCAGTAGTTATACCAATTAACGTTATAATTCCTTTTTCAACATCAGGCAGAAGAGCGTCCTGCTGTGACCTGTTGAAATGATGAATTTCATCAAGCATTAAAATTGTTTTTTTGCCGGACATCTCCAAACGGTTTTTTGCCTGTTCAAGAATTCTTTTGATATCGGCTATTCCAATTAAAACTGCATTTGCTTTTTCAAAATAAGATTTAGTCTTTAAAGCTATTATGCCTGCAAGAGCACTTTTCCCGCTTCCGGAAGGTCCGTAAAATATCACAGACCCCAAACTGTCAGCCTCTATTGCTCTTCTGAGCAATTTGCCGTCGCCGACAATATTAGCCTGCCCCATATAGTCTTCAAGAGACTTAGGAGCCATTCTTAAGGCTAACGGTTTATACTTGTTATCAGAATTCAGATTTTCTCTAAAAAAATCTTTTTGTTCCATAAAAGAAAAACCCCACATTTGCCGTGTCTGTTAAGTATTTAAAGCCCTTTTTTACAAGTGAGAACCGCGGTCTATGCTTATTTGCATAACTCACATGGTTTTCTCTTAAAGAACTCATCGGAATAAATACATTAACACGAAAATCACCAACAATGCAGGGTTATATTAAGTTTTAATCAGATAAATCTAGTTTATCTATAATTCTTATAAGGTTATCTACCTTCTTAACATTTCTATCTGAAATACCGGCTTGTTCATCCCTAATTGTTTGTAATTCCATAATAATATTCAAAATCGCAAAAGCCCTTAATGTATTTGAATCCTCTATATTAGTGTGTATTCTTTTTATATCGCCATATTTTTCATTCGCAAATTCTATGGCTTTATTTACGGCAAACTCGTCAACATCATCTACAGACACATTTATCGGCATACCCATAATTTTTGAAGAAACGCTTCCCATTACAAAACCTTCATCGAATTAATCTTCTCTAATATTTGTTCTGCTTTAAGTATAGCCTTTTTTTGCTTTTCCTTCAACAAAATATTTTCATTTAAACGGCTTTTATGCTCTTTTACTTCCTTTTTAAAAAAATCCAATTCGGTCCTCAATCTGTAATTGTCTTCTTTAAGTTTTTTATATGATTCTACCAACTTATTCAATTTAATGGTTAAAATATCCAAATTTTCCACGATTTATGATATAAAAAGCTGTATATATTGTCAAGCAAATTTTATTAATTTTTGAATATAAATATTAAGTTTTACGCTTACAATGTATTATCTCAGCAAACTGCCGGCAGAAAGACCTGAACCGTTTAAGAAATCGCATGCAGCCATTTGAGATTTACTTTCAGGCTGAACTTTAGTAATCAACAAACACCCTTCCCCGCATTTTACCGTAAAACCTAAGCCTTTTTTTACTGAAACTATTGATCCTACAGGCATTTTTGACTGTTCATCAACCGCATGGCAATCAATAATTTTCAAAGTTTTACCTGATAATTTCCCGTCATTTATAACACAAAAAATTCCAGGCCATAAAAATAAGCCTCTGAACAAGTTTCTTATATCTTTTGCAGACTTGTTCCAATCTATTCTGCCGTCTTCTTTCTTTAATACGGAACAAAAAGTCGCCGTTCCTTCCTGCATTCTGGATTCAGATTTGCCGATTTCAAGCAAATCCAAAGTATCATTCATTATTTTTACGCCTGTCAAATTTAATTTATCAAATAAAGTTTTAGATGTATCTTCATCACTGATTTCTACATTTCTCTGCAAAATGATATTTCCGCTGTCCAATCCTTTTTCTATATAGAATGATGTGACTCCTGTTATTTTTTGTCCGTCTATCAAAGCCTGTTGAACAGGAGATGCCCCCCTGTATTTAGGCAAAAGAGAAAAATGTATATTAAAACAGCCGCATTTAGGCAAAGAGAATACTTTTTCGGGAATTATTTTTCCGAAAGAAACAATGACTCCGGCATCAGCGTTAAATTTTTTTATTTTTTCAACGATTTCATCTGAAAATTTATCAACCTGAATGCACTTGATGGAATGTTCTTCCGCATACGTCTTTACGGAAGGACACCTTATTTTACCGCCTCTGCAAGCCGGTTTATCACACATAGTAATTACGGCTTCAATACTATGTCTCCGAGCAATATTTTCAAGAAAAAATTTTGATATATCAGCTGTCCCAAAAAATAAGAGTCTCACCAATCTCCGCCTTTTTTTCTTCTCTTTATATCTTTTTCGATATTTTTTCTTTTCCATGCGGCAAGATAATCTATAAAGACTTTACCGTTTAAATGATCTATTTCATGCTGGAAAGCTTTTGCCAAAAAACCAGTAACTTCAACTTTATTGATATTGCCGTCAAGATCAATATATTCCGCTGTTATTTTATCATATCGTTTTACAGGTTCGAATATACCCGGGAAAGACAAACATCCTTCTTCCAATTCAATTTTATTTTCACCGCTTAAAATTTGGGGATTAATTAAAATAAAAGGTCTTTTTCTGCCGTTTGGAACAACGTCTATAACACATATTTTCAATGACGATCCGACTTGCGGAGCTGCCAACCCGACACCCGGTGCAGAATACATAGTTTCAAGCATATTCTTTGCAAGTTTTTTTATTTCATCGGTAATTTCCGTAACTTCCAAAGTTTTTTTACGTAATATAGGATCACCGTATTTTACGATTTCCAAAATAGACATTTACGCTCCGTAACACAAATTTTTATCTATTATATTAAAAACAGTTTGTGGATTCAATAATAAAAGGCAGATAAAATATTTTATCTGCCTTTTATTTTCGCTGTATATTTATTTATTCTTCTTCATTTTCAACATCTATCATTCTCTTTTCAGGCCTTCCGAGAATTCTTCTTGAAAAGAGTCTGAATGCATTAAGATATTCAAATATTGCAGGCACTATCAACAATGTCAAAATTGTGGAACTGATTATTCCGCCTATAACGACTATACCCATACTCATTCTGAATTTGCCTACTTCGCTTAAACCCATAGCAGTAGGCAACATTCCTGCCGCCAATGCGACGGAAGTCATTAAAATAGGTCTCAATCTTTTTTTGCCGGCAATAACGATAGCTTCTTTTATATCGTGTCCTTTTCTCATCATCTGCTGGATATAATCAACGAGCAGAATTGAGTTTTTTGCCACTATGCCGAGCAGCATGATAAATCCTATCATGGTAAACATGCTTATAGACTGGTGGGTTATATGAAGGGCGACAAGTCCTCCGACAACGGCAAGAGGAAGAGCAACCATTATCGTAAACGGCGTTATAAGCGATTCGTATAAGCTTGCAAGCACCATATAAATAAACAAAAGGGAAAGACACGCCGCAATTATCATGTTTGTAAACAATTCCTTCATTTGTTCGGAATCTCCGGAAAAATCATAGGTCAAGTCTTTCATAAAAGCATTTTCCGGTTTTGCCTGTTCTTCTTTTATAATTTTTACAACCTGATTCTGTATTCCCTGCAGGTTGGCATTTACTGAAAGATTCCCCTCGATTGATATATATGTAGATCTGTCGCGTCTTGATATTTTAGTCGGTCCTTCGGCGTCAACTAACGAAGAAACATTTTTAAGTCTTAATAATTTATTGTTGGTATTCCCTATATAGATGTCATTAAACGCGCTCATGATATCCTTCTGGTCATCCTGAAGTTTTACTCTTATGTCGTATTCAAGCCCGTTTTCTCTGAATTTGGCGGGCGTTACGCCTTCCACCATTGCTCTGAGTTCGCTGCCGGCGGTTACCGAATGGACTCCGAAAGCAAGCATTTTGTCAGGATTCATTATGACCTGCTTTTCCGGTTTGCCGCTTCTGAAGTTTGTCGATATATCGACAAGGCCGTCAATGTTTTTGAATTTATCTATGAAATAATCGGCTGTTTTTGACAGGTTCGCCGTATCGTCTCCGTAAAGCATAAGAGAGAACGATTTTTCGCTTCCCAAAGCTCCAATATCATCAAAAGAGATAATGAAATCCTTGTCGAATTTATCTTTAAGAAGATCTCTCAAAACTTGTTTCATCTGGCTTGTCGATATTTTTCTTTCTTTGTCCGGAACCATTTTTACAAATATGTTTGCCTTATTAAGTTCTTTCTGGGAATTGCCGACCATAGTTACAGCAAAATCTATATTTTTTTCTTTCATTAACGCAGTTTCTATTTCTTTAACGTAATGGTTATCAAGATAATCCAAAGATGTGCCCGGTTTTGCTTCAAGAGCTACAAGGAATTCTCCGTTTTCATGGCTCGGCATGAAGACTACCGGCAAAAACTTTGCAATGTAAAGTGAAGAGAAAAATATAAGAAGAGTTATAAAAAGAACTTTCTTTTTATTGTAAAGAATATATCTCACAGACTTTTCATAAAACCTTTCTATAGCATGGTAAAATCTGTTAAACCACCCTACGGTAAGCATCCTAAAAATTCTTACAAAAATATTTTGTTTTTTTTCAATAATCTTTCTTTTGGTTATCATATACGCAGAAAGAAGAGGAGCTATCGTTAAAGCGTCAAGAAGCGATATGATCATCGCAAATACGACTGTCAATCCGAATTCTCTGAAAAACTGTCCTACGATACCCGATAAGAATCCGATAGGAAGAAACACGGATATAACGGTAAGAGTTGTTGCTATTACCGCCAGAGCCACTTCGTTTGTTCCTTTTTCAGCGGCGTCAACGGGGCTTTCTCCTTCTTCAAAATGCCTGAATATGTTTTCTCGCACAACGATTGCATCGTCTATCAAAAGTCCTACCGTAAGAGAAAGAGCCATAAGAGATATTACGTTTATGCTGAAATCAAAAAGCGACATAAATATAAATGCGCCTATTAAACTGTTGGGAAGAGCAAGAGCCGTAATAAATGTTGATCTCCAACTTCCCAAAAAGAAATATACGACTACTATCGCAAGGAAAATACCTTCAAATATGGTGTTCGTAACGTCTTTGATATTTGCTCTTACAGGCCATGCCGAATCTTTTACTATTTTTAATTTAGGATTTCCCTTTATGGAATCCGATTTTTTATTAAGTTCGTTTACCTTAGCCGTCAAGTTGTCCGAAATTTTAACGTCATTTGATTTAGACTGTTTATAAATCGCCAGAATCAGCGTGTTTTCCGAAATTACTTTTCCGTTTTCTTTAAGGTTTATTCTTCCTATTGTATAAGTTTCTTCCGTAGAATCTTTGACCTTAGCAATGTCTTTTATCGTTACGGGCACATCATTCCCGACAAAATTTACCACAACGTCGCTTATCTGGCTTATAGAGCGGAATTCTCCGATCGTTCTGAAAGATACGTCGCCTGCGCCTTTTGAAAAATGCCCTATCGGGATATTGGTGCTGTTTAAGGCCACTTTTGCGGCGACTGCCGTCAAAGTCATATCGTGCTGCTTTATTTTATTTTTATCTATGTCTACATGAATTTCTCTTTTCGTTCCTCCGAATATTTCAACTTTTGAAACACCGTCTATTCTTGAGAATTCTTTTTTGAAATAATCGTCGGCTAAATCATAGATTTCATTGTCTTTAAGATTTGCTCTTAACGTAATAAGCAATATGGGTTGTGAATTCATATCAAGTTTTTGTATTATAGGTTCTTCGATGTCATCCGGAAAATCGTTTCTTATTTCGGCTATTTTATCCTTTACTTCCTGAAGGGCAATATCTGGATTTTTGCTGAGATTAAATTCCGCATAAGCGATTGCGTAGCCGTCCTGGCTTATGGAATATATGTGTTTTATACCCGAAACCGCACTCATGGCATCTTCAACTTTTTTGTTTACCAAAAGCTCTATTTCCTCAGGACCTGCTCCGGGGTATTGTATCGTAACCGCCACGTAAGGAATTTCGACGTCCGGAAACATTCTGACTGAAAGAGTTTTCATTGCTATTAAACCGACGACAATGACGGCCGTCAGCAACGCAAATATAAATGTAGGTCTTTTAATCGCAATTTTTGCTAAATTCATTTTATCTTACTCCAAAATTATTTTTTTTGTATTATAAAGCATTTCGCTTTCTAAATATATGAATATCGCGTTCATTGACGTTTGATATACGCTCAATATCGCATCATCCAAATCTTGTTCGCTTTCTAAAACCTGATATGTCGTGCTTCTTCCTGTTCTTAAAAGTTTTTGTTCTTCTTTATTCCTTTCCTGCTGAATTTCAAAAATATCTTTTGATATGAGGTATTCGTCTTTAGCATCTTCCCAATCCTGAAGCAATTGAAGCCATCCGTTCGATTCGGAAAGTTCAGCCTGCTCAATTTGTTTTTTTGACGACATTATGTCATAATCGTATCCCTCAATTACCGATTTTTGCACGGCAAAATCAAGAGGCATAGAATAGTTAAGCCCTATCATGAAAGAAGAATATTTGTCGGCTTTTAATTGTGAAAAAGAATTCGATATGTTGCTGTCAACACCTGTCAAAGCGTATTTGCCTACAACTTTCAAATCAGAACCGATATTTTTTACTGCCGCTTTCTGAGCATACACATAACTGTCGGCAGAAGCTATAACAGACAAAGTGTCAGCTCTCTTTCCGTCATTTCTTTCAAGACCTTTAATAAATTTAAATTTTTCGCCTAATTTCTCAATACTGTCTATTTCATAATCAACTTTATCTGATGAAATATTAATCAATTCATTAAAATTTCTTGAAGCCGCTATTTCTTCAGCTTGAGCTACTTTCAAATTCAATTCTCTTATTTTATATGCTGCTTTTGACTGGAGTAAATCAGTTTTCTCGGTCAGATCTTTATCATATCTTCTTTGGTTCCAATCAAGAGTCTTTTTTGTTCTTGCAAGAGAATTCTGTCTGAATATGTTTACCGTTCTGGCATAAGATAGTTTCCAGTAAGTTTTTTTTGCATTTAATAACAACTGCTGTTCTTTATAAATCTGCAAATATAGCAATGATTCTGCCGATGCCTTTGCTTTAGCTATCGAAGCTTCCGTTAATCCGCCTTTGAAATTTTTCAATAACGATTGCTCAAGTTTTATATATGGAGCTGTTTTCCCGTAAGTATACTTTGAATCCATAAAAGGATAATTACTTGTAGTTTCCTGCGTTCCGTAACCTAATGTAAGCACTGTACCGGTATTAAACTCTTTGTTCAAAGACACATCTAAATCAAATGCCGTCATGTCTACATCCTGAAAAAAAACAGAAGCTGGATTTAATATAGATCTGTTATGATCATCAGAGTAACTGGCGTCAGCGTTAAGATAAACAGAATACGCTCTGTAAACTTCCTGTAATTTTTTTGTTATGGAAGATTTTGTATATTCTATCTCTTTTAACTGCGGATTATTTTCTTTAACTTTATTTATATATTGATCCTGAGTTAAAAAATCCCCATAAGATATGCCTGTTATAAAAGTAAGGCATAAAATTCCAAATAAAATTCTTACTGTCTGCAAACAAAAAGTCTTGTGTGTCTTCATTTCAATCCCCTCAATATAATGTCTATAAGTTCATTTATATATTTTTCAAAATTTTTATCTTGTTTAGAATCTATATTTTTATCTCTTTGACAAAATCCTTTAAACGTTCCCATATCAAATACTACAGAAAAATTAACAGGCGCTATAATAAGCGGTATTATGTGTGACATTGACATTTTCTTTGATATATCTCCTTCATCCTGGCACTGTTTTATCAAAGAAAACAGGAATTTTATTTCCTGTTTATGATGCGCTTCTATAAGTTTCGACAAACCGCTTGTAAAAATTTCTTTCATAAATAAAAAAGCAATCTGCTTATTTTGTCTTCCAAGCTTAGCCCTCAAGAATAAAAGAGCTTTCAGCTTATCTATGCCTCTTTTATGGTTAAGAATGATTTTTTGTTGGGCAATAACATGCTTTTCAAACAAATGCTCAAACAAAACTTTTACAAAATGTTCTTTTGTCTTAAAATAATAATGGAACATTCCGAGATTAACTCCGGCTTTTTTACAAACACCTCTGATGCTGAATTGTTCAAAGCCAACCTCAAGAACCAATTCCTCGCCTTTCTCCAACAACAAATCAATATTATGTGATGGTCTAGTCATGCGTATAATTATACATATATATAAAAATAAGTCAAGCGTATAAAAATATTTTTTACATATTTGATTTAGACTGTCGAACAGACGAAAGGTTACAGAAATTAATTACCGCTTTTAAACATATTATTCTGACCAAGTATATTATATACATCCATACTTTTTTTAAACTTTCTCAATTCTTCAATACCTTCAACTCCCAGCATTGCTTCCAAAAATATGTGTTTTACTTTCCCGATACCGTGTTCAGCCGATACCGTACCCCCCAAACTGACTGCTTTTTTTGCTATCTCCAAATATATTTCCCTGCATTTTTCATATTCTTCTTTTGTAGAAGCAATAAGATTCGCATGTAAATGACTTTCACCTATATGTCCGAACGTTAAATTAAAAAGTTTTTTTTCAGAGAACTTCTGCTCGCAGAAATATATCATTTCTTTCATTTTATCGTGAGGCACCGCTACGTCAGTACCGACTTTCGGAATTTTATTTTTCTTTACTATTTCATTTACACGCTCAGGTATCTTATGTCTGAATATCCTGAATTCTTCCTGTTCTTTGATATTTGAAGCAAACCATACATCATCTGTATTAATATCATATTGTTCAATTTTTTTGATCCATTTTTCCATTAATAAATCATAAGTCTCTTTTGTACAATCCTGTTCAAATAAAATCCCCGCGTCAACGTTTGCAGGTATTACGGGATAATCTTTTTTTATAAGATTAAGAGCATTTCTGTCAAAATATTCTAACGACAATGCGTTTATATTAATATCATTGTTTATTTTTGATTGATTGGAAATATCCCTTATTTCCTTTACAAAATCCCAAGACTTCTCTTTTTTATCGAAGAAAATTATTCCTCCAAACAACATTTCAAAAGGTTTGATGAGAATAAGTTCTGCAGAAACTATAACACCTAATGTCCCTTCCTGTCCTATAAATATATCTATTAAATCGGCTTTTTCATAATTAAAATAACCGGCCGCATTTTTTATATCGGGTAATTTATATTTAGGCAAAGAAATATTTTTTACTCCTTTGTCTGTCTTCAATTCAATGTTGCCATTATTATCGGCAAAAGTCCTTCCTCTCTCTATATATGAAAAAGAACCGTCTGGAAAAACTATTTCAAGCGCATTAATATAATTTCTTGTAGTGCCGTATTTAAACCCTCTTCCGCCTGAAGCATTTGTTGAAATATTACCGCCTATAGTCGCATTTTTTTCAGTAGGATCCGGAGCATACATCCACCCGTTGTCCAAAACATATTTTTTTATATCATTTACAACAGCTCCGCCGCCGACGGTTATTAAAGCTTTATCATCGGAAATTTCTTTAATTGAACCTATGGAGTTCAGCCTTTCCGTAGATAAAACAATACCGCCGTAAGCAAGACATCCGCCTGTAACGCCGGTGCATCCGGCAGCAATTGTTACAGGAGTATGAGACTTATTTTCTAAGAATAAATCAATTACATCTTGTTTGGATTCAGCTATAACAACTTTATCTGCGTGGGCGCCCAACATACCGGAAGAATCTTCAAAGTAATGACAAATTGTGTCCTGGTCTGTCTTAATAATCATTTTGTGATTGTATAATTTTATATTTTTTTTGTAAATATCCTCTAAAATTAAGAGAGACAGATATTTTTTATCTGTCTCTCTTTTCATTATTTATCTTTTTTCGTCACATTTATAATTATGCAGCCGCCGCTACTGCTTTGACATCAGACAACTTCATCAATGACATAGGCATCGCCGCAGAGCCTCTGCCGTTTGATTCAAGCATCGCAGACAAATCTTCCAACGCCTTCTTCGCGTCCGCTATGCTTATCTTCTCCTTTATCACTCTCTGCAGTTTCTCTATGTCTATTACAAATTCTCCGCTGTCTCCTTTCAATACCAACGTCCTGCTCGCCTCTACTATAACATTCTGATTTACAGCCTTGCTTATTACCAACATCGGCATTATCTCTTCCGCTGCTTTTGCTTCATTCAATACGGCCTTTGTCTCAGGATTGATCCTTACCATAAATATAACGTCTCTTGCCATCGCAAGCAATTTGATTGATACTTGTTTATCGGCTTCGCTTACGTCATTTATTCCCATTATCTGACCAACCTTGCCGTAATATTTATCGGTTATTGCCTGCGCGTCTGACTGTACTGCTTCTGACATATCCGCAAATCCTAGCATCTGCGCTACCGCATCGGCATTCTTGCATATCGCCAATAACGCCGATAACGTCGTTACCATATCCTGCGGCTTCGTTACTCCGTTTATTATCTCGCTTACAAATTCTTTGCCTTTAACAGATAATTTTTCATATCCTTCTTTACCCAATATCTTCTCTATATTGTCTTTCAGTGATTCTACTCTTACTCCTACTTTTGATTCCGGCGATACCAACACCAATCCTTCAAATCCCATCTCATACAACTTATCTATCGTCATCTCGGCTCCGCTTACCTCATTATCGCTGTATGTTATCTTACCGTCGCTTACTTTCGTTACCGTTATTACATGACCCGTATTTGTTCCTTTATTCGGTATATACGCTATAAACGGCGTTCCAAGCGTACCAACTTCCGCTCTTTCTACCGTCCTGTATTCAAATCCTGTCTTCTCCCTTACCTCTCCCATCGTCGTCGCTTTATCCAACGATTCAGTCAATCCCGCTACCGCCAACAAATCCTGTGCAAACGGATTCATCCTTACCGCTTCTTCCGTCAACGCCTTCAACGGTATTATCTTCCCTAATGTCTCTACCGCTGCTTCCGCGCAATTCTTGATAACTGCCGCCGGACTCTTGGCTGCCGCCTGAACAGCTTCTGTTTTCTTTATAGCAATCACTTGTGCCGCCTGTTTCCGTGTTAATTTACCTTCTCCAGCTACAGCTTTTATCGCATTATATGCTTCTTGTTCCGATAACAATAATACTTGTATACTTACACCTTTTACTTCCTTTCCAAATGTTTGTACTAAAGTTGCATAATTTACAATTAAATTTTGATATTCTGTCTCTCCTAATATATTCTGTCTGTTTACAATAGTTGCCGTTTTATTTTTATCAGCATCCGTATCATTAGTTATTTCTGTTGCAGCAATAAATTGTTCAAAGCTAATACCCTGATATTTCATAAGCATCTCACTGACAGTCAATTTTATTGCGCCTGCTTGTTTAAAATACTGTGTCAAGCCTATAATATTATTGTTTGCTACAAATCTCAAGAATTGTTTACAATCAACTTTATCCCAATTTACATTTTGAATAAAGTTTTCGTTATCAAACAAATTTTCAATTGATTGAGTCAAATTCCTATCTCCAAATAACAACTGTCCTTTTTGTGATACTCTGGCCGTCAATAACAGAGATATTGTCTCTGAAACGTCTTTGCCTGAAGCATAAGCTTCAAATAACTGTTGTCTTTCTTTTTCAAGTTTATTTTTCAGCTGCTCTAAAGTTTTTTCCGCAGATTCTGCTTTTTTACTTAAAATAAATTTCTTAAAAATTGTTTGAATGCTATTGTTTTTATTTTCTTCATTAAATATTCTCTCTTCTCTTGTCGCATTATCTCTTGCTACAGCGGCAATTTCCAATTCTTTGACCACTGTCATAAATGTAGAATCATAAGAAAGTAAACCCTTTATTCCATGTGTTTTATAAATTTCTAACAAACCTTCTATCCTCTTTATATTTTGTTCGGCAGGACTTAAATTTTCAGCAACTTTTATATCACGCATCGGAATATTGCTGTTACTCAACATACTTATCGTCAAAATATCATTTAATGTATTGCCGGTTCCTCTTACCATACTTATAAGTCCTGCTTTTTCCAGATTGATTACCATATCCATTGAATCTGCAAAACTATTGCCAGTTGCCAACGGTTTATAAGTCGGTGATATTTTGACAAGCAAATCTTTAATATTCGTCATATTCGTATCCGCCATTTGCTGCAATGCGTTTGAAAGCGAAATACCATTAGTATTATAACCACTCATTTGCAAAGCATATCCTGCCGCTATTGAACCTTTATAAGTTAATTCAAAACCGTTGTAATAACCTAAACTCTTCATATTTTTCAATACTTTTGAAATATCGCCGGCAGACATACCTGTATTACTCAAAGCTGTTTTTAATCCGGCAACCGTATTTACATACGGGACTGTGTTTGTAGCGGTATATGTCGCACGGGCACCGCTTTGCATAACTTGATGATTCTCAGCTTCAAATCCTCCGTTATCCAATACTCTTGCATTAAATAATGTTACATAATCGTTCGCTGTCATCTTCATTATACCGGTATATTTGCCTTCATATTTCTCGGCATTTGCAGCTATAGAATTTTTATCGGAAGCATAAAATACTTCTAAATTTTTATAAATTCCTTCAGAATCAACAGCATTCAATCCATTTTTATTCAAATATCTGTTACCTAAGATTCTTCCTATAAACTGCGCCTGTGCCGACTGATAACTCAGATGAGGATTTATAGCTATAAGAGTAATTCCCTCAGCTCCTTTAGCGGCTTTAAAATCAGAACCTCTTCCCATTATTTCCATTATGCCGACATGATACATTGCCCCGCTGTCAACATATTCTCCGGCCAATTTTTTATCTATACTTGAACCATATAATTTTCCGTTTGCATTAAAATAATCCGTTAAACCCAAAGCGTCAACTGAAGCCGTAAACATATTCAATGTTGCCTGATCTTTAACACCCATTATAAGCATATTTTTACCTTCAACAACAGTCAGTAACGCTTTAGCAAAAGCTCCTATAATTGTTTCTGAAGGAGCTAAAACCGTACCTCTTACATAAGCCCCTACTTTACCTGTGTAGAAAGTTGTTCCCTTAACTTCCAAAATTGTGGAATTTACATTTGCTATATTCATTCTTTCAAAACCCATGGCGCTTGCCGCTGCCATAGAATAAGTTCCCGTTAGCCCTATTGCTCCTCTTGCATTTTGTACTGCTTCTATGACTGATGCCGATGTTGCATCTCTTGAACTAAATTTTGTCATTTCTATATCAACGCCATTGGCTTTTGCCTTTGCTTCAACATACTGTCTTAAACCCGGATCCGGCATTAAATCCATATCAACTCCGCCGTGAATCATCATTACCTTTGTTACTCCGTCTACGGTATTAATATTGTAATTAACGCCTTGCGACCATGTTAATTCCGAAATTATTAAATTTCTCATTATTTCCTGCAGTTTAAATCCGTCAACTTCGCCTCTGCTGTTTCTTATATTCGAAAACAAATCTTTATACTGGCTGTATTCTCCACTACTTAATTTTTTTGCCAAACTGTCAACCAATGCCGAAGCTGTCGTGTCGCCAATTTTTATATCCTGATTGTTTAACAAAATACTTACTCTTGTACTTAAAAGCTGCTGTAAATTGGCCGCATAAGCATCTGTGAACGTCTTCGGCAAATTATTCTTAATATTATTGGTCTGTTCTATAAATTGCTGTAATCTTTCATAAGCAGCACTGCCTTTTTCATATTGACTCTGTGCTTGTCTGGCTTGTGCATCCATATTGCTGATATCCTGATTAATTCTGTCAATTTCAGTCTGTGGCAATGTACCGCCGTCTCTGTATTGTTTTAATATATCTGATATTTCTCTGGTAAAATCATCATTTTGTGCAATTTGCTCTCTGAGTTCCTGTGTCTGTCGTAAGAAAACAGAATTTTTATCAACAATAGCGCTCATGAAATCCAAAATAACCTTATTAGTTTCCGCTCCGCTTGAATTTGATATCATTGTTCTTGTGCTATAAACCACCATATCAGCTTCATCCATTAAAAGAATTCCCATTTTATCTTTAACCGTATAATTTCCGTTTTTCGTTTTATCAGAAGCAAAAGCTGACGCTAATTCGCCGTATGTCATAAGAATAACATCTTCTGATGTGGCTCCTTCGGCATTTTGTTTTAATGAAAAACTTGAGCCATACATTTTAACCAACTCTTGATTTAAATTATTAACATTAATAGGCGTATCTGCAAGTAATATAGTCAGTTCATTATTAATTCTGTTTATAAATTGTACTGAAGGCATCATTGTTCCCACTATCAATGTTTTCCCTTCTCCGGTACCTAAAACTGCCATTTTAAACAGACTGTCTCTGCTTATCGCATCGCCATTTGATACCGCCGGCAAAATTACCTCGGCAAAACAGGCTTTCATCGTATTGTACTGAGCGACTGAAATTACTCTGCCCATAGTTCCGTACTGCACCAATGCATTTTCTAACGAAGCATCAAATATTTTTTGAGCAGCTTCTGTATTGTAAGCAATTTGAGCTTCCGTAAGCACACCGTTTGCAGGCTTCTGAATGGGCTGATTCTGCATTAATATTACTTCCAAATTAAGTCTTGAATACAAATAAGCTTCAACAGTCCATGTTGATCCTTCAAATGCAAAATCTTTACCTATAGTTTTTCCCAAACCTGTTCTTTCCAGCGTATCTTGTCTCATATTTTGATTTTCGTTTATAGTGCCTTCATTTACTTCTTTCTGGTATCTTGCTACTCTTGCACTATGTTCTTGAGCTATTGTATTACCGTCAACAACACTTTGTGCTTTACTCATTTCATTATAAAATTGGATTTTTTGCTCGCCTGTCATTTTTGTCATTAAATCATTTACAAATGCTCTGTATAGTCCTTCATACTCTATTTCTCTACCATCGGCAGATTTAAATTTTGCATCTCTGTTTTCTTTCATGGCATCGCTCAACAACTGGTTCATACGGCACGCAGCATCCATATTGAAGGTCCCGTTTGGATTGAACATGTTAATGCCTGTTGTTAAATAGAAACTTTCCAGAGAAGCTGTATATTTGCCTATTTCAATACCTAACTTATTGTACAAAGAATCAAGTGAAGTTGTTATATTTGTTCCTTTTTTAAACATAACTGCATCTTCTAATACAGCTGCTATACCTTTCTGTATCTCTGTCATAGATTGTCTGTCAGAAGCCTCTATTGCTTTCTTGCTTGCTTTGTCTATAATATCATAGAATTGTTCCTGAGAAATACTTATTCCAATTTTGCTTGATACAGAACCGTCATCTTTAACTATCATATCTTTAAGGCCAGTTATTATTGCAGATGTTAATGGTACAAAACCTCCATTCCGGATTTCGGCAATGATATTATTGAAAAATATTTTCTTAACAGTGTCATTTTCCAGATTCATTTCTAATTTGCCCAAATTAACTGATGTTTTTGAAGAAATTATTGAATCTAATATTAATGATTTTTGTTCTCCGCTTAAAGAAGCCGATACAATTTCAACGGATTTTACCGTTAACTCATTTTTGACATCCAAAGCTAAAACTCTGTTGCCATTAATAACTTCCAATGCAATCTGCATTTTGATACTTTGTGAAATTTTATTTGAATCCAAACTGTCTAAAGTTTCATAATATGTGCCGCTTCTGGTGTTAAGTTTTGTAGGCACAAACAGCATTGAGGCGGTACCCATGAAAAACTCAAACAAACCCACACGTTTGCCTTCGGAATTTAAATACGAATTTTGCAAACCTAGAGCTTTGTCTATTGTGCCGCCAACAACGCCAAAAATTTTACCGACTATTTCATATTGTTTTATCGTTATTGCAGTAGATACATTTGCTCCTATGGCTCCGAGTTTTGAACTCAATGCGGTACTTAATGATTCTCCCATATTTGCCCAAGCAGAAGTAAAGCTATTCAATTTGCCGGAACCAAACATTAATTCGCCGGGAGCTCCCATAGCAAAATAAGGAGAAACAAAAAGCGCAGTGCCAAAACTCTGTCTTGACTGATTCCACATATCATAAGCCATTACGGTATTACCGTTAACGTCGGTAAAAGTAGCATCTATGCTTGAAATTAATCCGTAATAATACGCATCTCCCATATTTTTGATAATATTGCTGAATGTTTCGCTTCCCGTACCTCCAAAAAATTTAGTTAATCCTTGTAATCCAATACTGTTAAAACCTGCTAAAATTGTTGTAAAAGCGGCATTTGCCAAAGGAGAAACAAAAGCCGTAAATTGTGTCAGAGAAACTGCTGAAGTTAACCCCTGCATTAATATTGCCCCAGGCTCTCTTACAACATTCTGAATCGTTCCCATAATATTATTATCTGTCCATATTCTTGTAAATACCGGAGCAATCGCACTTAATGCCATACCTGACACCATACCGCCAAAATACATAGCCTTTATATTATCTAAAGTTATATTTTCAAATATAGGTCTGCCGTTCATTATATTTTGCGCACACGTCTGTACGATATTTAAAGTTGTAAAACCTATCCCCATATTCACACCGTTTGTCAGAGCCCAATCAAGTTTGCCGCCAAAAGATAAATTTTGATATTGTTTGAACGTATCTGCTCTTAATTGCTGCGCTATTTGTTTTGATGTAAACTGCTGCGTGTTTTCCATATTTATTCCGTTCGCAGCATTATAAGATGTAATAGCATTTTTATAGGCTTCATCATAAACGCCTTTTATTTTATTTATAGCAGACATTGAAGCAAATGTGGTAGCCATTACCAAATCCATAATTCCAGCACCTATATTGCCATTCTGAAAATTATATTGTGCAGAATCTACCGATCTATTTATTAAAACTCCTGTCATTCCAAATTGTAAAATATTTCCGACAACTACTTTGAAACCGCCTGTCCAATTTAAACCTACGGTGCTGACTCCTATTAAAGCACCTTTCAAAGTTCCCCAACCAAAAGCAGCGCTGACATCAATGTTTTCAAGGCTGAAGCCGTTCATTACATATTCAAGAGCTATATTGCCTATACCGCCTACACCGGCTCCTATCGCTGCTCTTTTTACCACTTCTCTCATAATTTCTTTTGCAGCTGCTTTCACGGCTTCACGCGCAGCCTGTTTTGCGGCTATCTCGGCAGCATCTTTTATAACTTCTCTTCCTATAACCTTACTTACTAATGAAGAAATTCCCTTGCTTAATCCAGAGCTTATCTGACTCATACTGCTGGCAAGTTTCCCGGCTCCAACTATCGCAAGTATCGCAAAAATAGTATCCATTGCGCCTGCTTTAAAATAACTCCAGTTGCCGGTTTCTGCAAATCTTTGAAAATTTTCAGACGCTGAAAATGCAGATGTTGCCGCCATAGTAGTGCTTATGGCAGCACCTATGACAGCACCTACAAGAGCAAATCCTGCTGGTGCAGCCGCTCCGAATGAAGCTATTGTTACGGCTATTGCCGCTATTGCCGCAACTCCTGCAAATGCTGCTGATGCGGCTTCACCTGACGTAACATCTCCATACTGTTTATCTTTTATTAACGAAGCCGCCGTTTTTAAAAGAGAATATTGATTATTGTCAAAACATGAATTCCATGTTTCGCTAAATCCGTTTCCTGTCAGCCAGCCGGCAATAGAAGCCGCCAAAGCCGGAAGCCCTTCAAAGACAGCGCCTACTATGCTTACAACTACTCCTCCTACAACTTCAACTCCTCTGGCAAGCCAGCCTTTTTCAATTGATATATCGCTTACGCTCTTGTTGAAATCTATCGTCCCGTTCCAGTTGAAAAGACCGCCCATTTCAATCTTGCCGTTTTTATAAATTCCGCCTAATAATTCAGTTTCGTTTGCAAGATTTTGCAGATTATTTAAATTCGTGCCTACCTTAAATTGTTTATTTACATCTTCCCATGTCTGCTGGCTTCCCATACTTGCGGTAATCTGTATAACCTGAGAAACTCCGTTATTATTTACCGTAATCGTATTTATAACGTTTATTGTTCCGCCTGTTACGCCGCTGTTTATAACAGTAGACGGTAAATCCGCCAAAGTGGTATCAGTTTTAAGCAAAACAGAACCGCCGCTTACATTGGCCGTTATAGTTTGTTTAACTATTTCTCCGACATCTACCGAAGAATTGCTCAAGTCTCTTTGATTTGTATTATTTGATACAAGAGTTGAAGGCTTAAAGAAAGTAAGTTCCGTGCCGGCGTAAAAATGTGAAAAACTGTAATCTGTTATAGTTTGATTCAATAAAAGCTGTTCCGTATTTACCGTTAAAGCAACTTTTGAAGGTAAATCGGAACCTTCAGTTTTTATCAAACTTAAATCATTCCCGCTAATATACGCCGATACCGCATATACCGGTTTATTAACTTCCTGAGGTTCAGATGAAGAAGATTTATCGCCGTCAGATGCTACGGGAATATCAGTTGTGCCTTTTGTTCTGAATTCCTGATCGGTCAAAATCAAACCTACAGTCGTGACAAAACCCATTGACGAAGTATCAAAAACTATGCTGTCTATCGTGAAATTTCTTTCTCCGTTGCCGTTAAAGTTTCCTGTCCATACAAAATCGGAAATAGATTCTGTTCTTGTTACTTCTATTTTTTCGTATCTAATGTTGCTGTATGAACTGTCTTCATAAGCTTTTTTATGTTCCGGATTATTTTCATCATATTTTACCCATTGCCCGTCTATAAATATCTCGGGTACCATATTATAATCTTTGATTTCATAGCCGTTTGATTCGGCATCATCCATCAAATCATATATTAAACCGGCATTATTATCGGAATACCATCCGTATTTTTGTTCGGCATACGCTCTAAGGTCTATTACTTCCGTAATTTCATTTATGCTTTCAACCGTTAATTTTAGCTGTTTATTGTCTTTATCCCACATCGGCTGCAGTTTAATCGTTTGCCCGTTGGCGTCAACTCTTGTAACGAAACCGGCAAAACTCTTTGAATCAACGCCGTTTCCGGCGGTAAATAAACCTGTAATTCTGTTGCCGTTTGCATCTTGTAAAAATACAAGAGTTACCTGTCCTGTTGAATACTTACTGTCATTTTTATCAACATATGTATTTTTTTCAACAAGCCCTTCAACTCTGAAACCGCTTGAAGCGTCGCCGGATATTCTGTATAATCCGTCTATTAATAATCTGTTTTTATTGTCGCTTTCAAACGCAAGATACTGGTTGCCGTCAACATCTTCAACTATTCCGGCCGCTTTCTGCCATGACCAGTTTTCGCCCTGCACTATCGTTTCAGTCGCTCCTATGCCGATAAATCCGCCTTTCATTTCTGTTTTTTGTTCAGGAACGAAACCGTACATAGATACAGTCATCTGCCCGTCTTTGCGTTCATAAACTGTTGCGATATCTCCGCCGAATTTGCTTGAAAATACCGCTATGGTTTCTGAATTTTTTTCATATCCTGACGTGGTAAACAGTAAATCAAATACCGTTGCCTGCCCGCTTACTACGAAATTTGCATCTTCAAAAACAAAGGCGTAATTGCCGGTCATATTTGTGCCTGAACCGGATTTATTGTTTCCGCCAACCATTTCGCCTTCGTATCCCTGACCCTTAAGTTCATACGAAGCATCGCCCTCAACTCTGTAAATTCCATCATTTCTTAAATCTATTGAGAATGTGCTTGCATTTTCGCCGTTACCTGTCATTCTTATTGAAGAAGTTTGCCCGTCTTTATCTCCGCCTACGTAAACATATCTTTGGAATTTAATTGAATTGCCGTCGGCATCCGCAGCCGTATTTATACTGTTAACCGTAACTATGCTGGTGCCTCTTATATTCAGCAAATCAGTTATGCCTGCCTGTGAAAACGCAATTATTAAACTGCCGTCTTCGGCTACCTTCGTAACATAATTTGTAATCTCCGTTCCGTCTGCGGTTCTCAAAGGCAACAAAGATTGTTCCATAAAATCAGCGGGATCTCCCGTGCCTACTATACTGATTGAAGAATCAATCGTATATCCGCTTCCTGATGCTTTTAATTCCATTTTTAAGTTATATTCTGTTTTTGTTTCATCAACCGTAAAACTGCCGTTTTCATCAAGAGCCAAAACATTAATGCCGCCGACATTTTTTGTTTTCAAATACATATTTACATATGCGCCCGAATTTGTAACTTCATAACCGGTATACGCCCCGCCGTTAAAATACTGCGAAGACGTATTTCCTTTTGCAAATGTTTGCTTGACTACGGCTGTTGCTATTCCGTTCGTATCGTAAGTTCTGTACAAATTATTTGTATATCCGTCTTGTACTTGAGCCGCTTTATCTGCGCCCTGTAAATTTTGCACCGTACTTGCATAACCGTAATAATGCTGTCCGTTATATACTGTTCCGTCATAAGCTACAAAACCGAGCTGTACATCTCCGTTCTCATCGTTGTACTGTACGCATTTTAACGCGCCTGATTCAATCTTTTCTCCGTTGATTACGCCGCCCGTTATTATTGAACCTGCTTTTAAAACATTTCCTGCAGAAAAAACACCGTCAAGAGCCGAAGCATCCGAATAATGCATGAATGCGCCGGTTACGTTATATCCAGTTATATTTCCTTCACTGTCATAAATATCGTTTACCGTACCCTGATACGTTACATTCCCTGGTTCTCCTTCATCTCCGCCGGCATCGCCGCTGTCTTTATTAAGAACCATTCCGTTAACGATTGCAATACCGTCGGTTACGGTTAATCCGTCATTTGATAAAACAACTTTGGAACCTATTCCTATATAAAAATCCTGACCGTTAAATGTTCCGCCGTATATTTGATTTGCAAGTTCAAAATTACCGAACTGGTCAACGGTTATTTTAATATCGCCTTCTTTATAAGTTATTGATTGCGCAGATGACCCGTACTGTCTGGTTATAGGAGCGTTATTTGTTATAATAACGCCGCTGCCAGCAATATTTTTAATTCCCTGCGCGACGGTTATTGCCTGTCCGTCGCTGAATGTAAATTGCGTATTTTTATTAAAATTATATCCGTCTACCGAGTATCCCTCGGCAAGGCTGCCCGACCCTTTTACTTCCCCTATTGCTCTCATTATAAAGGCTGAAGTCGGTTCGGCGCCTTCAAACGAAGTTATGGATTCTATTTGCATTGAAAATCTGCTTCCGTCGGTCAAAGCAACTCCGTTTACGGAGCATCCGTCCTTTGCAGTAAATTCATATTGGGCATCCGTTCCCTTGCTTACGTACATTGATTGCAGCATTAACATTGAATCAAAACCGATATTGCCTTTTATGATATCGCCGTTTGTAAACTGATGCGTTCCGAAACTGTCAATAGTAAAATGTCCGTTTGTTTCAAGATTTGTTTTAACTTCCGAATTATATATCCATCCTGCGTTTTCACCTGCAACCCAAGTTCCGCCCGTATAAGTATAATTACCGCCTGTTGTGGTAACAACGCCAGCCGCCGATTGCAATTTTGAACCGTCTAATGCCGTTGTTCCTTCTCCTACTATAACAGCCGCGCCGTTTCTGAATGATAAAACGGCATTCTCGCCGTTTAATCCGTTTGTTAAAGTTGTCTGTCCGGCTACCGATTGGTCTATTAAGCCCGATGTGTTAACCGTGACAGTTTCACCGCTATTGTCGCTTTGCGGATTTGGATTAGGCTGTGTATACTCGGTATATCCGGCTCCTGATTTTGTATTTACAAAATCAAAGTTTCCGGTTGCTACAAATCCTCCGCTTTCTTCGGAAATGCCAAGCTCTATATTCGTTATGTAACCTGAAAAATCAGTTGCAGCCAGCGTCTGGCCGTCAACAACCAAATTATTCAATGTAAAAAGGCCGTAGGCGGATTCCGGAGCTGAAGCATAAAATGTCCCGTCGTTGCCTATTACCAAATCATACGCGCCTGTATAAAGAGACTTTATCTGCGGATTTGCCGACAGTATATTGCTTACCACGCTGTTTTCAACGATGCCTCTTATTACTACATTACCGTCTTTATTCAATTGTATATTGTTTATAACCTGTTCCTGCGTCAACCCTATCTTATTTATGCTTGCAACTATATTAGGATTTATCGCGACTACTGAATTGTATATTTCTGTTTTTACGGCTTTTATTTGTTCATTCAATATTTTTTCAAACGGAGCAAGAACGAATGAAATAATGGATCCTATTCCGGGAATATTTTTAATTTTATTGTATATGGAAGAAATTGTTTCCAATGCAGAAAGCTGTTTTGCCAATTTTTCAAGTTTTGCCTGTTCAGGCGTTTTGATCCAATTTTTATAATAGGATTTTGTTTGCGTCGTATTTATCGTACCGTCGCTGTTATACTTAAAAACGGTATAAACTTTACCGTCAGAACCCGTAAAAGTCGTAGTATTATAAGTTACCGTAGTTTTAGTTACCGTCTGATATTGTGAGCCGTCGGAATTTGTTTTAACGCTTCCGCCGGATCGGCTTGTAGTCTGAACCTTTCCGGAAATACCGCTTGTATTGTAATTTATTTTTAGCCCGCCCATATTTGTTGAAGCCGTACCGTATGCGGCTACAAATACAGGAATAAGCTGTTCTTTGCCGTTTACTATTATAGTTCTGAAATCTGCTATTTTTATTGATCCCGACGTTACTTTTTGCCCGCCTATAACAGACCCTGTCTTAAAGACAGCTCCTTTACCGTATACGACAAGACTTCCGCCTGATATTTTTATATCGCCGTTGCTTACGGAATAGCCTCCGTCTTCCTGTTCAACTACTTTTGCGTTCGTACCGGTCGCATCCGGCATATCCTGCGCTGAACCTGTTGAATCTCCGTCTGATTTCGGCGCCGGAGGAATTTGTATTTTCTGACTGCTTGTAAGATACAATAACCCGTCCAAAACATAAACGCCGTTTAATCCGAATTGTACTGCGGAACCTGATTTCAAAACAACATTTTTTACAACGGTTCCGTTTGGATTTGTATAATTGATTGTAGAATTGCCTATTGTTTTTATTATAAAACCGTTTTCATTATTTGTTAATCTGAAAGTTCCCGTCAATGACCCAGTTAATCCGCTTTCACCGAGAATATTGTATGATTTGGATGTTGTTAACGTCCATCCGCCGGCATCTTTGCCGACCGTAAAATCTCCTATTTTATCGCCTTCTTTTATCTGTCTGTAAGAACCGTCTTCATTTACCGTGCAGTAGAAAGGATAATCTTCCGTTCTTCCCATTATAAGCGTTCCGCCGCCGGGAAGCTGTACGGTGTCAACCGCGTCATACCATGTTCCGTTAAGATTGAAACGGACAAGTTCGGAAGCTGCAAAAATATTTCCCTGCTGGTTTATTCCCAGTATAATATTTGTTTCGTCATTTTCGGTTACATAAAGTTTTACATAAGCGTCTTTTTCGGAATCATAAACAAATCCTTCAGCATCTTTTATTGTAAAACTTGTTCCTTCCGTCAAAGGATTCCCTTCGGCATCCAGAGTCAGCGTAATTTCTATTATTTTATCGCCTTTAAAACCGTAATAATTGCCGTCCTGGGCCGCTGCAAGCTGTACTTTTGTGCCGTCGGGCGATCTAAGTTCGTATCCGCTGTATCCCGAACCGTCGCTGAGGCCCTTGTATACCATAAATATCTGATTGCCATCGCTGTTTGATAAAATCAATCTGCTGACCTGCGCGCCCGCATTTAAAGTAACTTGCCCGTTTGCATCTATTTTTAAAGTAATGGAACTGCCAGTCATTTTATCAACATAATATCCTAAGCCCGTATCGCCTGTTTGATACGCCGTTAACTGAATCAGCGCTGTCTGATTACCGTTAGCGTCCAATACAGGTTCCCATTTTTGCGTTTGGGCATTATATGTTTTATAGGTTGTTGTTAAAGTTGCTCCGGTTTCGTTATTTTTTACAAAAGTTCGAACTATCCCTTCCGTGTCATATCGTATGGCCGTTGTTATTTTACCGTCGGGATCCGTATACTCTGTTCTGCATTCGCCGGTGCCGCCTTCCTGTTTCGTCGCAGCTACATAACTGACTTTCATTTCGCCGTTTTCATCCTGGCTGTAAATGATTTTCAAGCTGCCTTCTGTAATTTTACCGATACCTATTAAATCGGAATTTGTTTTAAATATCGCGCCGTTTCCCATAACGACCAAACTTCCGCCTCTCAAAGATATAGTCCCGTCGCTTACCATATAACCGTTTTCATCTTCAATAACTTTGGCATTTGTATCGCTTGCATCAGGTATTGACGCATCTTTACTTTCTTCGTTTGGATCGCTGGTCCCTTTCAATACGTTAAATGTATCTCCCTCATTTATAACGACTCTCCCGCTGACTCCCAATACGCCCTGTTCGGTAACTTCTATCTTGCCGTTTTCTAATCTTCCTCTTGCCTGTTCGACTCCGTTTACTCTGTTTATATATGTGCCGCTTATCGGCAGACTGTTTAATTTGTTCCCGTTTAAATCAAATAACTGCATTTTATTATCTTTATCAACGGTAAATGAAAAAGTCAATTTACCGTCCAGAATTATTGTATCTCCGTCCATTCCGCCGCCGAAAACCGTTGATATCTCAGTTCCGGCATTATATGATACGCTTCCGCCCGTTAAATTACCCTGTTTGTCATAGTTATATTTAATAAAATTTGAATTATTTAAATTACTGTATCCGAAATTCTGGTCTATTTTTACTTGGGCGCTGTATGTTGTAACGCTCTTTGTCCCGTCGGAGTTATTAACCGTAATTGTTACGCTGTTTAATCCTGAATTTTCAACTATCGTTCTGTTATATCTCCAATCGTCTCCCTTGAATTCTGCCGTTACTACCGTGCTCCTGTTATTCGCATCTACACTCTGCTTATTTACTACGTTCGGACTCGCGCTGCTGTATGTGTATGTGTTCATCTTGCTCATGTCTATCCAG
>JAHDQW010000013.1 GCA_018433585.1 Candidatus Praeruminimicrobium purgamenti
AAGCGACAGTCCGATTACTTATTCATTGCCTATTTCAGACGATTTCAATCCACGCTCCCCTTACGGGAAGCGACTAATAATTTGAAATTAGATAGCATACTTTCTTTTATTTCAATCCACGCTCCCCTTACGGGAAGCGACTTTGTTATGTCAAGAGTTTTATTTTGTCCCATTGATTTCAATCCACGCTCCCCTTACGGGAAGCGACACAAAAATGATAAAACACTTATTTGGGCGGAAGAATTTCAATCCACGCTCCCCTTACGGGAAGCGACTAAAAAAATGAAAGACATAAATCAAGTTATTATTATTTCAATCCACGCTCCCCTTACGGGAAGCGACTCTCGGCGAAACAGAATTAAGCAAAAGACAAATAATTTCAATCCACGCTCCCCTTACGGGAAGCGACAATCAATATGTATAACAACTTGAACCCGATAGTTATTTCAATCCACGCTCCCCTTACGGGAAGCGACGAAAAAACAAAATATGAAAATGATTTTATAGGAATTTCAATCCACGCTCCCCTTACGGGAAGCGACGTTCCTTAGGTCAAGCTTACCATTCTCGTTGCAGATTTCAATCCACGCTCCCCTTACGGGAAGCGACTTTGTTATGTCAAGAGTTTTATTTTGTCCCATTGATTTCAATCCACGCTCCCCTTACGGGAAGCGACTAATAATTTAAAAATAACAGACAAAATATCCTTTATTTCAATCCACGCTCCCCTTACGGGAAGCGACTTTGTATTTAAGCGGATTAACTTCGATACCTAAGATTTCAATCCACGCTCCCCTTACGGGAAGCGACTTTGGATTTAAGCGGATTAACTTCGATACCTAAGATTTCAATCCACGCTCCCCTTACGGGAAGCGACATTACAATTTGCTCTATAAGCCTGATAGACTTTAATTTCAATCCACGCTCCCCTTACGGGAAGCGACATAAAAGTCGGTGTTTTAGGTGCAAAAGCAAATAATTTCAATCCACGCTCCCCTTACGGGAAGCGACATTCACTATCCAATATCTGCCTTATCTCTCCGCTATTTCAATCCACGCTCCCCTTACGGGAAGCGACTTTGGATTTAAGCGGATTAACTTCGATACCTAAGATTTCAATCCACGCTCCCCTTACGGGAAGCGACAACAGAATATGAGTGCAAATTTAAAGATTGTCAAATTTCAATCCACGCTCCCCTTACGGGAAGCGACTAATGTTCCTGTTTCTGTGCTATCAACTATTGCAATTTCAATCCACGCTCCCCTTACGGGAAGCGACCGGATACATTTTTACTAATTTATCCGCAATCTCTATTTCAATCCACGCTCCCCTTACGGGAAGCGACTTCGTTACCAACTCCAAAAGATATTATCCCGCCGATTTCAATCCACGCTCCCCTTACGGGAAGCGACCGCAAAAAATACTAAAAAACAAGCATTTTCTGTACAGATTTACAAAAAATTTGCAATTTTAAAGCGTATTTCTATAATTTTTTTAAAACCATTACAAAAAATGCTAAAAATCATTACTTTCCCAGTGCGAAACCAAACAATAAATTATGTTTACATATATATCGCACATAAAATTATAATATCAATGTTCCTTCTATATCATAACTTGGTTTTATACCAATATGTTTTACTTTGCTTTTATAATTACTTCCCAAATAATAAAATCTTAAACTATCTAAATTTTTATCTATAATTTTTTCCAATATATCTTCAACTTCTCTACATTTTGAATAATCCATTACACATTCAAAAACAGAATTTTGAACTCTTTGCCCATAATTTACACATTGCTTAGCAACTTTTGCCAATCTTCTTCTTCCGCTATTATTCTCAGTATTAACATCATAAGTAATAAGCACTAACATTTTTATTGCTCCTATTTCCAAAGAAATGGCGGATATTCTTCTATATCTCCTCTTATAAAACGTGCCAAAAGTAGCGATTGAACATAAGGGACCATTCCCCATTCTATTTTTTCTTCAAGGAAAGGATGTGTTATTTTTTCCTGTTTTTTTTCTTGAAAAGCAGATAAAAATATTTTCTTTGTATCATCTTCCATAATTATCGCACCATTTTCTTTCTTTATAAAACCATCAGAAGAAATCATTTTTTTATTAATTAACGAAATTACAAATCTGTCCGCAAATACCGACCGCAATTCTTCTAACAAGTCCAATGCTAAAGAAACTCTGCCCGGACGATCTGTATGCATAAATCCAACATAAGGGTCAAGCCCAACTGTTTCTAAAGCTGAAACAATATTATTCGTTAACAACGTATATGCAAAAGATAGAAGTGCATTTACATTATCTAAAGGCGGTCGCTTATTTCTGCCGTTAAATGAAAAATGTTCTTTTTGTTGCAATATTAAATCATTAAACACAGAAAAGTATAATTTTGCAGCTTCACCCTCTATTCCTCTTAATACTTCGTGATCTTCACACACAAAAGCCATATCTATTGATTTTTTTAAAGAATCTGAAACATCTTTTAATTTTTGAACATCAACTCTCATAGAATGGTCTCTTACTGCCCTTTCTATAACCCATCTTGAATTATATATTTTGCCGATTATAAAATTTCTTGCTATCTTAATGTTTTCTTCTTTTTTCTCTGAAAGAAAATATTGTGTTTTTCTTAAAGTGACATTTCCTCTGACTTCCCCTGATATTCTTGATAAGAATTTACCATATTGTGTCATAAAACATAAAGAAATATTATGTTTGGCGCAACTTCCCATTAAAGCCGGACTTGCTCCCGTGTAGCCAAAAACAACTATACCTTCTAAATTATGCAACGGCACCCGTCCAAGCTCGTTATTATCTTTTATAATAACGACATTCTCTCCATCTAATGACACATAAACATCCGGAGTTGTTACATATAGCGTATTTAATAATTTTTTTATAGCTATTCCTCCTTTAAATATTTATTCATATAATCTTTTACCGATTGTTTTTTACAAAGTTTCGGCAGACAAATATCTATTAGAGAACAAGATTTACAACTGTTATTTGGTTTTACTTTAGGCGTATATTTTCGAGTATACAAATCATGCATTTCTTTAAAAATATCATAAACTTTTTTTCGCATATCCTGATTGATATCTACTTGTTCTCTATGACGAATTTCACCATAATAAAGATATCCCGTCTCTATGTTACAACATACCATTTCTTCAAGACAAATTGCCTGAGCAACTAACTGTAAAATATCGGAATCATTATCTTTTGGTTTTCCTCTCTTATACTCCACAGGAATAACTTTATATTTGCCATTTAATCCATTAACAGTTATTCCATTTCTATCACGATGAAATTCCACTATATCACAAACTCCTGTTACTCCCAATTGTCTTGAAAGAACAGGCATAGATCGTGAGATTACAATATCTCCTCTCTTTTCAGGCATAATATTAGAGTGAGCTTTTTCATGAAATATATGTCCGTCAACAGTTCTATAATTTTCACTCCATTGCTGTTCTATATGAATTAAAGCCCACTGCCTTCTGCAAAAAATGAAATGTTGTATACCTGACAATAATAAAAAATCTTCTTCGTTATATTCTGACATTATTATAATATTTCTTCATAGTTTAAATCAGCTAATTTTTCAATAGTAATTTTATAATCAGAAAAAGTTTTAGGATTTTCTGTGAGAGCTTCTATTTTTACACTTCTGTGAACTTTTGCAGATGAATATTGTCCATTTGGATTATTATGCTTGCACCATATAAATTTACAAACTTCCATACTGCCGTCAGGTCTTGCAGAAGAAGCATCATTTTCAAACAATGTTTCTAATGCTTTTTTTATTAATTCAGCATCTTCGTTAGAAAAACCTGTTTTTTTTGCTAACTGACAATTAATACTGCCTTTTATCTGATATAAACCAAAAGAAACAAAATGTTTTGTACCCATTGTATCGCTTGATTTACCTTCGCTAGGTTCACTGTTAACACTTTTAGTAATCTGCATACTTACTATATCTACCGGATTTACACTAATGGATTGATGTATAGAAACAGGTCCTCGTATACCTATTGAAACACTTTTCCCTTCAGACTCATCTAAATCTTCTGTTTCTTTTTTAGTTTTTTTGTTTTTCTTTTTAAAAGCAAAAACCTGACCAAAACTCCTGACATCTATCCATTCTTCACAAGCTTTTGTAGCCTTTTCTTCATCTGTTAACTCTGTGTTGCCTTTTTTAAAAGAATCAAAAAATTTGGTTGCTCTTTCACTTAAGGATTTACAACCATCATCACATCTTTCATCCGATTGGACAAAAATCTTTTCTCCTATATCCTGTAATCTATTGCGAATTTTCCTTTTTATACATACATCTGAAATTTCTCCGTAACCATCATAATTTTCTCTCGGTCTGTTTCCATTTAAAGGATCACCGTTTGGATTTGCATTTGTTGCAGAAATAATCAGCATAAAATCAATTTTATTAGATAAAACATTACTCATTTGTAGCCTCCTCATTATTTTCTTTTGTATTTTTATATCTCAAATCTTTTCCCTGACATTCAAAACCTAAAATATATATTCCATCTAGAGAAGAATTATTTATAAAATCTGTCGGGTCAAATAAATCATGAATATTTTGCAATAAATTCTGATACTTCACACTCTCACCCTTTTTTAATTTATTAAGATATGGTTCCAATTTTTTATAAATAATTTGCCATGTTTTATATGGCCTTTGTGCAAATGTACTCATATATCTTTTAGCATTAGTTTGTCTGTCTTCCCCACTTTCAAAAGTCCTATATTCAATCCTGTCTGCAACAGCCAATAATCGCCCATACAAATAACTTCTGTCTTTAAAATTTTCATCTAACGCCATTGTAAAAACCTCCTTATAGTTCTTATTTGTTAAATTTTTATTTATTACATCATTTTTACTTTTTTTAACTAATGCACAAGCTATCTCCAAAACTGAATTCCAGTTATATCTTTTTTCATATGCCATCGGATTTGAAGCTTTATTAATTGCCATTTTAACAATATCAATAGGAATAGGTTTCTTGTCTATAACAGATGACAACAATCTTTCAATTGTAGCTCTTAATATTTTATCATCAATTTTTATAAAACCATTTTGTTCTGTACCATATATATTCGTTGCTATTACTTTTAATGCAGGGGCATAAATATATACCTTTGTTTCTTTATCTTTAAAAATTGTAAAATTCCAAGCACATGTCCTATGCCAATTTTCAATATTGTCTAAAAACGAAGAACTTTGAAAATCTCTAAACATTCTTACTGACATACGTCCTGATGTCGCGGGTTCAAGAATTAATATCAAAATTTTAGAAGCTATATCTAAATTTTTTTTATAACCAAATATTGCTTTCGCAAGTCTTTTTGAAAATTCTTTTTGAGTATTAGGATAATCTTCTGTTTCCTCACTATTTCCAAAAATATCAAAAGTATTTTCAATTACATTTGGAATGTTATTTAAATTGCTTTCCCAACAAAGCAATAATGAATCATTCCCTATTCTTATTTTCTGTTTTTCCAATAGCCACTTCAACGCATTATGAGCTTTTTGTGAAATTTCATAGCCAATAGATAAAGCTTGTTTTGAATTAGAAAATCTGCCTCTGTATGTAAAACCTCTGCCGTCATTTGCTGAAATTAGTTTTGCATTACCAATAACTTTCTGATGATTTTCAGATGTTGTTGTTTTATCCCCAGAAATATAGCATAATTCTTTTGGCTCATTTTTTGCTTTTTTATTCAAGTAAAAATTTATCCACTTATCATATAAAGTTTGGTCTTTCCATGTTTCACAAGGTTTATTATCAATATTCGGTTCAATAATAAATCTTATAAATATTTTTTTTATCTCTACAGTTTTACCATTTAAATTCATTTTATCTGTTTCATTTTTCTTCTTGTCTTTAATTAATTTAATTTTATTATTTTCGTCTGTTTCAAATAATTTTGCTTTATTTATCAAGTTATTTAATAATGATTTTTTTTCAATATATTTAAAAACAGCTTTTACTTTTTCATGAGAATAATTAGAATCATTCCATGATTTTAATAGATCATAATATTTACCAAATGCCGACAAATCACTTTTAGCATATTCTTTATAGTCGCCGGCTAAATATTGCAATTCATCACATAACGGATGTGGTTCCGGAGATATAGTCCTTCCTGCAGACTGTTCTGTTACAGGTATTATAATTTTATCATTATCTTTCACGCAATTTGCTCTCAAAAAATTCCCGTTTATATCTATAACGACTTCAATATCTGCCTTTTTTGTATTATGAGCTATTGGCAACAATATTGTTCCATCATCATTTTCTATACCTGCTAATTCTTTATTTTTTTCATAAAGTAAAAATAACTCATTCATTAACATTTATAAAATCCCCCTCTACAAATTCTTTCAACCCAACAAAATTTGTTTCATCAAATTTTTTCATATCCATTTGCTTTATTATTCTTTTAGTTTTACATTGTTCTGGTCTTAAAAACTCTATTATTCCATTCTTCATAATCGGCTTCCAAAAACGAACAGTCAAATTTCCTTTATCTTCTTCTCTTACTGCTTCATCCGGATAAGTAAACCCATGCAACATAAAACCAAAATTCAATTCTTCAGTATTATCATAGGCAGAAGCACCTTCTCCAAAAATACATTTTTCAACATATCCCTGACATTCTCTTGTACCTAAAAAGATATCTCTGCGACCGCCTCTGTCTATCATTCTTTTTGCTATATTATGATGCTTATTTTCATTTCTGTCGTTGATTAATTCAGGTCTATTTTCATTCCATTCAAAATGAGCTTGAACTTGATATTCAACATCTCTTAGATATGTATAAATTGACAAATCGTTTCCTCCGCTGTATTTAATCGGGCGAATTCCATGCGAATGAGTTTGTATAGATTTCATAATTCTGACTTTATCTATAATCCAAATGATAGTAGGTTTCCAATATACACTATGCAAAATACCCTTTAATGCCTCATAAGTAGGTATTTGATATGATAATTTTTCTCCGCCTATTCTTGTAACAGGGTCAGAAAAAAGTGCATATTCCCCGTATACTTTAAATTCAACAATATTTCTGTGTTGCATTTTAATATCCTCCTATGAGATTAATATTTCCATTTTATTCGGCTCACAAGAAACACCAAGCTTTTCGTTGTAAAATTCTTTTTTTAAAACCTGAATACCTGTATTTAATAAATAAATATGATTTTGTAGCATTTTAAATTGTGTTTTTGTTAGCCCAACCGTATAAGGCTGCAATTTTTTAATATGTTTTATTTTTTCTTCATAAGAAATATCTGAGGTTAATTTCAAAATTAAATCTTCAGAATTTTTGTCATAATATACAACAACATCTGTTTTATAATCGTCAATCACCGTAAAATTTTCACCGGCAGTTTTAAATGATTGTCTCATAATAATTTGCGAAACTTCTCTACATCCCTGTACAAATTTTGCATTATTAGATAACAGACTTACTATATTTGTATCTAATTCTTTAATAGAAAAATCTTTTTTTTGGTGTTCTAAAAAATATTTATAATATTCTCTCATAATATCTTGTGATAATAAATCACTGTCAGTTAATTCTGAATCCCGTTTTAATTTTGTTAACAATTGATAAGTAGAATTTTGACTGCTCTGAATATATTCCAATCCTTGTAAATTTTCTTCTTTCAAATTGACTATATAAACATTTTTACATTCTTTGTATTCGCCATTTCTGTTACATCTTCCTGCTGATTGCGCAATATTATCCAATCCTGCAACCGAACGAACAACACATTCAAAAGAAATATCAACACCTGCTTCAATTAATTGCGTAGATATACAAATAATTTTCCCTTGTTCTTTTAATTTTTTTCTTAATGAATATATTGTTTCTTTTCTATGCGCCGGGCACATATTTGTGCTTAAATGGAACACAAAGATATCTTTATCTATGTTTTTATCTAAAATTTCTTTATATATTCTTTCTGCACTTCTTTTTGTATTTACCACTATTAGTAATGATTTTACACTGCCAATTTTATCTGCAATAAAATCTGTTATTTCGTCAAATGAATATCCTGAAGCTCTAATAGTATCTGTAATAATTTTTGTTCTCTTAAAAACATCAGAGTATTTTGTTATTTGTTCATCTTCCACAATGTTTGGATATTTTTGCAATATGATTTTATATTTTACTTCATCAAGAGTTGGTTGTGTTGCAGAACATAAAATTATTGTTGTATTGCAAATTTTTGACAAAAAATTACAAGCCAAATTAAAAAGACTTATACATTTTACGGGTAGAGATTGAATTTCATCAATAATAATTACTGAATTTGTCAAAGAATGCATTCTTCTTATAGAACTCGTTTTATGTGAAAACAAAGCATTAAGAAATTGTACCATTGTGGTTGCCACTATAGGAGAACTCCAATTTTCGGTTAATAATTTATATTTTTCATTGTTTTCATCATTATCATCTAAAATAATATTAGAATGATGTTCTAATAAAACATCATCACTGTTAATAAATTTTCTTATTTCTGAACTATTTTGTTCTAGAATAGACATGTAAGGAGCTATATAAAAAATATGTTGTTTTGAATATTTATGAGCATGCTTTAAAGCATATCTTAAAGCAGACAATGTTTTTCCGCCGCCGGTTGGAATAACTAATCTATAAATTCCTGTTTCTTTTTCTGCAAAATTTAAACAAATATCAGATATTTCTTGTCTTACTTTTGAAATTTTATCATTTGTTTTTAAATTACTAAGATTGTTATTTAAATTTTTTAAAAGTTCTTTAAATAAATTTGAATTATTTTTTATTTTAGGTACTTCTTTATTATCCATAAAACAAGCCGTATCTGTTCTATCGCTGTCTATCACAACAGATAAAATCAATCTTTCCAACATCCCCAAATAAAAATTACCATTATTCTCATCAAAAGACTTAATATTATTTACAATATTATTTATTTCTTCCATTGATTTATCAAATATTTTCTTTATTTTATCTACATTAACATCATGTTCTTGCAAAGCTTCTTCTACTTCTTCTTTAGTTTGTTCAAGATCTTTATGCATACGTTCAATAAGTTTATTTTTGCCTTCAGTAGAAATACAATCGTATAAACCATGATGAGAAGATATTGCTAAAGAAATCAATTCCGATGTTAATAATTGAATACCTTCTTTATTATTATGAAAAGTTTCATGTATAAATTTGGCTCCGGATGTAGAATGGTCTATTTCTCCCCTGTGAACACTTTTAGTATCATATACAGAATGATTTAAATATTCAGAAAACTTATTACAACTTTTACCAATATCATGTAAAAGCCCTGCTAGAAAAACTGTTTCTTTTAAATTCGGTTTGGAAATTAATTGTTTGGAAAGATTTGCCACATTATAATTATGTTCTTTTACTGTCTGTTTTCTATTATTTGATTTGTTTATATGAGAAAAATAATCCATTAAAACACCTTGTATTTTTATCAAATAGAAACTTATGAAAGATTACAATGATTTTTATTCATTTTACAAAATAAATATTACTTATACTAATTTAATATATTATTATTTAATAATATAAAGTTTTTGTTTACTTTTATTTAACTTGAAACTTTACAATTCATAAGATGTATTATTAATTTTGTTCTTGTACAGATTTTTACTCTTAAAATGCCTCAGAACTGTCTATGAATTATTTTTATTCTAATTGTTATAGTTACCGCATTAGAGTATGTTTGAGTCATTGTCATAAAATATCACAGTTTTTTCTTTTTGAAAGTGCCTTAGAGCTGTCTATGAATGAAAAATATTTTTTGTAACAATTTATATTAATTGTTAGGCTCTGCATGTTTGAATTTATTTCCGTTTCAATATGTTGTAAGGGAATAAAAAGTTCAGAGCCGGCAAAAAAATATTTAAATGAATAGCTCAGCACTGAAAAAAGAGAAAAACAAAAAAATCAGATAATGAAATTTAAAAAAGAAATATTTAAGCGGAGCAGTAAATGAGCTTTGAAATTACAAAACCGCAGTCAAAATATTTCGGTCATTGTAATAAATAAAAACAGGTACCGAGATATTCCCGGTACCTGTTCTTTCTGTATTGTATAAAAACGAGTTTACGCCGATCCCAAAATTCCCCTGACCGCAAGCAGCGAAATCTTCGCATCCTTGACGGCAGTCTTTTCTCTGAGTCTGTCCTGCATAAGAATGTTCAAATCCTTGAAGTTTGCAAGAGCTTTTGCCGTTGACTGTTCGTCTGTAAGAGGAGCTATTCTGTATTCGTTAAGTTTAACGATGTCTTTCATATCGGCATTGAGCGAAACCATAATGGATTCAAAATATTGCTGCACCGTCATATTTGAATCGATAAACTGGTCCTGCATAAGAACGCCTATGTCTTTACCCTGCATGAGAAGCTGTACGCCGAGAATCATTATTGAATTTCTTAACAGACCGCCTGAATATTTTTTGAACTTATCTGCGGATATTTCGATATTGTCCGCTTTGAGTTTTGCCGTTATAAGAGACTCGACCGTTCTTTCGGCAGAAGCTCTGATACAGCCGAGAGCTTCGTAAGTTTTACCGTCTTTAATTAATTTTGAGACTCTGTCTTTTGCCAAACCTTTTAACGCGCCTTCGGCAAGAAGCTTGTTGATTGAATCTTTTAACATTTCTTCATTTTCTGTTTCCTGTTCGCCTTTGAACCATTCTTCGCCTGTTAAAAGTTTAAACAGGAGACCGTCTTTATTTTTAACGGCTTCCGCCAAACCTGCTATTTCAAATTCGTATTCGCTGTTTCTTACGGCTTTTATTTCTGAAGCAAATTTCTGTTTAGGAGTTGCCGGCTTTAAGATATCGGATATGATATCGCTTAATCTTCCCGTTGACTGTTTAACCGTTGTTACCTTATCGGTTATTATGCTTGCAAGACTGCTGTTAGCAAGAATATCGGTTATTACGTCTTTATCTGTTATTCTTACGGAACATTTTTGGTTTGTATTAAGATAAGCGGACTTATTTGAAACTATAGGAAGTATTCCGTAATCAGAGTAAATATCGCCCAGCTGCGTTAAATTTTCATCTGAAAGCCCTTCTACATACATCTGCGTTTTTATTATTTCGCCGTCTTTTATGTTGGAGTTTTCTATCTGTTTGATTTTGGCAAGATTTTCTTTTGTTATCTGACCGTCTGTTTTTATTACAGCGCCGTTAATATGGAAACCCGAAATAAAAGCTTCGGCTTCCTGAATATTAGAAGTTATAACTACCACTTCATAGCCTTTTTGCTGCAGAGCTTTTATAACTGCGGCGTTCATTGTTTCAAGCTGTTTTGCGTTTACTATTATTGTGTTTGAATCAAGTCCGTTATTTGTTTCGCCGCTGCTTATTTTTTCGATGCTTTCGGCGTTAACGTCGTTTCTGTTTGAAAAATCAAGATTGATGCTTACGGCAGGTTTTGTTATTGAATCCGTTCTCGCATTTTTAATTCCGTTTATTATCGTTTCGATATCGGAAGCTTTATCGGCAATGACAATTTGGGCTATGCCTTTAAAAGCGTCCGCATTAATTCCGTCCTGCTGAGCCTGAACAAACATTTCTTTCAATTCTTCCGTTTTAATATCCTGCAATTTAAGATTTGAACCGTTTGAATAAAAAATAAGTTCACCTTTGATTTTATCGAGATATGCTCTTATTTGTCTGCCGTCCCTTTCGCCTATGATTATGCCTTTTTTGCCTTTTAGCTTTTCAGGAAGAACTGTTATGCTTACTGCGTTAAAACCCTGTTTTCTTAAAACGGCAGCCTGCCCGGCATTATCCGTAACTATCAGATTTGATTTAATGTCGTAATCAAGATTATTTTCTTTTATTTGTTTTGCAAGCTCATCGCTTATTTCAGAAGCCGCAGCAATTTTGACAGCTGTTCTGGTTATTAAAGGTATAGGGTTAACGCTTTCTTTTATTAAAGATTCGGAAGAAAACGTTTTATTATCGGTTTTTGTCTTTCCGATACTGGAAAGCTCTTCTTCTAGCATTTTCATAAAATCAACTTCGTCGGCTGCTCCGTATTTTTTCATATCAAGCTCGCCTGCAAGAATGCTGACTATTTCGTCAACAGGCTTGCCCGAATTTAAAAGTTCCGGCGTGATAAGCTGCATAGTAGCGTCTATATTTTCAGGTTCAAAAGCCCACGAATAACCTATAGAATCAAAGCTCTGCTGAATTTTTTCAAACAACGCAAAACGGACTTCAGGACTTACCGTTTCTTGTTTTCCTTTTACGCTTTGCAGCCCGAGTTTAGATTTTAATTTGCCTGCAACACCGTCAGCCCATTCTTCAGGAGTTAAATCAAACCTTATAGTTTCGCCGGCTACAAAATTATTTAAATTATATTCACCAGGAAGGACAACTCCCGCTTTATCCAATGCTTTTTTGACAGCCTGCGTATTATATTCGGCGCCTGCGGCAGGCTTTGTTGTTTTGGCTTCCGTTCTGCCGTTCCAAATTTGCACCATGTTATCTTTTGATTTGTTAAAGAAATCGGCAAACTGCAAAGCTCTTGTTTGTTTTTCTTTTTCAACGCCTCTTTTCATAGCTTCGTCTCTTACGGTTAATATGCCGCTTGAGCCTAATTTGATTTCATTTAAAATTTCAGGAGATTTGTTTCTCTTGTTATAAGCGGACAATACCGCGTCAAGTTCAAGACCCAAATCAACCAACACCTGCAATGACTCTTCTTCAGGAAGGTAAATCGTCATAAACTTTCCGACCTGCGTATTTTTCAGCGACCGGAGTTTATCTGCGTTTACCGCAACTTTAAAAGTCATATTGTATTTATCAAGAACAGGTCTTACCAAATCGTATATTTCTTTTGCGTTTTCAGGGCTTGCGCTGATATGAAATTTAATATCCTGGCTGCCGTAAGTTATAATGCCGCTATTCTGGTCGTTTAACTGCGCCCAAGTGCCAGAAATACCGTCACAATCGCCGAATTCCGTTGAAACGCCGTGTTTCTTGTCATAGTGTCCTTTATTGTAACGGCCTTGGCGCGTTCTTGAAATGCCTAGAGTTTTTTTGCCGTACTTTGTTCCGACAGAGGCAACAAACTCCGGATAAGATTTGCTGTTTGAAGCAATTTGCGAAACGTCAGCCGCCTGCTGCTGTGACAGTCCGTATTCCGGAAGTTCAAGATCAGGAAGCTGTCTTGCTTTTATCTGCATATATTTTTTTAGTTCTTTATTCCAAAGCGTTTCGTTAATCCCCCCGAATTCCTTATCGGCTTTCGCTTTGAATTTATCTATAGGAAGAGATGAATTTTTTAATACGAATTTTGCGACTTCGTTATTTATTTCTTCGCCTGTAATTCCTATTGTTTTCTGCACCATGGCGAATCTTAAAAGATTTTCACGTTTCTTCTCAATTTTTGCAATTATTTCCTCAGGAGAAAGTTCCTGCCTTTCGTTAACCGTATTTTCGATTATGCTTTGTATATAACCCTGTCCTGCATCATACCCTTTGGCTTTAATAAACTGTTCAAGACCTTCATAAGAGCCCAGTATTTCCGCTTCAATATTTTTTGCCGTCTTGTCTTTAATTTTACCGAACAAAGCATCGTCCAAATATTTGCGTCTTTGGCTGACGGACATACTTTCAAAATAACCGTTAACTTGTTCCATTATTGTTTCATTGAAGAAAACCAGCATCTCATCCTGAAGGTCTTCATCCGCCGTATCCAAAGCTTCTGTGCCTATAAGTTTTTCGAATATTTGTTCCGTAACAGCCGCTTTATTTGACGCTTCGTGCATTTCTTCGCCCGGAGCAAGTTTATTTTCTCCTGAAACGCCGCTGTTTTCCTGCTCGTACTTTTTCAGTTCAAGATTCCATTCCTTATCGTTTACAGCGCCGTACTCTTTTTGTGCTTTTTCTTTGAATTCTTCCAATGTTAAACCTGCATTTTCAGTTATAAACTCGGCATATTCCTGCTCGATTCCCGTCATCCCGAGAGTATTTTGAAGCAGACGGAATCTTAAAAGATTTTCTTCTTCCGCCTTGATTATGCTGATTATTTTTTCAGCCGGCAAAGACAAACCTTTTGAGGTAATATCCGAAATTATTTTTTGTATGTACCCTTTGCCGGAATCATATCCTTTTGCTTTTATAAAAAGTTCAAGTCCTTCTCGTGAAGATAAAATTTTTGTTTCTATTGTTTTTGCCAGTTCTTTTTTTGATTTTTCAAAAAGTTCTTTTGTTTTAGCTATATTTTTATCCAAATATGCGCGTCTGCGGTCAACAGGAAGATTTTCAAAATACGTCTTAACGGTTTCCATTACTGCCATATTATAAAAATTGAGCATTTCGTCTTTGAGTTTCTTTGAAGCGCCGTCAAAAACTTTTTCTCCGCCGATAAGTTCTTCAAATATAAAATCTGCCAAATCCGCTTTGTTTGACGCTTCCGCCATTTTTTCCGTTGATGAAAAATCAGTGACGACTCTCGGCCTTTCAAGAGAAGCCAGTTTTTGCAGTTCCTTTACGAAAAACATCATATGTTCTGTAAGCTCCGCCAGCATTTCCAAAGACTGATTCAAAACATTATCGTTTTTGGCGTTTCTTATTCTTAACGAATATTCTATAAGTTCTTCTAAATCCTGAGTTCCTTCAAAAGCTTTTTGAAGTTTATCTTTGTTTATATAATTTACTAAATCCGCATCAACCTGCCCGGAAGCTTTGCTGTTTGCGCCGAGCCTTTCTTTTATGCTTTCAACTATTTTTTGTTTTATACCGCCGCTGTCATCAGACATAAGCATTTCTGCCATTTTTACAGTATCAGCCAATTCTTTAATTTGGGCGTTATCAAGTATTCTTTCACGGGCTTCTTCGGCAACGGCGCCCAAAGCCGCCGCAAGTTCAGGGTCTGCAGCTGCAAGAACTCTTTTCTGGTCTACAGGCGACAGAGAAGTTACAAGATTTGCCAGAGTCTGAAAGGATATTTGGCTTTGTTCTTTTGCAGCTTTATAGTATGTGTCTTCTGCCGTTTGTATGCCGTCGGTTACGTTAGGCGTTATAACTATATATGATACGTTATGATTTTTGAGTATCTCTGATACCGTGCCGGTATGGAAACCTCCGGTTATTATTATATCCACTCTTTTAACTTCGGACATATTTTCTATGATGTTTGACATGTCGTCTTTAGCCTGTATTTTAGGCGTTATTGAAGATACGGCGACTTCATTAAATATGTTATCGGTAAAATAATTGTTTCTTTCGGTGTTGATTTCGTAAAATTTATCGGCTTCGGCAAGGTATCCGTCGAGAAGCGACAAAACTTTGTTATCAACGTATTTTGCCCGCAGCTGCTTATATTTTTCGATATTTTGTTTGTAATATACGTAATCGTCGGAAGTTATTTTGCTTGTAAGATAATCTTTAAGATATTTTTCAAAAGTCACTAAAAAGACTGCTTCCGACTGCGCTTTTGTACGGGAAAACCTTGAGTTTATTTCGTTTGTAAGTTTTTGGTTTTCTTCAAGAAGCTTTAAAGGATTTACTTTTTGGCTTAATTCTATATACTGAAAATATTTATCAAGTTCAGGAAAGTTTACCGACAAATCAAGATTATACTGTCTTGCTATTTTAATGAGGTATCCGTAAAGTTTATCGACTTTTGAAAAATTATTTGTAGAATTTTTGAGAATATCAAAAGCTTCTGACGGAAGCTGGCTTTGCAGCAATACAATCAAATTTTGCAGTTGTCTGCTTATCTCGGTATATTTTAAATCTTTCTGGAGAGCTATAAGAGCCATAAAATTTAAAGTATTGTCGTATTTGTAGATGTCAATGCCCAGCCTGTCTATATGTTTTGACAAAAGTGTGTAATATTTCTCGGCGCTGATTTTTTCCTGCGTGTATTCCTTTGAAAGCTGTTCAAGCTTTAACTGTCTTCTGTCGTAATACTTATCTTTTAATTTTTGGTCCGCCTGTTTTACCGCCTGAAGAATAACGTCTATTTTTTCTTTGTTTTCAAGTATATCGCCGAACCTTTTTAAGTTGTCTAAATACGGTTCTTTCTTTTCAAGTCCTTTGATTATCTGCCTGCCGCTTACCGCGCTGAAATATTCGGCTCCAGTAAGTCTGCCGGTTTCAAGCATTTTTTCTGTTACTTCACTTTTTTTTGAAGGGTCGGAAGCCAAAGCTTTTGATATCCAGCCGGTATCAATATCGCCGTAAGCGCCTTCGAGATATATGTTCTTTACGCCGTATTGCCTGTCGAACATCTCTATAATGTCCGCAATATTTTTTTGCACTTTAGGATGGCAGTGCAAATCCTGAATATTAATTACGACTCTGTCGGTTGAGGCAAAATGAGCGTCGGTTATTTTACCGTAAGAATACGGAAGCATAAAATCCGTAAATATCTGCCTGTACTGCTGCGCTGACTGCGAAGATGAAACAGCCGTTGCTATTAATTGCCCGTAAACAAACGACAAAAGAAAACAGTTGACCACTATAAGCGAAACCGCTTTCTTAAATTTTATTATCATAACTCCTCCGGAAATAAAAAAAACTTGTGCTTTTTTTACGGCAAAGCACAAGCTTTTCTACAGTTTATATTTTTTCTTATAGAAATTGACCTAGGCAAAACATTAAATAACATTCTGAACAATAAAATAAAGACGATAACCCGCCAAAACGGAATCTTTAACGGATAATTTATTAAATTCTGCGCCAGCAAAGAATCTTTTAACGTTAAAATATGTCCGCTTATTTTTGTTTTAAAATTGTTATAACCTGAAGAATTTATTGAAACGCCGGTTAAAGCCGCATCAAAAACGCCGTTCTTTTTTGTCTGCGTATTTTTATTGTTGATTTTATTTTCGGCTGCGGTTTTACTTTTAACCATTGAAGAAACTATATCGTTTGAAAAATTTAAAACGGTAAAAAATTTTGATACTACGCCGTTTGCTGAATCCGTCTTTAAAGGCGTGTCGGCATTTTTTATATACACAGCAAAAACGTTCAGCATAAAACATAAAGATATGCCGAAAGAAAATATGACAAATATGAGCCTATTTTTCATATACATGTTCATATTATAGTACATAAAGCGAAAAAATTCATGTAAGTTTGTGAATTTTCTGTGAAAAAATAACAGTCTGTTTACGGGACGGTAAATTTAAAGAAATTTGTCTTTTGTTTTTTATGAAAACTGCGCCTATTTGTAGCGCCAGTTATCGTGTTTTGTATGAACGCATAAATTTGAACAGCATTCGGAGAATTTGTTTTCGCCTATTTGTTTTCTGTAATTGACAAACACATCGCTGTTCCAGACTTCTTCTATCGTTTTATTGTCTATATATTCCATATTTCCGCCGAAACATTTGCATGTAGGCATAAAAAAACCTTTATATTCTATGTAAATACTGTTCCACGGTCTTTGGCAGTAGAGCTTTTCTTTTGAAGCGCATTTATCAGTTTTTTCTTTTTGTTTTTTATTTTCCTGTTTAGGCTCTTCTTCTTTATGATGATTGTCTTTCGGAGCTTCAAAAAAACATGATAAATTCATTTCAAACCGTACGGGACTGTTTTTTATTCTGTTTATTAAATTTAATTTGTTGCTTCTTAAAAAGACAATATCTTCATCGGTAAGGTTTTCATCCTGATCTTTATCGTTCATTCCTACCTGGTTTAAACATATTGACCTGAAATTATATTTTTCTGCAAAATCTATAAACTCAAAAAGTTCTCTGCATGTGGAATGCATAATAATTGTAGCCATATCAAAAGAAGTCTTAGAATTGTTTATTTTTTTATATTTATTTAAAAGTTCAAGGCTGTTAATAAGCTGTTCGAACTTTGCACCTGAACGTATATACGAGTAAATTTCAGGATTAACGGAATCTATTGATATTACTATGTCTGTATCGGTTTTGGTAATAACGTCGGCAGTCTGCTCATCAATCAAAAGAGCGTTTGTCATAATGCTTTGGACAACTTTGTTTTTATGGGCAAGCTCCAATAAACTTAGAAAATCAGGATATAAAAAAGCTTCGCCGCCCTGCCAAAGTATGCGTTCAAAATATTTCATATTGTCTTTTATGCTGTTTAACGTAACGGAAGATAATTCCCAGTCGATTTTATCATTAACGCACATTTTGCATCTAAGATTGCATTTATTCGTTAAAACCACCTGAAGATCTCTAGGTTTTGACTGTAATACTGATTTATTTTGAAATGTTTCAAGCTCGTTTAAAACTCTGTTTTTTATTTTTACGTTTATAACGTCTTGACCGTCAAAATCATAATTCAAAAATTCATCCGCTATTTTTATAAGTTTCTCATCTTTGTTGTAATTGAGCTTTTTGATAAACTCCAAAGGGTCGCTGTCGTCATAACCGCTGTAATTGGAGGAAATTGTTTCTTTAAGTTTATCGTATGCGTTTGATACCATAAATACCTCCTATAATAATCTGTACTTATATTGTACATAAATTTTCCTTTGAAATTAAGTGTTTTTTTATATATTCGCCGTCTGTTAAAATACGTTTCCCATACAATTATTTTTTCAGGTATCTTGTTTTTTCATTCCATTTTGTTATAATAAACGAAATTTATACAAAAGCCTATACTCCGATCACTGCAAAACAAACTAAAAACACTGACGGATTTTTAGAAAGGAAAAACAATATTATGACACTTGTAAAAAAAGAGTTTTCTGTTATTCTTTTTGCGCTTTTTTTTATTTCTTATCTTCTTTATGCTTTTTTCGGGGTATTACCGTTTAAAGCAAAGTTATTTTTTATAGAAATGCCTTCCCTGAGGGATATTTTCTTCGGTTTATTGCTGGCGCTTCCGGCGCTGCCTGTAACCGTTTATTTCTTAATCAAAAAAAATAAAAAGAACAAAACGGAAAACGACTGTAAAGAAACCGCCGTTATTAACAAAGCGATTGAAATGCTGCAGGAAGGAGACAAGCGTTTCACAAGCGCAAATAAAGTGCCTTTTAAAGACGTCATAGACGAATTCTCAAAAGTTACTCTTGCGGATAAAAACTTATGGTTAAATTACGATATGCCTTCCACAAGTAAAAACATTGAATTTGATTATTTTGAAGAAATTACTTTATTGGTAAAACTGCTTGAAGAAGCAGATTCCTCACATTTAAAAAACTGTAAAAAAGATAATGCCGGCAGATTAACCGAATATGACGAAGTATTAAAATGCCGCGCCGCAGCTATGAAAATTTGGGACAATTACGCTATTCCGTGGAGATTAAAGAACAACAACGTTCATATTATATTTTCCCCTAACGTTATTACAGGAAAGCCCGTCATAGGAACTTATGACGTCAGTTCATTTTTAAAAATTATCGCCGTAATTTTAGAACACAGAGCAGGCAACGAACTTGAAAAATCAAAGAAACTTTTCTATAAAAACTTAGGAATATCGGCATTGATAATTTTCTGCTTTGCTCTAACGCTTCTTTTGATAAAATGCTGAGTTAATAAATGAAAAACATACTAACACACTTAATTTTAAAAATTCATATATATGTGAATTTTCTGTTAGAAATAAAAATATAAACATTTTGATTCATCTACAGAATTAACTTAACAAAAAATCTATGATATTTATTTGTTTTATGCCGTTATATGTTGCATCTATATAATCATCCGATGTTATTAAATATTTCGGATAATTATCATTAATTGTTTCAAGTGATGCCAGCTCTCTTTTTAATGTCTTGGAATCAGAAACGCTTGCAGCAACCTGATAATATATTATTCCTTTTTCATTTACAGCGACAAAATCAACTTCTTTATCTCCTATAACTTTTCCTATTGAAACTTTATATCCCCGTCTTATCAGCTCCAAATATACTATGTTTTCCAAAACATGCCCAAAATCTGTATCCTGATTACTTAACAAAATATTTCTTAATCCGATATCTACAACATAATATTTTGACAATGTTTTTAAATATTGTTTGCCTTTTATGTCATATCTGTTTGCCTGATAAATAATATAACTGTTTTTTAATGCGGATAAATAGCTTTCAACCGTATTGACGGATATTTTTCTGCCGTTTGAATTTAAAGTATCCGATATTTTTTTTGCGGATATAAAACTGCCGATATTATGAAATAAAAACTTTATTACGCTTTCCAAAATCATAACATCCTGTATTTTATTTTTGGCAACAACATCCTTTAACAAAACGGTATTATATATTCCTTTCAAATACTCCGTTATTGCTTCCTGTTTATTATCAAGAGCGGTTATATACGGGAACGAACCATATTTTAAATATTCTTTAAACTTTTCTTTTTGATCTCTTTTTTTATCAGCAAAATCAGAATATTCTTTAAAAGATAAAGGCATCATCTCAATTTCTATGTATCTTCCAGACAATAATGTGGCAAGTTCTCCGGATAATATATATGCATTTGAACCGGTTATGTAAACATCCACATTTTTTATTACAAACAAACTGTCAACCGCTTTTTGAAATTCTTTTACATGTTGTATTTCGTCAAGAAAAATATAAGTTTTTTTTGTTTTTGATATTTTTTTAAACACATATTCATACAGTTTTTTGTAATCCAATAAATTTTCAAATTGTAAATTTTCAAAATTTATTGATATTATTTGATTGTCCGCAACTCCCTGACTTTTTAAATAAGACTGATAAAGTTCAAATAAAGTAGATTTTCCGCATCTGCGAATACCTGTTATCACTTTTATTAACTGTTTATCCTTAAATTGTATAAGTTTATTTAGATATTGTTCTCTTTTTATCATAATCAGCCTCTTACAAATTATTAACCATATCAGCTATATAAATAATAATACAATAATAAGCAAATGTCAATAGACTGACAAAACTTTAATTTTTTGTATAGTTTTGTCAATTTATTGACAAAAAATAAAATACTCCCGTTCGGGAATATTTTAAAGTTATCAAATTCATATATATCAGGAAATATCACGAATAAATGAATGAATGTTTTCATTCCTGCGGAAATATAAAATTATGAATTTGATTTGTCAGTATTATAAAATTCTTAAAACATACTGCATCACAAGACTGATTGCAGCTATCGCAACCCAGCAGGAAAAGCCCATAAATATAGGTTTTGAGCCTGTTTTTACAAGCTTAACTATGTTTGTGTTTAAGCCTATTGCAGCCATAGCCATAATAATAAAAAATTTGCTTAATTCTTTAATACTGCCTGTAAGCGCCGGCGACAAATTAAAAATTGTAGTTATAATTGACGCCAATACAAAAAATAAAATAAAAAACGGGAATATTTTAGTTATATTTACTTTTTTACCATCCGTATTATGAAGGTTTCTTTTGGCGTATATATAAGCCAGTATCAAGGTGATAGGAATAATTGCAAGCGTTCTTGTAAGTTTTACTATTGTCCCGAATGCCAGAGTATTGCTTGAATGAATGTTATCCCAAACGGTTGTGGCAGCCGTTACGGATGAAGTATCATTTATGGCAGTACCCGCAAACAAACCGAAACCGTCGTTTGACAAACCTATAAGACCGCCCAAAGTAGGAAATATCAGCGCCGCTATTACGTTAAACAGAAAGATTACCGCTATAGCCTGTGCGATTTCTTCATCTTTTGCATTTACTACAGGAGAAGTTGCGGCTATCGCCGAACCTCCGCAGATTGAAGAGCCTACGCCTATCAGAACGGATATATTTCTTTCCATTTTAAGAAGTTTGTACATAATATAAGCGACCGTAAGCGATGTTGCGATAGTTGATATTATGATTGGAAGCGAAAGGAACCCTACTTTTATAACGCTTGTAAGATTCATTCCGAAACCGAGAAGTATAACGGCATACTGAAGTATCTTTTTGCTTGTAAAATTAATGCCCGGCCGAAGAGAAGATTTATCGTTTAAAAACAAAGTTATTGTCATACCTAAAAGAATTCCGAAAACAGGTCCGCCCACAACAGGAACAAGTTTACCGAAATAAAGAGAAACTACCGCTATAAAAAAACAAAGCGCCAAGCCAAAAAAATTATTTTTCACAAAATCCATATATCCCCGCTTATTAAATAAAAGTAAAAACAACCTTAAAAAAAGGATTGTTCCGTTACTGCCGCCTTAAACATTCTGATTGTAATACGGTAAAAACAGCCTTTTGGAATGCCCAAACACTTAACACACCAACTCACTATTTACAACCTTTGCCAGCTTATATATATATTGTACATAAATTGATGTGAGTTGTTAAGGGATGCAAGGTTTATGAGGTTGTTATTTGTGAATTTTATGTGAAAACCAAAAATCTTCTCGAAAAGGAAGATTTCTCAACTTTAAAGCTATAAATTGTCTATAAAAAATGAAAAATATAAATAATTTACTTGAAACTAATCATCTTTTTCTAATGCTCTATCAAAATCCATACAATCACTACACTCTTGATCCATATTTCCATCCATAACTGTTTTTTCCATTTTTTTACCACATTTACAACAATTATTATCTTCAGAATCACAACTAAGACAAATATTTTCTTCATAATGATAAGCTCTCTCTCCACAACAAGGACAATCATATAAATCTTTTTCATAATCTTCGTTGTCTTCTGATGAAAAATGTTTAATTATTGTATATTTATATTTTTCATAGCCAAATTCATTTCCACAGGCTTTGCAGATTAATTTTGGATTTTCTTGTTTTTTTTCACTATCATCAACAAAAAATATATCAAATCCACAATCTGGACAATAGGCATACTCAATATTTTCTGCAATTACACGATTGCTGAAATTTAAACTATTTGATTGTTTTTCCCATTCATTTTTTAATTTTATATAAATTTCCTTTTTATTTATTATATAATCCCATGTGATATTACCAAGTAAATCACCAGGATATTCTTCTAAATGTCTTACAATGAAATCATCTAAAATTATAAATGTATTGCTTAAAATCTGTAAAATATTTTCTTCCGTACTAGATGTAAAATAATGCTCGAGGTCATTTCTAATTTTTTGAATCTTTTCCATTACATCCCAATTAACATCTATATTTAAACTTTCAAATCTTTCTTTTATATCAAAAAAATTTACTGTTTTGTTTCCATAACTCTTAACAATAACATTACCATTAGTATCTTTTACATATTTATTTTTAGATTTAATCAATAATTCTTTATCATATGACGGGGATAATCTTTGCAATTTTTCTTTAAATAAAAGCAATATTCCTGCATATATATTTCTTACAGCAGAAATTACTCTGTCACTACTCTTATTCTTTTCAGCTTTTTTAAAATCTTCAACACCAATTTGAATTGAACTTACTGCATTTTTTAATATCGTATTCATAACTTCTCCTATTTTAGTTAGTAATACTACCATCTGAATTAATTTTATTAATAGAAACTCCTATTATAGAATCACATAAAGATGAATCTTCTTTTATAACTCCAAGAAGAATTGGAATAATTTGCTCATCCTTTCCAACACCATAAGCAAAAACGCCGCTACCACTCATTCCTCCTGCATTTTCCAAATCAAAATTTTCTTTTTTTGCTGCATATTCTTCAATTTCCATTTGCCTTATTTTTTCTTTATTAATCGTAAAATTTTTATTTTTTGAATATTCTATAGGAACTCCTTCACAATACAATGATAAAAATCCAACTTTATTCTTTTCCTCAACTCTAAACATTTTCGGATATCCTACAATGATACCTACATTTTCACCTGGTATTTCTAGCAATGGAACTTTTTGGATTGCAGAACTCTTATCAATTTTTAAAAGTTCTTCTTTTGTAATCTTAAATGTAGCAAGATCATGTTTTTCATTAAAATCTATTAATCTTTCTTCTAAATCAAACTTGAAATTTGGTACTAGCATCGTTCCTATTTTTTTAGACTTTTGTTCTTTTAAAAATTCTTTATATACATGATAGTTTGTTATTCCTATAGGATTCTTTGATAATGGATGTGAATAAAAAGTCATAGTAGCACTTCTATAAAACTTTTCACCATTTCCTAAAAAAATAGGTGAAACGCATTTATGAAATTCTTTCATTCCTTTTTTTATTATTTTTTCACTCATACTTTTTTCTCCTCTCTATTAATTATTATTTTACACTTGTTGCATGTCTAACTCTTTTTGCTTCTAATAATACTGTTCTAACAATATAGTCAACTGGGTGCACTAAAGTTAATCCACTATTTTCTTCAAAAATTGTTCTGGTTTGACCTGTTTGCAGACTAATCGTTTCTTCTCTATATGGTATATATGAGTGAAGTATGCCTATAAGATATGCTGTATCATGTTTTTTTGAACCACCAACAGAAGTCAATTCTGGCCTCAAAATAACTGGCCCACCAGAATTTCCTGGAAAAGTTTGTGTATCTATTATAAAATTTACATTTTTTGTATTGTTTTCATATAATTCTGATATATTTGCAATACAACCCATTCTACAAATAGGTACCATTTTTAAATAACCTATTAAATTCATAGGGAACCCTAAAGTATGAATAAAATCTCCTTCTGTTATACCGTGGGTCATCATATCAGCTATTTTCAGTAAATGCAATTCCAATGAATAAAAAGAATATTTTGAATTGTCATTTTTAAGAACACTTGTGTTAATAGAAATGGCAACAACATCTGCATTACACATATCACATTCACTATATAATTTATTTTTTTTGGTAACATCAATTAATTTAATAGAATAATCTTTTGTTGAGTTCGTATTACTATTATTGAATCTAACATATATAATCTCTTCATTGTTAATAACATGTTTATTAGTTATTAAATACACATAGTATAATCTTTTTGATAAATCTGTCTCTTTTATATTAACACAATCACCAACTAAAAATCCTGTTCCTCTGCAAAATTTTTCCTTATTTTTTGGATTAATTGAAAAAATACCAACTACAGCATCTTTAAAAAAATTTGGTAACATTGACATTTTCATTCCTCCTATGTAATTATATATAGCTATGCGACATAAAAAATAAATTCTTATGCCAAATTCTATAAATAAATTTACAAACACTACATATTTCCGACTATATGATGATGATTATACTTCAATAGGTAGGAACTTCTAGGGAAAGATTATTATTGACAACTGATTCTTACATAAACCTTTAGCTATAAGCAACTCCTATATTGTATACTAAAACAGTTCATTTTTACATTACCTTTACACATATCAAATCTTTTTAGCACTCTAAATAATTAACTGCCGATTATTGTATTAAAAAAATATAGAAGAATCAAGTCGAAATTAGATTTTTACAAATATTTTTCAAATTTCATTGATATATTGCCTATATACAATATAAAAACATTACAATTATGTGTGGTATTTTTATTGAAATGAATATTATGGAGTTAAAAAACTTCTAAGTTTGGGATAAAACGAAGAATTTTGAGACTGTTTTGAGCTTAAAACTAAAAACAGCTTCAAAAAGAAGAGGGATTCGAACCCTCGTAACCGGTAGGTTAACCGTGGTTTCAACACGGCGCCATAAGCCACTCGGCCATCCTTCCAAGTACTATAAAAATAGTACCATCAGTATTATAATAAAATTTTATACAATTTGTAAAAATAAAAAATTCTTGTTAATATTTCAACCAGAAACCAATTAATTTTTTTAATACTATTTTATCATTAAAGACTAGAAAGATTTTGAGCGAGGCGAAGGATTTTCAAAGTGAAGTTTACATTTAAGCGGAGCCGTAAATGAGCTTTGAAAATCCAAAGCCGCAGTCAAAATATTTCGGTCGCTATAAGGGTGTTATTTATCGTATAGACGTACAACAGGCACTGTGGTCGTGTGTACCAACAGTGCCCTAATTGTTAAAAAATAAACTAGATAACCAGCTTAACTACTGCCATTTCAGCTGAATCGCCCTTTCTCAAACCGAGTTTGAAAATCTGGGTATATCCGCCGTTTCTTTCTTTGTATCTAGGAACTAAAACGTCAAAAACTTTTTTAACGACGTCTTTATTTGCAATTTCGCCGTGCAAAACTTTCTTTGCGTCCAAATCCGCAGGTTTTGCTTTTGTTATAAGCTTTTCTGCAAATCTTACGACTTCTTTAGCTCTAGGAACGGTTGTCGTAATCTTTTCGTGCAGGAAAAGACTTGTCGTCATATTTCTCATCATAGCTCTTTTATGAGAAGGGGTTACTGCCAATTTTCTTGTGTTGTGGTTTTTTATCATTATATTTGCTCCTTCAAAGACAAGCCGATCTCTTCCAATTTCTTTTTAATTTCCGTTAAAGACGTTTTACCGAATTTGTCGAATTCCATAAGATCTACTTCAGAATATGATATAAGCTGTCCGATTGTTTCTATTTCAGCATTTTTAAGGCTGTTTGATGCTCTTGTAGACAAATCTAAAATGCTTATAGGCTGAGCCTTTAACTCTTCAGTTTTGTCTTCCTGTTTTGTCTGTTCTTCAGCCGCAGCCTGTTCTTCCGTTTCAGAACTTGCTTCGCCTGTGAATATTGTTAAAGTGTTTCTTAAAATTTTTGCAGACTGTATTAATGCTTCCTGAGGAGATATTGAACCGTCTGTCCATATTTCCATAACAAGCCTGTCATAATTTAACGCCTGGTCAACTCTGGTGTTTTCAACTTCGTAGTTAACTTTTGTTACAGGTGAAAAAAGAGCATCCATAACAATTGTTCCGGCGGAATATTTATGTTCTTTTATATCGTTTGCGAAAACATATCCTTTGCCTTTTGAAACTTCGAGTTCCATTTCAAGAGTTGTTCCGGCGTCTATATTTGCAATTTCCTGTTCAGGATTTAAAATTTCGACTGAACTGTTTTTATCGATGTCTTTTGCCGAAACCTGTCCCGCTTTATTGACTTTTAAATGAAGCTTTTCAGGACCTGCAGAATTTAATTTTACTCTTATTTTCTTAAGATTAAGAATTATCTGCAATACGTCTTCTCTTACGCCTTTAATAACGGCATATTCGTGCTGTGCTCCGACGATATTGACTGAAGTAATTGCGGAACCTTCAATGCTTGAAAGCAAAATTCTTCTCAATGAATTTCCGATTGTATGTCCGTATCCTCTTTCAAAAGGCTGCGCAATAAATCTTCCGAAAGTTTTTGTAGCCGTCTTTTCTTCCAATTGCAACTTTTTTAGTTTTTCTAAATCTGGCATTTTCATGCTATATTACTCCGTTTAACTCACCGTTTTGACAAGTGGTTATTTTTTATTTTGAATACAATTCAACTATCAACTGACCATTTATAGGATGCGAGAACTCTTCTCTCAAAGGTTCGCTTACAATCGTTCCTGAAACAGTATCTTTGCTGAAACTTAACCATGAAGGAACTGAAACAGCGCTTTCCATAAGTTTCTTAAGATTTGAATTTGATTTATATTTTTCTCTTACCGAAATAACTTCGCCGATTGCAACCTGATATCTAGGAACGTCAACTTTTTTACCGTTAACGGTAACGTTGCCGTGCATAACCATCTGTCTTGCCATCTTTCTTGAATGAGCCAAACCCATTTTGAAAACAACGTTGTCGAGTCTGAGTTCAAGAAGCTTCAACAAATTGTCGCCTGTCATTCCAGGCAGTTTATCCGCAACTGCAAAATATCTTTTAAATTGCTGTTCAGTTAAACCGAACACTCTTCTTGCTTTCTGCTTTTCTCTCAAATGTTTTCCGTATTCCGAAATTTTGCTTTTCTTTGCGCCGTGCTGTCCAGGAGCATTTTTGCCTCTTTTTCTCTCAAGAGTGCAATTTGTCGAACATCTGTCGCCTTTCAAAAAAAGCTTTTCTCTTTCTGTTCTGCATTGTTTACAAACCGAACCAATATAACGTGACATCTATTAAAATCCTCCGAAAGTATTTTCCATTTATATGAATTACTGCAAATCTAATTTAAAAACTACACTCTTCTAGGCTTAGGCGGACGGCAGCCGTCATGAGGAACCGGAGTAACGTCCTTAATAGCCGCTATTAAAAGACCTGACGCCTGAAGACCTCTGATTGCAGTTTCTCTTCCAGGTCCAGGGCCGTTAACGAAAACAGAAACTTGTTTTACGCCGTAGTCCATAGCTTTTTTACCGACTGCGTTTGCCGTCATCTGAGCTGCAAACGGAGTTCCTTTTTTTGCGCCTTTAAAACCTGAACCGCCTGCTGAAGCCCAAGCTAAAGTATTGCCTTTATCATCCGTAATATTAACGATTGTATTATTAAATGTTGACTGTATGTATGCTCTTGCCATACCGCCAGTAAATTTGACTTTTTTCTTTACGCCAACGGTTTTCTTTTTATCATCTGCCATTATCTTTAAGCCTCCAGCTTATATTTGTTTATTTTATTTCTTTGCCGCAGGTTTTGCCGCTGCTTTTCCTGCTCCTACAGTTTTTCTCTTTCCTCTTCTTGTTCTTGCGTTTGTCTTAGTTCTCTGTCCTCTTACAGGAAGATTTCTTTTATGTCTTGTGCCTCTGTAGCTTCCGATATCAATCAATCTCTTGATGTTAGCCTGAATTTCTCTTCTCAAATCACCTTCAACTTTAAATTCCTTGGTGATAAGATTGTTAATCTGGCTGACTTCGCCCTCTGTAAGATCTTTAACTCTTTTTGCTGGGTCGAGATTAAGTTCTTTTATAATCGCATTTGAAATAACAGGGCCTATGCCGTAAATATATCTTAATGCTATATCTAATCTCTTATTTTTTGGTAAATCAACTCCGGCAACTCTTGCCATTATACTTCCTCCGTTAAAAACATTTATTTTATATTATTTAAACACTTATTTCAACAAAAAAATTAACCTTGTCTCTGTTTGTGTCTTGGATCTTCACAAACTACTCTTACTACACCTTTCCTTTTTACAACTTTGCACTTTTGGCATATAGGCTTTACTGATGCTCTGACTTTCATTACATTACTCCCTAATTTTATTTGTCTCTATATGTTATTCTTCCCCTCGTTAAATCATAAGGAGAAAGCTCAACTTTTACTTTATCGCCCGGCAAAATTTTAATATAGTGCATTCTCATCTTACCGCAGATATGCGCTAAAATTACATGCCCGCCTTCTATCTCTACTTTAAACATTGCGTTCGGCAGTGATTCAAGTATTTTACCGGCAACTTCAATCTTTTCTTCTTTCATTTTTTCCCTTTCTTTCAGGCAGTATTTATTCTTACGGGGAGTTCTGTCTAATCCCCTGTTTTTTACAGCTGCGTCAAAATTTCATAACCGTCTTTTGTAACTGCAACCGTGTGCTCGAAATGAGCGCATAAACTGCCGTCTCTTGTAACAACAGTCCATTCATTAGGCAAAACTCTTACATAATATTTGCCGATGTTGACCATTGGTTCTATAGCAATAACCATTCCGGGAAGCAATCTCGGACCTGTTCCCGGTTTTCCGAAGTTAGGAACGCTTGGTTCTTCATGCAGATTTCTGCCGAGTCCGTGGCCGCAATAATCACGGACTATTGAATAACCAAAAGGTTCAACATAACTTTGGACTGCGTAGGAAACATCGCCCAATCTGTTGCCCGGTTTGACTTGCTCTATAGCTTTATATAATGAGTCTTCGGTAACCTTCAGCAGCTTTTCGGCTGATTCCGAAATAGCGCCTACAGGATAAGTAAATGCGGAATCGGAATAATAACCGTCGTAAATCGTTCCGATATCCACCGTTACGATATCTCCCGAAGAAAGTTCACAAGAGTCATTCGGTATCCCGTGAACAAGCTCATCATTAACTGAAACGCATGCAGATGCTGGAAAACCGCCGTATCCCAAAAAAGCAGGTTTCATATTAAAAGAACTGATTTGCTTAAATACTTCTTTATCTATATCTTCCGTCGTAATGCCCGGTTTTATAAAACTTTTTAAACTCTCTAAAATTTTTGCCGTCGCTTTGCCGGCCGTTCTCATCTTCTTAAGTTCTGTTTCGCTCTTTAATTCTATGCTTTTAGTCAAAATATGCCTTCATTTTATATTATTATTTACAAAATTTTCAATCTTTTCAAAGACTTGCTCGGGAGACAAGGTTCCGTCAACCCTTACAATATTGCCTGCCTTGGTGTAATATTCTATCAAAATTTCAGTCTGTTTTTTGTATACGTCAAGCCTTTCTTTTATCGTATCAGGATTATCGTCTTTTCTCTGCACGAGCTTTGCTCCGCAGAAATCGCAGACGCCTTCCTTTTTTGAAGGCTTAAGAACTAAGTTAAAACTTCCGCCGCATGCAGGGCAGACTCTTCTTCCCGACAGCCTTTTGATAATATCTTCTTCAGGCACTTCAATACAAAAAACTTCGGTTATCTTTCTGTTCATCTTTTTGAGAAACTTATCAAGCTCTTCAGCCTGAAACAAAGTTCTCGGAAAACCGTCCAGCAGAAAACCGCTTTTGCAGTCTTCTCTTTGAAGTCTTTTTTCAACCATATCGACAATAATTTGATCAGGCACCAGCTGCCCTGACGTAAGATAAGGAGCAAACACAGGATCGTCTTTGGCTTCTCTTATCATGTCTCCGGTTGAAAGATGGAGAACTTCAAACCTTTTGCTTATCATTTTTGCCTGGGTGCCTTTTCCTGCTCCCGGAGGCCCAAATAATATGAAATTTTTTTCCATTATCGCTTCCCGATACCGCAACTTTACAACATGAAATATTTTCACTAAACCCCGGAATTATGAAGTTCTGAGGTTCAACAAAAATATTTCCTATACTACTTTATATTAAACCAACGACCTTTAATTCTTCCTTCCTTCATAAAGCCTTCGTAGTGTCTCATTATAAGGTGAGACTCTATCTGTCCGATGGTGTCCAAAGCTACGCCGACTACGATAAGCAGTGAAGTTCCGCCGAAGAAAAACGGCGCTGACATAAACGTTCTTATATAATCAGGCAAAACGGCTATACACGCAACAAACAGCGCTCCGCCCAAAGTAACTCTTTCCAAAACTTTCTGTATATATACAGACGTTGAATCGCCCGGTCTTATTCCCGGTATAAATCCGCCGGATTTTTTCATATTTTCTGCCAAATCTTTAGGATTAAACGAAATCGAATTGTAGAAATAACAGAAGAAAATAACCAATGCGGCATATACGAAATTATAAATAAACGAACTGTGGTTAAACCATTCCGTTATCAATTTTGAAACCTGAACACCCCAAACCGTCCAGTTTGGAGCAAATTGCGCAATTGTTAAAGGAGCAGACAAAATAGATACCGAGAAGATAACAGCTATAACGCCGGACTGGTCAACTTTTATAGGCAGAAACGAACTTGAACCGCCGTACATTTTTCTGCCGACCATTCTTTTTGCATAGTGTATAGGAATTCTTCTCTGCGCCGTTTCAACCCATACGACAAGGGCTAAAACTACAACGACCAAAACTACTAAAGACAATGCGACAAGTATTGAAAGTTCGTCCATCTGAACAAGCTTTATTACTCCTAAAACCGCAGAAGGAAGCCTTTCCACTATACCTGCGAAAATGATTAAAGAAATACCGTTTCCGATTCCTCTTTCCGTAACCTGTTCTCCAAGCCACATTATAAGAACCGTACCGGTTACAAGAGTAAAAATGGTCATTACCATCCAAGACATCGTAGGGTCCAAAACTATAGGCATTCCGCTAGGAGTAGGCATTTTTACTATCGCCATTGTAAGACCAAACGACTGAACGGCGCCTAAAATCAAGGTTCCGTATCTTGTAATCTGGGTAAGTTTCTTTCTGCCGTGTTCGCCTTCTTTTGCAAGTCTGTCAAGATAAGGGATAACATGCGCGCCCTGCATCAAGCTCATAATAATGGAAGCGTTGATGTAAGGCATGATACCCATTGAAAAAACAGACATTCTGTTTAAGGCTCCGCCCGAAAACATATCCAAAAAGCCCAACAATCCGTTGCTATTTGCCTCAAATAATGATTTTACCGCTTCCGCATTGATTCCCGGAATAGGCACTGCCGCGCCGATTCTGTAGGCAATAATTATAGCTAAAGTAAATAAAACTTTACTTCTTAGTTGAGGGATCTTAAATATATCTCCGAATGTTTTTAACATAGCATATCATCCATTTTTTTATTTTATTATTTCTGCTTTTCCGCCGGCTTTTGCTATTTTTTCCTGCGCCGTCTTTGAGAACGCATTTGCCTTAACGGTAAAATTTTTCTTAAGTTCGCCGTCAGCCAAAATTTTGACCAAACCGCTTTTCTTAATTAAACCGGCCGTTTTAAGCTTGGCAACCGTTACTTCGTCGCCTGCGTTGAATTTTGATTCTATTGAGCTTAAATTTACTATTTCATATTCTTTGCTGAACATTGCGTTGCTGAAGCCTCTTTTAGGCATTCTTCTGACGATAGAATTCTGTCCGCCTTCAAAGTAAGACATCTTTCCGTCGCCTGATCTTGCGCTCTGTCCTTTGCTTCCTCTGGTTGAGGTTCTGCCGTGTCCGCTTCCGACGCCTCTTCCGACTATTTTTCTTCTATGTTTTGCACCTTGTGCAGGTGATAATGTATTAAGACCTATCATATTTCTGCAACCTCTTTATTCCTTATTTTTGCAACGTCTTCTTTTGTTCTCAAACCCTTCAAAGCTTCTATTGTTGCATAAACAACATTAAAAGGATTTGCCGTTCTCATTGATTTTGTAAGAATATCAGATATTCCTACAGCCTCAAGAACTGCTCTTACAGGTCCGCCTGCGATAACTCCGGTTCCAGGAACTGCAGGTCTTAAAAATACTTTTCCTGCGCCTGAAATACCGTAAACTTCATGAGGAATAGACGTATTTCTTAAAGATACGCTTATCATGCTTTTCTGAGCGCAAGCGCTTCCTTTCTTAATTGCAGCCTGAACTTCGTTTGCCTTTCCGAGACCGCAGCCTACTTTACCTTTACCGTCACCGACGACTACCAAAGCGTTGAAAGAAAATCTTTTTCCGCCCTTTACAACTTTGGCAACTCTGTTAACAGCTACCACGGTTTCTATTAAACCTGTTTCATTTTCATTTTTATTAAATTTATTGTCAGCCAACTTATCCCCCTGTTACTTACAACAACAATATGAAAACTGCTTTTCGCAGTTCGATTTAGAAATCCAATCCGCCTGCTCTTGCTTCGTCAGCAAGCGCTTTAACTTTACCTACAAAAGCTTTTCCGGCTCTGTCGAAAACAACAGACTTTACGCTCTTTTCAAGAGCTTTCTGGGCAATCAATTTTCCGACTGCTTTAGCCGCTTCGATCGTATCAGTCGTTTTTAATTTGCCTTTGAGCTCAGGTGATAAAGTTGATGCCGCCGCCAAAGTAAAACCTTTTGTATCGTCGATAACTTGAGCATAAATATGTTTCTGTCCGCATTTGACGTTCAATCTTGGTCTTTCTGTCGTACCGGAAACTTTGCTCCTTACTCTTTTCTTACGAAAATCTGACCTTATTTTTGCACCTTTCATTACTCTATCCTCTAAAATAAATTCTATTTCTTAGAACCGGCTGCTGCTTTACCGGCTTTTCTTATTATCTTTTCACCGGCATATCTTATACCAAAACCTTTATATGGTTCCGGAGGCTTTATCGCTCTTACTTCAGCCGCAAAAGAACCTACCGCCTGTTTGTCGATGCCGGAAACTGAAAGTGTAGGAATCTTATCGGCAGTCATTCCCAAAACGACTTTAACTCCCTCAGGAACTTCTTTCGTTACGGTATGCGAATATCCGACTGTAAACGTAATCTTTTTACCTTCGGCAACCGCTTTAAAACCCAAACCGTTAAGTTCAAGTTCTTTTTTATAACCTGTCGTTATACCTTCAATCATGTTGCAGATAAGGCCTCTTGTAAGACCCTGCAGCATGTTTGCTTCTCTTGTTTCTTCTTTCATTTCGACAAGAATTGCTTTCCCGTCGATCTTAATGTCAATTTTCTCATGTATGTTCTGAGAAAGTTTTCCGGTTGTTCCGGAAATTTCTAAAATACCATTCTTAAATTCTGCTTTAATTTTTTCAGGTATTGTTATTGGTTTTTTTCCTAAGCGACTCATTTCAAAACCTCAATTAAATATATTTTACCAAACGTATCCTATTATTTCTCCGCCTATTTTTGCTTCTTTTGCCTTTTTGCCTGCCATTATTCCTTTCGATGTAGAAATTATTGAAGTACCGAAACTTCCGAGAACCTTAGGCAGATCTTCATGACCTTTGTAAATTCTCAAGCTTGGCTTTGAGACTCTTTTTATGTCCTGAATAACGGCTTTCCCATTTAAATCATACTTCAAATAAACTCTCAAAACGCCCTGCTTCTGATCTTCAATGTGCTTATAATTTGCGATATAGCCTTCTTCTTTCAAAACTCTTGCTATTTCCGTCTTTACTTTTGAAGAAGGAATATCAACTTTTTCATGCAGTTTCGCATTCGCATTACGAATTCTAACAAACATGTCTGATATAGGATCTGTAATCATTACCCAAACCTCTTTTAATTTTGTTTTACTGTTTTTTACCAACTTGACTTTGATACACCCGGTATTTCACCGTTATGTGCAAGTTTACGGAAGCATATTCTGCACAATCCGAAATCTCTGTAGTAGCCTCTAGGTCTTCCACACAGGCGACATCTGTTCCTGTACCTAGTTGCAAACTTTTGAGGTTTGCGCATTTTTGCTTCAGCTGATAGTGTTGCCATAAAAAAAACCTCTACTTTTTATTTTATTTATTATCTCTTTTCTTAAAAGGCATTCCGAGAAAATCCAACAATTTTCTTGCATGCTCGTCTTTTTTTGCCGTCGTAACTATTGTTATATTCATCCCTCTGGCTTTATCAGATTTTTCAACGTTTATTTCAGGGAAAATATACTGTTCTGTAAGTCCGAGATTGAAATTGCCTCTGCCGTCGAATTTGTTAGGTTCTATTCCTCTGAAATCTCTGATTCTAGGCATAGCGACGTTGATAAGTCTGTCGAAGAATTCATACATGATGTTTCCTCTGAGAGTTACCTTAATCCCTATAGGCATTCCTTCTCTTATCTTAAAGTTTGAAACTGACTGTTTTGCTCTGCAGACCAAAGGCTTCTGACCTGTAATCGCCGCAAGCTCGGCAGTGGCTGTTTCTACAACTTTTACGTTTTCTTTCGCTTCAGAAAGACCGATGTTTACAACGATTTTTGTAAGCTTCGGAACTTCGTTAGCATTTTTAAAACCAAACTCTTTTTCCAATGCTGGAATTACGTTCTTTACATAAAATTCTTTTAATCTAGGAACTTGATTCATATTTGTCTTCCCTTATACTAAACTATTATTTCTCCGCAGTTTCTGCATATTCTGACTTTTTTACCGTCTGAAAGTTTATCAAACTTAGGCCTTGTCGGCTTGTTGCATTTCGGACATACCAACATAACGTTCGAAATTGAAATAGGCGATTCTTTTTCTTTGATTCCTCCCGGATCTCTCTGGGTAGGCTTTGTATGTCTTTTAACAAAATTAATCTTAGCGACGATAACTCTGTTTTCTTCAGACAACAATTTCAAAACTTCGCCTTCTTTACCTTTGTCTTTTCCTGCTAAAACGACTACTTTGTCTTTCTTCTTAATATTAAGCATATTTGTATCCTGTTAAATATATTACTATATAACTTCCGGTGCTAAAGAGATTATTTTTAGATAATTAGCTTCTCTTAATTCTCTGGCAATAGGACCGAAAATACGAGTTCCTTTCGGTTCCCCTTCTTCGTTAATAATCACTGCGGCATTGTCATCAAATCTGATATATGTGCCGTCTTCTCTGCGGTATTCTTTCGCAGTTCTTACGATAACCACTCTGACAACATCGCCTTTTTTAATCGCTGCATGAGGTATAGCATCTTGGACAGAAGCTATTATAACATCGCCAAGACCCGCATATCTTCTCTTTACACCTTTTAAAACTCTGAAACAACGGACTTTCTTAGCTCCTGAGTTGTCTGCTACATTTAAAATTGTTCTTTCCTGTATCATTTCTTATTCCTCAAATTATGCTTTGTTTACAATTTCAGTCAAAACCCATCTTTTCGTCTTAGATAAAGGTCTTGCTTCCATTATAGATACCAAATCACCCATTTTAGATTCATTCTTCTCATCGTGAACTGAGAATTTTGATTTGACACAAATAATTCTGCCATATACCGGGTGCTTTATTGTTCTTTCGACAGCAACTATTCTCGTCTTCTGAGCTTTGTCGCTGACCACTATTCCTTTCATTATTTTTCTTTTTCCGCGTTCAAGCATTTTTCCTTCCTATATCTGGGATTATTTCCCTTTTTTCTGTTGCGCAAGAAGCGTCTTTATTCTTGCTATCGTCTTTCTGATCTCTCTGATTTCAAGAGGATTCTTCAATGGTGCGGTAGAATTTCTGAATTTCAATCTGAAATATTTTTCTTCCAATTCAGAAAGCTTTGCATTTAATTCTACAGCAGACATACTTGTTATTTCCTGCCAATTTTTCTGTTTCATCGTTATTTTCCGTTATTATATTTCTTGTCTTACTAAAATTTTACAATGTATAGGCAATTTGTCGGAAGCAAGTTTTAATGCTTTTTTTGCTTCAACTTCCGGAATACCTTCCATTTCAAACATAACTCTGCCCGGCTTTACTACAGCTACCCAAAACTGCGGATCGCCTTTACCTTTACCCATTCTGGTTTCTGCTGGTTTCTTGGTAACAGGCTTGTCCGGAAATACTCTTATCCAGATTTTACCGCCTTTTTTAGTAAACTTTGTCAAAGCTATACGAGCTGCTTCTATCTGGTTACTGTTTAACCAAATAGGCTCAAGAGCCTGAAGTCCGAAAGTACCGAATGCCAAAGCCGTTCCGCCCTTAGCATAACCCTTCATTCTTCCTCTGTGAGTCTTTCTATATTTTACTCTCTTTGGCATCAACATATGAGTGTCCTTCCTTACTTAATAAATAACTTTATTTGCTTTCTTCGGCAGCAGATGCTGCTTCTACATTTTCTACATTTTCAACGAGCTTAGCTTCTTCAAGAAGTTCTTTTGCGGTTTTCTGGAAATGTTCTTTCTTGAATATCCAGACTTTTATTCCGATTTTTCCCATTGTAGTGTTAGCTTCGGTAAAACCGTAATCAATTTCCGCTCTGAATGTCTGAAGAGGAATTCTTCCCTCTTTCAACCACTCGGTTCTTGCAATTTCTGCTCCTCCGAGTCTTCCTGCACACATAACTTTTATACCTTGAGCTCCTGCCAACATTGCTTTTTCCATGACTTTTTTCATTGCTCTTCTGAAAGCAACCTGTTTTTCAATCTGATATGCAATATTGTCGGCGGCAAGCTGAGCGTCTGCTTCAGGTCTTTTGATTTCCATAACGTTTACAAAAGCCTTTCTTGACGTCATCTGCTCAACTTCCATTCTAATGTTTTCTATACCCTGACCGCCTTTACCGATAACGATACCAGGTCTTGATGTATAGATATTTACTCTAATATATTTTCCCGCTCTTTCTATACCGATTCTTGAAACAGAAGCCATTTTCAATTTATTTTTCAAATAAACTCTGATTCTGAAATCTTCTTCTATAAAGTCAGGCATTTCCTTTAGATTAAACCATTTAGAATCCCAATCCTTAATGTAACCTATACGAACGCTTTTAGGATGAATTTTATGACCCATGACTACCTTACCTTTTACTAAATTTTATCTTCTTTTTTTGTTGTTTTTTTAACAACTCTTTTTTTCTTTTCAACTGCTACAGGTTCGCCTGCAGCTACAGGAGCCGCTGCGGTCTGCTTAACAGCTTTTTTCTTTCTTTTTTCAGGTAAAACGCCTTCATCTGTAACAATTATCGTCAAATGGGAAGTTTTCCTTTTATATGGCAATCCTCTGCCCATAGGTCCCGGTCTCATTCTTTTCAAAGTAGGACCCTGGCCTACCCAACATTCTTTTACTTTAAGTCCTGAATAATCTTTTATTTTGCCTGAATTTGCAACTGCGCTTTTCAAAACTTTTTCTACAAGCGTTGTCGCATTTTTAGGTAAGAAAGAAAGAATTTCAAACGCTTTTTCAACTCTTTTATTTCTTATAACAGTCAAAACTTGATTAACTTTTCTAGGAGCATACCTTACGAATTTTGCTATTGCTCTTGCTTCCATCTTTTTTGTCCTTTGCTTTTTTTTAAGTTAACGATGTCTCTTGTTTTGTCAATCCGCCGTGACCTTTAAAAACTCTGGTAGGGGCGAATTCTCCAAGCTTATGTCCAACCATCTGTTCCGATATAAATATCGGAAGAAACTTTTTACCATTATGTATAGCCAACGTGTGTCCAACAAAATCAGGTGTAATAACCGACGATCTTGCCCAAGTCTTTATTATTTTCTTTTCACCCGATTCGTTGAGCTTTTGCATTTTTTTCAAAAGCTTGTCATCAACATAAGGTCCTTTTTTAATTGACCTACTCATTAATTTCCTCCAACTGCATTCGCGCTAGAATTATTTACCCTTAGCTTTATTTCTATGACTTACTATCATCCAATCCCAAACTTTCTTTGGTCTTGTTTTGAAACCCTTTGCCGGCTGATTCCATGGGCTACGAGGCTGGTTGTTACCTTTTGACTTGCCTCTACCGCCTCCGTGAGGATGGTCTGTAGCGTTCATGGCCGTACCACGCACATGAGGTTTCTTACCGAAGTGGCGATTTCTTCCAGCTGAACCTATTGAAATGTTTTCATGTTCAATATTTCCAACTTGTCCCACTGTTGCATAACACCTAACTAGAACCAGTCTGATTTCTCCGGAAGGCATTCTTACGTGAGCATACTCGTCTTCCTTTGCGAGTAACTGCGCAGAAGATCCGGCTGATCTCACAAGCTGTGCCCCTTTACCGGGAACTAATTCTAAATTATGTATAAAAGTACCTACAGGCATACTTGAAAGAGGGAGAGCGTTACCTTCTTTTATCTCGGCATCCGGACCGGACATTACGGTATCTCCGACTTTTAAGCCCTTAGGCTGTATTATGTATCTTTTTTCTCCGTCTTCATATTCCAACAAAGCAATTCTGCTTGATCTGTTTGGATCATATTCGATGGAAATAACTTTTGCGGCGACATTGATTTTATTTCTTTTAAAATCAATTAATCTGTAAAATCTTTTGTGTTCTCCGCCTCTGAAACGTACCATAACCTGACCGGTATTATTTCTACCGCCGGTTTTTTTTGCTGGAACTATCAACGATTTTTCAGGTTTATTTGTGGTTATTTCTGAAAAATCCTCCATAGTGATAAATCTTCTTACAGGAGTGTAAGGTTTGAATGTTTTAATCGGCATACTGAATCTTCCTATTATCGGGCGGAAAAGTTTTTAAAAAAACTCTCTCAATTTAAGAGACTGCCCATATTTTACTTCTTTCTAAGCCTTAAGCTTCGTCGACCACTGAAATTTCTTGACCTTCTTGAAGCTTAACAATAGCTTTCTTCCAGTCACTTTTATAACCTTCATGAGCACCCATTCTTTTTGCTTTGCCGGCAAAAATTGCTGTGTGAACACTTTTTACTTTTACGTTGAATAAATTTTCTACGGCTTGTTTAATTTGATATTTGTTTGCATCTTTATCAACAACAAACGTATATTTATTTTCTTTTTCTTTCATAATTGAAGATTTTTCAGTTATGAGCGGTTTTTTTATAACGTTTCTGATATCCATTTATTTATCTCTCTTTAAACTATGCTAACTGTTTTTCTTTTATGCTGTCAATTGCTTCAGGTGTTGTAACAATTTTGTTTGCCCACATAACTTGATAAGCATTTAAATTTCCGATGTATTCTACGACTACGTTCGGAATATTTTTTGCCGCAACTTTTACAACATCGTTTTTCTTTGCAAGAGCTATTATAACTTTCTGTCCGTCAACCTTAAGGTTTTTCAAGAAAGCTGCAACATTTTTTGTCTTTGCCTGTTCAATATTAATCAAATCGACTAAGACCAAATTATTATCCTGAGCCAAAGCTGAAAGAGCCATGCTCAAAGCAAGTCTTCTTTTCTGTTTTGACATTTTCTGATAATAATCTCTCGGCTGAGGACCAAATATAATACCGCCTTTTCTCCAAAGCGGTGAATTTTTCTGTCCTGCTCTTGCGTTACCGGTTCCTTTCTGTTTCCAAGGCTTTGCGCCTGAAAAAGAAACTTCGCCTCTTGTTTTTGTCGCATGCGTGCCGGATCTTAAGTTAGCAAGATATCCGGTTGTTATCTCATGAAGAAGCGATTCTGACACTTCAGTATTAAAAAATACTGGAAGTTCGTATCTGCCTTTTTCTTTACCTTCAACGGTATAAACTATTGTATCCATTATCGTCTTGTCCTATATACAAATTTTATTTTTTCTTAGCTACTTTTTTTTCTGCCTGAACAACAGGAATTCTTTTAACTGTATTGTTTATATCGAGAGTAGCCTTCTTTGCAGCAGGCACAGACCCTTTTATAAGAATTACATTTTTTTCCACGTCAACATTGACAACAAGCAATTTTTGTATTGTAACATATTCTTGCCCTAAATGTCCAGACATTCTCAAGCCTCTGAGAACTCTCTGAGGTCCCTGGGAACCCGATGATCCTCTTGCTCTTGTTCTGTCAGACTGTCCTCTTGTGACAGGCTGCTGTCCAAAGTTGTGTCTCTTTATAACGCCGGCGTATCCTTTACCTTTGGAAATACCGCCTACGTCTACGTAGTCTCCTGCTTTAAAAATATCAGCTTTTATTTCCTGTCCAAGCGTTAAACCTGAAACATCAGAAACTCTGAATTCTCTTAAAACTTTTTTAGGAGCTATATTATTTTTTTTCAAATGACCGACCTGCGATTTGTTAAGTTTCTTTTCTTCTACGTCGCAGAAACCTAACTGAACAGCGTTGTATCCGTCATTTTCAACAGTTTTAATGGCAGTAACCACACATGGTCCTGCTTCGACTACTGTTACCGGCACAAGTTTGCCTTTTTCATCAAAAACCTGTGTCATGCCTATTTTTTCACCAATTATAGATTTTAACATAATTTCTCTCTAATTACAATTTTTTTTACATCTTTATTTCAATATCAACTCCGGCAGGAAGATCCAACTTCATAAGTTCTTCCACCGTCGTGTTTGAAGGTTCGCCGATATCAAGCAATCTCTTATGAATTCTCATTTCGAACTGCTCTCTTGATTTCTTGTCAGAATGAACAGATCTGTTGACTGTATATTTCTTGACATTTGTAGGGAGAAGCATCGGACCGGTTATTGTTGCGCCGGTTCTTCTTGCCGTTTCCACTATTTTCTTAAGAGAATCATCCAACATTTTGCAATCATAAGAACGAAGCTTTATTCTTAATCTTTGAGTCTGTGTAACTGCTACTTTTTCATTTGACATATTCATTCCCTGTTATTTATATTATTCAACAATTTCAGTAACAACGCCTGAACCAACCGTTCTTCCGCCTTCTCTGATTGCGAATCTTAACTGCGGTTCCATTGCTACCGGCATTATTAATTCTATGTCCATCGTTACGTTATCGCCTGGCATTACCATTTCTGTTCCTGCCGGCAAATGCGCTACTCCGGTTACATCGGTCGTTCTAAAATAGAACTGTGGTCTGTATCCGTTAAAGAACGGCGTATGTCTTCCGCCTTCTTCTTTCTTCAATATATATACCTGCCCT
>JAHDQW010000001.1 GCA_018433585.1 Candidatus Praeruminimicrobium purgamenti
ATCGCTTGAATATTTTGTTAATAAAACGAATAAGACAGCCGAAGATTACGGGAACATAGCTTATTGGATAAATGAACTGAACAAATACAGTTCATTATTGACATCATCCGATAAAGCTTTGATAGCTAAAGCACAGGCAATGGTTAATACTTATAAAAACTCTGACGAAGCTAAAAAGAATGAAGCTGCGGGTTCATTAGCGTTTTTTGTTAACAAAACGAATAAGACATCCGACGATTACGGTCATATATCCTATTGGATATCTGAATTGAAGAAATACGATTCATTATTAACATCATCCGATAAAGCTTTGATTGCCAGAGCAGAAGCAATGGTTAATACTTACAAAAATTCGGATGAAGCTAAAAAAATAGATGTGGCAGCGTCGCTTGAATATTTTGTTAACAAAACAAATAAGACAGCTGAAGATTACGGTCATATAGCTTATTGGATATCTCAGTTGAAAACATACGGTTCATTGTTGACTTCAACCGATAAAGCTTTGATAGCTAAAGCGGAAGCAATGGTTAATACTTATAAAAACTCTGACGAAGCAAAGAAAATAGAAGCAATCGGTTCACTGCAATATTTCGTTAATAAAACTAATAAGACGTCTAAAGATTATGCACATATGTCTTATTGGATAGCTGAAGCTAAAAAGTATCAATCATTATTAAGTGATTCAGATAAAGCCTTGATAGCTAAAGCGGAAGCAATGGTTAATGCATATAATGCTCCTTATAATAATAAGTTGAATGAATTAGAACAGAAATTAAAAGATGCAGGATATACTGTAAAGAGGTCAGGAACAGACAATATATATTTTACTGTTTCAAAGAAAGGAAGCGATCTTGTTCTAAAAGTATATTTGGAAGATTTTACAAGCGTAGAGTCTATAAACCAAATATTTGATACTTATGAAAAGTTAAAAACAATATCAGATAAAGTAACATACAAGGCAGATGCAAACGGATACTGGTATTTCGAAGTTAAACTCTCAGTCGGAACTATGAAGGTTTATCCTTTTGATAAATCCGGTAAATTTAATTTTGATATTGAAAAGACGAAGAAAATAGTCGAAATTTATAATAAATTCAATCAGTTAAGTTCTGTTTACAATGTTTCAATAGAAACAGACGCAAACGGATATCTTTACATAAAGGTTGTTAAAAACGGCGTTGAGGTGCAAATTTATCCTTTTGATTCAAACGGGAATCTCCTTGAAATATTTGATAATTATTCCGTACAAGATATAGTTGATGTGTATATGTATAATAAAATCGGAGAAGATAACTTTGTTTCTGACAACAGCGGATTTATGCAGAAGAGACTGGATGTCAGATTAAAAGAAGCTAAGGCATATTTTGATCAGTTAAGGGAACAAACTTCCGGTACTGAAACAACCGTTCAGACGGAAGATGGAACTACTACAACTACGACTACGGAACTGACGTTTTGGGATAAGGTTTCGAATTTCTTTGTAAGCATTTGGAACTGGGTGCGCTCTTTGTTCGGATTAAAACCTCTGAAATTGAAAGAGCCTGCTACAGTTACGACGACTACTCCTTCAACAACCAAGACTACGACAACAGAAAAAGAAGATGCAATTCCTAACAGCGTTTACACATATCAGGAAAATGGCGCTAAAGTAGAAGTCAAATTGAAAGATACTTTCGATATCAACGGAGAACAAGCCGAAGTTTATGTGAAAGTATTTTATGATAAAGACGGTAATTATTTGGGAGTAGAAGAATTTGTAAGTTATAAAGATGAATTCTATACAAAGACTGCAACACAGGGTGAAGATTCTGTTGATACTGTAGCTGATGTTACCGTTGATGGAATTTTATCAGTTGATTCTGACGGTAATTCTCAGGCTTTAACAGACAGCCTTTGCTCGGAATTAGCCGAGAAATCTTTGAGAGAAAATGATTTTGAGGCAAGCGGACGTATACTCCATGCAGGCACAAACGGCAAAGATGCGGATATGATATTTATAACAAATATCAAATTTAACGGTATAGATACAAAAGCCTATATGAATAATGTTTCTATGAATTCAGACGGCACTTATTCAGGCGATATTATAACAAACGAAGGCGAAAAAATCGGAGAAATGAAGTCGATAAGAATATCAAATGTATACGGAACAATATCTACTACTGATTATGAAAGCATTTTCTCAAACGCAGAAACAAAATCGGATAATGAATATTATAAGAGCTTTGAAATAAAATATGACGAAGCTATAGAAAAAGACGCTAAGTTTGAAATGCATATTGCTTCAGACGGATCGGTTTATTACACTTATGACGGCAAAAAGACGGAAATAATTTACGGCGATTATTATAATATGAAAGATGCTGAAGCCGAGGCTTTTTCTTTGGACAAGGGAGGAATAATAGCTCCTTCAAGATTGTTTATTCCAAAAAATACTGTTTGCCATATAATTAGAAACGGACAGGAAATAGAAGTAAGAATAGCTACGGAAGATTTATATGCTTATTCAAAAGGTCAAAAGACTGCATTGAACGGAGTGATTTATACTTATGATGCCGATGGCAAAATTATAAGTCAAACGAGTACATCATTAACAAGCGAAGAATCGGATTCTGTTGTTTCAACTTTTAAAGATACCGAAATAATAAAGGAAGGAAATAAATGGTATTCCAGAAATGTCAGAATTACTTCTGAAGTTAATAATGAAGGAATGATAACGGCTACATATTCATATAAAAATAAAGACAACGGAATAACATACACAAACGGTTCTGTCTTTACCGGAAAAGCAGTTTATAATAAAGCAACAGACAGCTTCTATTACGAAACCAGCAGTGAAGTTATAAAAACATTTGACGGTATGAGTTACGCCCAAGCTGTACAGGATACTGATTTACAATCATCCGTGCTTACTGAGTTGGTAAAGAAAGCTATTTCAGAATATTCATTTGCTTCCAACTTCGCAGGCCAAGTGGTTGATGAAAACGGGGAATCTATTTTAGATGCTGACGGAAAAATAAGAACCGATAAAATACAAACGCTTCTTGAAAATTTAACATATGCGAAAGAACAGACTGTTGATGAAAACGGTAATGTCATTTTGACAGGCTGGAGTATTTATTACAAAGGCATAGAACAGCCTGTAATTAAAATAACGCCTGACGGATTTGTCGATTTTTCTCTGGAAACAGACGGCATTAAAACAGGTATAAGATACACAATGTCGGATATAAATGAAGACCCTGTCAGCTTGGTTGCAATATCAGACAACAAGACTTTGGTTGTTGATTACTATGAACGTTCTGCATTTATTGAAGAGAGAGATCCTAATGATGAAAATGCATTGTTGAAGAGATATTATCTTTCTCCTAACGGTACGGAAGTTTTTTCTCAGGAAGCTCTGCTTAAAGTTATTAAGGAACAAAAACCTACGACTGTTGAAGAATTATTGAATCTTAAAGTAAACGGCAGCAGTTTGTACAGATTAACAAGAACTGAGGAGTTTACTTATACTGATACATTGCATAAATTTTTGGAAATACCGAGCTATACTTTAACTACGGCGTATTCTGTTGACGGTACTTCAAAAGTAGTCAGCGAAAGTAAATTAGATTCTTTAAGCTTAGAAAAACAAATAGTTGAATATACGGTAAAAGTATATGACAAAGATATAAATTTTGAAAAGAATGTTAAAATTTACAGAAACTTGCAGGGACAGACAATGGCATCTTATGAGTTGGATAAAGACGGAAAGCCTATCACTGCGGATTTCTACTTTGATTACAATGAATTCGGTATTGCTAAACGTTCCATATCGTTGGTTAAAGACGGCGACAGTTGGGTCGTTCTAAGAGAATCTGATTATATTGACAGAGCTGTTGTTCCTACTTACAACGATAAAAACATAACCGAATCTGCAGTATTCAGATTTAAAACTATAGAATTGGCTGATACGGTTAAGATTGATTTGAATACTACAAATTTATCCGAGAATATTTCTTCAATAGAAAAATTGGATTTAACAGGCAGAAATATAAAACAGGTTAGCGTAACAGCTACGGACGGATACGGAAGAAGAGTTCTTTCTTTTGACGGATATTCTTTGGATCAGAAAGGAAACTTGTCAGGAGAGCCTAGGTATGTGACTTTCAGTTTTTATAACTCAGATACATCTGTAAGCTTCTTGAATGTTAGCGAATTATTGGGTTATGCCACAAATACGGTAACATGTGTATATAATGAAAAATTCGGATATGACGTTACTAAATATTTGGGATTAAACAGTGACGGAAGCATTACTGTAAAAAGCGGAGTTTCTAAACTTGAAGAATCAGTTATGAGCAGTAATTTTACTTCGACTTCCAATGGAAAGAATATATTGGTTTATAACGTAAACAGCGAAAAATGGAATACAAGATCCGTAGCAGAAAGCGGATATAATTACAACGGAACGTATAATTACCAGATTTTTAAAGGACTTCCGTTTAAAGGTAAAATTTTGAAAGGACAGCTTTGGGAAAATGCTACAAAATTATACTATGATTCAAAAGGCTTCCCATCAGAAACATATTTAATTAAAGATGACGGAACTGAAGTTTTGTATCAGAAACATTATACCGTTTTAATAAATGATCATCCTGGATGTTATTTCATTTATTCAGTAGATCAGGATAACACGGTAACCGAAGCAGTAGATAATATGATTTACGGCAAACAGATAGATGCTTCGTTGGATGAAGACGGCGACGGGATAATTGTTGTCGATACAATGGATGAAGCGGCAGGTTTAGCGGAAAGATCTGGCATGTATTTTGAAAACGGAGTTCATAAGTATAATGTTGAAAGCAAATTTGCTCCTATAGTATATATCGATTATAACTTCTCTTCATTTTCAACGTCTGTCGTAGAATATGTTAAAGTTTTGTTGAAATATCATTCAGGCAACACTTTACTTGCGAATATATTTGATACGCAAAAGAGACAGAATTTAGTTCCGTTTTTGGGTACGGTATCAGGATTCCTTCTTGTCTTTACGGTTGTTTTGCCGATAGCTTTATATTTAACCGCAAAAGGCTTGGCAAGCACTGTATTTAAACCTAGAAAATTCAGAAAACAGGCAAAGGTAAAAATAGCAGAAAAAGAAGGAGTTCCTCCTCAAGAACCTATTGTACAAGAGGAGAAAACCGAAGAAGTAACAAAAGAAGAATCTTTAATAAACAGCAAAAAAGATAATATAAATCTTAGAATCTCAAGAATCAATAAACATATGAGGTTGCTTGGAGATTATAATGATTATCTGACTTCTCTTTTTTATGAAGATCCTACGGTTCTCGCAGACAGATATTTGAAAGATCTCGATAACTATAAAGAAATAAGAGAAAAAGCTTTGCAGGCATCGTCTTCAAATAATCTTGATGTAAAGTTTGATTTTATTGAAAATTATATTTTAAAGAATATTGTATATCTTTTACATCTTTGTATAACCGACCAGCAGACTAAATGGGGTGACGATATGCAAGGCAAAGGTGTTTTGAGAGATATAAAAGATAAAGCAGATTATACGATGTCGGATATAGACCTCAAAACTGTCTTTAAATATTATTTGGAAGGCGTAGCAAATAAAAAAGAAGAATTGAATAAAAATACTTCTCTCACACAGGAAGAAAGAGCTCAAGAGATGCTTGCGTATAAGAATGCTCATGATCCTATGGTTGAAAATAATTTGACTAAATATTTTAATGAAGTATCAAAAATCATATCAGAAAATAGTGCAGACGAAAAATTAAAAAAATCTCAGGCTATAATGAAAAAAGCCGAGGAAATTCTTACTCCTATGAGGAAATGGCTTGCAGAAGAGTATGAAAGAAGAGGAATAGATCAGCCAAGATATCCGGTTGTAACTCCTGTTTTAGATAAGGTTATAAGAGGCGTATGGGTAATTTCAGGAGCCTTTATTTTTGCAGGAATATTGGCAGTATCATTGCCTGCTTTGCCTTTCTTGGCTTCATTCGGGATAGGAGCTTTGTTGAGTTCTCTTTTTGTATTTAATCATTGGATATCTGCCCAGGCTAAAATTGCGCAGAAAGAAACTTCAAAGAAAAAAGATGACGCACAAATAAAGAAAGATGAAAATATAAAACGTTTGGCCGATATTGTAAATAAAATAACGATGGTTGTTACTTTTGTTGCTGCTGTTGCTTTCGGGGCATTGGGAGTTATTACAGCGTCAGGGACGTTGACTGTAGGAGTTATTTTGAGCAGTTTCTTTGCTCCTGTTGTGTTGGCCAGCGGATGGTATATGATAGGACATTGGCTGCTAAGGCTTGCTCCTTTCTTAAAGTTCAGATTTATTGAAATACCTAAAATGTTTGCCGATATAATAAAATCTGCAAAAGAATATAAAGGGGATGTTAAAGACCCTATATTGAAAGAAAATATATCAATGTATAAAAAGTTCTTTGCAGTATACGGTACTCTGAGCGTATTAATAGTTGTTCCTACATTATTTTTTGCAATACCTGTGCTTCCGGCAATAGCTTGGTTGGTTGCAGGTCCTATTTTATTCCTTACCGTTTTAATGTTATGGAATACTGTATGGAATTTTATGATGGCTGCAAAAGGCACTGCGTATCATCAGGAAGGCAAAGTATCGACTATCACATCAATGAAGCAGATAGATGCTAAGAAATTAAATGTTGTAAGAAATAACGGATACCTGCTTGCAGGCTTTAAAGATGCGTTGGTAAAAAATACCTTGCTTGACTTTGATTTGATTACCGATGAGCAGGCAAAAGAATTGAATAAGCTTATAGATGATAAAACTATTAACAAAATGCCTGAAGGTTTGAACAGTCAGGCTCAGGAAGAAATAATAAGATTCTTTAATCTTATAGAATCTTTATTACAACAGTACGGCGGGGAAAAAGGCTTCCAGTATAAAGTTGATTCTTTGATGGTTGACCAATTGCTCCCTGTGATAGTAAAAGGAACAGGTAAAAAGAGAATTATTCCTGATGTCGCTTTCTTGGACGGAGAAGCTACCGCGAAAGAAGAAACTGTTAAAGCTATTATTAAATCAGGTTTCAGAACAATGAAAGAAACTTATCCTGACAGTTGGTCTATCTTCATGCATAAATTATTGAAAGAATACAATGTAGTTGACGTTGATTCTTTTATTAAAGAAAATAATTTAAATGAATTAGATACAACACTGAAAAATACTATCAATACAATCGCCGAAAAAACAGGAAGAGACGTTAAATCTGTTGAACATGATGTCCTTTATAACTGGGTAATATACAGAAGTGACGGATATTTAAAGACTCTTCTTTACGCTGAGAAATCTGCCGAAGTCGCATTGAGAAGTTTCTTAAAATATAAATTGAGCTCTAAATATTCAGGTGAAGAATTGGATAAGAAAGTTGCCGAGGAATTAAAATCTTTGTTAATGTTTGTTCACGTACATGAAGATATAGACCCTGATAAGGCAAGCAGCAATTACGGCAGCGGTGAAGCACAGACGATTGTCGAAGAATTAGGTAAGAGAGGATATTTGCTAAATAAATACGGAGCAGGCGCTGATGACGGAGTTATCAGAATTCTTATGTCAACAAAAGGAAATAAGAATGATGAATATGCAAAAGATGCCGCTTCAAAGTGGACTGTAAAGACGGACAAATGGTCTATTACTTATGAAAATATGTCAAAATTCTTATCTGAAAACGGTAAAGACGATGCGATGATAGTTAACCTTGACAGAGATCATTTCTTCTTCCCGTCACATTTCTTCTTCCTGCCTATATTGTCAAGCCAGTTTGCCGACGATCCTAATATGGGCTGGGCTTTAGCTCAGCTGGATATGAAAACTGCTGGAGTTTCTCCTGTTGCAGCATCACATGCTGCTGCCGAAGATGTATGGAATAATTTGACATTGTCTGCACAGCAGGAATCGGCGACTAATATATTGATAAGAAATTTAAAAGCTGAGCTTGCAAAGAAAGGCGTTAAAAAATTAGATGATATTAACTATATGGCTTTAATATTCCCTAAATTTGTCGATTCAAACGGTAATATACGTTTGGCAAACAGATTGGACTGGCCGGCTTCGGAACTGGCGGCAAGATATGTTAATGAAACATCAGAAACTGTAAGTAAACTTGAAACGTTGAGAAGCGAATTAGCTGCAAAACTTTCAAAACAGGGAATTGATATATCAAAAATTGATATAGAAAGTATTATTTTCAATATGCAAAAAACATCTGACGGCAATTACAGCTTGTCAGACAGAAGCAAATGGACTGCTGAAGAATTGGCAGCGGAATATTTGAAAAATGCAGAGGCTTATAAAGCAAAGCCTATGTATGAACAAGTTGGAAGTTTTGCTTTCTACGGTCCTGGTTTTATGAGGTATAGTGTTCTTGGAAGATGGGGATACTATATGTCAAATATTGAAGATACCGGAGCGGCAGGAGAAGCGTTAAAAGACGGTTACCACGGCGGATATGCTCCGTATATAGTCAACGGCAGACCTAGAGAGATGTTGATGGATTCAATAACTGCTTTCCAAACAAGATTCGGAGGACTTGTTGTAGATTATGCAAGATCTGTTCCGTTCCAGCAGTTGTTGAAGAGCGATAAAGTTCATTGGACGCAGAAATTAACTCTTTTCAATAATTTTAATTTCTACTTTAATAAACCTATAGCGATATTCTTTAACGCTTTGATGTTTGTAGGATCGCTGTTGTTGAGCTTCAGTCCTTTTGCTCCTTTAGCATTCGGAGTAATGTTTATGGCGACAGGGTTCCTGCTGTCACAGGCAATATCTTCAGGGACAGTCGCTTTATACGTTGAAAGGTTCGGAAAAGTAAAAGGCATAAAAGAATATATGGGAATTATGTGGGCGTTGGTTTCAACTTTTGTCAGTCTTTTGCCTTTGCATGTAGAGAAAGTTTTAGGCTCATTTGAAGGAAAAGCCGGCGTGTTTACAAGCGGAATCAAAGATATAGTATATCCGCAGATGAAATTTAAGGAATTATACAGTTCGTATTCGGCAAGCATTAAATTCGGAATAGGATTGCTTGTTATAGCATTATTGTCACCTGTAAGTCCGTTCGGTTTTATAGGACAGTTCTTTGTTTACATGATGGCATTTGTGTTTATATTCGGTCCTTTCACTTTTAATGCGGATCATACGAAAGCCGAAAAGAATGTTTTGAAAATAGCTTTAGGCTCTCTTGCCGCAGAGGCTGTTGTTCTGTTGGCTTTGCCTGTTGTTGCTCCTATAATCCAGATATTAGGATATTCAACTATAGCGGTTGCCGCAATTGCGCTGGGCATAATTCACAAAAAATCGCCGAGAGGAAGTTCTTATGTAAGAGCATTCCAAGACGGTGTTAAAGCAATTTTCTGGTCGGTTATAAATCCTAGAATTTCTTCAATATTAGACGGTGGACTGAAATGGTTATGTGAAAGAAATTCTGATATGAAAAAAGTCGAAAATGCCGATGCAATATTACTATTGGGAACAAAATATCCAAAAGTTGCAATAGGTGCATATAATTTGCTGTACTCGGCTACAAATGAAGAATTAGAAGCAAAAGGAATTGATCCTAAAGATGAAGAAGCCGTAAAAGCATATAAGAAATCAAAGAAAGAGCTGAATGCGAAGAAACCGATATTTATATTAGCCGGCGTAGGAAGAGAAACTGGTACTTTGGCTGATATGAAAGCCGGAAAAAATACAAGAATTGATAAAAAGAAAGAAAAAGCAGACATGACCGCTTATACTAAAGCATTGGCTAAAATAGATGAAATCTTTGATACTTTAGCTTCTAAATCACAATCTGATTTATGGAAAGAACTTCAAAATAAATTTGGAATTGTTAAAGGTAGAAAACAGGCTAAAGATCAGTATGTCGCAAGCAGAATACTTGAATTACAAAACGAAGGAAAGTCTGTTGATGAAATATTTAAAACCATAGAAGAAGAAACTGTTAAAAATGGCGATGAAGAAAAAACTTGGACGCAATTCTATTTCAAAAACGGCGCATTAACATCTGAAGATTTGCAGGCTATAGCTGACGGAAGAATAACAATAGAAGAAATAGCCGTAAGCAAATTATTGGATAAATCTACCAGAGATAAAGTTTTAATGCCTGAAGCATTTTTATACTATGCAATATTAGTTGTTATGGGTGTTGATGAAGCAAACATAAAAATAGATGCTCAATCTACTACTACTGTTGAAAATATGCTTTTAGGTACAGAGTTAATGAAACAGTATCTTAAAGATAATAAAGATGCTTCATTGAATAAATTACTTGTTATGCAAGAACCGTATTTGCAGAAAAGAGCAAAAGCCACTGTTCAAAAACAATTGCCTAAAGCTTGGAATGAATGGAAAGGACAAATAATCAGTTATGCTCCTTATTTGTACGGTAATGCCGAATCATTTAATATTCCTACGACAAATGAAATGAGAAAGAACTTTGTCAGTGAAGTCGATAAAATGATGGCACGTTCTTTTGACGGCAATCTTGTAGGAGAAAAAATTTCTTTCGGCATTATGTATTCTTCTGAAAAAATGAGATTTATGAATAAATTCAAAATAGATGAAGAAAGCGGTATTTTGAAATTAACATTCTTCTTATTTAGCAAGATATGGGTTGCTGCCGATGCGACGATAAAATCCTTAATATTTAATGCAAAATTAAAAAGATATAACGAAAAATATAATGCACAGATATTAAAGACTCCTACGACAGAGGAAACACCTGCGGATGTCTCTTCAGATGAGGATACATTCTCTCAAGAAACTGCTGCTCCTCAGGCATCGCAAGCGATTAATGTAGATGAACAAAAAGCTGCGGCTGCAAATGCTAAATTTAACGAAATCAGAAGCAGCATAAAAGCAATAGAAAAGTTGTTGAATGACGGAATGAATGAAAGAGCATTAAATGCTTTTAATGATTGGAAAAAAGCAGGCGAATATGAAAAACTGCAGCAAAATATAGGACTTGCTCTGGATAATGCGGATTATTCATTCTCAGACAGCCAGAAAAAGAAATTAGATTTATACAAAAAATATGAACAAATTATATTAGACAGTATAAAATTCCAGAAACATAATATATCTGTTATAGAAAGTCCTGCATTTATAGCGGATATATTACAGTGGATAAATACGTTTGATATATTGAAAGAAATGTTGGCGGCTAAGCCTTCATTAGCTTCCGAGATGGGATTAAAGATAAACAAAAAAGGCGATATAACAGGATTTACAGATTCCAAATATGAAGCTATATCAAGGTCAATGGCAAAAGAAGTAAACAGAAGATTGGCAAGCAGAGACGGATATTTACAATTCTCGACAGATCCTGCAGATGCAAAAGGGTATGAAAGATACAACAGAGTCAAAGAAGGCGTAGTTCAGGTAATTACAAGAGCTATATATGATAAAGTTGTAGTCAATGAATGGGTATATGAAGGTGATTTTGAGAAAGAATTAAATATCACTGCTTACGAAATAGCATATGACTATTTTGCCGGAATAATAAGACAGGTAAAAACAACAGAAAAGCTCGATTTGTCTGGTTTATCTGAAAGTGAAAAGACGGCGGTAGAAAAAGCCGTAAAAGAAATAAAATCGTATGAAGAGAAAAATGTCACAAGAAATAATGTAATAAACGAAGCGGAAGAAACAGGATATTTAGTATCCAGTTTGATAAATGCAAGCGGCAAAGGTTTGGAAGTATTAGGTAAATTTGATAAGAAAGCCTTGATTTATTCTGCGGCTCCTGGAACAGGTAAAGATGAATTAGCCGGCAGAATATTAGGAAAAGGTATTGTAGGAAGGTTAGTAGATCCTGCTGCAAAAATGAAGATTTTGCACACAAGAGATTTAAGACCTGGCGAAGTACAAGGCGAAAAGTATGTATTTTATAAACCTGAACAGTTGTCAGATCTGTCAAAAGCAGATTCTAATGTAATAACTGTATTGGTAAACGGACAGCTGCAGGGAGCCGTATTAGGAGAAAAGGCAGAAGTTCCTGTATTTGAAACAAACGATAAAGGTAAAGTCGGTAATGCCCAAATAAAGAAACAAGAAGTAAAAGGAATAGGCGCATTATACGGAACGAATAAATTAAGTACCTTGGAAGGCGGTTTCGGCTGGGCATTGGTCGCAAAGAAAGCTCATCCTCAGGGAAGCTTTATATTTATAAGTCCGTTTACCGATGAAGAGATATTTGTAAGAGGTAAAAATAATCAGTTTATTTCAGAAACATTCCAGGGAGAGCAGGAGTTAAGACTCGCTAATGAATGTTTACAGGAAATGATAACAGAAAACAAAGGTGAAGTCGATTTAAGCAAAGATGATAATCTCAACAAACTTATAACTAAAGTTGAAGAACTCCTTGGAAAAGAAATAGCACTAAAAGTAAAAATATCGGCCGAAGCTAAGAAAAAAGCAGATGCCATTGCTGCAGAAGCAAAATTTGATGAGTTAAGAGCCGAGATAAAGACAGTAGAAACTCTTTTAAACTCTGGCAGAAATACAGATGCTCTTAAAGCATTAGAAAAAATGGGTAGTAAATATGCTGACTTGCAGAATGCTGTAGATGCTGCTTTGAAAGCAGGATATGCTTTTGATAAAAAGCAGAAAAAGAAGCTTGAACAATATAGAAATTATAAGGAAATTATAGAAGACAGCATATCTGCCCAGAATGCTAATATGGAAATTATAGCATCATCTGAATTTATAGGAGAAATAATAGAATGGATAAATACATTTAAAATTCTAACCGATAAATTTAAATCGAATCCAAAAATAGGCAAAGACATGGGGTTCGTTATAGACAGAACCACTGGAAAAGTAATTGGGTTCAGCAATCCTGAGAAGACGGGAAATATAATAAGATCAATGGCCAAGGAAGTAAATAGAAGGCTTGCCAGCAGAGATGATTATTATGAATTCTCAAAAGATAAAACAGATGAGTCTAAGGAAGACAACTTAGAAAGGTATAACAGGGTAAAAGAAGGAGTAGTACAGGTACTTACAAGCTCTCTATATCAGCAGATGTTAATAAACGAATGGGTATATGATGGCAATTTCGAAACTGAGCTTAATAAGACTGCGTATCAGATGGCATATTTCTACTTCATGAATATGGTAAAAGAGATGAAAGCGATTGATGAAAAATCGCTTGATTTTTCTGGACTTAGCGTAGAAAATAAGAAAGCTGTATTGAAAGCATTCCGTGCGATAAAAGCATATAATCAGCCTAAAGATGTAACGCGAGACAATATAATAGAAATAACAGAAGAAATAAGTCTTTTGATAAAGAATTTAATTAACGCAAGTCCGAAGAAGATGAAAGTTCTTGGCAGGTTTGACAGTAAGACTTTGATATATTCAGCGGCACCGGGAACTGGTAAAGATGAATTAGCTGGCAGAATAATGAAAGAGGGAATAGGAGTAGTAGGAAAACTTCTTGATCCTGAAGCCGATATGAAGATTTTGCACAGCAGGAAACTGAGAGATGGAGAAGTTCAGGCAAAGAAATATGTATTTTATGACCCTGAAGTTTTGAAGAAATTAGAGAGTGAAGAAATATTAGTAGTTTTGGTAAACGGTCAGCCTCAGGGAGCGGTACTTGGAGAAGCAGCAGAGGTAGATGTATATGAAGCCAATACGCCAAAAGCAAGGGCCAGTAAAGATAAAAAAGTAGGAACAATTGAAGTCAAAGGACTTGGAGCATTATACGGTGCAGAGAAACTTAGCAAGGTAGAAGGTGGCTTGGGATGGGCATTAGAGGCGATGAGACTGCACCCAAAAGGAAGTTTCATCTTCATAAGCCCATTTACAAGTGGTCAAATAGCTGTAAGAGCCAATAATGAGAGATTGATATCACAAGTCTTTAAAGGTGGAGAAGAGTTAAGACTTGCTAATGAATGTATACAAGCAATGATAGCTGAAAATAAAGGTGAAGTCGATTTATCTAAAGACCGTAACCTGAGCAAACTGATATCAAAAGTTGAAGACTTATTAGGCAAGAGACTTGCTAAAGTAACGGTTGAAACTGAAAGAAAATTTGATGAATTAAGAAGAGTAATAAAACAAACGGAAAAGTTGTTAAATGACGGAATGAATGAGAGAGCATTAAATTCTTTCAATGCATTAAAAGAATCAGGACAGTACAAAATATTGAAGAAAAATATAGAAAATGCATTGAAATCTAAAAAATATGCTTTTGATAAAAAACAAAAATCAAAGTTGGAATTGTATCTGCAATATGAAAAAGAAATACAAAACAGCATTAAGGCTCAGAATGCGAATATTGCAAAGATAGAATCCCAGGCATTTATCCAGGATATGATTGAGTGGATAAATACATTCAGCGTCTTAACAAAAATGTTCAGCGTAGATCCTGATAAGGCAAGAAGAATGGGGCTAATAGCTGATAAAAACGGAAAAGTTACCGGTTTTATAAATGCTCAGACTGAATTTTTGGCAAGAGCTATGGCAAAAGAAGTGAACAGAAGATTGGCAAGCAGAGACGGATATTTCCAATTTAATGAAGGCGATAAAGGAATAGAAAGGTATAACAGAGTTAAAGAAGGCGTAGTTCAGGTATTGACAAGAAGCTTATATAATAAAGTGATAGTCAATGAATGGGTATATCAGGGAGATTTTGAAAAAGAGCTGAATATTACAGCTTACGATATGGCATATCAATATTTTATCGGTATGGCCCAGGAAATGACAAAAGCTACAGTTGATACAAAAGGATTAACAGCAAAAGAAATAAAAGATATAAACAAAGCTGTTAATAAGATTAAACAATATTTAGGCGCAAATAAGACTGTTACAAGAGAAAATGTTGTATCAGAAACTGATACTATAGGCAAGCTTATCAGCGGATTAATAGGAATAAAAGGTTTGGGCATATTTACAAACTTTGATAAAAAAGCGTTGATTTACTCTGCAGCTCCTGGAACAGGTAAAGACGAATTGGCCGGCAGAATATTAGGCAAGGAAACAGGAGTAGTCGGCAGACTTCTTGATCCTAATGCAAAGATGAAAATATTGCATACAAGAGATTTGAGACCTGGAGAAAAGCAAGGCGAAAAGTATGTTTTCTTTGACGCTGACGTATTAAAAGAATTAGCATCTGTAGACCAGAACATAATTGTAGTTTTGGTAAATGGTCAGGTTCAAGGTGCGGTTTTGGGAGAAAAAGCAGAAGTTCCTGTATATGATGTCGATTATGAAAAAGGCAAAATAAAAGGTGTTCAGACCGGCAAACAAGAAGTGAAAGGACTCGGAGCTCTTTACGGCACTGATAAATTAAGTGCTCTTGAAGGCGGCTTAGGCTGGGCATTGGTTGCAATGGATAAACATCCTGAAGGCAGTTACATCTTTATAAGCCCTTTCACGGACAGTCAGATAGAGATAAGAGCAAACAACAGCGAAATGATAAATAAGACTTTCAAAACTTCCAAAGAATTGAGACTTGCCAATGAATGCATGCAGGAAATGATAATTGAGAACAAAGGCGAAATAGATCTGAAAAAAGGCAACAATCTTAATGTTTTGATTGCCAAAGTTGAAGAATTATCAGGCAGTAAGATAGAGCATTCTTCTGTATCCGACGGCGGAACTTATCAAGATGCATTGAATAAATTATCGGCTCTTGAAAAGGCAAATTTCAATCTTGACATAACTCTTTCTCCTCAGGAATATGAAAAGAGGCTTATGAAAGAAATTGAAAGAATAAAAGAAGAAACCAAGAAAATTGTTGAAGATGCCGTAAGATCAGGACAGGAAAGACTTATGGGTGAATTAAGACAGGCAAGATTCTTGGCCGAGCAGGCTCAGATAAAAGCTTGGAAAGAGCAGGTTATATTTAAATCTTCAAATAATAAAAAAGGCGATGATTTGGTTTACAGAGCAAATTATGTGTTTGATTTGGCTGAAAAAGAGGTAAATAATTATCCTTACGCAATATCTCTTTATAAGATAGCTCAGAAACAGTATGAAGAAGCAGTATCATCATATAATATTCTGCTGCTTCCTGAAGGAGATAAGCCGTCGGCGGTTAATGCAGCTAAAAAATCTACCGAAGACGCGGCAACGGCAACAGTAAAACCTTATGCATTGGCTACAGGCATATCCCAGGAAATAGCAAATGTTTCTCTCGGAGCAAAAACATTGCCTAATACGTTGAAAATTACTCCGCAGCTTGTTTCCGAAGGAAATTTAAACGGATATAGAAAATTATTTGCTATACCTATAAGAATTTCAGGCAAGATACTTAAAGTTAATGCAAATATGGCAGTTTCTGAAAACGGTGAAATATCGGTATTGTTCTCCCTTAACGGTAAGTCAAAAGAAATGTTTGACAGAATGTTGGAAGGAAAATCTGCCGAAGAAATTCAAAAAATTACTCAGGAATTGACTGATATGTATACTGCGGCTTATTACGGCAGATTGAATTCAGACGGTTTTGCAAGACAGAAATTCTTAAAATATACTCTGAACGGCAAATTTACGTTTGCTTTCTTCAATACTACCGATATAGCTAAATTTAAAGCAGATATAGAAAAAGCATACAGAGAATCAATCGAAAATATCGGCAAGTATTCTAATGATGCTTTATTTAAGGAATTTATAGAAACAGAAATTAATCAATCTGTAATACCTGCAGGAAGGAAAGAAGTAGATGTTAAAATGACAAAGTTGTCTAATCTGATGAAGACCCTTGAACATTCAAGAAATTCCGGCGTAACCGCAATCAATCTTGATGCTGAAGGATTGTCTCAGGCAGACACCGTAACTGCAATAAGAGTTATAAGAGACTACGGTTTAGATGTAAATATTGTAGTAAATCTTAAAGATATCACTGATGTTAATGCTGAAGCGGAAAAAATCAATACGATGAAAGGTTTAACGGGCGTAAGGTTTATTTCAGACGGATCTACATCTCAAATAGAACAGATGGTTCCTGAATTTAACTTTGCGTTAGTACCTAATATTTCCGTTGATTTTGGACAGAAGATTACATCCAAGGAAGTAGAGTTTGTAAAGGCAAAAGGTTATGAACTTGTTCTCAATTTGGACACATTGCCTTCGGAAGTTATGAGAAATGTAAAAAATATTGAGACATTTATGAACGAATTGGGAATTACGGAACTTATAGAAAACGGTAAATTTATACCTAAATTCAGTTCAGATGACGCAATTAAGAACAATGCTATAGCTCAGAGATTCCTGCAGGGCAAGAACATAATTGCCGTTGCGGTTGAAAAGTCAATAGCAAAATCTTCTGATATAACAAAACAGATAATTTACGGCAATAAAATAAAACAAAGTTATAACAGAGGAATGTCGGTTGAGTTATACGATGCGTTTAATTCAAACGTTAAGTTCTCTTCATATGCAAAGATATTGGGAGATAAATCATTGTCTTATGATAAGTTAAAAGAAATCTATGACAGTGAAATCAAACAACAATTGACAGATATCGGAAGAAATGCGGTATCTTCCATACTTGCAGGGGAAGCTTTAACCGATGAACAAAAAATTGAAAAAGTATCAATGGTAAGACAACTGCTGAGCGGTATGATAAGTTCTTATGCCGAAAGAGAAGTTTTCTCAAAATTGTTAAGCGAAAGAGAAATTAATATCGGCGAAATGAATACATCAGACAGAAAATATGTAAGATATTTGACTACTCAGCTCTTGATTTCCGGTATATCCGCGAAAGATATAATAGAAAGGTTGGGAAATATAGAGCACAGCAAAACATTGTCTTTAACGGAGATAAAAGATGCATTAAAATCAGACATAACAAGAATATTGAATGCTCTCAACGAGTCTGACGTAATAATCGAACCGTTAGATAAAGCGCAGACGGCAAAAACTTTGGAGAATATAGATACGATTCTTGCATCTACCGACAGATTGCTTGATGTTAATGCTTTGAACAAGAGCTTGTCTGTATCTGTTGACGGAGTAAAAGGAATATTGGCTGCGGCATAAAATATTCTATGCGTTTTGGCGGAATCTTACAAACACGGTTCCGCCAAAACACTGCAGTTTATAAAATCTTTCATTAGGCGGTAATCACCTTGCTAAAAATTAATAAAAAACAATTAAGTAAACTGTGTTCAATAATAACTGCGGCATGCTTTTCTGTTACTATACTGAGCAATAACATATTTGCCGTTGCCGAATATGGAACCGGTACAAACGGCAATAAATATTTTGTATCATATAAAAGCATAATTTCAGAGAAGTACGGCAAGGTTACTTCTTATAACGATTTAAACAGCGATACAGTTGTTATTAATATACAGGATTTACATTGTGATTACGGCGTACAGAAAAATATAGCTTCTTTAATAAAAGAGCTTGATAAACATCAAAACAATATTAAAAATATATATGTTGAAGGCGGTTTCGGGAATATAGATACGTCTTTTTTCTCGAATTTGGATAAAAATTATAGAAATAAAGTTCTGGAGAATCTTTTAAAGTCCGGAAATCTTACCGGAGCTGAATATTATTCTGTAATAAGCGGCAAAACAGGATTTTTAAAAGGGATAGAAAATAAAGAACTGCACGAAGAGAACATTGCAAGGCTCGTCAATATATTAAATGACAGAAATACAAATCTAAAATACTTGTCAAATATTAACAGAGAAATAGATTTTTTAAAAGCTAAATATCTTAGTTCAAACAATAAAGAATTCAATGAAATAATATCAAAATATGAAAACGGGGAAATACGCCAGGATAAGTACTTCAGTTATTTGTCGTCTTATTTAAATAAAAACCGGATAAATATGTCAAAATATCCAAATTTGTCCATTTATTTAGGACTGTCTCAGAACGGTAAAAATTTAGATTTTGATAAAGTAACTGCGCAGTTGGAAAGAGTTGTGCAAATTATAAAAAATTCTGTTTCGTATGAAGAATATAACAGCTTTCTAAACGCGACTGATAATTTGACCGATGTGTTATCTCTGAAAAAAAATATAGAGCTGTTTTGTCAGTCTGAGAATATTTCGTTAAACGATAAATATCCTGATTTATATAAATTCCTGTCGTTAAAAAACAAAGCAGTAAGTTTTAATCCTTTGGAATTGGTTAAGGAAGAAAGAAATCTTACGGATGTTGTAAGAACTTATCTCTCTGAAGACCAAACAGATTTGGAAATTGCGTACTTAAGTGATTTCCAAAAATATTTTTCAGGATATTTAACATCTAGTTTAACGGCAGCGCAATGGGAATATTTTAAAACAGGTATTGATAAATTTAAAGAATTATATGCGAAATATTCAATATCAAACGATGTAGCAAAACTTGATAAAGAGTTTGAACAGCTTAATAAATTCTATGAAGTTAATACTGATAGAAATAATATATTTGTGGATAATATGGGTTTGGGGAACGGCGCTATTTATGTTGCTGCTGAGCAGAAGAGCACTCCTGCGGAAATGTTAAAAAATGCAAAAAATATTGTAATACTTGTCGCCGGAGGTTACCATACTTCAGGGGTTAATAAAATATTGAACGATAAAAATATCAGCAATATTACGATAACACCTAATGTGTTGAGCGCGTCATCTGTTTTAACAAAGCAGAATTATGAATTTATAGCAAAACAGCAGACTATACAAAATCAGACTATAGCGCTCGGACTTTTGTCAAATGCAACTCAAAGGGAACAAATCCGGCAGATAGTCGGGGCTTTGTTTTTAGGTCAAAATTTAGACGGTGTTAATATTTCTATTTTAGTCGAACAGTTAAATCAGTTGTTCGGACAGAAAATAAAAGTAACAAATTTAATTGATGAAAATAAACTTGAATTTGCCATGCCTGACGGGAATTCTTTCAAAATAGACGTTAACGAAAATGTTTCAAGAATTATCAACGAGCAAAATTTAAAAGAAATGCCGTCTTCGGTTTTAGCTCAGGTAACAGGCGATAAATTAAATGAAATAGCAAATTTGGTTTTAAAAACTACATTTAATATGGGACAAGAAATTTTTGCGCCTCAGATATATAAAATAAGTAAAGAAGTCTGTGTTTTTATGGTGGAAAACAAATGGTATCTCGGCAACGGTGCCGTATGGGATATAGCAAATTCCGGTTATTCGGGACAAACTCTTGACGGGGTTGATCCAGTGATATATGAGTATATGCCTGAAGTTATGCAAAATGCTCTTTTAAATAAAGAAAACAATAATAATCCTGGCGCTTCAAAAAAACCAAAACAGTCTTTAGGAAAAACGATAAGCAATGCAATAAGAACAGTAATTTTGCCGATATTGCTTGTAATAGTTATGTTGTCTTCCACAGGATGCAGTATTTTTAATAACAGCAATAATACTCCTACTCCTCCTGTGCAGATAGAGCAGGTAATAGATCTTACATCGTCAGAGAAACAGTTTCAGGAAAACATAGAACAGCAGCTTGATAAATATTATGCAGGCAACGGCTCTTTCAAGTCGTTCCTTTATGAAAATATGAGTGAATCGAATAAGTCCGGTTTAACTAAAGACCAGATTACTGCCCTGCAAAATTTACAAAACTTATATGACCAGTCACTAGCCGCATTAAGTTATATGCAGATGGGTGAAATAGCGAAAGCAGAAAGTATTTTGTGCTCAATAAGAAATGGCGTGAATATGTACAAGTCAAATTTAGAACAGAAACAAGTAACAGGCGAAATCGTTTGGGTAGGTATTGCGATAATGCAGTATAAGTTGCTTACAGGCAGCGACAGGTTTGATGATTTATTGGAAAAAGTAGAACTCCAGCTTATTTTTGTAGAGGGAGATAAAGGGGCATATTCGGGAACGCCAAAGGAAAGTTGGCTCTCTACCGAACATGCATTGGATATCATTGCCTACTATAATTTAAAACTGCAATTTGATGCTTCTGATGAAAAAGCTAAGACGAAATTGACGGATGCATCGTCGTTTCTTTATAATAATTTATATATAAAAGAAGAGGGGAGGTTTAAAAGAGGAAGAGATGATAATTTCTCTGTTTTAGACACTTGCTCATGGGGAATTCAGGTTTTAACTGCAGTAAAAAGCATGCATCCCGACCTTTATAAAAATACGGAACTTAAAAATATTGATTTGGATAAATTATTGGAATATGCTGAAAATAATTTCAGCTTGAAAGTTGAGCATAACGGAGTTACATATAATAATTTGTACAGATGGAGTAATGAAACTACAAGCCCTGTCAGTTTTGAATGGACTATGCAAATGGCTGTAACGTATAATTTGTTGGGGAATACGGATAAGGCAAATGCAATCTTGGCGGATGTAAAAGCCTATTCAAAAGCTTTAGGCTTTAATGACAGTATTCCTTACAGCAATGTAAACAATACAAAGAATTATTCAGATTACGGGTGGGATGTTTTCGTTGTCCCTGCATTGTGTACGACTGTCGGTCAGACAATGCAAATAGAATTCGGAAGTTTTTTCTTTCCTATATCTAAAATAAAAGGTATTGAGTACTCTGAATCATCGGGAGAATATGAATCTATTCACTTTATTGAATATTACGGAAGCAATTGGAAGACTTATGCAAGCAATATTTTGCTTGATTTAAGATATTCGAAAGAAATTGAAGTTAAACTCAAGCTTATAGGTAATTATGAAAATCCAAAAATAAGATATCAACTGTTGCCCGTAACAAAGGGATCTCAAAATTTAGAAGGGACAGTATTCGGTTATAATATGGAAGACTTCTCTTTTGACAGTGACGGGAATATGATTCTTAAAATTTCTATGGATAAATTTTTGACATCTCAGATGGGAAATAAAGCTTTGGAAATGACTCAGGAAGAACTAAAATATTATCTTATGGATTTGGAACACATAAAATTCATTATTATTGCTGGAAAAACTTCTTTCGGAACCGCAATAAACAAAGAAAATTTAAATATAGAAATAAAAAGTATCAATATTAAATATGAAGACGGGAAAACAAAGAAATATATTAATGACGAATCTTTACTTTCGTCTGATGAAATGACGTCTGCAAGCAGTAAACCGGGATCGATTCTTCCTGAAACTTTCGGCGCTGTTAATGATTTAATATTAAAGGGCGAAATTTCAATGTGGAATATGCTGAAAGAAATATTGAAAAAAGAGACTTTTTATTCGATAATACATCCTGTTAAGTTTGTTTTAAATCATAAAACGCAGCCTGGGCAAACAGGCGCAAAAGCAGTTGTTTATTCGACTTTTATAGCAGCTTTTACCGCGTTCAATATTTTATTATTTACGGCAGCGCCTGTTTTGTTAATACCTTTGATAAGTTTAATAACAGGTCTGATGGCTAATATAACTACCCACACATTGATAGATTATTTTTATTTAAAATCTTCAGGTTTACAGGAAGCTGTGAGACTTTACGGTTCTGAAAAAGTGAAGTTTTCCGAATCAGGGAAGCTGAATATTGCTGATTCTCAAAAAGCTGTTCCTATGTTTGTTATAAACGATAAGCCTTCCAATTTTCAGGAATTTGATTTTAAACCGATATCGGTTAAATTTAAATCAAAAGACGGTAAAGAAGTTAAAGGATGGCTTGGCAGATATAAAGGTGCGTCTGTATTGTTTGCGGACGGAGCAAATTATGAAGATATCGTTAATAATTTCAGACAAACAAGACAGTTTTCGCAATCCAATAAAAAAATCAGCGCAAATGTGGATATAATAGAAATTGATTTAAATAATCCTGATTCTGACATCAAATATTCAAAGAGCGGAAATCCGTTGGCAGGTTTAAATGCTTTGAAAACAAATAATATCATTGATATTCAAAAAGAAGTATCACTGTTGAATAATAAAAAAGTTGAAGCGATAACAATTAATCAAAATATAGCTTTATTTATTGATGATAATGCGGATAATATAATGTCATACAATGATTTGTTGTCATCTATAGAACTTTATGTTAAAAATGATAACCTCGGTACAGATTCAAAAATTTTGTTTACGGATAAATATCTGGACAGAATTATCCAGCTTATCAGACAAGATGTTTCAAAAGATGCTAAATCAAAAGAAGAAATCGAAAAACTTACGGCTGAAAAATTTATGCAGATTCTTAAGGAAGCGAAAAGTAAAAATAAAGATATTTCCGTCGTTTTTGACCAGCCGGAGACAACAGATTTTAATAAGTATTTTCAATATGGAATATTTTCTTATGTTGCCAACGGTAAATATTTTGACAGTGTTTCCGGAACTGACGTAAATACAAAAATTGTTACAAATTTTGACCAGGTTCAGGGATTTGACGGTTCAATATCAATAATAAAAGTAAGTTTGTTTAAGGATAAAATAGCTAAGTCATCAGGTATATTTACATTCTTGAATTCAGCCATGAATATAAAAGAAATGCTTGAAAAAAGAAGTGTTGATTTTGTAAGGCAGACTGCAAATAATTTTGATTTTAATCAAATACCTCAGATTTCTGATGGTGCTCTTATAGATATAATAAAAGCTAAAGATACGGATAAATACAGCCTGCTGGCAAAATATATAAATGACGCAAGCTCTATTGCAATGTATTATAACGGTTTAAAAAACGCAAACGAAAAAGAAATTTTTATCAACACTCTTTTAGAAAGAATGCTGGCTGTTAATTTATTAAGACAGAAAGAGGCGTATGAAGGATTAAAAGACCACAGACTTGAAGAGATACTTGCAAAGGCTTTGACGGCAAAGTATATAAATAATATAGATTCTTCTCTTAAATATGAGGATTTTTTCAGCGTGAATGATTCCATGACGGCTTCTGAAGTTGAACAGAAACTGCTGGAAAGAGTTTCTTTCCTGACAAATGAGGCTTTTAATAAAAACAGTCCTCAGGCCATAAATGAAATTATAGAAATACTGCCTTTATATGCCGACAGAAATACCGAGTTAAGAACGACGAAAGTTGAATTGATAAACGTTCAAAATATCAGAGGTATTTTGAGCGCGGCTTAAAGCAGAATAGAATATAACAAATTGATCTGTTCGGACGGGGGGATATTTTGGTATTTCTCCGTCCGAGTTTTTTTTGATAATCAGATTAAATATACTATAATATAAAGAACGTATTTTAATAACAGGGGTTGTTAATGAGAAAATTAAGAATATTTTTTATGGATAATTGGGGCAAGATTTTGGTGGCATTATCAATACTTCTTTTAGTATTGCTGACTTTATGGGGTCTCAGCAAACTTGAGTCCTTTTATAGAAATATGACAGTTGCTACGCTTCCTATGCAGATTCTTATAGGCGGTATGCATGCTATGGTATTTGTCGGGGCATATCTGTTTTTTATGAAAGGCGGATTCGGGAAGATAACAAAGAAAAGAATAAAAGCTTCTGATATTAATGTTAAATTCAGCGATGTTATAGGGCTTGAAGGCGCAAAAAGAGAAGCTATGGAAGTTGTTCAGCTGATAAAAGACGGCGCAAAAGTGAAGAAAATAGGCGGTAAAATAGTTAAAGGCATCATTCTTATGGGGCCTCCGGGCTGCGGTAAAACCTTGCTTGCAAAAGCTATTGCTACAGAATCAAAAATGCCTTTTTTATCCATATCAGGCAGTGAATTTGTAGAAGTTTTTGTCGGAGTCGGAGCTTCCAGAGTCAGACAGTTATTTCAGAAAGCAAGAAAACTCGCTTATGCGGAAGGTGCATGTATCGTTTTTATAGATGAAATAGAAGTTATAGGAAGAGGAAGAACTTTTTCATATATGGGCGGCGGGGAAGAAACAAACAGCACTCAAAATCAGCTGCTTGTCGAACTGGACGGACTTGACAGCAAAAGGCATAACATAGTCGTTATAGGCGCTACAAACGCTAATGAAAGCGTTATGGATAAAGCTCTTTTAAGACCGGGAAGATTTGACAGAAAAATATATATAAATCTGCCTAATCTTAAGGAAAGAGAGGAACTTTTTAAATTTTATTTGAAAAAAGTTAAGGCTGATCCGGAGATAGATGTTTCAAGACTGGCTAAAAAATCGGTTTATAAGTCTCCTGCAGAAATAGAGAATATAATAAAAGAATCCGCTCTTATAGCTACGAGAAAAAACAAAGATATTATTGATATAGACGATATTTCTGATGCAATTGACAGAATAGATTTAGGGCTTGAAAGTCATATAAGCATGAGTGATAAAGAAAAAGAGATGACTGCTTATCACGAGGCCGGACATGCCGCAACATTGTATTTCCTTCATCCTACGGATGATGTTTTTAAAGCCACAATAAAATCAAGGGGAGATGCATTGGGATTAGTTTCGCATAATCCTAAGGAAGAACTTCATACCCAAAACAAAGAAAAACTCATAGCTGACATTATTGTCAGTCTTGCAGGATACGGCGCAGAAAAAATAAAGTACGGTACAACTTCAACGGGAGTATCTTCCGACTTTAAAAAAGCAATGGCAATAGCCAATGCAATGGTTTGGCAGTTTGGAATGGGCGAAGACGGATTTATAGGTGATTTTACAGTCATACCGAAAGAAAACATGTCTACTAATTTAAAAGAAAAATTAAATCAGCAAACCATGAAAATCTTGGATTCGTGTCTGAAAAAGGTTAATATTTGTTTGACTGAACAGTGGGATATTGTAGATGAAATGGCAAAAGCGTTAATTGAAAAAGAAGAACTTGATTATGATGACATAGATGCAATTTTTGCAAAATACGGTAAGAATAAAGATAAATCTTATATAAATACTAATATTGCGGGAGATAAAGCCGTTAAACAGCCGGACATACAAAATGTTTAAATTATCAGTAAAGCTTTTATTGGCTGTTTTTTTGTTTTCTTCCTGTGCGCCGACATATCCTAAAGACAGATTGCTTGATGATGTAAAAAAACTTGTAAAAAAAGAATCAGGACAGGATTGTAAACTTGTAAAAATAGAAGACACTTTTTATCTTGATATGGAGATGAAAGGGCTTACGTCTTCAAATACAAAAGTCGTCAGTGATGCTGTTATGAGCTTGCAGAATGCTGTTTTTGCAATAACACGGGTTGCTTTGAGTTCGGATGCTGACATAAAAATAATGGTCATAACGGCTTATGATCCGTCTTATAACGTATCTTTAAGAATGTTTCAGAATATAGATGATGTTAAAGGGTATTTTTATCAGCGTATTTCCAGGGGAGACTACGAACAGAGGCAACTGCTTGAGTTTGAAGGTCCCGAAATGGCAGAAAAGGCCGTCAATGACAAACATCATATAACGCAGGAAGAGTATGTCGCAAGGCTTACGATTTCTCAGATTAATATGATCGGCAGAAAAAATCCCGTTTTAACGCCTTTAATAAATGCGTTGGAACTGCGATTCGGATATATAACAGACGGAACAATTTATCTTTCATCTAAAGATTCGGACAATATAGGGACTGAAGATTTACTCAAAAAAATTATATCTGACGAAATTGTGAAAAATTTGCAAAAATATAAGCTTTTTTCGATAAAATCAGTTATACTATTAGATAGTAAAGGATCTGTAATTTTTGAAGTTCCTGTTACATCAAATTAAAAGGTTTTTATGAGAAAAATAAAAAGTATTTTTATTGTTTCTATTTTGCTTTTTAATTTATCGGCAAGCTTGCCTGCCGATGTTTTGCGGATGCACGGCAATGTGGGAAGTTTTGATATCAGCTCTTTTGTTGCCGAAGAAATGCAAAATGTTTTTGAATCTGTATTAACGCACGGCAATTCAGGGCAGACATCTCAAAATAAAGCGGAAAAACAGAATTCGTACAGCATAAATACAAATGTCTTTTCTCAGTTTGTTATTTTTAAAAAAGCATCAAATTGCAGAGTATGCACACACTATGCTGATATGAAAGAGGACATTTTTTTTGACAGCGGTTTTTTAAGTAATTATAAAACAGTCTTCCTGCGAAGCGGACTGACGGGATATGAAATGAGATTAAATTCATATATAGCGGAAATTGTTCCGAATAATGATTTGTTTATTTTTACGGATAAAAATAGCAAAGGCTGACAATTATTGTCAGCCTTTATTATTTTCGGAGGGCAGTATGATAAAGATAAAAAAAATTCTTTCAGTATTTATATCGCTTTCATTATGTGTAACACTTTTCCCTGTCAAGGCGCTGTCATCTGCCGTAACTCCGAACTTGTATAATTTTGACAGTTTCGGGAAAATCACTTCGGCACATTTTTACGACACGGATACAGTTGTTATAAATATACAGGATTTGCACAATAACAAAGAAGTTCAGGAAAATATTTATAAACTTCTTACATCTCTTGATAAGCGGTATAAAAATATAGAGTTTTATCTTGAAGGGGCTTCCAAAAATATTGAATTTGGCGATTTTATAAAAGCTGCAGGTAAAGAAAATGCCGACAGATTTATTAACACTTTGTATATGGAATCCGGCATAAGCGGGAGCGAATATTTCGGCTATCAGAATAATAAAATTTTAAAACCGATAGAAGAAAAAGCTGTATATGATGAAGGCATAAACAATATCGCGTCTTTGCTTCAAAAAAAAGAAATTATTGAAAAATTACTAAAGATTAAATATAGAAATATTAAAAGGCTTTCAGGAATATATCTTAACGGGGATCAAAAAAAAGTTTTAAGGTTATACGGCAGATATACAGACAAGAAAATTTCTTCTTCTGATTTTTATAAAAGGATTACAAAGGAACTTGAAAAAGCAAACATTAATCCGAATAAATATGTGAATTCCTCTATTTACAGAGCTATCCTTTCTGAAAATTTGAAAACTGACCAAAACCAGATAAAAAAACAGCTTCAGTATCTGCTGTCTTCTTTAAAAGGAACGGTTTCATTTCAGGAGTATTCAAATTTAATTAAAGAGTCCGATAATTTTTTAAATATGGATATAGTTTTTTCCTATATCAGCATGAAAGTAAGCTCCGATGACAAATACAGAAAATATCCTGATTTGTTCAGATTGATTAAATTGAAAGAACTGGCTTCTTTGATAGATCCTTTGGATTTGGTGCAGGAAGAAAAAGAAATGATCGGCGATCTATTGCTTTCATATTCTACAAATTCCGCAAATAAAGATATTGTTTTCTTGAATATGTTTTTTCCGGCATATAGAAATTTGCTTACGGCAAATATAAGTTATCAAGAATATGAATATTATAAAAATAATATACGTAAATTTTACAATTCATATTTAAAATATGTCAGAGATGATGATTTTTTTGAATTATACGAATATTCCGGCACAGCCGAACGATTTAACAATCTTAATATCGAAAGAAACAATTTGTTTGTAAAAACTTTAATTGAAGACTATAACGGGGATTCGTCCAATAAAACACAAATCTTCGGCAGATATGCAAATATAAACGCCGTTTTGAATTCTCTTCCGAAAGTAAAGAAAATCAAGGTTATTGTAGCCGGAGGATTTCACACTTCAGGAATAAACGATCTTTTGGATAACGATAAAATTTCGTATATAACCATAACGCCTTACGTTAAAAGTGAAGACGATACTTATGAACAACGCTATTCTGATTCATTGCTTCTGCAGGCTGAAGCGGACAGAAATGCCATAGCCGGCGAACCTTTATTGGAACAAAAGGCTCCTGCATTTTCAAATAATTTGGCGTCTGTCCTTAAGGATTACAGAAACGACGGATACAGTTGGGAAAAAATATCTTCATATATCAATGAAATTATTCGGGCAAATAATTTTCAGAACTCTATAAGATTTACTGTTTCCGGCGATAAAGCTGTTTTAGATGTTGTCAGCGACGCAGGGATAAAATATCAAATAGAATATAAAAACGGAAAAGTTTCAATAAAAAATAATGAAGAGTTAAGCCGCAATGCCGGCTCAGGCAATTCTACGGCTTTGGGTAAAAATATAAAACTTCTTATTAAAGAAGCTTTGACTCTTTCTTCAGTGTCACGTATGCTTGGTATATCCGTAAGAGACGAAATAGAACAAACGATGAGCGGAAAAGATATTAATGAAAATCAAAAAGCTGCAGATTTGTTAAGAAAACATAATATTTTGCTTCCTGAATTTGCGGATAAATTTTTTGCTTCTTTGTTTAGAGTTTCTTCTAAAGTTAAATCTAATGAACGTTTGGAAAAATTACTTTCTGCCGTTCTTAGGGATTACGGACAGGAAGAATTTAAGAATGCAAAAATTGTTGTAGGAACTTCGCCTAAACTTATAGGCGCAAAAGCTGACGGATACGGAGGAACGCAGGACTACGGATGTTTGGTTTATGTTGCCAGAGAAACAGACGGTAACGGAATTTACAGGGCAAAAGAATTTTTTATAGCGGATGCGTTGATGCAGAAGCTTGAAGACAGAAACGATGAGGAAGTATTAAGATTTTTTGAAAATTTGTTAAATCACGAAAAACTTGAATCAATTGCTTTGCAGGGAGAAAGCGAAGTTTTTAATTCTTATGTAAAAATTAATAATAAATCCAAAAATACCGGTACTTTCCATGAATTTGTATATTCAGCTGATTTTAATGATTTTCTCAAAGAACAGGGATATTCACAGGAACATTATGCTGTTCAGGTAGAATTGTTGGATGTTTTGGATAAAATTATCCAAGAAACAAATGACAGTAATTCAGAATATTCAAATGTTATTTCGGTAAGTGATTTGTCAGAAAAGAAAGACTATTCGGCCGACAAAATAAGAGATTTTTTAAATATCAGAATAGGTGTTCAGGATGTTACGAAACAATATATAAATGAACTTGCGGATAAAATTATAAAGCAGATTGAAAAAGAACAAAGAGTGCAAATAAATAAAAATTCAGATATAAAACAAATATCGGGTATATTGGATAAATATGTTATTTCTTACAGGCAGTCAGACGGCGAAAAGTACATGAAAGATATTGCCGAATCAGTAAAGAACAGACTTGAAAATTTAATAATCCACCGTATGGAACTCGACCAAACTTCAGAGAATGCCAAAAATATAAAAGTGAAGATAACAATAGTCAGCGAAAATTTAGAAAGTACGGGATATGATGATAAATTCTTTTTAGACGATCCAAAATCGGTGCAAAACAGGAATATATTATTTATCGATGATATCATGTCGAAGCAAAGCGACACTTTTAACAGAATTTATGAATTATTTATGAAGTCAAAATCAAATAAAGTGCAGGGTTGCGTATTCTTCGATTTATCAAAAGAATCAGAGCAAAATTTATTGTCAAATATGGCTTATGAATTAATAATAGAGCCTCAAAGCGACGGAAGTTCAATATTAAATAATATAATAAACGACCTTAACGGAAATGTTTCAAAATATATTGTTCCATGGCTTATAAGGCTTATGTCTGAAAACAAAGACGTTTTTAAAGGAATAATTAAAGGATTAAACGAATCTTCTAAAAAACAGCTTATAAAAAGCATATATAATATTTTAGAGCAGAAGCAAAATATCAAAAAAGTTTCATCTTATGAAATCTTTTATCTTTTGATGTGTCTGTCAAATGAAAAAATATTGGATGCTGCCGGTAAAAATGAAATACTTCAAGTATATAAAAAAAGCGATCTTGAAAATCTTGTGAAAGAAAAACAAGACGGCAAAGGCTTGGTAATGGAAGCAAAATATGATGATTGGAAAGATAATGTTCCTTTTCTTATATTGTACGCTTCGCTTCAAGGTTATTCAATTATAGACCTTTCCGGAATCAGCACTTTGAATTTTCAGGAAAGAAAACTCATATCCGAATATGCAAATAAATATAAAATTTCTATTGTTGATAAAAAAACAAAATCCAAACATGAATATGCGTCAAAACTTAATGAGCCGGGACTTAACGAGGCTGTAACTGTTTTGAGGGCAAAAGTCGACGGATACAGACAAGTTTTTGACGAAGCTGTGAAAAAAATAAACGGCAACAAAAAATATTTTGATGAGGCTGCGCTTGATAAAGCAAATAAAGAATACAGTGGAAATATAAAATCCGCAATGCAGGAAGCAAAACAACTTGCGCTGAATATACTGAAGAAAGACGGAATACCTATAGATGAAAGATTATTTCTTATAATAATCGGCGGTTCTTTAGTCAAAGGAAATATGATGGCTGATTCGGATATCTATTACGATGTTATAGTGCCGGACGGCTTTACGGCAAGGTCAATAGAAGCATATTTTACGCCTTTGTATTTTTCGATACTTCAAAAAATGGGGCTTAATAATTATCATGTGTTGAAATATTCAACAACGCGCATAAGCAGAAGAAACATAAATACTTTTGTGGATGAAAAAGACGTTGCGGTGTTTTTAGATTATGAACCTATTGACGGGAACACTAATAATTCTCTTTACAGAAAATACATGGATAAAGTTATTGAAGAAGCAGTTTCCAGAGGTAAAGAAACTTTGGAAGATTTATCGGTCGTAACAAAGCAATATTATCCTATTTCAAAAGAAGGACACGGCGAACTTGGTAATTCCTTTGTACAGTCGCACACCGAAAGCGAATCGTTCAGCAACAGATGGACGCTGATGGCATTTGAATCAAAATTAAAAGAAATAATTTTCCAATATATATACGACAATCGTGATAAAAATGAAATTGATATGGCAAAAATTCCAAGAAGCGTTGAAGAGCAGATTTCTTTTATCAAAAAAAACATAATGAGAAACGATGCGGAAAATTTAAAGCTTGACAGGTTATACAGAGCTTGGATGATTCTATCCGGATACAGGTATGTCAAAACAAATAATACATGGACTATTTCTTCAGAAGAAGAGAAGCAACAGAGAGACTTGATAAACGAATTTGTAAAGCCTGAGACGGCAGGAAAAAGAAATTTTAAAACTATCACAAAAATTGCAAAAAGGGCTGATAATTACGGCGATGTATTATCTACTATAGAGAAATTTTTCTATGATAATGTTTCGTCTGTTGACACATACAGAAAAGCCTATGACAGTTATTCGCATATATCTAAATGGATGACTTATAATTTAAAAGCTGATAAAGCCCAAAATCAGGAGATATGGAATAAAGCCAAGATAATGTCTCTTCTTGTTGAAATAGACAGCGAAGAAATAAGAAACAAGTTGAAAAATATACAGTATATAAGCCAATATACCGATGATATTTTTGCAAGTTTGGATAATATAAAAAAAATAGACAGAGACTTTCCGGTATATTCAAATCTTGACGGAGAAAGATCTCTTCAGAATTATTGGAATGCCGTTATAACGACCGCAAAAACGCCTGACACAATGCTTGCTCTTCTTGCTTATAAGCTTACTAAAGCCCAATATTCTGATAATCAGGATGATAAAAAATTAATATACACGGTTTACCTGCCTTTGTCAAAAAGATTCGGACAGAGCGAGATATATGAGTATATAAGAAATACGTTGTTTGAATTCGATTATCCTAAAGAATATTTAAATTTATTAAGCGTAATTAAAAGTTTATACGGTAAGACTTATTCTGAAATAAACGATATTAATGAAACGATTTATAAACAATTTACGAAATATTTACGCGGTGAAAACGTAACGATAAAGTTCAGAACAAAATCTTTGTACAGTATATACGAGAAAATCAATTCAAAAAGAGTAAATGACGAGGATATAAAACCTGTGACGCAGATTGAAAAGGATTTTATAACATTTATTCTTAAAGACAGGAAAACTTTTCTCGAGAATGACAAAGAACTGAGGGAATACAGCGATATGCTGGCAGATATGGTAAAGAGCGTTTATTTCGAAAAAATTTCTTACACCGATAATTATGAAAAAATGAAAGAAGACATATTGTCTATCATAAACAAGAGATTTTCAGTGCAGACTGATAAAGAAAAAGAATTCTGTAATGCTTTAATTAAAAACTTTAAACTGCAAATATTCCAGAATTCGCAGTTTGTAGAATTTATATCGGTTATGATACAAAGAGCCGAAAATGAAAAATCAAAAGACGATAATGCTAAAAACCAGACTTTAAGAGATTATTTGTCGTCAAATCAGGAATTGTTTAAAAATAAATATTCGGCGTGTGTCTGGCTGTTTGATTTGTTCGGCGAAAATCTTAAAGATTTGGTCGGACTTCATATAATTTCAGAAGACGGGAAATATCAAAAAGTTGAAGAAATGCTGGAGAAATATAAAAACAAGACAATATTTTCCGATCTTAAAATTAATCCTAACAATACGCAGAGCAGATTAAAAATGAACGGACTTATAAACGGCAAAAGGCTGTTGATTCCTTCAGAAGTTTGTTTGTATAAAGAAACTGATTACAATAACGAAACTTACGGACTTTATAACACTGGTAAAATATCGGCTTCGCATTACATATACAAAATGGGCGCAGGATGGAATGCAAATTATCTGGAAAATATTTTTGCGCATACAGTTGATTTAAATTATATGTATTCTCCTTCCGAAGACAATCAGGAATCTAAAAAATTTATTTTTACTTCCGATAATTTTGTCACTACATATGATGTATCCGATAATTTTAAAAGAATTGCTTCACAATTTGACGATATCATAACATGCTTTGTCGAATATAACGATAAAATATATGTTCAGGTGCTGCCGAAAGGTTCTACCGTATATGATTTAGGTATGTTCAAAGAATTTTCAGACAGAGGCGAAGTTTCTGTTTATGATGAATACGGAGATGCTTTGGAAGCTGACGCTAAGGTCGAAAATATAAAAAGATACAAAATATTTAAAGATAGCATAGGTATGAAAATTCCGCAGGAACAGGAAGATTTTCATACTACGAGATCCAAACTCCAGTATGAAAGAAGAAATTCTTCGAAAAAACAAACTGAGGAAGTTAAAACATTAACTGAATTAAGAAAGAAAATAAAACCTGCTGACATTATAAAATTGTCTTCAATCCTATTGAATAATTCTGAATTAATTGACATGAAAGAACTTACGGCTAAAGAAATCGCAGCTCAGATAAGTTCTAAGGAAAATACTGACGGATTAAACAAACAGCAGTTTCAGGATAATTTGGAACTTCTTATTACAACATTGCGGCATATTTTAAAAAGTTACGGATTAGATAAAGTAAATCTTTCCCATTTCTTAGTTAAATCTGTTGATGTTGCAAATCATTATAAACTGGCGAATGCATCTGAATTATATGAATGCGTTGCATACGGGATTATAAACCTTGATTCAATAAAGACATATTTCTATACGTTTATAAATATAGAAACTAATAATTTTGCAGAGGTTATCGATAAAATAAACAGAGTTATGAAGATAAAAGAATTGTCAGACCCTGCTCAATACGGCAGAAATAAGATAGTTTTCAATATAAAAGACTCAGAAGGGAGAATAACAGAAGTAAAAACATATGTTTTGGAATCTTCTTTAACTGATTCAGAAATGATAAAAAAATTGTTTTCGATAGAGGGGATAAAAAATATTTCTTCAAAGAAAAATAAAAATGAATCAGGAACTTTTGTCAGTTTGGAATCTTTAAGGGCAAAAGATCCTCTTCCGTTGATGTCTTTAGGAAATAATGTAGAAGAACTTGTACGTTATGCGGCGCAGTTTCATTCACAGCTTGTCCCTCAAATATTGAAAGGAACAGAGTTGGTCGGACAGAATGAAGATTTTATCTCTGCTCTTAACGAATATCCTGTGCTTTTTACTCAGATGTTGTTGAGTTTGTATGAACAAGGACGGAATGATAACGGAGAACTTTTATCAAAAGAAACGCCTTATCTTAAACAGTCCGAAACGGATAGAATTAAAATTGAAATAAGCGATAAATTAAGCGTTTCAAAAGTTAATATTGAAGTTTCAACAAATGCAGATTTGGTATTGAATGAAGATACATATTCTTTTGCAACGCTGGCAGTTTCCGGCGATGAAGCTACGCTTTATATAAGCGAAATGTTTTTAAAATCTCTTGAAAGCGTTCAGGAAAAAAGAAGTTTGCTGTTAGATGAATTGGCATCTCATGAAATAAATGAATATCTTTCATTGACGTCAGGACGGGCATCGGACTATAAAGAATTTCACGAGCAAATAAAAGATAATGAAAACCAGCGCGAACTTTTTGATTTTGCCGATAATGTCGCAAAACAGATAATGATTACAAGAAAACAAAATTCATTGTATGAAATTAAAAATTTTCTATCGGATTTTATTGCAAATTCCGTAATTGATAAAGAATCTGTCAAATTCGCATTAAACGGAAAAACAGATAACGAAAAGGAATCGGCGGAAAAAACTTTAAATGATTCTGTCGGCGGAATTACAAAGTTGATTGTTTATACGCTTACCGGAGATATAAAAGCGTCATTAAACGGCAGAGACGGGTTATCTGCAATTCCTGTCGAAATATTGAAGTCAATGGTCGTTTCTCTGTCTGATATGAACAAAGATGAGAAAATGGTTCTTTATAAATTGTTTAAATCCGTGAAAGATAAAGGAAATCCGCAATTTGAATCAAAAGAATCAGTAATAAAAACATTGACGGAATTGACTGCTAATGATCCCCAGTCGGATAAATATCAGTATTTATTGTCTCAAATAGTAGAGCAAATATATACAGCTGCAGATATTCGAAATATGATTGCTGAAGAACTTCCGTCTGTTAAAGTCGAGACAAATATTTCCGATACTAAGGTTTCTATTGAAAGGATGCGTAACATATTGGCTGCGGCGTAAATATGCGTTTGAAAAAAACGGGCTAAATTGTTAGAATTAATAAAATTTATTTGGAGACAACATTATGGAACTTTTTAAAATGGCTAAAGAAGCAATGTCGATGAAAAGCAAATTGAAAGAGATGGAAAAGGTGCTGAAATCTAAAGTTATAGATATAAATTATAAGGGCATTTTGATTAAAATGAATGCTAAAAATGAAGTAATCGATTTAAAACTTCCTGAAGATATTACCCAGAAGTCTGTGAAGGATATTGAAAAACTTATGCTGTCAGCTTTCCAAGAAGCTATAAAGAAATCCCAAGATGCTATGGCAGAAGAATCAAAGAAACTTATGGGCGGGATGAATTTTCCGGGTTTAAACTGATTTTTGTAAACAACTGTTTGTTGTTGATAGCATAAATATAAATAATATTTGCCGCTTTTTTCAAATGCTGAAATGCTTTTGAAAAAGGTTTCCTATTTTAATGATTTACTCATAAAACATGATAAAAATACTTCATAAATATATTGTTAAAGAATTTATAGGTTCATTCGTATTCGGACTTACTATTTTTTCAGCTATACTGTTGTTGGACCAAATCTTTCAATTGGTTGATTTATTTTTATCAAAAGGCGTCGGCTTTTTCTTAATATTTCAATTGTTTGTCCTTATAATACCGAATATCTTATCTCTTACGATTCCCATGGCTATTTTGTTCGGAGTTTTGTTGAGTTACGGAAGATTTTCCGAAGACAATGAAATTACCGTGATGAAAGCAACCGGCGTGAATTATAAAACTTTATCAATGCCTATTATTATTTTTGTTGTTTTTATAAGCATTGGACTTATTTATTTTAACCACTCTTTGTCGCCTTCGACACATATGTATTTCAGGACATTGTATAAACAGATTCTTACCAAGACGCCTTTGGCAAAGTTTGACGAAAAAACGATAACAGATATAGGCGGATACAGAATATACGCGCATAAAGTCAATTCAAAAACAAATACTTTGTCAGGCGTTAATATTTATAAATTCGTAGATGACGATAAAAACGAAGATCCTAAAAATTATATTGAAAGCGGCAATAAAGCAAAAAAAATAAAAGATAAGAAAGAAGAAAAATCTGATAAAAAGGATGAAAAAAATAAAAATGACGCCAGCATCCCTTGGCGTATAGCTTCGTCGTCAGCCACAGTATCGGTTGAAAAAAATATTATTACGTTAAAACTATACGACGGATATTGGCAAAGATCCGACCCTAATAAATTAGGAAGTATGATCCATATGAATTTCAGCACATATAAATTTTCTATACCTTTCGGAGACAGCATAAATTTTGATGATGTCTCTTTAGGAGAAATGACGTCTTCAAAATTAAGAGCAAAACTTAAAACTTTTCAGGATAATGATCCTCAGATTTATACATACAGCAACGAATATTGGCTGAGATGGGTTCTTGCCGTTGCGCCTGTCGTTTTCGCGATAGTTGCAATACCAATAGGAATTATGGCCGGCAAGGGAGGAAAAGCTATAGGATTCGGTATGAGTTTATTTGTTATATTCGTATATTATATGTTTTTGGTAATGGCATTGAATGTCGGGGAAAAAGGTTATGTCCCGTCGCGTTATATAATGTGGCTGCCGGATTTTGTGATTGCTTTTGCCGGACTTATTCTGTTTAAAAAGATGGGTAAAAAATAAATGAGAATAATATATTGGTATATTACAAAAAAATTTTTAAAACCGTTATTTTTTGCCACATTCGCATTCGGTTTTATTGTTATGATTTCCGAATTTTTCAGAGAAATGAGTTTTTATATGGAACAAAAAACTCCGTTTTCTTTGATCGTGGAATATCTTTTTTTAAGCCTGCCGTGGTGGATTATAGATGTTTTTGCCGTTTCAGTTTTGTTGGCGTTACTTTTTTCTTTGGGTGAACTTGCGAAAAGAAATGAGATAACGGCGATTAAAGCTGCAGGAGTAAATACCTGGAGATTAATAGCTCTTTTCATGTTTCTGGGACTTTGTATAGGTATAATAGATTTTTCAGCGAGAGAATTTATAATACCTCATACGGTTGTAAAAGCTGAATACACCAAGAATATAAAAATAAAAAAGAAAGAACCGTCCAATACGATTAACGAATATTATAATTTAATAGTCGCTCTCCCTGACAATTCAAGGATGTCAGTCGGGTATCTTAATGTAAAAGACGGCTATATGAGAAATATAATTGTCGATAAATATGACGATAATTTTTATCTTAAAAACAATATTGTCGTCGGAGAAGCTTATTACAGACACGGCGGCTGGCTGTTAAAAAACGGAGTCGAGAGAAATTTTAATCATGGCAAAGACTGGAATGAGAGATATTTTGAAAGTAAAATTTTCGGTTTAACCGTTAAACCGGGCGATTTTATAGTGCAGAATACTAGATATGAGCAGATGACCTTAAAAGAATTCAAAGAATATATACAAAAAAGGCAGATGCTCGGAGAAAAAACTTTAAAAGAACAGATAAAATATGATATGAGGTTTGCGAACGTTTTTTGCCATATAATAGTTATGATGATCGGGATACCTTTCGCTTTAGGGCTTGGCAATAAATTCGGTAAAATTATCAGTTTTACTTTTGCGTTAATATTTTCTTTTATTTATTGGAGCGTCAGAGCTGTCTGTTTGTCTCTTGGCGAAAATCAGATCTTAGATGTTTGGCTTGCCGCATGGCTTCCAAATATCATATTCGGCGTTATAGGCATTTATCTCATGTCCAGAATAAAAAAATAATAATATCGGCTTTTAAAATTCATTGAATTTTCGATATAAAAGATGTAAAATCATAAGGATAAAATTTATTGATTTACGGAGTTTTAGGATGATTAAAGAATTGATCGGCGCTATTTTCGGCTCGCAGAATGAAAGAGACATTAAAAAAATAAAACCAATAGTTGACCAAATAAACGCATTAGAACCTTCAATAGAAAAACTTTCCGATGAAGAATTAAAAGCCAAAACGCAGGAATTCAAAAAAAGACTCGGTGAAGGCGAGACGCTGGATTCTCTTCTTCCGGAAGCTTTTGCCTGCGTAAGAGAAGCTTCGAGAAGAACTCTCGGACTCAGACATTTTGACGTTCAGATGATAGGCGGATATATTCTTCATAAGGGCAAAATTGCAGAGATGAAAACCGGTGAAGGTAAAACGCTTGTAGCTACTTTAGCCGTATATCTGAATGCTCTGGAAGGGAAAGGCGTTCATGTAGTTACGGTAAACGATTATCTTGCAAAAAGAGACAAAGAATGGATGGAACCTGTATATAATGCTCTCGGTATGACAGTCGGAAGCGTATGCCATGATGTTTCAAACGAAGAAAGACAGGGCGCATATAACAGCGATATAACATATGTTACAAATAATGAATTAGGTTTTGATTATTTAAGAGATAATATGGTTGTGTCAAAAAACCAGAGAGTTTTAAGACCTTTACATTATGCGATCATCGACGAAGTCGACTCTATTTTGATAGACGAAGCCAGAACTCCTCTCATTATTTCCGGCGCAGGCGAAAAATCAACTGATAAATACTATATTTCCAATAAAATTGTTCCTATGCTCAGCGGCCGTCATGTTACGGAATCCGAAGAGATAAAAGCAAAATATGACGGTATAGACTTGTCAAAAGGCTATGATTATTTAATAGACGAAAAAAATCACACTGTTGTTTTGACGGAACAGGGCGTACAAAAAGCCGAGAAAGTTTTAGGATTAAAAAATATATATGAAGATATGCAGTCTGAATGGGTGCATCATTTGACGCAAGCTATAAGAGCCCACGAACTTTACAAAAGGGATGTCGCTTACGTCGTAAAAAACGGAGAAGTTATAATCGTTGATGAATTTACGGGAAGACTTATGCCTGGCAGAAGATGGTCGGACGGACTGCATCAGGCTATAGAAGCAAAGGAAAATTTGCAGATAGCCGAAGAAAACCAGACTCTTGCAACCATAACTTTCCAGAATTTTTTCAGAATGTATAAGAAGATTGCAGGTATGACCGGTACTGCTTTGACGGAAGCCGGCGAATTTTGGGAAATTTACAAGCTTGAAGTCGTTGAAGTTCCGACCAATAATCCTATGGTCAGAAAAGATTATCCTGACGTAATTTACAGAACCGAAAAAGAAAAATACAATGCTATAGTTGATGACATAGAAAAATGCTGGAAAGCCGGACAGCCTGTTTTGGTAGGTACGAGATCAATCGAAAAATCTGAAAAAGTTTCTGACTGTCTTAGGAAAAAAGGTATTCCTCATCAGGTTCTTAATGCTAAATTTCATGAGTTGGAAGCTCAGATTATTGCTCAGGCGGGCGCAAAATCCGCAGTGACTATTGCAACAAATATGGCCGGAAGAGGAACAGATATCGTTCTTGGAGCCGGAGACGTTGAAAATAACGAATTTGTAAAAAAAGCAGGCGGATTATATATTATAGGCACTGAAAGACACGAGTCAAGAAGAATAGACAATCAGTTGAGAGGTAGATCGGGAAGACAGGGAGATCCGGGAGCTTCAAGATTTTATCTTTCGATGCAGGATGAATTGATGAGACTGTTCGGCTCGGATAAAATGTCCGTTTTAATGCAAAAGCTCGGGCTTAAAGAAGGCGATGATATTCAGCACCCTTGGATATCAAAGGCTGTAGAAAATGCCCAGAAAAAAGTAGAAGGAATGAATTTCGACATAAGAAAACAGCTTATAGATTTTGACAATGTTATGAATAAGCAGAGAGAAGCTATTTACAGCCTGAGAAATGAAATTTTGGAAGGCGAAGATATATCGACTACAATACAGGATATGCTGTTGGAATCTGTAGAGGAAAAGATAGATTTGTGGGCTCCTGAAAAATCTTATCCGGAACAGTGGGAATGGCAGAATTTTTATGCTTGGATGATGAGATCTTTTTCTATAAAATTTGAAATGAATAATCCTGAAGAATTAAATTATTTGACAAGAGAAGCTTTGAAAGAAATACTGCTTGGAAAGATAAATGAAGCATACGCTAAGAGAAAGGAAGAATTGGGAGCCGAACTGCTCGGACATATAGAAAGAATGGTTCTGCTGCAGATGATTGATCTTGCATGGAAAGAAAATCTTTACGAATTAGACCAGCTTAAAAAAGGTATAGGTTACAGAGCTTATGCCCAGAAAGATCCGAAAATAGAATATCAGAAAGAATCTTTTATCCTTTTCGACGGCATGATGAAAAGAATCAGAGAAGCTACTATAGAATATGTTTTTAAAGTTCAGGTTAACGTAACGGCAAGACCTGTGCAAAAACAGCAGGAAGAATCTGTTCAAATCTCATCTTCTTCGAATGCAGAAAAAACAAAAGTCAGCGTTAAAGACATTAAAAAAATAGGCAGAAATGACTTGTGCCCATGCGGCAGCGGCAAAAAATATAAGAAGTGTTGCGGAGCAAATAATTAAAAAAATACAATCGGATTTAATGTGAGAAAATTCAGACTTAAATACTTTTTTCTGTCAATATTATCTGGTTTGTTAATAGCTTTGTCATTTCCTAAAATTAATGCTTTTTATTTAGCGTGGATAGCATTTATACCTCTTATATACTGTTCACTGAGAAATTGTGTCAGGAATTCTTTAATATATGGTTTTATATCCGGTATGATATGCAGTGCTTTTTCTTTATACTGGATTTTTTCCGTCCTTGAATATAATACAAATTCTTACATACAATCTTTTGCGGCATCCGGTATTTTATGGGCATATTTGTCTCTTTATTTTTCTTTATGGTCAGGAATTATTAGTTTTTCAAGAAGACATTTTCATCCGGTGCTGTCTTCGCTCTTTGGAGCATGCGCATGGGTAACCCTTGAATTTATCAGAACTTACTTTTTAACCGGATTCGGATGGAATTCTCTCGGTTATTCACAATCTTCGTTTGTTCATATAATACAAATAGCTGATATTACCGGAGTATACGGAGTATCGTTTATTATTGTGTTTATAAATATGCTTTTGTATTATTGGCTCCAAGATTCGAAAAACAAACGGTATTTGGTTTTGTCGGCAGCATTGTTTTTTGCCGTTATACTTTACGGGTCAGTGAGAATCGGCAAGTATAACCCGACATACGGCGAAAAAATTTCTGTCGGAGTCGTACAGCCTAATATAGACCAATACAAAAAATGGAATGATTCTTATATTGATTATATTTTACAGACTTTAGGAAATAATGCCGAGTATTTTAAAGATAAAAATATCGACCTTCTGATTTATCCGGAAACGGCTTTGCCTGGATATTTACAGAATGATTTAAAATTGCAAAATACTGTAAACGATATTTCTTCTTTTTCAAAACTGACGTTAATAGGTTCACCGGGTTTTTATAATGAATTAATTTATAATTCGATTTTTGCCGTAAAACAAGACGGCACAATATTAAATTCTCACAATAAAAATCATTTGGTTGTTTTCGGCGAATATATTCCGTTTAGAAAAATTTTGGCAAAATATTTCGGTGTTTTAAATTCTCTCGGGGATTTTTCAAAAGGTCAAGCTATGCAGATTTTCAGATATAATAATCTTGCCGTTGGGGCTACGATATGCTCAGAAAATTTCTTTCCTGATTTATCAAGGAAATTAGTCGTTAACGGTTCTAAAATATTGACAAATCACACAAACGATGCATGGTTTTTTGATTCGTTTGCTCCGTACCAGCATTTTGTTATGAATATTTTTAGAGCAATTGAAAACAGAAAAAATCTTATAGTAAGCGCAAATACGGGTATATCGGCTGTAATAGATTCAAGCGGTAATGTGCTTACAAAAACAAAAATAAATGAGAATCTAAGTTTTATAAGCGATGCATATCAGAATGAAGATATCACAATTTACGACAGAATAGGCGACGGATTTTCTTACTTATGTTCGGCGTTTACCTTGTTTATTATAATATTAGTTTTTGTCTTATAGGAGCAGACGATGCTTGAGAAATTAAAGGAAAAGACAGATGTTTTGAGGAGGTCTCTTTGACATTGATTCAAAAGTCAAAGAGATTAATGATTTAGATGAAATCGTTTTAGCGTCTGATTTTTGGCAGGACCAAAATAAAGCAAAAGCAACAATGTCAAAGTTAAACGGTTTGAAAGATTTGGTAGGCAGTTGGCAAAATTTAAATTCAAGAGTTGAAAGTTTATCGGAAATTAAGCAATTAATAGAAGATGAAAATGAAGAAGATTTAAGTAAAGATCTGGAAAAAGACATAATAGAGTTAGAAAAAGATATAGAAACTCTTGAGATTAAAACTAAACTTTCCGGTCAGCATGATAAGAGTAATGCTATCATGTCAATACATGCAGGCGCAGGCGGCACTGAATCGTGTGATTGGGCGCAAATGTTGGTCAGAATGTATTCAAGATGGGCGGAAAACAAAGGATTTCAATTCAGCACCGTTGATATATTAGACGGAGATGAGGCCGGAATAAAAAGCATAACTTTTATTATCAAAGGAGAGTATGCCTACGGACTTTTACAGGCAGAAACAGGCGTTCACAGGTTGGTTAGAATTTCTCCGTTTGATGCGAACAAAAGAAGGCATACATCTTTCGCTTCAGTCGACGTTATACCTGAAATTGACGACGATATTGAAATAATAATAGAAGATAAAGACATAAGAATTGATACTTACAGGGCAAGCGGAGCCGGCGGTCAGCATGTAAATACTACTGATTCCGCAATAAGAATAACGCATTTGCCTACAAATATAGTTGCCCAGTCTCAGACAGAAAGATCTCAAATAAAAAACAGAGCTACGGCTATGAAACTTCTTAAAGCAAGATTGTATGAATATGAACAGGACAAAAAAAGACAGTCTTATGAAAAACATTACGACGAAAAAGGCGCAATAGGCTGGGGTAACCAGATAAGATCTTATGTCTTTATGCCTTACCAACTTGTTAAAGACCACAGAACAGAATATGAAACGTCCCAGGTAGAGAAAGTTATGGACGGCGATATTGATGAATTCATCAGTCAATACTTAAATTGGAAATTAAGCAGATCTGTGTAACAGAATAAATTTATAAAAAATGTTGCTGTAAAGTTTTTGCTTGTTTTTATGAAATCATAATTTTTAAGATATACATTTTATTAATTTAAATAGTTATTTTTATAGAGTGTAGAAAAATGAACTTTTATGCATTATTTCCGACTATAACATCGATTCTTTTTTTGGTTATGGGAGTTTATGTTTATCTAAAAAACAGAAAAAATATAGTGAATTTTGTATATTTACTGTTTTGTCTGTCGGTTTTTGTATGGATGTTTTCATTTTCCATGATGTATTGGTCAAATACAGCTTCCGATGCTTATATTTTTGCAAAGATTGGATTTATAGGAATTTTGTTCATACCTGTGTTTATGTTTCATTTTGTAGTTGCTTTTTTAGGAAAAAATGAAACATATAAAACACATATAAAAATTCTTTACATTTGTATAATTCCGTGTATGCTGATAGATTTTTTGACTAAGTGGTTTTACAGCGGAGTTAAGGTTTGTTTTTGGGGATATTATCCAGTAGCCGGAAAATTATATTTTTTGATATTGCTTCAATTCGTTGTAATGTTCTTTTATGCGATATCGTTACTTATAAAAAGCAGTTATAATAATTCATTCAGCGCCATGAAACAGCAGCAGATTAAATATTTGATAACAGCTTTTATAATTACATCTTTTGGTAGTGTCGATTATATTGCTAAATATCCGATAGAAATTTATCCTTTTGCGTACATATTGATGATTTTATTTATATTTGTTGTAGCGATGTGTGTAATAAAATACAATCTAATGGACATAAAGGTAGTTTTAACTCAGACAGGAATATTAATAATTTTATATGCGTGTGTTTTAGGTGTTCCGTTTTATATCGGACTTGCTACTGAAAAATGGTTTTTTGCTTCAATAATATTGTTTGTCTTTTCAACTACAGGCCCTGTTTTTTTTAGATATTTGCAGAAAAAAACAGGACAAATATTATTATCGGAACAGGAAAAATATCAACACTTGTTAGTTCAAGCTTCAAAAGGAATGGTTAATCAGCAAGATTTATATAAGTTGTCAAACCTTATAGTAAGAATTATAAATAAAAATGTTAAAGTTCAGTTTGTTTATCTGTTTATTCAGAATGAAAATAGAGAAAAATATTATTGTGTAGCAAGTAAAGGAATATCAGAAACAAATAAAGAAAGTGAAATTTTTGTCGATAATATAGTAATTGAATATATGAAAAAAATAAAAAAACCGTTTTTTTTTACAGAACTGAAAGATGATTTGCAGAAAATTTTTTGTTCTGTTACAAATGGTATAAATTTGATAGTTCCGTCTGTTTTAAAAGACGAATTAATCGCTTTTTTGATTTTAGGAGATAAAATTAATAAATCGATTTATTCTTCGCAGGATATAGAAGTTTTTAAAACATTGTCTAACCAGGCCGGACTTGCAATAGAAAATTGTTATTTTTTAGAAAAATCAAAACAACAACAAAAAAAATTATTTGAAGCAGAAAAATTGGTTTCGATAGGCGGAATGGCAGATGGGATGGCTCATCAAATAAAAAACAGACTTAATCAATTTTCTATGGTCAGCGGAGAAATAGGTTTTGAAGTAGATAATTTTGTAAAAGAATATAAGTCTTTTATTGATAAGGAACCTAATGTCAGGCATATGGTTGAATATTTGAAAGAAATGTCAGATTCTATTTCTAAGAATGTAAAGAAAACAAACAATGTATTGCAGGGAATATTAAATTTTGCAAAAACTACAGAGAAAGACATAGTTTTTTCATATTTTTATTTGAAAGAAATAATTGAACAATCCGTAGGTTTGATCAGAGTTAAGCACCAGAAAGAAGATATTCCTCTGCTTTTGGAATTGCCAGAAAATGACAGACTTTACGGAATTAAGTCACAGATTCAAGATGTAATTTTTAATTGTATAGATAATGCTTTTGAAGCCATTTTGGAAAAAGAAGAATATTTAAGGAATTCGATGTTGGAAAATGCTAAAAATCTCAAAGAAAACAATGTTTTTATTCCAAAGATAAAAATTACTTTACAGTATATAAATAAAAATGCAAGAATATATATCAAAGATAACGGCATCGGTATAAAAACTGAACATCAACCTAAGATATTTTCAGCTTTTTTTACGACAAAACCGTCAAGCAGATCCGGTTCAGGAATCGGATCTTATGTCGTAAAAAGAATGATAGTCGAAAATCATAAAGGAGATATATCTTTTAGATCTCAATATGGCGTAGGCAGCGTTTTTGTTATAACTTTGCCGATGGGAAAAGTATAAAAGAAACGAATATAATTTATAATGTAACTAGTGATTGTAAAATTTAAAATAATTAATAATTTTTTAGGAGGTTATTAATGCCAAGTTTTAATTATAAAATCAAGGTTCCTGCATCAAGTTCTCAAGTTTATGAAGTTTTAAAAAATATTACGTCTTTTAGTGATTTTATGAATTCGGTAAAAAAAATTGATATATTGAAGCAAGAAAAAAATATTGTTCATACTGAATGGAATGTCGATTTTGACGGTGTTCCAATTAATTGGACTGAAGAAGTTGTCTTCAATGATAAGACATATAACGTTAAATTTAAATCTTTATCCGGAGATTATTTGAGAAGCGGACAATGGAATGTTTATCAGGACAGCGATAAAAAAACTTGGGTTTCTCTAGAAATGACATATGAATGGAATGTTCCTAATTTTGAACATTTCTTCGGTAATATTTATAATAAAAAAGCCGAAAAAGCTACAAAAGGTATGCTTTACGCTTTAAAAAAGAGGATTTCAAAATGAATACATTTGCTTTTTTATTCCATCCTTTTGATTTGCCTATTTTGTTTAAAAAAGGAATAAAAGAAGAATCAATCGGAAGAATGAATCAAAGATTTGTAGAAAGAACATTGAGATGGCTGGAACCGATAAAAAGAGAATCTGCAAAAATAAAATCAATAACAGGAAGCGAAGCTTTATGTGAAATGATAATGGTACCGCTTATTTGTGACCAAATTTTATATATGGATCCGAAATTTGTTTTGGATAAGACGATTAAAGCGGCTGAGCTGGCCGTGAAGATGAAAGTCAGTTTAATAGGGCTGGGAGCATATTTATCACCTGTAGGCAGAAGGGGTGTGTTAATATCGAAAGCAGTTAATACTCCTGTAACTTCAGGGACTACTTACACAATCTCTACGGCGATAGAAGCGACAATAAAAGCGACGGAATCAATAGGACTAAAAATTCAAAATACAAAAATTACTATAATAGGAGCCACAGGGTCAATCGGCAAAGCTTGTGCCAGTTTCTTGGCAAGAAAAGTTAATACACTTGTTCTTTCAGCGAGAAATATTGAAAGGTTGGAAAAATTAAAATCGGAGTTAGAACAAATGCATGGTGTCAGCGCTAAAATAGAATGCAATGTTAATCCGAAAGAATCCGTAAAAAACAGCGATATAGTTGTAATATCAACAAGTTGTCCAAGCGAAATACTTAGTGTTTTTGATTTACCTGCCGGCTGTATTGTTTGTGATATTTCAGTCCCTCATAATATAACTGCAAGCGATGCAGAACAAACAGATGTTTTAGTTATAGACGGAGGTCTTGTCCAAGTTCCAAGCCCTGTAGATTTTGAGTATCTTGCTCTTCCTCCGGGCGTTGCATATGCCTGTTTATCAGAAGCAATGATTTTGGCATTAGAGGGAAGGTTTGAGAGTTTTTCATGCGGCGGAGAAATTTCTTATGAAAAAATAATGGAAATAAATGCTTTAGCTGCAAAGCACGGTTTTAAGTTGGCTAATTTCAGAAGTTTTGGCAAGATTGTCGATGATGCAACAATTGAAAGAATAAAAAAAGCGAGAAAAAACCGTAAATAAAATGTGGATATTCTTTGCAGTATCATCTTTAGCGGCATTTGTCTTTTGTATAACTTTTGCAATATTGTCTTTCGTTAACAACAGACAATCAGAATTGAATACCAGATTTTCTATTGTCAGTTTTGTAATAGGAATGTGGGCTATATTCCCGTTTATTGTATCTGTTATTAGTAATTATGAACTGGCTTTGTTTTACGGAAGATTTATATATATTTTTGCATTGTTTACTCCTCCTGCTTTTTTTCATTTCGTTTTTGTCACTCTTGATATTCATGAACGTAAAATCAATAAATATTTAATACGAAGTTTCTATATAATATCTTTTGTATTTACGATGTTTTCTTATTCAAATTTATTCATAAAAGGAATAGTTTCCCATGCTCCTAATGCTCATGTTATTCCGGGGCCTTTATATGTAGTATACATATTGTTTTTTTCTGCATTATGCCCTTATTCTATAGTTTTGCTGTTTGATAAATATAAAACATCTACAGGGTATAAAAGAGAACAATTAAAATTTCTGGCATTTGCTTTCTCGATAGCTTTAATTGCAGGAGGAATGCATGTATTATCCGCATATATTCCGGTTGAAATTATACCTCATGATTTATTGTTAATCGTTTGGTGTGCTACGGTTGTTTATTCAATTTCAAAATATAGATATCTAGATATAAAAATAACTTTGGTGAAAAGCTCTCTGTTTATTCTGATATATTGTTTGGTTTTGGGTATCCCTTTCTTTATAGGATTTTATACAAAGATGTGGTTTTTTGCTTCTTTGTTGCTTTTTGGTTTTTCTACGGCAGGACCTATATTTTTCAGATATTTACAGCGAAAAGCTGAAAAAATTTTATTGTCTGAACAGGAAAAATATCAACAGTTTTTGGTACAAGCTTCAAAAGGAATGGTAGAACAGCATGATTTAGGAAAATTATCAAATCTTATAGTCAGGATGATAAAAAAAGCCGTCAAAATACAGTTTGTAAGTTTATTTGTTTACGATGAGCACAGAAATGTTTATTTCAATATTGCAAACAGAGGATTTGAAAACGGCTTAAGTAAAATAGAGTACAAGAAAGAAAACAAAATTATACAGTACATGGTTAAAGAGAAACAGCCCGTAATGTTTTTAAGTTTAAAAGAAAATTTAAAAAATGAAATTGCTCCTTTATCTGACGGCATTAATTTAATAGTTCCGTCTATTTTAAGAGACGAATTAGTTGCTTTTTTGATTTTGGGGGATAAAATTAATAAATCAATTTATTCTTCGCAGGATATAGAAGTTTTTAAAACATTATCTAACCAAGCCGGGCTTGCAATAGAAAATTGTAATTTTTTGGAGAAATCCAAAAAACAGCAGGAAAGGTTATTTGAAGCCGAGAAATTAGCTTCGATAGGAGGAATGGCAGACGGAATGGCTCATCAGATTAAAAACAGACTTCATCAATTCGCTATGGTGGGCGGAGAATTGAGAATGGAAATAGAAAATTTTGAAAATGATTATAAACCGTTTGTTTCTCATGAACCTAAAATTGAAGAAATGGTCAGATATCTTAAAGAAATAGCCGATTCAATAGGCGTAAACGTTAAAAAAACAAACGGAGTTTTGCAGGGAATTTTGAATTTTGCAAAAACCACTGAAAAAGACACATATTTTTCATATTTTTCATTAAAGGAAATTATAGAACAGTCTGTCGGATTGATAAAAGTAAAACATCAAAAAGAAGAAATTCCGGTAATTATTGAAGTTCCTGAAGACGACAAACTTTACGGTGTTAAATCGCAGATTCAGGAAGTAATTTTTAATTGTATAGATAATGCTTTTGAAGCAATTTTAGAAAAAGAAGATCATCTGAAAAAAAATCTGCTATATGATTTTAAAGATGATAAAATCAATAAAAATTTTGTACCTGAGATAAAAATCACTTTACAGTATGTCAATAAAAATGCAAGAATATATATAAAAGACAACGGTATAGGAATAAAAGCGGAAAATCAGGCAAAAATATTTTCGGCTTTTTTTACGACAAAACCGTCAAGCAGATCAGGTTCCGGGATAGGTTCTTACGTGGTAAAGAGAATGATAGTCGAGAATCATAAAGGCGATATATCTTTCAGGTCGCAGTACGGTGTAGGAACGACTTTTGTGATAAATTTGCCTATGTCTAAAAATATATCTGAACTTGAAGTTGTGAATAATTAATAAAAATACGCGGTTTTATTGAATTTACAGACTAAAAAATATACAATAAGGAGCAATTATGATAGGGTCAAATGAAATTGCAGAAGCCAAACTGTTCCATAGAGGAAAAGTAAGAGATGTCTTTAATTATAAAGACGATTTTCTTATAGTAGCTACCGACAGGATTTCCGCGTTTGATTATGTTTTGGGTTCTCTTATTCCTGAAAAGGGTAAAATTCTTCATAAATTATCAATGTTTTGGTTTGATTTTGTTCAGGGTATAATACCAAATCATATAATTACTGGTAATTTTGATAATTTTCCTGAAGAGCTTAAGAAATATGAGTTCTTGAGAGACAGATCTATGATTGTAAAAAAAGCAAAAAGAATAGATATTGAATGTATAGTCAGAGGGTATCTTGCAGGTTCAGGATGGAAAGAATACCAAAAATCACAAACTGTTTGCGGAATCAAATTGCCTTCAGGATTGAAAGAATCTTCACAGCTTCCGGAACCTATTTTTACGCCTTCAAGTAAAGAAGAAGGCGGGAAGCACGATGAAAATATTTCTTTTGAAGAGACTGCTAAAAGAATAGGCGACGATTTAGCCGCCCAGTTGAGCGAAGTTTCAATAACTTTATATAAAAAAGTCAGCCAGTACTGCCTGTCAAGAGGAATAATTCTTGCAGATACAAAGTTAGAGTTTGGTATTTATAACGGTAAATTAATTTTAATAGATGAAATTTTTACGCCTGATTCTTCAAGATTTTGGGAAGAAAACAAATATGCTGTAGGCGTTTCTCAGGATAGTTTGGATAAACAATTTGTAAGAGATTATCTTGAACGGATAAAATGGGATAAGCAGCCTCCGGTACCTTCACTGCCGGAAGATGTAATAAATAAAACAAAAGCTAAGTATGTAGAAGCTTATGAAAAAATAACGGGCAGGTCTTTTTAAATGATATTTGAGATTGAGATTAAAACAAAAAAAGGATTTTCTGATCCTCACGGTATTCATACTGTATCAGATATAGAAGGCATCGGCATTAACGGCATAAAAACAGCTGAATATATTGCCGTATACAGAATTGCCGGAGACATAACGCTTAAACAGGCGGAGATAATAGCTTCTGAACTTTTAAGCGATAAGATAACAGAGGATTTTTGCATAAAAGAATATAAAACTCCGGAACAGAAAAAGATAGAAGAAAATTCAATAGAAGTATGGTTTAAGTCAGGCGTTACGGATACGGTAAGCGAAAGTGTCGTTAAAGCAATAAAAGATTTGGGCATAGATGAGGAAGTTGTTGTTAAAACGGGCAAAAAATATCGTTTAAAAGGGGAACTGAATTCAAATAAATTAAAGAAAATCGCAACAGGATTGCTCGCAAACACTTTGATTCAGGAATATTTAATAAAATGAATGTAAATATAATAGAAATAATTAATCTTGACGATAAACAGCTGGTTGAACTCAGCAAGAAAAACGTTTTATCGCTTTCTCTTGTTGAAATGAAAGAAGTTCAGAAATATTTTAAAAATATTAAAAGAAATCCTACCGATGTAGAACTTGAAACTATAGCTCAGACATGGAGTGAACATTGTAAGCATAAGACTCTTACCGGGAATATTGAATATTGCGAAGAAAAAAACGGTAAAAAAGTTACTAAAAAATATAAAAATTTGCTTAAAGAAACTATTTTTAAAGCTACAGTTGAATTAAATAAAAAATGGTGCTTGTCGGTTTTTAAAGACAATGCAGGCGTTATTGATTTTGATAAAACAAACGGTGTTGCATTTAAAGTTGAAACGCATAACCATCCTTCCGCTTTGGAACCGTACGGAGGTTCCGCAACAGGCATAGGAGGAGTTATCAGAGATATTTTGGGAGTAGGTTTAGGAGCAAAGCCGCTTGCCAATACCGATGTTTTTTGTTTCGGGCTTCCTGATACAAAATCTTCAGAAGTTCCTGAGGGAATGCATCATCCTAAAAGAATAGCTAAAGGCGTTGTTTCAGGCGTGAGAGATTACGGTAACAGAATGGGAATACCTACCGTAAACGGAGCTGTTTTTTTTGATAAAGGATATATGGCAAATCCTTTAGTTTATTGCGGGACAATGGGGATAATACCTAAAAATAAAACAAGCAAAGAAGTAAAATCAGGAGATTTGGTTTTGGTTGTTGGAGGAAGAACAGGCAGAGACGGTATTCACGGAGCGACTTTTTCGTCTGTTGAACTTGATAAAGAATCTGACGTAAGCGCCGTTCAGATAGGTAATCCTATCGTCGAAAAAAAAGTTTTGGACACAATGCTTAAAGCCAGAGATTTGAAGTTATACAGAGGCGTTACGGACTGCGGAGCCGGCGGGCTTTCAAGCGCTGTCGGAGAACTCGGTGAAAAAACAGGCGTTGTAGTTGAACTTGAAAAAGTGCCTTTAAAATATAAAGGGTTGAAGCCGTGGGAGATATGGATTTCAGAGGCGCAGGAAAGAATGGTCTTTGCGGTACCTTCAAAAAATAAAAAGAAAATTTTAGATTTATTCAAGAAAGAAAATGTTGAGGCAACTTTTATAGGTAAATTCACAAATGATAAGAAATTGACTTTGACTTATAACGGGGAACAGGTAGCATGTATGGAAATGTCTTTCCTGCATGACGGAGTTCCTAAACCTACGAGACAGGCTGTATGGAAAGAACAAGTTATTAAAAAGCAATCTCCGGTAAAAGTATCGGCGGCTGTTTTATCTTCAGATATAAAGAATGTTTTGGCAGATATAAATGTCTGTTCAAGGGATTATATAATAAGGCAGTACGATCACGAAGTTCAGGGACAGACTGTAGTGAAACCGCTGCAGGGCAACTCAATCACGAATTCAGGTCCTTCTGATGCGGCTGTTATTTGGCCTTATACTGTCGTAAAAAATACAAAGAAAGCAATAGTTTTATCAAACGGGCTTAATCCCGAGTACGGTAAAATTGACACATATAAAATGGCTGCTTCAGCGATTGAGGAAGCTATCAGAAATGCCGTATGCGTAGGAGCAGACCCTGAAAAAATTTCTTTATTGGACAATTTCTGTTGGGGAAATCCAAATAAACCTGAAATTTTAGGCAGTTTGGTAAGAGCAAGCCAGGCTTGTTATGATTTGTCTAAAGGGTTTGACATACCTTTTATTTCCGGCAAAGACAGTTTGTATAACGAATATACTATTGCGGGTAAAACATATTCAATACCGCCTGCTCTTTTAATTTCTGCGATGGGAGTAATAGATAATGTCGGTAATACTGTTACGATGAATTTAAAAGATTCAGGGAATTATATATATTTAATTGGCGTGACAAAAAATGAATTGGGCGGTTCTGTATACGCAAAAAACAAAAATATTAAAGGCGGTTTTGTACCCGGACTGGATATAAAAAATTCAAAAAAATTGATAAAGAAAGTTAATTCTGCCATTGTGAAAAGTCTTGTTGAGGCATGTCATGATTGTTCTGAAGGCGGATTTATTACAGCTGTTTCCGAGATGGCTTTTGCCGGTGAGAAGGGTGTGACGATAGACGCTGATTTAATAAAAGTTGATGATAATAAAATGACGCTGGCTGAAGTGCTGTTTTCGGAATCTAACACAAGGTTTATTGTCGAAGTAAAACCTGAAAATTCATCTGATTTTGAAAAAATATTCAAAGGGCATATTTTTTCAAAAATAGGATGCGTATCTGATGATAAAAATTTAACTTTGACATCTAAAAAATCAAAAATTTCAATAAAAGAAAATATAATAAATTTACAAAAGGCATGGCAAAAAACATTGCAATGGTAAAAAATATGAAGAAATTAAAAGTAATTATAATAAGGACGGCTGGAACAAATTGTGATTATGAGCTTCAATCGGCATTTGAGTTGTGCGGAGCAGATGTTGACAGAGTTCATATAAATGAACTGATAGACAATAAAAATAAAGTAATGTCTTATGATATTTTGGCCGTACCGGGAGGATTTTCTTACGGCGACGATATAGCTTCGGGTAAAATATTATCAAATGAATTGAAAAATAAATTAGGAGATAATATTAAAAAATTTGCTTTAAGCAAAAAGCCAATTATCGGTATATGCAACGGTTTTCAGGTACTTGTGAAAATGGGACTTTTGCCTCAGCCTGAACAATTTGAACAAATTTCAACATTGTCATATAACGATTCTAATAAATTCGAATGCAGATGGGTATATTTGAAAACCGAAAAGAAAAATGACAAAACTTTATGTCTTTGGACAAAAGATTTGCCTGAAGTAATATCTTTGCCGGTGGCTCACGGCGAAGGCAAGTTTATTGCCGATGAAAAAATTCTTGCACAAATAGAAAAAAAATCTCAGGTTGTTTTCAGATATTGTGACAAAAACGGAGCGAAGGCTGATTATCCTTTAGATCCAAACGGTTCTCTCAATGCCATAGCAGGTATATGCAACGAGCAGGGAAATGTTTTCGGATTAATGCCTCATCCTGAAAGATATATATATTCTTTACAGCATCCGGCAAGAGAAGGTTATGACGGTGTTTACGGATGGGGTAAAAAAATATTTCAAAATGCAATAGAATATTTAAAATAATTTTAAGGCGGTACAGAAATGAAAAGTTGTATTACTTGTTTTTACCAGGGCGACAATAATGTCGACGTTAACGGCGAAGGCAAAGTTTTTTGTATGGTTGACTGCAAGTGGAGAAAAGAGCAGGATTTTTGTTCGAAGTTTGTTGATTACGCAGATTTGAGCAAGGAAATAAGATGCCAATATGCCATGAAAGAAAACGGCGGAAATAATATAAAATCAATAATAAAGGCAAACTGGTACGTTATGATAGGAACTTTTATAGTGGCTTTTATAACGTTTTTGATTGTTGTTAAGTTTTTTGACAGATATATTTTTTAAATTTTCTAAACCGGAGTATTTTCATGAAAGTCCTTGTAATTGGTAACGGCGGAAGAGAACACTCTATCATTTGGAAACTTTCCAAAAGTCCGAATGTTGAAAAAATTTATTGTACAATCGGAAATGCAGGCATATTTAAGCAGGCGGAAGTACTTAATATTGACGTTAATGATTTTGTTTCACTCTCATATTTTGCAACACAGAAAAAAATTGATTATACGTTTGTAGGGCCCGAAGTTCCTTTGGCAAAAGGAATAGTTGATTATTTTAACAGTAAAAATTTGAAAATATTCGGTCCGTCAAAAAAAGGCGCTATGCTTGAATCAAGCAAAGCTTTTGCTAAAGATTTTATGAAAAAATACGGTATAAGAACAGCCGAATATTCTGCTTTTGATGATTTTAAGTCTGCTCATAATTTTTTAAAATCTTGGGAAGACAATAAAAAAATAGTTGTTAAAGCCGACGGACTTGCAGCCGGAAAAGGCGTTGTAATGTGTCAAAATAAGCAAGAGGCTGAAGATGCCGTTAAGGCAATGATGCAGGATAAAGTTTTCGGCGATTCAGGAACAAAAATAGTTTTTGAAGAATGGCTTGAAGGAGAAGAAGTTTCTGTTTTGGTTTTTACCGACGGAAAACATTTCTCGATAATGCCGCCGGCACAGGATCATAAAAGAGTCGGTGACGGTGATACGGGGCTTAACACGGGAGGGATGGGGGCGTATGCTCCTGCGCCTATAGCAACACCTGAATTGATAAAAAGTATTAATGACGATATATTGCCTAAAATTTTGACCGGTTTTCAAAAAGAAAAAATAGATTATAAGGGCGTATTGTACATAGGTTTTATGATAGTTAAAGGGCAGCCTTATGTTTTGGAATTTAACTGCAGATTCGGAGATCCTGAAACCGAAGCGATTTTGCCTCTTTTAGAAACGGATTTGTCGGATATAGTGGTTCATATACTTGAAGGCAGACTCAATGAAATTGATATAAAATGGTCAAATAAAGCGTCTGTATGCGTAGTTTTATCTTCAGGAGGATATCCTGAAAAATATGATACCGGCATACCGATATACGGCCTTGATAAAATATCCGAAGACGAAGCAATTGTGTTTCACGCAGGAACCGCAAAGGATTTGGAAAATGAGCCTGTAACTTCAGGAGGCAGAGTTATAGCTATGACATCTGTTGCCGAAGATATAAAATCTGCAATAGATAAAGTTTATAAAGCTGTTGAAAAAGTTAAGTTTATGAAAATGCATTATAGAAAAGATATAGCTCAGAGGGCATTAAAAAATGGATAAAAAAATAGAAGTGGCTGTAATAATAGGTTCGGATTCCGATTTGCCTGTAGTTTCGGAAACTTTAAAACTTTTTGATAAATTTAAAGTTTCTTATTCAATTAATGTTGCGTCTGCACACAGAACGCCGTCATTGGTTAAAGATTGCGTTCAGCAGGCTGTTTCGAAAGGGGTTAAAGTTTTCATAGCTGCAGCCGGTATGTCAGCTGCATTACCCGGCGTTGTAGCTTCGGAAACAATTTTGCCGGTTATCGGCATACCTATTGACGGTAAAAATTTATCAAGCATGGATGCTCTTTTTTCAATAGCGCAAATGCCTCCTTCAATACCTGTCGCATGTGTGTCAATAGGCAAGGCGGGAGCAGTAAATGCGGCTGTTTTGGCTTTGCAGATACTTGCGCTTAATAATGCGTCTGTTGCCGAACAGCTTGTCGAATATAAAAAAAATGTTGCTGCGGCAATTATAGAAAAAAATGAAAAGTTAAATAAAATAGGTTATGTTAAATACATAGAGGAAATGAAAAAATAGATGGCAGAAAAAAATAAAAAAATTATTGCGGATTCAAACAAAATACAATTGTTGATCAATAAACTGGCAAAAGATATTTTAGAAAAAAATATTGATATTTCTGAAATTGCGGTTGTAGGTATACAGACAAGAGGCGTTTATCTTGCGAAAAGGCTTTTAAAAGAGCTTCTTGCTGTAAAAAATATCAATATGGAAATTCCTTTCGGAATTCTTGATATCACTTTGTACAGAGATGATTTGGGAGAGATGGGGGCGGATATTCCTACGATTAAAGATACTAATATTCCTTTTGATATAAACGCTAAGAATATAATATTGGTAGATGATGTTTTATATACGGGAAGAACCATTCGTTGTGCTCTTGATGTTTTAAAAGATTACGGAAGACCAAAATCAATACAATTAGCTGTTTTAATAGACAGGGGTTACAGAGAACTTCCGATACAAGCTAATTTTACAGGTTTATCATACCATACGAAAGAACAGGTTTGTGTTGAATTAAGCGAAGTTGACGGTCAGGACGTGGCTTACATTTGCGATTAAATTAATTTTTAACAGAGAGGGGATATGCCTTTTAATAGGAAAGACCTTTTAGGTTTGGAAGATTTAGATAAAAAAGAAATTCAGACTATTATTGATTCCGTCAAGCCGTTTAAAAGTTTATTTACAAGATCAATTAAAAAAGCGCCTGCTTTAATAGGCAAAACAGTTGTAAATTTGTTTTATGAGCCTTCTACCAGGACAAGAACTTCTTTTGAAATTGCCGCCAAAAGGCTTTCAGCCGATGTTGTAAATATAGCAACTGCCACTTCAAGCGTCGTTAAAGGTGAAAGTTTAATAGACACCGGCAAAACCCTTGAAGCAATGAAGGCTGACATTATAATAATAAGACACAGCCTTGCAGGAACGCCTGAAATACTGGCAAAAAATTTAAACGCGTCAATTATAAATGCCGGAGACGGTTTTCATGAACATCCTACGCAGGGACTGCTGGATTTATATACTATTTACGAAAAAAAGAAAAAGATAGAGGGATTGAAGATTCTTTTAGTCGGCGATATCTTACACAGCAGAGTTGCAAAGTCAAATATATGGGCATTGACAAAAATGGGCGCAAAATTGAGAGTTGTCGGACCTCCGACTTTAATTCCTAAAAATATTACGGATTTGGGCGTGGAGATTTTTTATGATCTTGATAAAGCCATAAAAGGTGTTGATGTTGTTAATATTTTGAGAATTCAGATGGAAAGACAGCAGGAAAATCTTTTTCCTTCGGTGCATGAATACGTTGAATTGTATCAGGTTACATCAGAGAGACTGGCAAATGCAAAACCTGATGTTTTGATTATGCATCCCGGACCTATGAACAGAGGAATAGAAATATCTTCAAGTGTTGCAGACAGTCCGTCGGCAGTCATAAACGAACAAGTTACAAACGGTATTGCCGTAAGAATGGCTGTATTGTATCTGCTTGCTGCGGCAAGAATTAAACAGGGGAAAAAACATGTCAATTCAAATTAAAAATATCAGAGTTGTCGACCCTTCAAATAAAACCGATAAAGTCGGAGATATATTTATTGAAAACGGTGAAATAGTTTCAAAGTTGTCAGGGACTCCCGATAAAGTGATTGACGGTAAAAATAAAACGGCTGTCCCCGGTCTTATTGATATTCATTCTCATTTAAGAGAACCCGGACAGGAAGAAAAAGAAACAATAGCAACAGGCACAAGATCTGCCTGCAAAGGCGGGATAACCACAGTTTTCTGCATGCCTAACACAAAACCTGTTACGGACAATGCACCGTCTGTGGAATATATTCTTATGAAGTCACAGAAAGAAGGAAAAGTTAATGTTTTCCCTATAGGGTGCATAACTAAAAATTCTCAAGGTCAGGAACTGGCTGAAATCGGCATATTAAAAAAAGCTGGTATTGTCGCAGTTTCAGACGACGGAGTTCCTGTCAGCAATTCTCAGATAATGAGAAGAGCTTTGGAATATACAAAAATGTTTTCAATTCCGGTAATTGCTCATTGCGAGGATAAAGAATTATCAAAAAACGGAGTAATGAATGCCGGTAAAAATTCTATGATTTTAGGCTTGAGAGGGATTCCCAATCAAAGCGAAGATGTTATGGTTGCAAGAGATATTATGCTTGCCGAACTTACATCTGGACGTCTTCATATAGCTCATGTGTCGACTGCCGGTTCTGTAGAGCTTGTAAGACAGGCGAAGAAAAAAGGATTAAACGTAACATGTGAAACGTGTCCTCATTATTTCACTTTAACTGACGATGCCGTAAAAACTTACGATACAAATTACAAAATGAATCCGCCGTTGAGAAGACAAAAAGACGTAGATGCCGTTAAAGAAGGTCTTGCCGACGGAACTATCGACTGTATTGCGACTGATCATGCACCTCATACTTTTGAAGACAAAAATAAAGAATTTGATTTGGCCCCGTTCGGAATAATAGGTTTTGAAACTTTATTGTCTCTTGTTTTAAATGAGCTTGTAGATAAAAAGGTTTTGTCTTTTCAGGATGCAATAGCTAAAATGACCGTTAATCCGGCAAAAATTTTTTCATTGGAAAAAAGAGGCAGTTTGGCTGTAGGCTCAATAGCCGACATCACAATAATAGATACTGAATACAGTTATGAATATAAAAAAGAAAATATTTTGTCAAAAAGCAAAAATTCGCCTTTTATCGGAAGAAAATTTAAAGGCGGAGCTGTTATGACTATTGTCGGAGGAAAAATAGCTTGGTCTCAAAAAGATGGGATAATCAATTAGAAATTAAAGAAAATAAAAAAATTTGTTTAAATTTTTATGAATTCAAAGTGGTTTCAAAACAAATTGCATCAGCTGCCGTTGCAGGCCAGTTCTGCATGATAAAGCTGGAATCTGTTTATTTAAGAAGACCTTTGAGCATATATCATATAAATAAAAAAACTTCAGAAATATCTTTTCTTTACAAAGTTTTAGGGAAAGGAACCGATAAGCTGGCTTCTTTATCTAAAGGTACAAAAATCAAGGTTCTGGGCCCGCTTGGTCAGGGTTATGATTTGAAACCTTCATTAAAAAAAGATTCTGAACCTGTATTGGTTGCCGGCGGAACAGGAATTGCTTCTATTTTCTGCCTGGCAAGCAGTCTGAAAAAAACAGGGAAATTGTTTTACGGAGTGAAAACAAAAGAAGAATTGTTGTGTATTTCTTTGTTTAAAAAATTAGGCTGGAAAATATTTGTTTCAACCGAAGACGGTTCCAGAGGATATAAAGGTTTTATAACAGATTTGCTTCAACAGAAACTCAATAAAAACAATATCGTCTATACATGCGGACCTACACCCATGATGAAAAAAGTTATATCATTAGCTAAAGGTTTAAATTTATCAGGATATGCTTCTTTAGAAGAAAAGATGGCTTGCGGCGTAGGCAATTGCCAGGGATGCGCGGTTAAGATAGGCGAAGAATATAAAATGGTCTGCAAAGACGGACCTGTTTTTAAAATTTCCGAAGTATTTCTTTAAAAATAAAGCAATATATATGTCAATTATAAAAAATCGTATTTTATAGAAAAAAAGTGGATATATTTATATACTTGTTGTTTTCGATGCTGTCGCTTTTTACACCTCTTAGCTTTGCCGCTACAGAACCTTGGGCTTTTCTTGTAATGCAGGCGGCAATATGTTTAATCATCGTATATTTTTTATTTAAAAGACGCTCCTTAGTTATTTCTTTTTCAGCAGCAGTAGTAAGTTGTATTTTTATTTTTCTGATAAGTTATTCTGTAATTCAGCTTTTTAATCCCCGCTCTATTACACAGCCTGTTTCAATATTCCCTTTTACGCTGTGCCGTTTTTACACTTTAACGGAATTGATGAGTTTTTTAACCTATTTTTTGCTTTTTACAGCAGTTACGCAATTATTTGAAAGTTATAAAAAAATTACAAAAGCGTTATTTTTGTTTTCTCTTTCGGCAGGTGTTGTCGCTGTCATTTCGGTTTGTTTCCCAAAAGGAGAATACATAAAGTTTTTTTTGGATAAGACTATTTTCAGCGCTTTCGGCCCTTTTGTTAACAGAAACAGCGCCGGTATATTTTTTTCAATGTCTTTTTTTATTACGTTGACTTTCACAATCACCGGTTTTTTTAAATATAAAAAATATTTATATGATAATAAAAAAAATGAATTTATCATAAGACAGGCAATACAAATTCTGCTTTCAATATTTTTATTGATTTGCGTCATTTTGACCCGTTCGCGCGGCGCTATGCTTGCAACTTTTATTTCTTTATTTTCTTTTTCCGTATTATCAGCTTTTTATTTTCCGAAAGAATCCAAAAGAAAAATAAAATATACGGCGGTACTCATCTTTTTGTTCGTGATATTATCATTCTGTATTTTAAAAAATTTTGATTCTATAAATTCTTTTTCAGGAAGATATCACGGAGGCTTTTCCGAACAGGCAAGAAAAATTCTGTATAAATCGGCTTTTGATATGCTTAGGGATTATCCGTTAACGGGTGTTGGTGTTGCAGCTTTCCCTGTTGCCGTAAATAAATATCTGGAAACGCCTATAGAGGCTTATCCGGAACACTTGCATAACGATTGGCTGGAATTGATTCTTGGAATAGGGTACCCTGCCGGTGTATTGCTTATTATACTTGTATCGTTCCTTATTTACAATTTACTGTCAAGAATTAAGTTTTTGCGAACTGAAAAACAAATTTGCTTTATTGGTTTATTGACGGCATCTTTTACTTTGTTGCTCGGAAGTTTAGTTGATTTTCATCTGCATATACCTGCTAATGCCTTCGTTTTTTTCAGCGTTCTCGGTTTATTGTCGGCAGCCTCTTTCCATAAAAATAAAATATATGAATTTAATATGACGATATATTTTAAGAGTATGCTTATAATTATGCTCATATGTATGATATATGTTTCTGCCAGGAACACATTTGCATGGAAATATTTTGTATTTGGTGAAAATTTATCGCCTAATGCAAAAATAGAATATTATGAAGAAGGAATATCTCTGACGGATAATCCGAGATACTTGGAAAAATTAATTTTGCTTTATTATAATGCGGCATTTAACAATTCTTTTTCAGTTCAAGAGAGACAATATTATTATCAAAAGGCACTTGGAACGTCAAAAGATTTTCTGATAAAATATCCTTTCAGCAGACAAATATCAAAAGTTTATTCAAATCTTTCATCCGTAAATTGAAGTTTTGGTATATTTTTTATAGAATATCAAGCTATGAATAATATTTATTTAAAAATAGTGGTTTTTTCATTTATCGGATGTATGTTTATTTCATGCGCTTCTATGCCTTCTCATGATGATACAAATCAAAATATAAAACAGAATCCGCAAGAACAACAGATTAATAATCAGGTTTTAAACGATATTTCGCAAATACAAAACTCAAATGATTATATTTTGCAGCCTGGAGATTTGTTGGAAATTACTGTTTTTATGGAAGACGGGATGAACAGAACTTTAAGAATAAGCGGTAACGGAACTATAACATTCCCTTTAATCGGAAATCTAAAAATAAGCGGATATTCTGTCGCACAGGCAGAAGACGTTCTTGTGAAGGAACTTAAGCAATTTATAAAGAATCCTCAGATTTCTATGCTGATAAAAGAATACGGAAATAAAACCGTATATGTTCTCGGTCAGGTTAAAAAACCTTCTTCAATAGAAATACCTCCTGAAAAGTCTTTAACTGTACTTGAAGCAATAACTTCTGTCGGAGGCTTTACTGATATTGCGAATATTTCAAAAGTTAAGGTTTTAAGAATGGAAAACGGTAAACAAAAAAGTATTGAAGTTGATATAACGCAGATAACAAAACAAGGGAACAAGTCTCTGGATATTTCTCTTATGCCCGGAGATATAATTTTTGTTCCGCAAAGCATGTTTTAAAGGATAAATATGTCTGAACATTTAAACAATTCCGAAAATATAAACAATGAACAAATAGATTTTGCATATTACTTTTCAGTAATACTTAAACATATATGGCTATTGGCAGGTTTTATTCTTATAGGACTTGTAATATCCGTATTGTTAAATTCTTTTATGCAGCCTGTTTATAAATCATCGGTATTAATGATGATAGACAGAGAAGATTCAGGGAAAATAGATCCGGCATCTTTAAATTCATGGACAAGCGATGAGGATTATTACAGAACTCAATATAAACTTTTGGAATCAAGATCTCTTTTGGAAAAAGTACATAAAGAAATGGGATTAGACCAATATCAGGAATTTAAAAATCCCGACGGTTGGATTAAATTAAAAGATAAAATTAAGATTGTTCCGATAACAAGAAGCCGTCTGCTTAATTTAGAAGTTGTCTCTTATGATAAAGATTTAACTTCTAAAATAGCCAACAGTATAGCAAACACTTTTGTCGCAGATAATATTAATAACAGAATTTCTATAGCAAAAGACGTTATTTCCGCTTTAGAAGCGACAGAAAGAAGTCCTAAACAACAGGAACTTCTAAATTCAATGCCTCAGGTTGTAAACAGCGATTTTATAAAAGGATTGAAAGAACAGGAAATAAATTTATACGGGCAGTATGTTAAAGCTATAGCAAAGTATACTAAAAATCACCCTGATGTGATTTCTCTGCAAAATCAGCTTGATGCCATAAGAATAAAAATAGAACTTGAAACTAAAAGATTGGTTCAGAGTATTAAGATAGAGCTCTCAGGACAATTTTCAGGGAATAATATACGTATAATAGATGAGGCTCTTCCTCCGCAGTTCCCGTTCAGACCTAATAAAATAATTAATTTGGTTATAGGGTTAACCGGCGGTTTTATTTTAGGTTTGCTGGTAATTTTCTTTTTGGAATTTATAGATAAAAGCATTAAAACTTCCGATGATTTACAAAACAAGTTAAAACTTGCTTTTCTTGGCTTCATACCTACCGATAAAAATAAAAAAGCTAAATCAGAATATGAAATTATGGTTAAAGAAGGAAATTCTGTAATGGCTGAGCAGATAAGAAATGTCCGCACTATGTTGAATTTTGCTTTATCAGACGATAGAAAAGCTCCTATATTAATAACCAGTTCTGTACAGGGAGAAGGTAAAAGCCATTTAGCCGTAAATCTGTCGGTAGCAATTTCGCAAACGGATAAAAAAGTTCTATTAATAGACGGAGATTTCCGCCGTTCAAGGCTTCATAAAGTTTTTAAGCTTTCAACAGAAAAAGGATTAAGCAATGTTTGGGATGAAAATCAGACAAAAAGAGATTTTTCTTCTAACGTGCAGCCGACAGACGTTGAAAATCTTTTTGTTATGACTTCAGGAACAAGACCTCCTAATCCGTCAGAATTGCTGAATACACCTTTGCTTGAAGCCTTTGTTAAATGGGCTGTTGCAAATTACGATACTGTTATAGTCGATTGTCCCGCAGTTTTGCCTGTAAGCGATACTTTATTATGGGGTAAATATATTAATAAAGCCGTGTTTGTTGTTAAATACGGTAAAACAAATTCAAAAATGGCTCAAAATGCAATTGATAAAATGCAAAAAGCAGGAATTAAAATCTTAGGCGGGGTTATAACTCAGTATCAGCCTGCCAGTCTGAGCTACGGTAAATACGGATACTACAGAAGTTATCATTACTATCAATATAAATAAATCTATAAATATTTAATTCCGTAATTATTTATTTAATCATATCTTTAAATAGAATACTGTCAGCCGCTATATCTTTAGCGGCTTTTTTACCGATAACTGTGTGAATTTCACTAGGCGGAATGCCTGTGCCGGGTCTTTTGAATGTAATCATTTCTTTTGTTATCTTTTCTCCTGCTTTTACACCGACAGTGATTACTAAAGAGCGCCTTGCATTTTTTCTTGAAATTTCTTCAGCAGCAGTATAGTTTATCTCGTAAGATCCTCTGATTTTATCTATGGATTCAATAGATTTTATAATGTTTTCCGCATCATTGAAATCCATTGCATGATAATGGTCATTGCCGACAATAGTTTTATCTAAAGTGAAATGTTTTTCTATAACAACTGCGCCTAAATTATAAGCTGTTTTGATTATATCTAATTTTGCATCAGGTTTTGTGTGATCTGAATATCCTGTAACAGTTTCAGGAAAGTGTTTTTTAAGGCTGATTATCTTGTTTAGATTCGCATGTTCATATATTGTCGGATATTCAAGAACGCAGTGCATTAATGTGATTTTTTTATCGTTATATTTTTTTATAGTTACTACCGATTTTTCAATCTCTTCAAGAGTAGATGCGCCTACAGAGAGTATTATAGGTTTGTTTTTTTTTGCCTGATATTCAATGAAAGGAAGATTGTTTAAGTCTGAAGAAGAAATTTTATAAACATTCATTAACTCAAAAAGATAATCCGCAGATTCGATATCAAAAGCTGTTGATAAAAATTCTATATTTATTTCATTGCAGTAATCAGACAGCTGTTTATATTCGTCGTATCCGAAAGAATCAAATTTTTTAAACAATTCATATTGCGAAGTTGTCGGTTCTTCTGATGTGTCCCAATACGAAGGAGAATTTTTAACGGTTAAAGTGCCTGCTTTGTAAGTTTGAAATTTTACGGCATGTATTCCTGCATCTTTAGCTTTTTTTATCATGAATTTTGCGGCATCAATATTTGATATTTTTAATTTTTTTGCGATATCATAATAATTTACGCCTATTTCTGCTATTAAAACGAATTTATTATCGGCCAGTCTGCTCATTATAATATTATGCATAAAAGGGTTATTCTCCCAAAATAATGTTTTTTACTCTCTGAATTCCTGTTTTCAAATCGTGTTTTATCATCAAATTGTGCATATTTTGCCTGATTTGATAGGTGGAAATCAGTAAATTGAAAGTATTCTTTATTGTTTCATAAGAGACATCTGTTCCTAAGCCGAGATTCAAAAAACCGTTTTGCATATTGGCAAAAGTGTGAAGTTGCTCTCTTTTGTTTTGAGCCAGCACTATAGACGGAATGCCCAGAGAAGCTAATTCAAATACGGTTCTTCCTTGTGATGTAAAAGCGAGATCTGCCTCTTTCATATAAGAAGACACTCTGTTCACGTGGCTGATTATTTTTATATTTTGAGCATCTTTAATATTGTTTTTTTTATAGTCGTAAGATAAAGGTATCAAAAATGTAAATTTTATGTCTTTGTTGAACTTTGTAACTTCAAGAGCAAGTTTATATATTTCTTTTGTTAAGTTTGAAGGATCAGTCCCTCCGAATAATACAAGAATGTTTTTGGCTTTTTCTGATATTTTAACCGGTTTTTCAGTTAGAAATTCTTCTTTTAAACAAATATATTTTTCTCCGCTGAAAACATTGTCACGTTTTCCCGTATTTTCATAAAGAGCATTTATTACGGCGTCTGCATATTCTATGCCTGTGCCCAAATCTTCAAAAGTTATTACTCTCTCGGCATGTTTTTTAATTTCGGTAATATATTCGGCTGTAGAATCTAAACAATCATTAATAACTATGTCAGCCTTGACAGATTTTAAAAATTTAAAAAAATCTCTAGTATCATTTATTTGCTTAAATTGGAATTTGCTTTCTTTTATTTTTTCAAGCCCTTCGGAATGTTGTTTTTTTGTTGCGAAAATAATGTCGTGTGCAATTAAATGGTGAGCCAGCGTAATGCATCTGTAAATATGTCCCATCCCGATTTCTTTATATCCGTCTACGCGAAAAACTATGGTTTTCTTTTTTAATTGATTTTCGCATATTATCCAGTCATTTGCAGAATCTATATCTACTGATTCGTCTTGAGGGACTTCATAAACCGATATTTTTTTGCCCATTCTGCTGTTGGATTTTACAAATTCTCTTTTTGTTATAAAGAAAGCGCCAGTTTCTGTAAAAATAGGTTGTAACTGCTGTCTGTTTACTCTTTTTTTATACAGCGGGTAAAAATTATTGCCGTTTTTACCCCATGATAAGTGTCTTTCGCTTGTAACGCTGATATATGTGTCGCATCCGGATTTTACAAATTCTGATAGTGCTTCTTTTAAAGTTTGTGTTTTTAGTAAAGGCGATGTCGGCTGCAGAGTTATGACAATATCGTATTTTTTATTTTTAATTTTTTCCATTTTTACGGTTGCATCGTGTATTACAGGGTCTAAAGTCGTTAAGTCTTTTGCCAAAGCAGAATCTCTTTTTATTGTATCAATGTTATAAAGCTTGGCAATTTCAATAATTTCATCGCTATCCGAGGTAACGACGATATCTGTAATTTTATTGCACATTTTTGCGTTGTTTATGGAATAAAAAATCAGCGGGTTATTGTTCATTATGCGTATGTTCTTTTTTGGTATTCCTTTTGATCCGCCTCTAGCCGGTATTACAGCCAATATGTTCATATAAAAACCTTCTTGAATGATTTTTTTAAATTTTATCTTTTTTTACTTGAAAATGCTATAATGAAAAACACATTTTTAAACAATTTGAGTTCAATTTAATTAATTCATAAATTACAGTATGTTTTTTCATTTAGTTAAAAACATTTTTTCAAATAAAATTTTTGGTTACTTATCTACAAGATATATAACTTATTTTATCAGTTTTATATCTTCAATGTATATTGCCGTAAAGCTTGGACCTTATTATTTCGGCATATGGGCATTTATAAATCTGCTTATTGCAGTTTTTTCAAATATTCATTTCGGCATAGCAAATGCCGCTAATATTTTATTGGTTCAGAATAAAAATAATCAACAAAAATGTGATTTGTATGTATCTAATGCTTTTATGCTGATTTTTCCTTTATCTTTAATACCGTTAGCGGTTTTCTTTTATGATAAAGTTTTTCCAATATCTTATTTTGAAAAATATCATTTGGGCAGTTTCTTTATTCCGCTTGTCTTTATCATACTGTTAATTCATCTTAACACTTTGTTTTCCAATATATTTCGCGTCAAAAACAAAATATTTGAAGTCGCTTTCAATCAAACGATATTGCCTGTTCTAATTTTTCTTTTGATGTTTTTTATAAATTCAAAGAATTTGGTTATACTGATGTTTGCGGCATATCTTGTCGCGAATATACTGTCTATTTATGTGTATTCCAGAACAAAATTTCTTAGTTTGAAATCTCCTTTTGATGTTAACGCGTCAAAAGAGATAATATTCAAAGGATTTTATTTGTTTATTTATAATGCTTGTTTTTATTTCATAATTCTATCAACAAAGACATTAATAAGTTATAATTATTCAGTTCAGGATTTTGGATATTTCTCATTCGCTTTTACAATAGCCAATGCGTCATTTTTATTGATAGACAGTTTTATGTTTTTAATTTTTCCGAAAACGATACAAATGTTTAAAGGAGAAAATTTTGACGATATAAAAATGAAAATAAAATCGTTCAGGGAAAAATATATTGTGACTATTCAAGCGGTAATATATTCGGCGATGTCTGTATGTTTTATTTTTGTCCAATTTTTTGAACAATATAAAAACAGTTATTTCTCTCTTGTTTTGATTATGATGACTTTGATGCTTTATTCAAACTCATCAGGCTATGTAAATTATTTACTTGCTAATAATTATGAAAAAACAATTGCTTTATTTTCATCAATAGCTTTGCTTATCAATATCTCTTTCGTTTTGATTTTAATCAAACTTTTTAAATTCAGTTTTGAATATTGCATTTTAGGAACAATGGTTACTTATTTTTTTTATACAGGTGCAATAATAATTTTTTCTTTAAATACATTGCGTACAAAAGGCTTTTTTAATATGTTGAAAGAAATATTCCCTGTTAATATCTTTATTCCTTTTGGATTGGCGCTTTTTTTAGGTCTGATAAACAGTGTCCATATTGTATGGGTGCCTTTAGTTTTTTATATAATTATTAATAAATACAGAATAATAAATGTTGTTAAAACGATGAAAAAATTAATATTAAACCCAAATCTGATTAACGTGGAATAGATATGACAAAAATAATTAAATACGATGCCGTTTTTATTTATGAAACTGATTTCCAAAAGAATATTGTGCATCATATTATTGACATATACTATAAAAATAAAAATATATTGGTTATAAATGCAATAAATTACCCTGATAACAACAGTAAATTAATATTAGACGGATATAATTATAATTTAAATTTTAACGTTCCGCTAAAATATTTTTTCAAATCTTTCTTTAATTTGTTGCGTTTTAAATTACATATTAAGACTGAAGTTTTATTTGCTTCGTTTGTAACTGGAATGAATTCGAAAGTTTGGGAACAAATTATACAATATGAAAAGTTAGCGATGATTGATGACGGTTTGGGAACAGTTTTAGAATTGTCTTCGAATAATGAAAAAACAGCGCGAAGCAGTATTTCTTTTTTTATGAAAATCATTCTGTTTGCCAAAAGACTTTGCGGATTTAAGCTAGCAAGAGATGAAAAAATAGAATCTCATCTCGGGATACAAATGTTTGTAGAAAATTTGTTCTTGAGGATTAAAGGCATAAAAATCAAAGATAATAAAAAAATATTGTCTTCTTTAAGTTATTATTATTCAATATATAATTTTGAAAATATTACATTGAAACATAATTTTAAGACTGTCTTTTTGAAAGATTATTATTCTTACCATGAAGAAAAATTACTGTCTGGTACTGTAGGCTTTATAGGTCAGGAATTAAATTCTTTGGGATATCAGGATTTTAGAGTCTCTTTGTTTGAAAAATTATATAAAAAATTCATGACTGAAATATATTATTATCCTCATCCGAGAGAAAAAAAATTAGAAGATATAGTTTTACCTGATTATGTGAAAATCATAAAGAAGAATGAAACTATTGACGAATATTTCAAAAAAAACGGAACTCCTGAAATATTGGTGACAATTTGTTCTACTACAATACTTAATCTTTTAAGTGCTGGAACGAAAAGCAAGTGCTTTTATTTAAAAGATATCAACACAAAATATAATTCAGCATATGTTTTGTTTGATGCCGTCGGAATAAAATCACTGAATTTTTCTGTCAGACAGAGTGAATTTTATTTCATTGATTAAAATATTTTGTTTGAATTTTTTCTGTGATGTTTTTTATGTCGAATTTGCTGTTTTTAATTTTTGAAGAACAATCTTGTCTTATAAAGTTTTTTGTCTTATCCATGATGAAATTTGCCCAATACTTTGCATTACCGTTTAACGGTAAAACAAAAGTATTCAGTATATTCACTTCTTGCGGTATTTGATCAGATATAAAACACGGAAGTCCTGAAGCCTGAGCTTCAAGGGCGGCAAGCCCGAATCCTTCGGAAATGGAAGGAAAAATAAAAGTATCTGAAGCTTGAAGTATGTCCGGTATATCTTTCCTCGTTCCCAAAAATTTTATTTTTTCATTTAAATTTTTTTCAAAAGAGTATCGTTTAAGTTCTTTTTCCAAATATCCGCTTCCGATAATCAATAAAATGCTTTCATCTTTTATTTTAGATATTTCATAAAAAATATCTATTAAAAATTTATGATTTTTCGAAATTTCAAGACTTCCTATATTAGATATTACAAATTTATTTTGAATATTCAGCTCTATACGCTTTTGTAAATAAATTGCTGTATCATATTTATATTTATCTGAATTTATACCGTTGTTTATAATTTCAAATTTTTGTTTTGATCCGTAAAGCCATTCTCCTGCCATTTTTGAAACAGCCCATTTGTCTGTGGCGAACATAACTATCATAGGGCGTAAAAGAGATCTTATAAAATGTTTTATTTTTTTTGACGTTATCTTTTTTTCGCTTTCAGATATTGAACAATGGCTGTGAGAAATCCTTTTCTTTACTTTTGCAAAATAAGCAAGCATAAGAATTATGGAATTAAAAAAATTAATATTGCTGTGAACAATGTCATAATTTCCGTCTTTAATTATTTTCCAAAGTTTAAAAGAGCTTAAAATGATTGTTCTGTAATTTTCATTAATTCCGTATTCATATATTTTTGAGGCATTTTCCAGTATTGAAGTATAAAAAACACTGTTTTTATCTATTTTATTGACAGCTAAATGAATTTCAAATTTTTCTTTTGAAATATTTTCAAAAATAGATGCTGTAACAGATTCAACTCCGCCTGAATAAAGGTTGCCTATAACATATAAAATTTTTTTTCTCATATATTATTCCATAAATAGATTTTAGGGTTATCAGTTTTATAGTTAACGGCAAAAGTTAAAAATATAAGGGTAAACCAAAAAGGCATAGTGTTTGTGTTTTCCAAAATAATTGAATTTATCATTAAATTAACAAAAAGAGCCAAGAATAAAAACATATCCTTATTAAGACAATTTCTGAAAATTTTCCATAATATCAGTATTATCATCAATAATCCTATGATTCCGAAATGCAGAGCAAAAGCCAGAAAAGTATTATGTGCTGCTCCGACACCAGTTATGTTTCTGCTCCTGACAGCTCCGTATCCGAGGAGAGGACGTTCTGAAATTTTTTCAATACTGCGGTCCCATAGCATTATCCTTGTTTTATTGCTTTCATCGTTATAAGAATCTTTTATAAAACGGTTTGTCAAATCTTCAGGTAGAAGAATAAAAGAGAATATAAAAATTACTGCCGTCAAAAATAATCCGATGAACATTTTCTTTGGAGTTATAAGAAAAAGTATCGGTGCTGCAAATAAAATTGACACAAAAGCACCTCTTGAACCTGTGAAAAGAATTGCAGTAAGAATGATAATGCTTGCAAAAATACAAAAAATTTTCTTTATCCCTTTTAAAGAATAAAACACTTCCTTAATGCTGAAAATAAATCCGAGTGTTAAAAACGATGCAAGGTGATTCGGGTCTGTCGGTCCGAATATATCTAAAGTATATCTCCCGCTTCCTCCGTATTCTTCTCTTGCAAGCAATATAAAAGAAGATATTATAAAAGCAGAAAGTAAAAATGAATATTTTATGATTTTTAAATCTTGTATTTGAGGTTTGTAGAGGGTAAGTGCGAAAAACATAATAAAAAGTAGAAGAAAACCCCATATCAGCCTTGAAGAATCCATATATTCAATGCTGCTGTTTAAATGAAATAACATTATTAAAAATAATATGGTTATAAAAAAATGTTCCTGTCTGAAAGTAATTCCGTAACGAAATGCAGTCAAAAAAGAGGCTGTTATTGTTAAGATTATTGCAGGGGCGTAATAACCGCCTATGCCTAGATATCCGCCGCCTTCAAATAACATAAATATTATAGTAAGACAGAAAAACTGTATGTTTAAATGAGTTTTTAAAAAATTCATATAGATTTATTTATTAAATTAGTATAGTATTCGGAGTATTTTTCGCTCATTCCCGCTGCCGAGAAACGAGTTTTTGCTATGTTTATCGACTTATGAGAATGTTTTTCATAGTTTTCTTTTAAAATTAATGTTATTTTATCTGATAACTCATTAACGTCATCCGGTTCAAAATAAAAGTTATAATCATTGTTTAAAATATATTTATGCTGAGGAATATTGGATAAAATAGCAGGCAGTCCGCATGACATTGCTTCAAGAACTGAATTTGGCAACCCTTCTGAAAATGATGTTGAAATATAATAATCAGATGCTTTTAAATATTCATTGACATTATTTACTGAACCGGCAAAAAGTACATTTTCTTTACCGTAAAGCAGCTGCTTGCAGTTTGTTTCCGATTCTCCTTTCCCGCAAAAAATAAAAAATATGTCTTTTGTATTGAGATTATTGATTGCTTTTGCAAGAGTTTCGCAATTCTTCCTTTCAATAAAAGCGCCTATCCATATAAAGATTTTTTTATCAAGCGGTAAAGATAATGTTTCCCTGAGAGCCTGTTTGTCTTTTGAAGGAGAAAACTTTTCAATATCTATTCCGTTATCAATATATTCAAAATTAATGGACTTATACCTTGCGTTTAATAAATCTGCAAGGACTTTTGAACAACAAATGTTGTTACTTATTTTTTTTAACGAAAAGTGCATCAATAGATACATTATATAGCCTGTAATTTTTCCGTAGGCCATTAAGAAATCGGTTTTATAATCGCAGTGAACAGTTGAAACTCTTTTATGCTCAGACAGAAAAAATCCTGAAAATAAAGCAGAACGGAAGCAATGGGAATGAATAATATCCGGGTTGATATCTTTAATTATTTTTTTTATCTTAAATCCGGCAAATAAAAAGCCTGTTATTCTTCCGAGGTTAATGCATATTATCTCAATATTATGCTTTTTGAATTCTTCAATCATTGTATCGGCAGGCTCTGGAGACAGCGTTAAAATAACAGGTTTAAATTTGTTTATATCAAGATTTTTTATTATATTGAATAGTACAAGAGTCGGCCCTGTCTTTTTTAAAGTTGATATTACATAGACTATTTTTCTCATCTGTTTTTTTTGTTTTATTGCCTTTAAGTCTGTTGTTTTTTAATTATTTAATAGTATAGCAAAATCATCAGATAACATAAAATCTGTGTATCCGAAAATTTTGGCTTTCTCAGAATGCATTATTTTTCCTTATAGATGTGATATATTTTGCGAATTTTTCTGATAATAAAATCAGGCATAGTATTTATTACAGCAAGAAGTATTTTTTTTCCTAGAGGAATAGTTTTAACATATTCTTTTGCAACAAATATTATGTCTTTTCCTGCTTTCAATAAATTTAACATTGATTGTTTTTGCTGATATAAGTTAAATGAAAATTTATTGAAAGACACTTGGTTTTTCATGCAGATATTGTGGCTTTGTCGTATAAGAGTGATTTTTTTCTCTTGTTCAAGGTTTTCTATAAGTGATTTGCCTTTATCGCTGAATAAAGCGATAACAGACACTCCGTCTTCCCTGTCGTCAAAAGGACTTCCCCAAAAGTCGCCTATACGTATGTCGGCAAAATAAAAAGACATTTTTGAATTACATAAATAACATGCGTTGTTTAAAAGAAAGTTGCTGCAAAAAAGAGTATAAAAAGGGTTGTCTTTTCTTTTTAAATAATAAGATTTGTTTTCTGTGTCAATTTTCATTGTATGGTTATGCCAGCCGTATTTCTTGTTGCGGAATTGTATCCCCGTTATTTTTGAAACGTGTTTTTTGTCTTTAAACCATTTTAAGAAGCTTGTCCATAATAAATAACTTGGCACTCCGTGGCAGAAAAAATCAATAAGAATGAATCTGTCCTCACAGTTGTTCTTTTTAGCTAACATGCGCAGCCCTGCAATTTGGCACGGTGTTCCGAATACAACAAATTTATCTTTGCTTTCAATAATTGTTTTAAATGTGTCAGCTGTATAACTTTGAAGATATTTAGAACCTTTAAAAGCTTCAATCTCTTCAATTCTTGACGCTATGGCTGTTTTTGCATTTTCTTCTTTTTCGTCATATATTGTTCCGACGACTTTATAATTATTATTTATTGCCCATTTGGCAATTTCAAAACCTATTCCTCCGCTTGAAGTTTCTGACTGTGTTTTTTTGTCAAGACTCCATCCGGCGTATAAAGGGAATTCGGTAAACTCTTTTGTTTTTGGATAATTAGTTTTAAACTTTGTGCATATTTGCAGACATCTGCCGCAGGAAATACATTTCTTTTTATCTAAAACAGGTTTAAAAAAACCAAATTGTGACAATTCTATTTTTATGGCATGGGTAGGACAAATACAAAAACAGGCTCCGCATCCGTTACAATACAAATTGTTTTCTACACAATTGCTCATTTTTTAAATCCTCTTATACAGTTTTTACCTTAAAAAAAACTTATAGAAAAATTTCCTTAATTTATTAGGCATTAACACCTGAGCCGTAAAACGTACAGATATATTATAAAGATATACAAGACGGCTTATCATCTTTAATTGCAGCATTTTATCATATATTGCTTTATTGCTTAAAAAATATTTGTATCCGCCTCTTCTTGAATAAAGGCTGTCACTTGTTCTCATATTTACAAGAATAAACGGAATATTGCATATTTTGAATCCTTTATTTATCATACGTATCCATAAAAAATAGTCTTCCATAAAATGCAAAGGCTGATATCCTCCTGCGGCTAAAACGTCTGTTTTTTTAAACATTACCGACGGATGATTGACAGGAGATCTGAATTTTATGAATTTTCTGACTTCTTTTTCTGACAACGGTACTTTTTTTACTGAAATGATTTTTTTTGTTTTATGGTCAAATTCTTGAATGTATCCGCCGGATACAGAAAGCTGATTGTCTGAAGCAAAAGCCGAAAGCTGCTGTTCAAAACGGCTGCTCAGGCTTATGTCATCGCTGTCCATTCTTGCTACAAGCGGATGTTTACATATTTCAAGACCTTTGTTTAAAGCCGTTCCTAAGCCTGCATTTTTTTCAAGGCGCATAATATCAAGTTTGTCTGAATATGAAGACAATACTTTTTCTAACTCTTCTCCAATGTATCCGTCAACCACTAAAACTATCTGGTCAGGCTTAATAGTCTGGTTTATAATACTTTCAAGAGCTTCCCTAAGCCATAAAGGGTTATCTTTTTTGTAAACTGACATTAAGACTGAAAAAGGTAAAAAAGAGTTATTCATAAATTATGCGCAAATTATAGCATTTACTTTTAAAAAAAAGCTATAATAAACTGTCGGATTGTTTTAATATAAAAGGATGTGCTGCTGTATGAGAATTTATATTTTGTTGCTGGATTTACTTATATTCTTATTAACGGTTTTTGCCGTTTTAAAAGTACGTTATCTCGATTTTACCGTTCCTTTTTTTATAAATAATTGTAAAGTAATGATTCCTGTCTTTTTTATTATAACTATAGTCCTTTTTATTTTTTCGTTTTATGATCTAAAAACTTTATATAAAAGACAAAAAGATTATATAAATATTGCAATGGCTTTTATAATCACGTTTCTTTTTTCCGCAACAGGCATATATTTTGGCGTTAATATCGTTAACATAGTTACTCCCAAAACTAATTTAATATATGTATTCATAATATACTTTGTATATATTTATATATCCAGAAAACTCTATACTGTCCTTAATTTGGCAAAAACGAACATAATTTCTTTCGGCACAGGTGCGGCTTTAAATAAAATAAAGAGAGAACTTTTATCTTTGCCTAATTATAATCTGTCGTATGAGTTTAAAGATATTGAAGAATTTAAAAATTCTAAAATTAATATAGATATAAAAGATATAGATTTGGTTCTTCTTCAGAATAAGCTTTTATATAACAATAAAAAAACGCTTGAGTTGATTGCGGAAAAATTTATCAACAGAGGAACTTTATTAAAAATAGATTTGGATTTTTTTGAGGAGCTTTTTTTAAAAGTTCCTAAAGAAGGATTGAAAGATGATATGTGGCTGCTTTTGGGAGTAAGCGCTAGAGAAAAACATATGTTTTATCCTGTAATCAAAAGACTTCTTGACGTTACTATCTCTCTTGCCTTGATCCCGTTTTGTCTTCCGATAGGAATTATAATTTATATCTTAATAAAATTTATAGATAAGCAGCCGCCGTTTTTCTTGCAAAAAAGAGTCGGAATAGGAGAAAAAGATATATACATATATAAATTCAGAACCATGATTTCAGATACGGAAAGACCTACAAGACTCGGCAATATTTTAAGGAGATTCAGACTTGACGAAATTCCGCAACTTTTAAATATTTTGAAAGGCGATATCGCCATTGCAGGTCCTAGACCTGTATGGACTGAAGAATACAAATATCTTAATGCATTTATTCCTAATCATCCGTTAAGAGTAATAATAAAGCCGGGGTTGACCGGCTGGGCGCAGCTTAATTTCAAAGCGCCTCCTGTTTATTGCGTCTTATCCAAACCGGTTTTTAAAAATGACGAGGAACAAGAGGAATATTTTAAAGATGCCATAATCAGATTCGCTTATGATTTATGGTATATAAAAAATTACTCTTTCTTTTTAGATTTGGAAATACTGTTCAAAACTATAAGAAGAATGTTTATTAAGGATAAGCATGTTTCGCAGTAACTTAATATCTTTAGCCGTATTATTTTTCTTAACAGTTTTTTCTTATTCTGATTTCCCGGTAGGTATATACGGAGTGGAAAATACCGCTGATGTCGCAGTTATAAAAAAGGCAGGATTCAATTCTATACAAACTTACAAACAAGACCCTGAATTCATTAATAATCTTGCCGCCGAAGCGAAAAAATTTGACGTTAAATTATTAGCTTATCCTTATAAGATAATTGACAGTACATATAAAAAAGATGCTGGAAACTATCCTGTGTCGGCATGGTATTTATATGATGAACCGGATGTTTGGGGTGTGTCAAGAGAAAAGCTAAAAGCTTTAGACGTAAAGGTTAAAGAATCTTTTCCGGGGCAAAGGACGGTTTTTGTCATAGGACAGGGCGTTACTAAAGTGCCGTATTATGACACAGCAGATGTATTAATGGTAGATTGGTATCCTGTTCCTCATTTACCTTTAGAATCTTTCGGGCAAAACATATCTTATGCCAGGCAGAATTTGGATAAAGAAGACAGAAAAAACACTCCTCTCTGGGGAGTTGTTCAACTTTTTGACTGGAAAGAATACAAACAATATCGCTCGGACGATAAAAGGATAGGACGGTTCCCTTATAAAGATGAAATAAGGTTTATGTCATATGATGCTGTTTTTAACGGAGCTTCAGGGCTGTTCTATTTTACTTATACGTCGTGTGGAGTTCCTCTTCCTGAATCAAGACCGGATGACTGGAAAAATATTTCGGACGTAATTCATGAAATCTCATTTGTGTCAAAAATTTTTGATAAGGGTTTGCGTATAAAAAATCCCGGTGAAGTAAAAATGCCGTTAAAAGCTATGAGTTTTGAATATGAAGGGAAAAAGTATATTTTTGTGATTAATCCTACGTCTAAATACTTAGAAATTCCTGGTTTTTTATTTAATAAGAATTTTAATATGATTTACGGTTCTTCGCTTGATGTTAATGATATTGTTTTTAAACCTTATAATGTTTTTGTTTTCAGATATGACAAATGAAATTTTTATCTTGACAAATAAAATATATTTGTATAAACTAAACAGGTAAATTATCATTATTATTGGATTATGGTAATTGTAAGCTTTTAATATAGGAGTTGAAACATGAAAAAGTGTTTAAGTGCTTTTTTCGCATTTTTCTTATTTGTCGGAATATCAAGTGCTGATATATTGGTTCGCAGTGAGTCAGGAGCACAAAAATATCCTGCAGGCAGCACGTTGAATATTGATGCTGTTAAAAACATTTCTGTCGAGTATCAGAATACTGTCATTTTTATTCCGGAAGGACAAAAATTGTCGATAAGATGCGCACAGGCTAATGAAGATAACCGTATATTTATAACAGGTTCTGATTTTAAAATTAAAATAGGAGCTGAAACGGTGACCGTTAAAGGTTCGTCTTCTTTTACGATAGATTCCATTACAGGAAAGTTGTATGTTGAAAAAGGAGATATTGAAGTTGCTGATAAAGACGGAAATGTCGGCTTTTATTCTCAGGGCAGCTCTTATCAGTTGAAATTAGATTCTAATGTTGTAAAGGATGGTTTTGTACCTATAAGTTTACAAAAAAAATCTCAATACGAACAAGCAGAACAGGATGTTATTTTAAGTCCTTCAGCCCCACGTTAATTAGGAGTATTTTATGAAAAAGACAGTACTGTTATTAAGTCTATTATTTGTTTCCGCTGTTTCTACGGCATTTGCTGAAAAACCGTTATCATTTTTGTTCTTGGAAAATATAGGTTATGACGACAATATATATTCTACTAAGGATAATAAACAATCTTCAGGTATAAGTTCTTCGCAGCTTTTTGCAAAGTATTTCAACAGTATACCTAACACCGGTATGGATTTTCTTGCAAAAGCAAATGTCGGATATAACGCTTATACTGAAAATGCTTCAAAAAACGATTTTTTTAACAGCGGATTAGATTTAATGCTTGAAAATAATAATTTTGTATTAAAAGACAGCCTTTTATATACTTCTGACCCTGCAAGTTCAGATTTAACTGACAGAGCTGAGAGAATAGGCAATACCGCTCTTTTCGAATTCAGAACTTCGCTTGAGAAGATGTTTTCAATAGGTTTTGTAATGTCTGATTTGTATGACAAATATGTCGAAGAAAAATATGAATATTTAAACAGAAACCGTTGGAATTCCGGCGTACAGCTGTTCTATAATTTGTCTCCGAAAACTTCTTTTTTTGTAGAGTACTTGTTTTCCAGCATTCACTATCAGGAAAATAAAAACAGTGATTCTTTGGGTAACAGCTACATAGCAGGAGTTAACGGGCAGATAGCTCCGAAAGTCAAGGGTACCGCTCAGATTTCTTATGATCAGAGAAATTATGACGAAAATTTAGCCGGTGCGGAAAAAGATGTTGATTTATGCGGTTATTTATTGTCGGTTACATATAATCCTACAACGCAGAATGCCGTTATTTTCAGCGGAGAAAGGAAAATGCAGGAAACTCTTTACGGGGCAAACAGATATTATGTTTCTACAGAAGTTTCAATGGAATTAAAACAAAAAATTTATAAAAAATGGGAAGTTTCTGTTTTAGTGGCTTATGAAAATATGAATTATCCTGTATCTGTTAACAGTATTGAAAGAAATGATGACTTGTTTAAAGTAATTCCTTGTGTTGAATATAATTTCACGGATAAATTTTCTGCAGGCGTATGGTATCAATTCAGAGACAGACAGTCAAATGTTAATGATGAAGACTATACTTCCAATAAGGCCGGAGCAAGCATAAAGCTGCAGTTTTAATTAAAGAAATTTAAAAATAAATATTTGAAAGATCCGGAGTTTTAAACTCCGGATCTTTTTTATTATATTGTTTTTATTCTGTTATATAAAACAGAAACAGACTCTTTTATTTCGGCTGCTATTTTATTGAAAGAAGATCCTTTTTTGTCAATAGGATCCTGCATATCTTGATTTTTACCGAAACAGAAATCCATAAAAAGATATGTTTTGTCAGAGAATTGGGCGTATTTGTCATTTATTAATTTGAGCTGGTCTTTTGTCATTACAAAAATAAAGTTGCTTGAATCCAAATCTTCTTTGGCGTATTGCATAGGCGTGTGATGTGAATATTCAATTTTATTTTCTTTGAGAAAATCTTTGATTTTTTGCGGTACGGAAAAATTCGACAAGACATAAGTGCCTCTGGAAATTACATCTATATCTTTACGTCCGTCGTCATTTATAAGTTTTTTAAGAAATTCCTGTGCCATAAAACTTCGGCAGATATTTGCGTGGCATATAAAACATATTTTCATGATGTTTTTTAATATAGCAAATTTTGATAAATAATTGTAAAGAAAAAATTTTTTTTATATAATAAAAAAATTATGAATATGGATAAAGTAATATCTTTAGCTCTCGAAGAAGACCATGCTGACGACGATGTGACATCAAAAAACATAGTTTCTAAAAATGTAAAAGCCGAAGCTGTTTTAATTGCAAAAGAAAACGGCGTTTTATGCGGTTTGGATATTTTTAAAAAAGTTTTTTTAAAACTCGATAAAAATTTTAAATTTAAAGTTTTTATGAAAGATGCCAGCAAAGTTAAAAAAGGTGATGTAATACTTACTATGCACGGATATGCCTGTCCTCTTTTGTCAGGCGAAAGAACGGCTTTAAATTTTTTACAGAAGCTTTCCGGTATAGCGACAATGACAAATGTCTTTTCAAATGTTGTGAAAGGCACAAAAACCAAAATATACGATACAAGAAAAACGATACCGGGTTTCCGCGACATTTCAAAGTATGCGGTACGATGCGGCGGTGCCCAGAATCACAGAATGAATTTGTCTGATATGGTGCTGATAAAAGATAATCATTTGGCTTTAATAAATAACTTATCCGAAAAAGTTAAAGATATCAGAAAAAAACATAAAAAACTTTTAATACAGGTTGAATGCGAGAACCAAAAAAATGTGCAGGATGCCATTGATGCAAAAGTTGATTTTATAATGCTTGATAATATGGATAAAGAGATGCTGAAGAAAATGATAATTCTTATCAGAAAAAATTCAACAAAAACATATAAGCCTGCCATAGAAATTTCAGGCGGCGTTGATTTCAAAACTATAAAAGAGTATGCAAAACTCGGAATAGAAAGAATTTCGATTGGTATGCTGACTCATTCTGCTCCGTCATTAGACATGTCTTTGGAAGTTAAAGTTCAAAAATAATAATTATTTTTGTATCCGGAAAACCAAAATGCCACATTTTTATGTTAATCCTAAAAATATAAAAAAAAATACTTTTACTATAGAAGAAGAGCAGTTTCATTATCTTGCTAATGTCAGAAGATTTTCTTCAGGAGATGAAATAAAAATTTTTGACGGGCTTGGAAATTCTTTTCTGGCAAGAATAGACAATGTAACAAAAGAAAGGATAACAGGTACTGTAATATCCGCAAAAACTTTTCAAAATCCAAGAGTCAAAATCTCTTTGTACACCGCAATACCAAAAGGCGACAGATTTGAATGGCTTATAGAAAAAGCTTCCGAAATCGGCATATACAGACTGATTCCGGTAATATATTCCAGAAGCGTTGTATCTGAAATATCGAAAAGTAAATTTGAAAGATATCAAAAAATTTCTCTGTCGGCAAGTTCTCAGTGCTCGAGAGCTGACATAATGCCGGTAGAAAAAATTGAAACTTTTGAATCAATTTTGAAATTTTTAAACGGCAATATGCTGCAAAACACGTTGAATATAATGCCTTGGGAATGTGAAGACGGCCGCAGTATATCCAAAATTTTAAGCGGTATTGATGAAAAAATCACATATATTAATATTTTTATAGGACCTGAAGGCGGATTTGAACAAAAAGAAATAAATGCGGCTCTTAAATGTGACTTTAAAACAGTTACTCTTGGTAAAAATATTCTAAGAGTTGAGACTGCGGCGATAGTTGCTTCGTCTTTGGCAGTATCATATGTTGAAAATTAGGATTATACCGTGAAAAAAGTCTTCGTTTATACGTTTGGCTGTAAAATAAACCAATATGAAAGCCAGATAATTAAGGAAAAGTTTATATCTGAAAAATATCAGCCTGCAGATAAAATTGAATTTGCCGATATTATAATAATCAATTCATGTTCAGTTACTGCGCATGCCGATAAACAGTGCGATCAGTTAATAAAAAAAATACAGTTAAAAAATCCAAAAGCTGAGATTATTTTAACCGGTTGTTACGCAAAAGTTTCACAAAAACGCATCGTTCAGGAATTCCCTTCGGTTATAATAAAGATGAAAGAAGAGATGCTTGAGGGTGTTGAACAGGAAATAAAAACATTTGACAATCATTCCAGAGCTTTTTTAAAAATACAGGACGGATGCGACAGTTTTTGCTCTTATTGTATTATTCCTTATGCCAGAAGCGTTATGTGGAGCAAATCTGTTTCCGGTATTATTTCTGAGATTAACAGGCTTCTGGATAATAAATATGTTGAAATAGTTTTAACAGGGATTCATATCGGCAGGCATGATATGGGTATAGCTTTTGTGCTGAGAGAAATATTCAATTCAATAAAAAGAGATTTCAGAATCAGGCTTTCATCTATAGAAATTAACGAGGTAGGGGATGATTTAATAGGTTTGATGAAAGAAGAGCCTGTAAGATTATGTTCTCATCTGCATATCCCTCTGCAATCTGGATGCGATAAGATTTTAAAAGATATGAACAGAAAATATACTGTTTCTGATTTTTCGGAAAAAATGAACGTTCTTAAAACAATTATTCCTGATATAGCGGTTACGACAGACGTTATTTGCGGATTTCCTACAGAGACATCCGAAGATTTTTTTGCGACATATAATTTTTTGAAAGAAAATAATTTTGCAAGGCTGCATGTCTTCCCTTATTCAAAAAGAGCCGGGACAAAAGCGTTTGACTTGAAAAGAGTTTATGAAGGAAGCGACCTGAAAGCAAGGACTGACAAATTATTGGCGTTAGATCTTGTTTTAAGGGAACAATATAATTCAAAATTTACAGGTAAGAAAAGAAAAGCCGTTTCTTTAAGGAACAGACAGGCTTTAACCGATAATTATATTACTGTAAGCAATGTTGACAGACATGACGGTATTTTCGAAGTAACTGTCTTGTAAAAGATGTTTTTGGAGGAATTAATGAATCTTATCAAATCAATAGCCGGCAATATCAGGTTGTTTTTTTTGCAGCAGAAACAGTTGAACGAAATTAAAAAAAAACAAAATGCTAAAGTTATGCTTCATCTGGGTTGCGGAAGAAATTATTTTGACGGATGGATAAATATAGATAATAATTCATACAATGATATTCAAAAATTAGATTTGCACTGGGACTTAAGAAAGAAACTGCCTTTTAAAGATAATTCTGTTGATTTTATTTATAATGAGCATTTCTTTGAACATTTCAGTATTGAGGAAAGCTTGAGGCTTTTGCATGAATTTAAGCGGATTTTAAACCCTCAGGGCGTTATAAGAATATCAATGCCGGATTTGGATGATATAGTTAAAGTTTATTTAAACCCTGATTACGGACCTGCCGATTTCAGCGCTGTTATGGGTACGGAACTTGTAACAAGAGCCGAGTTTCTTAATGTGTATTTCCGCTGGTGGGGTCATCAATGGCTTTATAATTGGGAAGAATTTGAAAGAAGATTAAAAGATGCTGGTTTTTCAAAAATAAAGAAATGTGCAAGAAGCATAAGCGAATATAAAGAATTGAACAATATAGAGCAGAGAACGGATTCAAGATTAATAGCTGAAGTTTGCAAGTAGTTTTTATATCTTTGGGAATAAACTTAAAAGTTTGACAAGATTATTATATTTTTATAACATCTTAGAATATAAATAATATAAAAAATATAGCAGTTTATATTTAATAAAATCAGCGGAGGAATCAAAAATGGCAGTAAAAGTGGCAATTAACGGTTTTGGACGTATCGGTCGTTTGGCATTCAGACAAATGTTCGGAGCAAAGGGATATGAAGTAGTTGCTATCAACGATTTGACAAGCCCTAAGATGTTGGCACATTTGTTGAAGTATGATTCAGCACAAGGCACATATGCTTTGGCAAGTAAAGTAAAAGCAGGCGAAGATTCTATCATAGTTGACGGAAAAGAAATTAAAATTTATGCACAGAAAAATGCGGCTGATCTTCCTTGGGGAAAAATCGGCGTAGACGTAGTTCTTGAATGTACAGGTTTCTATACATCAAAGGAAAAAGCACAGGCTCATATTAATGCAGGAGCAAAAAAAGTTGTTATATCAGCTCCGGCAGGAAATGATCTTCCTACAGTAGTATTCAACGTAAACCACAATATATTGACATCAAAGGATACAGTTATATCGGCAGCTTCTTGTACGACAAACTGCTTGGCTCCTATGGCAAAAGCTCTTAATGACTTTGCTCCTATACAGAGCGGTATTATGACAACGGTTCATGCTTATACCGGAGATCAGATGACCCTTGACGGACCTCATCCAAAAGGCGATTTGAGAAGAGCAAGAGCAGCAGCAGCTTCAATAGTTCCAAATTCAACCGGTGCAGCAAAAGCTATCGGTTTGGTAATACCTGAATTGAACGGAAAATTAATCGGTTCAGCACAGAGAGTTCCTACTATAACAGGATCAACGACTATTTTGGTAGCAGTTGTTAAAGGCAAAAATGTAACAAAAGAAGCTATCAATGCAGCTATGAAAGCAGCTTCTACAGAATCATTCGGTTATACCGAAGAAGAATTGGTATCAAGTGATGTTATCGGTATTTCTGAAGGTTCATTGTTTGACGCAACGCAGACAATGGTTGCAAAGATTGATGATGATACATATCAGGTACAGGTTGTTTCTTGGTATGACAATGAAAACAGCTATACAAGCCAGATGGTTCGTACAATTAAGTTTTTTGCAGAATTAGCATAATTAAAATGCTTTTTTTGTTGTGATAAAATTAAATTGGGTTCAGCTTTTTACTACTGAACCCAATTTTTTACAAAGATAGAAATATGGAGGCTGCAATGTTAAATAAGAAAACGGTGGATGATTTAAAAGATATAAGCGGTAAAAAAGTATTGGTTCGCTGTGATTTCAACGTACCTTTAAAACAAGGCGTTATTCAAAATTTCAAAAGAATTGACGGGGCGCTTCCTACTATAAAAAAATTGCTGGAAAAAGGCGCAAAAGTCATTCTTTGTTCGCATTTGGGTAAGCCGAAAGGACAGCCTTTGCCTGAAATGTCTTTGGCTCCTGTAGTGCAGGCTTTATCGGAAAGATTAGGCGTAACCGTAAAATTTGTTGATGACCCTAAAGTAACAGGCGAAGAAACAAAAAAAATAGCATCAGGATTAAAAGACGGAGAGGTTTTTCTGCTTCAGAATACGCGTTACCGCATAGAAGAGACAAAGTACGGTAAAGAAGAAAGCGCTGAAGTTTATGCAAAAGAACTTGCTTCTCTTTGCGATAATCAAATTTTTGTAAATGACGCTTTCGGAACGGCTCACAGAGCGCATTGTTCAAATGTCGGAGTCACTAAATACACAAAAGAAAATGTTGCAGGTTATTTGGTTGAAAAAGAACTTAAATTTTTAGGCGACGCTTTAAATAAACCTGTGAAGCCTTTTTTGGCAATTCTCGGCGGAGCAAAGGTTTCGGACAAAATTAACGTTATCGAGAATCTTTTGAATAAAGTTGACTCAATTATAATCGGCGGAGCAATGGCTTATACGTTTTTGAAAGCCCAGGGAATAGAAACGGGTAAGTCTTTAGTTGAAGAGGATAAATTGGATTTGGCTAAAGATTTGCTTAAAAAAGCAAATGAAAAAGGCGTTAAATTTTTATTGCCTTTAGATCATGTTATTGCGGATAAAGTTGATTTTGCAAATAAAACTGTTCCTGCCGACGGTATCGTAAAAAATACACAATCTACAAGCATAGAAGCAGATTTTATGGGCGTTGACGTCGGTCCAAAGACAATTGCAGAGTTTTCTGATGTCGTAAAAAATGCAAAAACAATCGTATGGAACGGACCTCTCGGAATATTTGAAATTGACCAGTTCTCAAAAGGTACCGTCGAAATAGCTAAGTTGGTTGCTCAGGCAACGGACAACGGAGCAATATCTGTAGTAGGCGGAGGCGACTCTGTTTCTGCAGTTAAAAAAGCCGGAGTAGATAAAAGAATTTCTCATGTTTCTACAGGCGGCGGAGCATCGTTGGAATTTTTGGAAGGTAAAGAACTTCCTGGTATAGCTGTATTGCCGGAAAAATAATTATAGTTTTACAGACGCTGTATAAATTATATTGTACAGCGTCTGTAATAAAACTCTTGAAAAAAAAAGAAAATTTTTATAAAATAAAGAAGTTATGATAATATATTATCTTATAGTAACATTACATTTTATAGTTTGTGCGGCTTTGATAGTTATTGTTCTCCTTCAAGCCGGGAAGAGCGGCGGGATGGCCGGTCTTTTTGGTGGCGGGGGGTCTGATCAGATATTTAGTGCACCTTCTGGTATGGCATTTATAAAAAAAGTCACAGTGGCTTGTGCTGTTATTTTTATGGTAACTTCGCTTACATTGACTCTAATGTCATCAAGAATGAGTATGCAGTCTGTTATCAATCAGGTTTCAAATATACCTATGGCAGCTACTCCTCAACAGCCTAAATAAAAGAGGATTGATTGCTGGGGTGGCGGAACTGGCATACGCGCACGCTTGAGGTGCGTGTCCTTAACCGGATACGGGTTCAACTCCCGTCCCCAGCATAATAGTGTCGTTTTGCGGGCATAGCTCAGTGGTAGAGCGTCTCGTTGCCAACGAGAATGTCGTGGGTTCAAGTCCCATTGCCCGCTTTTGTTATATAAATCAAAAATCCAGTCTTTTGGCTGGATTTTTTTTATTTTTACGGCGGCAATCAAATAAAATAAAATGCAGAGCTGTGCAATTTTTATATAACTCGTTGTCAAAATAATCACAAATAATTTTTTGTTTTTTTACAGGCTGTCGTTAATGTTAATGAGTTAACTGATTTTTTTAATTGTTGAAAACATATATGCTTTTTTATACAATAATAAAAAGATAAATATAACCTGTCAAAAAATGGTAAAAAATGTTTCTTTTCTCCTTTTATGAAAAACAATCAATAGAACTTAAAAATAATATAAAGCAAATACTGTTGTTTTTTTTATATATTTCTTTTGTGTTTTTTTCGGGGTATTATTTTTTTAAAGAATTTTCTTTTTTTTATCCGATAACTTTTTTGGCTCTTTTAACTCCGGTTTTTATTTTCCCGGGAAGAGTTAAACTATATGTCGTTTTACTGTTTGTTTTTCTTTATATCCCTTATTTTTTAAATCTTTCTCATTTCATTCTTTTTGGAGACGTAATAAATTCTTCATCCCTTAATGCGGTGTTTGACTCAAATTTACAGGAGACGATAGGTTTTATAAAACATTTTTTTAATTTAAAAATATTGTTTCTTTTATTATCGTTTGTTTCCGTTTTCATTTTTGTTCTGATTAAAATTAAAAATATTGCTTACAGTCAAAGTATATATAAATTTAATTTCGCATTGCTTAAAATATGTTTTATATGCATATTGTTCTGTCTTGTGAAAATTTTTGTTTCTTACGATACAAATATTTTGTTGAACGGATACAGATTATTTAATGAAGAAAAAAGTGTTTTTAAAAAAATAAGAAACGAAAGAATAATACAAAAATTTCAGAATATTCAGACTATCTCTGTCGACTCGGATAAAACTGCAAAGTCTGAGACATATGTAATTGTTATAGGAGAAAGCGTTGACAGGAAACATTTGGGCATATATAATTATAACAGACAAACAACTCCTCTGCTTTCAAAAACAGACAATGTTTATGCTTTTGATAATGTCGTTTCTCCTAATGCCCAGACTCTGGATTCTCTTACAAAAGCTTTAACTTTTTATGATAACGTTAATTTCTTTCAGTCAAAACGATCAATCATTAATTTTTTTAATGATGCAGGTTTTAAAACGTTTTGGATTTCAAACCAGAGTTTTTCAGGATGGGGAAAGGCAGGACTGATAACTTTGATAGCAAGGGATGCGGCTAAATGCGGTTTTATTAACAGGTTTTCTTGGGAGTCTCTAAAATCTCCTTATGATGAGGAAATGATTCCTGTTCTTAAAAAAGCTCTTGCGGATACTTCCGAGAAGAAAATTATTTTTATTCATTTAATGGGAAGCCACGGTCCTTATGCGGACAGATATCCGGAAAAATTTAACGTTTTTAAAAATGACAGTAATTGGAGAACGCAAACGGTTGCGGAGTATGATAATTCAATATTATATACCGATTATGTCTTGAAAAAAATTATTGATGAACTGTCTCAAAAGAAAGATATGTCTTATATGCTTTATTTTTCCGACCATGGAGAAGACGTTTACGAAGATGAAAAAAGCACTTTTGCGCATGCCGATTTTATAGGAACGAGACATATGTATGAAATACCTTTTATTTTGTGGATTTCTGACGCTTATAAGGCAAACAGACCCGATATAGTTAAAGATATCGAAAAATTCAAAAACAGACCGTACAGCATACAGCATTTGACAAATACGATACCGGAATTATCAAATTTAGAAAGTCCTGATATAGATAAAACAAAAAGTTTGTTCTATGAAATAAAGCCAAGCAGCGTAACAAAAAATATAAATGAAATTAAAAATAAAATTTGGCTTTACAGGGTAAATAATAAAAAAAGACTGCTGCATTATTTTGATAAATATGACGGCTTTCAAATAGACGTAAATTTTAACGAAGACGGAAGTTATTTCAACGTGAGTCATGAAAATATTTCCGGGGATGCGAATTTAGACGAGATGTTCCAAAATATTTCAGGTTTAAAATCAAAATATTTTCTATTAAGTTTTAAAAATTTATCTTACGGCAATAAAGAAAAAGCGTTGCATGAGCTTGAAAGAATTGCAGATAAGCATAAATTGGATAAAAAACATATATTAATAGAGGCTTCGGCAATCGAATATCTTAATGTTTTTGCCGAAAAAGGTTTTTACACGTCATTACTTCTCAGCGATTATTCTTATGACAAAGCTCATGAATACAGAAATTATATACATGATATAGAGTATGATATTGAAAAATTGTCAAAAAGCAAAGTTTCTTTTGTGTCTTCGGATGCAAAGTTTTTTATGTACGTAAATTTCTATTTTCCTTCAATTCCTCATTTGTTTTATGCTCTTGACAAAAATCATCAGGAGTTAACGGAATATATCTTGAAAACCGATAAAAAAGCAGCGGCTGTTTTTGTTCCTGATATCAGAAAATTTTACGAATAACAAAAAATAAATTAACGTTGTTTTCTCGTCAATAAAATTTGTTTTTCCGGTAATAAAAAGTCTGCAAACCCTAAAAAATCATATTTGTAATTTAAGCTCTAATTGGCTATAATAAATATAAGATATAGTAAAATAAGAGTATAAAAAGGGGGATGAAATGAGTACAAAATCTTTTGTATTGGATACAAATGTTTTACTGCATGACCCTGATTCTATTTTTTCTTTCAAAGACAACAAAGTAGTAATCCCGCTTACTGTAATAGAAGAGTTGGATAATTTCAAGAAACTTAATGATGAGAGAGGCAGAAGCGCCCGTTTGATATCGAGAATATTGGACGGATTAAGAGGAAAAGGCAAACTTTCTCAGGGCGTCGCTCTTAAGAACGGCGGTATTCTTGTTATAGAAATGATGAGACAGGTTGAATTTCCTAAAGAGTTCATAGTTTCAAAATCAGACCATCAGATTCTTTCTATAGCTTTGTATTTAAAACAGAAAGGCGAAAATGTAATTTTTATCACGAAAGATATAAATCTCAGAATTAAAGCTGAAATTCTTGAAATAAAAACTCAAGATTATGAAAAGTCAAAAGTAAAAATGGATGAAATATATACAGGATGGAGAGAGTTAAAAATTTCTTCCGAAAAAATTGACCAGTTTTATAAAAGCGGTAAAATAGCCGTAAAAGATAATTTTTATCCTAACGAATGCGTATTTCTAAAAGATGAAGCAGGTTCTTCGAAAAGCGCTCTCGCAAAATACTCTCCTGACATAAAAGCGCTTCAGCCTCTTTTTCATATTAACGCTCAGCCGTGGGGATTAAAGCCTTTGAACATTGAACAAAAATTTGCTTTGGAATTGCTGCTTTGCAATGAGATAAGTTTAGTTACGCTGATAGGGCTGCCGGGTGCAGGTAAAACTTTGCTTGCTTTGGCTTCAGGGCTTCAAAAAACAGTAGAAGAAAGGCAATTCAGAAGATTATATATAGCAAGGCCTATAATTCCTATGGGTAAAGATATAGGCTTTTTACCTGGTACAAAAGAAGAAAAATTAGTTTCTTGGATGGGCGCTATAAATGACAATTTGGAATTTTTGATGGATAAAGGGCATGAAGATTCAAAAGTTGAAGAAAAAATAGACTATCTTTTTAGTTCAGGTCAAATTGAAGTCGATTCTTTGACATATATCAGAGGAAGATCTCTGCCTAAGCAGTATATAATCATAGATGATGCGCAGAATCTTACTCCTCATGAAGTTAAAACAATCATTTCAAGAGCAGGTTCGGGAACAAAAATAGTCCTTACCGGCGATCCTTACCAAATAGATAATCCTTATTTGGATGCTTCGTCAAACGGATTAACATATTTAGTCGAAAGGTTTAAAGGTCAGCCTATTTACGGGCATTTAATGTTTTCAAAGAGCGAAAGAAGTATTCTTGCTGGTTTGGCATCGGAGCTGTTATAACAAATGCAACATGAAGATTTTTTTGTAGATTTGCACATACATACTAGTTATTCTGACGGTGTTTTTACGCCATTTGAAGTAGTTGAGTATGCTTCTAAAATAGGTCTGTCGGCAATAAGCATAACAGACCATGATACTGTTGACGGGATAGAGGAAGCTTTGGAAGCGGGCAAACAATTTGGTGTTGAAGTTATTCCCGGAATTGAATTGTCTGCGGAGCTTGGAAACATCACCAAAACAGAAATGCACATTCTTGGGTATTATATTAACTGGCAGTCTCAGTCTTTTAAAGATGCATTGTCTGTGTTTAAGAAAGTCAGAAAACAGAGAGCAAAAGAAATATTTTCAAAATTAGAGTCTGTAGGAATAAAATTAAATCCTGAAGGCTTAATTGCGTCTATAGGAGAAAAAATAGTAGGAAGACTTCATTTCGCAAAAGCTTTGCTGGAAGGCAAATATGTTTCATCAATATCGGATGCTTTTCAGAAATATTTAGGTATAGATAAACCTGCGTATGTTCCAAAACATTATATCTCTCCCGGAGATGCTATAGGCTTAATTTTAAAAGCAGGCGGGATTCCCGTTTTAGCCCACCCTTATTACGGACATTACAGTAATAAAAATATTTTTAAAGGGCTTATTAATGACGGCCTTATGGGAATTGAGGCATGGCATAACAGACATCCGCAGCACATTGTAAAAAAATTTTTAAGTATTGCCGAAGAGATGAATTTAATTGCCACAGGCGGTTCTGATTGTCACGGCGCTTACGGCAACGATACGCCTTTAATGGGCAAGATAAAAGTCCCGTACAGTGTTGTGGAATTGTTGGAAGAGAAGAAAAGGCAATTGGATGAAAAGAATAAAATTCTGTTATAAAGTTTTTCCTTAATATGAAACCTATAAATAAATCGCTTTTTCTTAAATCTCTTGAGTGTCCTGTTTTTGCATGGCATTTTTACAGGAATTTGGTCAGCAAAGATTCTTCTCTAAGCGATGATTTTTTGATTTTGGAAGCAAAAAATATTCATAATATGGCAAAAATGCTGTTTCCAGACGGCGTTCAGGTATCGGGACGTATGGAAGACGCGGTAAACCAAACACGCAGACTGCTGTCGGATAAAAATGTAAAAACAATTTTTGAACCGGTTTTTGAATATGAAGGCTTTGTTGCCAAAGCCGATATAATCTGCAGATCAGGAGACGGATGGCAGATTATAGAAGTAAAGTCGGGAAACAAATGGAAAAACAAATATATATCCGACATGGCATATTCAGCGTTAATAATTTCAAAACAAATTAAATGTATATCAAAAGCGCAGATGATGCTGTTGTCTAAAGATTTTCGTTTGGGAAAACCGTTGGACGAGTTATTTACGACAGTAGACTGCAGTTTTGATGTTTTCACAAAAGCCGATGAATTTAATAATCTGTTAAATTATTCAAAAGAAATTTTACAGGCAGATAATCCTCAATGCGGGAAATTAAAAATGGCTTGTAAAAATTGTTCAATGTTTAAGGAATGTACGGGGAAAAACATTGAATATCATATATTTGATCTTCCAAGATTATCAAAAACTGTTTTTGACAAGTTGTGCGATTTAGGGATATTTCAGATAAAAGATATTCCTGAAGATGCGGAATTGACTGATATGCAGAAGATTGTCAAAGAATGTGTTATGAAGGATAAAATTTTTGTAAGTCCCGGTTTAAAAGAAGGACTTGGTAAAATAAAATTTCCAGCCTATTATCTTGATTTTGAGTCTGTTATGACAATATATCCTTTGTATGACAATATCCCGCCGCATACTCAAATTTTAACGCAGTATTCAATACATAAATGTGATGAGCCCGGCAATGTAACAGGCCATTTTGAATATATTGCCGATCACATGAAAGACTGCAGAAAAACAATTGCGGAAAAATTAACGGAAGTGCTTGGAACGGATGGAAGTATTATTACGTATTCTTCTTTTGAACATCAAATAATTACGAAATTAATAAAACTATGCCCTGATTTAAAAGATCAATTGCAGGCAATATGCGACAGAATAGTAGATTTTGAAGAGATTTTAAGAATGAATTATTATGATAAAAATTTTCACGGAAGAACTTCCATAAAAAAGGTCTTGCCGGTTATGATATCTGATATGGATTACACTGAATTGGAAATAGCCGAAGGCGGAGTCGCTTTGTCTGCGTTTGCATATATGGCTATGGGATTATACGATCAGGATAAAATCGAACAAACCAAAAAAAATCTTTTGGAATATTGTAAATTAGATACTCTTGCTTTGGTAAAAATGCACAAATTTTTGGCGGATGTCGCTGATAATAAGATAAAACATTGAAAATCTTACACGAATTTTAAAATAACATTTCTTATTTTTCAAACTTTGAATTCCAAACAGGAGACATTTGTCTGACTCTGTCTACAACTCTTGGTAAAACTTCCAAAACGTAATCAATATCTTCCGCAGTATTTTGTTTTCCCAAAGAAAATCTGATAGTTCCCTGAGAAGCCAGAGGGCTTGCGCCGATTGCTTTTAAAACATGTGAAGGTTCTGTCGAACCTGAAGCGCATGCCGAGCCTGTTGAAACAGCAATTCCTTCCATATCCAACATTAGAAGCAAAGATTCTCCTTCAATATAATTAAAACTTACGCTTAATACGTTGGAAACTGATTCGGCCGTATTTGTATTTATTGTAATTTCGGGTATTTTTGATAAAATACCGTCTTTTAATTTTTTCCTTAATCCGTATATTTTTTGATTTTCTTCAGAAATTTCATTATTTGCAAGTTCAAGAGCTTTTGTCATACCGACTATCCCTGCAATATTTTCAGTTCCGGGTTTTAAATTGTTTTCATGGTGTCCGCCTTGGAATAACGGTTCAATTTTAGTTCCTTTTTTTACATACAAAGCGCCGACTCCTTTAGGTCCGTAAAATTTATGGGCTGAGACCGACAGTAAGTCAACGCCTAATTTTTGCACGTCAAGTTTTATTTTCCCTGCTGTCTGTACTGCATCTGTATGAAACAGAACCGGATTTTTTCTGGTTTTGTTTATTTCTCTCAGCATTTGTCCTATTTCTGCAATAGGTTCAATGGTTCCTATTTCGTTATTTGCGTGCATAATACTGATAATAACAGTTTCATCGGTTATTATATTCTTTATTTCTTGCAAATTGACTTTGCCTGCAGAGTCTGTTGAAAGATAATCGACTTTATAACCTTTTTTTTCAAGGTACTGGCATGTATATAAAATTGCATGGTGTTCTATTTGTGTTGTAATAATATGTCTGCCATGATTAGCCGGGAGAACGCCTTTTATGGCTATATTATCTGATTCTGTACCGCAGCTTGTGAAAATGATTTCATCACTGTATTCGGCGTTTATTAATTTTGCAAAAGTTTCTCTTGATTGTGTCAAAGCTTTTTTGCTCTCCTGTCCGTATTGATGGAAAGAAGAGGCATTTCCGTAAATATCAGAGAAATACGGCATCATTGCTTCAATAACCTCTTTTCTTACATACGTTGTTGCGCTGTGATCCAAATATACTTTTCTTTTTGTCATTTTATAGCCTTCTTTTTAGATGCTAATTTGTTTTTTATATGCTCGTTGAACGTGGTTGAAAAATAATGAGTCCCGTTTCCTTTTGATACAAAAAACAAATCATTTGTTTCTGCCGGATATAATGCGGCTTTAATAGATTCTTTTCCGGGATTGCATATAGGTCCCGGAGGAAGACCTTTATATTTATAAGTATTGTATTTAGACTCAAATTTTAAATCGCCAAAAGACAGCCTTTCTTTTTTTATTCCCATAGCATACAATACTGTGGCACAAGATTCAAGCCTCATATTCTTCTTAAGTCTGTTTATAAAAACGCCTGCAATAACAGGTCTTTCTTCTTTTGCAATAGCTTCTTTTTCTATAATTGAAGCTAATGTGATAATTTCTTTAACGGACATGTTTAACTGACTGCATCTGTTTTTCATGTCTTGGGTAAAAAATTTGTCAAATTCACCGTTCATCATGTTTATTATATCAAATTCATTAGCCGGCGGAACAATGAAATAAGTATCAGGGAAAAGAAAACCTTCCATCTCTTTTGTATCTGCAAGTTTTATGAAATCTGCCGCTTTGCAAATGTTTTTTTCTTCAAGCAGCAAACCGATTTCTTTGATATTATATCCTTCCGGTATTGTTATTTTAATGTTTGAATTTTCTCCGTTTTTAACCTTTTTTATTATTTTAAATACGGAATCTTTTGAATTGAATTCATATCGTCCGGCTTTTAATTTTTTTGAATATTTTGATATCTTTATTAATGCTACGAAAAAATTTTCCGAATAAATTAATTTTGCATCTTTAAGCTTTGACGCTATGAGCTTAGGCGATGCTCCTTTAGGTATTACCACTTCAACAACAGCGTTATTATTGTTATAAAAAAACAACAATGCCAAAGCTGTTATAAGAAATACGGATATTAATAATATTATCTTTTTTTTAGCCATATATCGCTCAGTTCTTTGCTTATTTCAGAATAATCATGCCGGTTTGTTTCTGTTTGAGGAATTTTAGACGAAGTTTTATTTTTGTCTCTGATACGGATAAAATCTGAAACAGGCATTTTTTTTGCTCCTTTACCGCCTATCCGTCTGTATATTCCTTTATCGTTTGAAACTACAACTATATTGTACGGCTTTTCAGATTTTTCAATATACTCTACTATTACATCGTCTGCTGTTTTTTGCCCTTCGCTGAAAATGACGGGTATGCCTTTAATCGATGTTTGTGCCGAACCGTCAAATTCATAAGGATTTTTGCTTTTGCAGTCAAAAACCACTGTAATCTTGTTGTTGCCGTTAGGACGGTATTTTAGTATAAAATTTATCAGTTTGTTTCTTGAAAATTCAAGACTTTCCGCGTTGAATAAATCACTGTATTTTATTACATTGTATCCGTCTACTATGTATTCCATGATATTTTACACTTTAATTTAGTTTGATTTAATGTCTAAATATGTTTGCAAAATAAAAGTTGCGGCAATTTTATCTCTTAAATTTTTTCTTTTTTCTCTCGATATATTTGCTTCTTCAACAAGAACTCTTTCTGCCTGTACGGTAGTCAGCCTCTCATCGATTAATTCAACTTTTATATCGGTTCTTTTTTTCATTTCTTCGGCAAATTCCCTTGCAATATTTGCCATTTCGCCTTCGCTTGAATTCATATTTACCGGTATTCCTACAACTATACAGCTTACTTCGTTTTCTTCTGCTATTTTTAAGATGTTTGTAATGTTATTATTTAATCCCTTGCTTTCTATGACATCAAAAGGCTGTGCCATCATGCCCAATATATCAGATAAAGCCAGCCCTATTCTCTTTTTCCCGTAATCTATGCCTAAAAATCTTCCCATTATTTTCCTTTGGAATTTTTTGTTTTCAGTATTTTTCTTCTAAGTAAATCTAAAGCTACATTTACAGCTCTTTCTCTGATATCTGCTCTTGTGCCAAAAAATTTGTATTTAAAAATCTCATTCTTGCCTTTATATGAAACGCCTATAAAAACAAGGCCGACAGGTTTTTCTTCGCTTGCCCCGTTTGGCCCGGCAATGCCCGTGACGGATACTGCGTAATCCGACCCTGATAAATTAAGTATTCCTGTTAACATTTCGTTTGCTGTATTTTCACTGACGGCGCCGAATTGTTTTAATGTTTCTTCTTTAACGTTCAGCATAGATATTTTTGATTCGTTTGAATAACTGATAACAGCCTGCTTAAAGCATAAAGAACTGCCTGAATTATTTGTAAGTCTGGCGGCTATCATACCGCCTGTACATGATTCGGCGGCAGATACTGTCATTTTATTTTCGATAAGTTGTTTTTGAACAATTTTTTCCAAAGTATCATCATTATATCCGAAAATGTTTTCGCCTAAAATGTTTATAAATTCGTTCTTTATATTATTTATTGTATCATCAAGAAGCAATTCATCTTCGCCTCTTGCCGAGACTTTAATATCTATAATATACTGATGGGCAAGAATAGCGAATTCAATGCTTTTGTCATTTGAAAATAATTCAAGCACAGGTTTAATTTTTTCATCTACGAGAGATTCTGCCATTCCGCAAATATGAAGAGTTAATGTTTTTTTCATTCCCGATTGATAACTCTTGAAATAAGGCATAACTTCTTCTTCAAACATAGGTCTCAGTTCTCTCGGAGGACCCGGAAGAAGGAATATCGTTTTTCTTATTTTTTTGTTTTCCGGCGACGTATATTCAAAATGCAGCATTTGTCCCGGAGCCGTACCAAATCTGTTTTCAAGGACTTTTGCGCCTTCCAAAATATATGATTGCCTTTCATTGTTAAGAGGCGGATTTATTATGCCTCTTTTTTCGAATAACTGGCTTATGGCCGCGCTGACTTTTTCATCTTTATATGTTTTAATTCCAAGTATTTCAGATGCTGTTTCTACCGCTATGTCATCAAATGTAGGCCCAAGTCCGCCGGTAACGATTATAACGGAACTTCTTTCTTTTGCCAGCGATAAAACTTTTGCAAATTCATTTTTCCGGTCGGCTACAGTTGTAATAAGTGATAAGTCAAGCCCTAGATTTGACAAAAGTTCGCCTATGAAAGATGCATGGGTATTTAATTTTCCTGTTAACAGTTCAGTTCCTGAACATATAAGCTCTATATTCATCATTATCCTATTAGTTGTAAAATTTTGACTTTTCAGCAACAGGAATTTCAGGAGTTTTTATATCTCCGAATCTTGTTTCGTATTTTGCAATATTTTCTTTGAGAGCTTCCAAAAATTTTTTTGCATGAAGAGGCGAGGTTACAATTCTGCTTCTGACTTTTGCTTTGCCGTTTTGAGGCTGAACAAAAATAAAATCTATTACAAATTCAGTTTCTGAATGGGTTATAAGAGCCAGATTTGAATATGTCCCGTTTGCTGTTTGGTCGTCTATTTCAATTTTAATTTCCTGCTTCTTAATTTCTTCTGACATTTTTTCTCCTGTTAAAGTCCTATTGCATTTATAATGTCTGTCATATTTGCTTTAACGTTTTTAGGTTTGCTTGAACATATCACTGCTCTGTCCGGATCTTTTAATCCGTGACCTGTTAAAATACAAACGGCTTTTAAATTTTTCTGTCCTTCGAAATATCCTTTTCTTACATATTTTAAAAGACCTGCAAAAGAAGATGCCGATGCAGGTTCTGCAAAAACGCCTTCGTTTGACGCAATCATTTTATACGCTTCAATTATTTCATCATCGCTTACCATGTCAATAACTCCGCCTGATTCTTCTTTTGCCGCTACGGCTGTTTTCCATGAAGCAGGGTTGCCAATTCTTATTGCCGTTGCAAGAGTTTCAGGCTTTTCAATAGGGTATCCTCTTACTATAGGTGCGGAACCTTCTGCCTGAAATCCCATGATTTTAGGTAGAGCATATTTTGCAGGGAATAAAGAATTATATTCTTTGTAACCTTTCCAATAAGCTGTTATATTACCGGCGTTGCCGACCGGCATGAACTGATAATCAGGAGATTGTTCAAGAGCTTCGCAAATTTCAAAAGAAGAAGTCTTTTGTCCTTCAATTCTGTAAGGATTAACGGAATTTACCAAAGTCAGCGGATAGTTTTGGCTTAACTGTTTGACTAATTCCAAAGCTACGTCGAAATTTCCGTCTATAGCAAGAACTGTCGCGCCGTGCATTACTGCCTGGGATAGTTTTCCCAAAGCTATTTTTCCTTCAGGAATTAAAACAACCGATTTTATTCCGGCTCTGGCAGAATATGCCGCGGCTGAAGCTGAAGTATTTCCCGTAGATGCGCAAATCACTGCTTTGCTGCCTTCTTCAACGGCTTTTGAAACAGCCATTGTCATACCTCTGTCCTTAAAAGAGCCTGTAGGATTAAGACCTTCGTATTTAAAGTAAATAATGCCCGGGAACCCTATTGCTTTTGCAAGGTTTCTTGCCGGTATAAGAGGAGTATTTCCTTCATGAAGCGTTATTACCGGAGTTTTTTCGCTTACCGGAAGGTACTGTCTGTATTTTTCTATTAATCCTGAATATGCCATTTTGTTGATCCTTTTTTTGTGTGATTTTTTATATTAAGGAATTCTATCTTTTTTGCCGCTTGACTGTCAAACACGAACAGAATGTATTCGTTAAGCGGTTTAGTTTCCGATGTAGAAAGAGCCGTGTCTGTTGAGATGAATTTCTTGACAAACACATTGATTTCATATATAATTCGAGGGTATTATAATATTTGCAAATTGGAGATCTACATGGTACTAGAAGCTTTGAAAAAGAAGTATCTTGGTGAGATTCTTTTAGAAGAAAAACATGTAACTAAAGAACAGCTTGAGGAGTCTCTTAAAGAATCCATAGAAAACAAAGAACAGTTGGGACAGGTTCTTCTTCGCAAAGGGTATATTACAGAAGACAATTTGCTTAATTCTTTATCGATTTCACTCGGTATAGAATACCGCAGATTATCAAACATTCAAATTGTTCAGTCCGTCTTAAGCATTATTCCTGAAAAAATAGCAAGAAAATATTTGGCAGTTCCTTTGGATATAAAAAATGACGTGCTGGTCGTTGCAATGGCGGATCCGGCAAACGTAGTTTATAAGGATGATGTCCAAAAACTTGCCGGTAAAAAAATATCCGTTGTATTATCGTCAGAAGCCGATATAAAAGAATTTATTGAAAAATATTACGTAAGAACTTCTTTGAGCGCCGAAATAGGCGAAGAGGAAATAAGCGATAAAAAACAGGATGAAATTGAAGATGATTTTTCCGGAGAAAATGCGGATTCGGCTCCTGTTATAAAATATGTTAACTCTATATTTTTTGACGCTATAACAAAGAAAGCAAGCGATATTCATTTGGAGCCTTTTGAAAAAGAAGTATCTTTGAGAATGAGAGTTGACGGCGTGTTAAATGTTTTTCCTGCGCCTCAGAAGAAATATTATGCGGCGATTGTTTCCAGAATCAAAATCATGTCTGAGCTTGATATTGCGGAAAGAAGATTGCCTCAAGACGGTAAATGCAGAATCAAAATATCAAATTACAAAGTAGATATCAGAGTTTCAATTCTTCCTACAATATGGGGAGAAAAAGTAGTTTTGAGAATTTTAGCCAAAGGAACCACATCTTTGGATATTGACAGTATAGGTTTTTCACAGAAAGAATTAGCTTTTTTTAAGGAAGCGATAAATGCTCCTTACGGGATGGTTTTGGTTACAGGTCCTACAAGCAGCGGAAAGACGACAACACTTTACTCTGCCTTAAATTACATAAATAAAGAAGATATTAATATTGTTACAGCTGAAGATCCTGTTGAGTATGAATTAAAAGGAATAAACCAGGTTCATGTAAGAAGCGATATAGGCCTTGATTTTGCGGCAATTTTGAGAACGTTTTTAAGACAAGACCCTAACGTTATTCTGGTCGGAGAAATCAGAGATAAAGAAACGGCGCAGATTGCAATACAGGCCGCTCTTACAGGACATCTTGTTTTTTCAACGCTGCATACAAACGATACCGTAAGCACAATTTCGAGAATGTCTTTTATGGGCGTTGAATCTTATTTGTTGGCTGATGCGGTAAACTTGATAATAGCGCAAAGATTGGTAAGAACTATATGTACGGCATGTAAAAAAGAAGTTTTGGATTTGGATGACTCTGTATATAAAAAATTAGGAATAGACAGATCCGTAAAGGTTTATAAAGGCAAAGGATGCAGACAGTGCGACGGTACAGGCTATAAGGGCAGAACTGCAATATTTGAAATGTTAAACGTTACAACTGCCATGAAAAAGGCTATAATATCAAATGCTGGCGACAGCGAGTTGAGAGAAATTGCAAAAAGAGAAGGAATTGTAACGCTTAGAGAATCCGCTATTAATAAATTAAAGGAAGGAAGAACTACAATAGAGGAAGTTTTATCAGTTACGTTAAAGGTGGATTAAAAAATGTCAAAATATTCATATAAGGCAATGGATGCTTCCGGTAAAACCGTATCGGGAGTTGAAGAAGCGGAATCAAAGCAAAGCGCAATATCAAAGTTGAAGAACCAGGGATTGACTGTTTTTTCCATAGAAGACAGTGAAGGTTCTAATTTTCTTTCGCGTTTGGATGCAAAACTGCAGTCAAAAACTAAGAAAAAAGGCAAGGTTAAAACCGCTGAAATTGCTATTTTCTGCAGACAGCTGTCAACTCTTGTAAATGCCGGCGTAAACGTATTGGATGCAATTTCAGATATTGCAGTGATGGTTACAAATCCTTATTTCAGTAAAATATTGGTAAATATTTCCGAAGATGTAAAATCAGGTAAAAACTTATCGGATGCTTTGGCTGCTTATCCTAAAATTTTTGATAACGCATTTGTTTCTATGATAATGGTCGGAGAAAAATCAGGTAAGTTGGCCAGAGTTTTGGAAGATTTGGCAGGATTTCTTGAAAATTCGGTTAAGTTAAAAAGAAAAATAAAATCAGCAGCATCATACCCTGTATTTGTCGGAACTTTTTTTGTGTTTGTCTTTTTCGGATTAGTTTTAGGCATTATTCCTAAATTTCAGGAAATGTTTGCTTCTTTCGGCGCAGAATTGCCGTTGCCTACAAAAATGGTTATGAATTTCAGCAATCTCTTAATACAAAAGATGCCGCTGTTTATAATTCTTTTAGTCGCTATAATTGTAGGTTTTAAAGTTTTTACGAAAATGCCTGAAGGCAAAAGGAAATGGCACCAGTTTCTTTTTAAAATTCCTATTTTTGCCCCTATATATACTAAAATGATTTTTGCAAGATTTTTTCAGACGTTATCGACTCTTGTAAAAAGCGGTGTCGATATTATTTCTTCCGTGCAGATAGCGTCAAACACGGTTTCAAATACCTATGTAAGAGGAATAATATCTGATATAAAAGAGCAAATTATAACGGGAGAGCAGTTTTCATCCGAGATGGATAAATATAATTTATTTCCTAAGATGATTGTAAGAATGACTGCCGTAGGAGAAAAGTCCGGGCAGCTTGAGGAAATGTTTGATAAAATTACTGATTATTATTCTGATGAAGTTGATGTCGCTGTTGCTACTTTGAGTTCTGTCGTGGAGCCCGTGTTGATTATTTTCTTGGGTTTTATTGTCGGTATTGCCGTTATTGCTCTTTATTTACCTATATTTAACCTTGCAAATGCTATGGTTAATCAGTCTGTGTAAACTATGATAAAAAAAATATATAATAATCGCGGCGTATCTTTTATAGAATGTATGGTTGTTGTAATAATTATATCTGTTTTGGTGCTGTTATGGGGATTTTACGGCGGCGATCACATGAGAATTGCCATAACTAATGAAGGGCATATGTTCATTGAAAAAATTATTGCGCAGGAAAAAATGTACAGAATAAGGAAATCTGCATATTTTCCTATAGTTTCAAGCACAACTGCATCAACAGAATTAAATATAGATACTAATCAAAACAAATATTTTAAGTATTTTACCGTTACTGTTAGCAGTAATGTTATGTATGTAAGCGCTTACGGAACAAATCAAGGATCCGGAATAACCGTGAGAGGTATTTACGATATAGGAGTAACGAGTGGCACTGTTTTTCAAGAATTTTTATAGAAAAAATTCAGGATTAACTCTGATAGAAGTGCTAGTTTCCGTCATAATAACTTCAATAGTTATGGTTTACGGAATGTCATTTTTTATGGCTGCGTGGAGAATTGAAGCGGAAAGTTCCAGTTATGACAGAATTTTGGGAAATGCGATAAAAATAATGGAAGATAAAAGAAGCGATCCATATTTTACTTCACCTTCTTCCGGAACCGTGACTATATCAAGCGAATCATTACCTTCGGGTAAAGTTGTTATGTACACTTACACTTTTAAAAGGCATGCGGTTACCAGCAGTATGGAAGGAATTGTTTTAGCTGAATGGCCGTGGTCAAGTTCCGCCACAAGCGCGGAAAAAGCTTCATGGAACAGAGTTGCCATAAAAACACATTTTGCGCAAGAATGGGGAAAATGATTAAAGTTAAAAATAAAAAAGCTTTTACTCTTGTGGAAGTAATAGTCTCAATAGTTCTTTCGGCTATTGTAATCTTTTTTGTTTATACAATGATGACGGTATCTTATACTTCTTATTCGAAATTGTTTGATGTTTCTCAGCAGAAAAACAATACGAGATTTTTTGAAAGCATGATAAAGAAATCGATAGAAAACGCTGTTTACGTGCAGATGCTTCCTTCAAAATTTTCATTCGGATATTATGATGAAAATCTTGGTTTTTACAGGCTTGACGAGTATTCTTTTACTACCGGAGCTTTTACGAACAGCGCGGCTTTAGCTTTTAATCCTCCTACTACCGAGGCAAGCATACCCAGTACAAACAGAGTTTTGGTAATGAAAGTTTATAATGCAGGAGCAAGTTATACCGGCAATACGTTGGTGAGAACGGAAGTAATATTGGAAAATGTTAATGCCATATATTATTATGAAGATAAAACTGGTATAATGGATAACATAAGCCTTGGTTTGATATATAATAAAGTTTTGGCAGACGGTGAAGTTAATTATGAAATCAGAACATTTAAATTTGCATCAAGGTATCTCTTATAATGTTTAAAAAAAAAGGTTCAATATTACCTGTAACTGTTGTTGCAATGCTTATAATGACTATTATAGGTTTAATTTGTATTCAAATGTTTATGCTGCAAAATATGATGAATACTGTAGACCAGGCAAGGACCAGAACTTTTTATGCCGCGGAAGGCGCTATTGAAATGTTAAGAGGTTATATTAATTTGAATTATCCTGAAACAAATAATGCTTTCAGTTCTTTGGCGATGCCTTGGCAGCCTATAAACGTTTATATAAACAGTTCCGGTAATTACTATGACCAGACTATTTTCCCGGGAGTTTATGCCCAGGCTGTTTGCAACAGACTTGCAAGCGCTAATGCGGTTCCTGGTCTTCCGATAGTATCGGAAGAATTTGGAAAAACATACAATTATTATGCTATAACAGGAATATCTTCAACCACTGTTAATTTTAAAGTAATTTCATCTACAGTGGCATATTATTTTTATACCGTTTATGACGGGACCAACAATGTAAAGCATTTTAGAGGATGGAGGGAGCTTTGATAGGAATTGATTTGGGATCAAAATTTGTTAAAGTATGTAAGGTTGTTAACGACGGTAAAAAATCCAGCCTTTCAATTTTATGCGCTATGACAATGTCATCTCCTGATTCTGCTTTGCAGAAAATGGCATTGATGTCTCTTTTAAAGAAATTGAAGCTTAATTCAGATGCAAGCTTTTTGGCCGTCGGAGGGCAAAGTTTGATAAACAGGGATCTTTTACTTTCTAAAAAGATAGATAAAAAGAATTTAAAAAACGTAGTTAAACTTGAAGTTGAACAGTCTATAAACGAAGATTTGGATAAAATGTTTTCTTCTTTTACTATCACTAAGGATATTTCCGAAGACGAATACAATGTCTTGTTTTCAGCGGTACCTAGAGAAAATATTTATTCAAAAGTTAATGTTATAAAGAATGTTCAAAATTTAAAACTTGCCGGAGTTACGATGGAATCGCTGGCATTAGTAAACGCTTTTAATATGTTCGGCCCTAGTTATAAAAATACCGAAAGTATTATTTTGGTAAATATAGGGCATACAAATACGAATATTACCGTTTTAAATAATAAAGAGTTGATTTTTATGAGAGATGTCGGATTCGGCGGAAAAGATGTTACGAACGATATCGCAAATTTATATACTATTCCCGAGAAACTTGCTGAAGAAATCAAAAGAAGAACCGATTTATGGGATGATATAGGTTTTAACGTAAAAAATGTGCTTAAAAAAAGCACCGCCACGTTGCTCGAAGCTATATTCAGAACAATAGAACATTGTATTACAAGACAGTACATAGTTGCCGTTGACAGAGTTGTTATTACCGGAGGAGGCTCAATGCTGGAAGGCATTGATAACTTTATCGGCGATACTCTCGGGATAGCAACTAATAAATGGAATCCTTTAATTGATAACAATGTGACCGGATATGTAAATCAAAATTACGGATGTTTTATGCCGGTTTCATTAGGATTAGCAATTGAGAAGGAGTTTGATAATGTACAAAATTAACTACATAACAGATATTGTAAAGAAAAACAAAACAGAAATATATCTTTTAAAAATTTGTAAAATATTAAACTTGCTTGTTCAAATTGCAATAATTTTTTTCATCGTAAGATCCGCTTTTTTATATAAAAAAATAGGTGAATACAATGAAAATATAAAACAAATAAAACAATCAATAGAAGAAAAAAGACAGTCAAATAATATGGATGCAGTCGAGAAAGAATGGAATGCATATTATTTTAAGCTGACTGCCATGAAGGAACAGCTTCAGAATAACACTAATTACGGTTTGGTGTTAAAAGAGCTTGGAAATTTTTTACCTAATGACGATACAGTTACGACTTTAGTTGCAAAAGATAACAATATGCTGATTAATTTGATTCTCGGTAATAATAAACTTAAAGAATTAAAAAATGTTTACGATTATGAAAATGTCTTAAAAATGGCTTTTGACAGAAGTCTTTATTTTGATAAAAATGTTAAGATAGAGCTTCTATATGAAGATAAAATTGACGGCAAGCTTATTAATTTATTGAAAATTAATATGCCAATATATTCAAGGAAGTGATTATATGAATATTAATATAACGAACAGAAATGTCTTTTTCTTTGTAAATCTTGTTATATTTATTGTTATTATGGCGATAATATATATTTTTGTATATGCCAAATACAGCGATATGCTGAATGAAAAGAAAGTTATTTATAACAGATTTTATGATATAAATATGCAGTTAAACGATTTCTCGACTATACAAAGAAGTATTGACGAGCAGAAAGAAAAAATCAATGAGACTGTGTCTGAATATCAGGACTATTTTATACCAAATGACGAAATAATAAACAGATATAAAGTACAGATAATAAAATTGCTGAAACAATATGAAATAAAAGTTAATGAAGAAAACATAAAACAAATACAAAAGAATAATAATATTTTATTGTCTCTTGATTTAAAGGCGTCGTATGACCAAATTTACAAATTTTTATTTGACATAGAAAAGTTTTCTGCAGTTTCAAGCGTTTCTGTTTCATATAACGGCAGTGTGACGGTTGAGTGCAGCCCTGTTCTTTATTCTTCGTCAGTAAATGATTATTTCAGCGGAAGAGTAGAGCAGTCAATAGATGAAATATCGGCAAAGGGTTATTTTAAAGAAATATCCGATAAGATATTTGCGGCTATGGACGTAGGATATATTCCTACATGGAGAGACTTGCTTCCTGTTCCTAGAAATCCGTTTATTTCAGGTTTTGTTCAGGAAAAAGTCGTTAAAAAAGTTGCATCCGCTCAGCCTGTTATAGTCAGAGAGGCTCCGGTTATAGTATTGGAAGGAATAATGTATGAATCTAAGAATCCTATCGTTATAATAGAAGGGCAGCTTTATCCTAAAGGCTCGGTTTATAAAGGTGCAAAAATTATAAAGATAGATCAAAATTCAATAACAGTTGATTTTTATGGAAAAAATTATACAATAAAAATGTTAAACTAGGGAGAAAAAATGAAGAAAAAAATTCTTGTATTTTTGATTGCTATTTTAGTTTCATGTTCCGGTTCTGTCTTTGCTGCGGCCAATGACAAAAGTGACAAAAATGAGAAAAATGACAAAGAAGTTACTTCTATGGGTTTAATATCTATAGACTTCCAAGGAACAACTTTATATACGGTGCTCAATGTTCTCAGCATGAAAACCGGTATGAGACTTATTACAGATACGACATTATATGATAAAAAAATAATGTTATCGTTGAAAGACGTTACGGCGGAAGAAGCGTTAAACGCATTGCTCGATACATATGATTTGTATTATGTAAAACAGGGCGATGCAAATATCTATGTTATAAAAAGCAAAGCAGACGGCAGTCATATTACAGTTTCCAGAGTAATATTCTGTAATTATGCAAAGGCTGGCGATTTGGAAAAGATACTTGAAACGAGATTATCAAAAGGCGGAAAAATAGTTTCTGATACAAGAACAAATTCCATCATTATTACCGATCTTGCCGACAGCTTGGATAAAATGGAATCTCTTATAAGATCTTTAGATGTTCCTACGCAGCAGGTTATGCTTGAGGCAAAAATAGTTGACGTAAATTTAACTACAGGATTTGCTTTGGGAACAAGATGGGGACAAACGTATAGAAATGGTTTAATAAACCCTGTTACAGGTAAAAATAATTTTATATTTAATACTGTCGCTGCCAGCGAAGGCGACTCATTGGGATTGACTAAATCTTTTGGTAAAATAGGTGTTTCTATTTTGGAAGGCGACTGGAATATTAATGCAGTAATAGAAGCCGGTGTGGAAGATAAGACAGCCAAAGTTTTATCAAATCCTAAACTGCTTGTCTTAAACAATCAGGAAGCAACAATAGATATAGTTGAAGAAGTTCCGTATTTGGAAAGTAAAACTACGTCTTCTTCTACAGGCGATATTTCGGGAACGACAGCTTTTAAACAAGTCGGTATTAAACTTAAAGTAAAACCTCAAATAAACAGAGACGGTTCTATAGTCTTATCAGTTTCTCCTGAACAGAGTTATAGAACAGGTGAAACTATAGGTACAGATAATACTCCTGTTATAAATACAAGCAAAACTTCTACGACTTTAATGTTAAGAAGCGGGGAAACTGCTGCAATCGGCGGGTTAATAAGAGAATCTGAAGACAGCACAGTCAATAAACTCCCTTTACTCGGAGATATTCCAATAGTAGGATATTTGTTTAAAGGACATTCAAAAAATAAAGGCAGATATGAACTCACAATCTTTATAACAGCAAAAATTGTAAATTAAGGATTTTATAAATGGAAAACGGAAATGTCACTAAAGTATTAATTATAGAAGATGAACCGAGCGAAAGATTGAGTTTAAAAGCGTCTTTGGAAGCCGTCGGAATGCAGGTTGAAGCCGTTGAGACTGGCTTGGAAGCTGAATCTTTGGTTAAAGACATGTTCTTTGACGTTTTAATAGTTGATTACAGACTGCCGGATATAGACGGGTTAAATTTAATAAAAAAATTAAATCTTATTTCTTCCGATCTCATTCCTATAGTCGTAACTGCTTACAGTTCTGTTGAAATTGCGGTTGAAGCAATGAGAATGGGCGCATATGATTATATGGTAAAGCCGTTGAATATTGACTCGTTGCTGAAAACTATTGAAACAATGCTTAAAGACAGAGAAGCTTTGATTAACGGAAGAAAAAAATTAACTCAGATGGTCGGCTCTAATATGAATTATATTTATAAGGATGAAGATATAACCGTTATATCCGCATTTGATTCAAACGTCTTGCTTGATAAGACTGAAATTTCTTTAATAGATAAACTAAAAATTATTTTTAATAAAATAAAAAATTATTATTGGGGTTCATAAAATGATAATGAAAAAAATTTTGTTTTCAGGATTCTTAATTGTTTTAGCTTCGTCTTTTTCCTTAGCCGGAATAAAAAGTTACGATAATGAAGATACATACGGGAATACAGTGCAGACAGGTACCGGAGCGGAATCAAAGAAAATAAATATAAACAAAGAATTGGCTAAAGCAAAAAATGCTTATTTCCACGATGAATTGGATAAAGCCGAACAATATGTAAATAATGTCTTAAATGTGTCATATGACAATATTAAAGCAATGGAATTAAGAAACAAAATTTTAGTTTTAAGAGAAAAAATTTCTTTTTTTAAAAGGTCTGTCGTTAATGATTATTCTATAGAGTTAAAAAGAGCTGTTAAAGACGGAAACTGTTATGAAGGCTTTTTGTTTGTCAAGAAAATTTCATCGCTGATTCCTGACGAAGATGTCAACTCATATATTATGAGACTCAATGAAGAAAAAAATTTAATTGCGTCGACTATTGAAAATGAAAATGACAGAAAAGAATTTTTAAATTCTCTTGAATATTTTCAAAACGGTAAATTTATAAAAGCCAGCAAATTAATCTGCAAGCTTGCCGCCAAATATCCGAAATTTGAAGATTTTGTAGGTATGAGCAGAGCTTATATAATACAGGAAACAAATACGAAAAGAATCGATATGTATTATCGTGAAGCTTTGAGAAATATAAGGTATAACAGATACGGTAAGGCAAAAGATTACATAGAACTCGGTTATATTTTACAGCCTGAAAATATTAAACTTATCACGTTAATGGAACAAATTAACATGGAATTAATGTAGTCCTAAATGACTTTGAAAAGCCGGTTGACAATATCTGTATTTGCCGTTTTCTTTATTTCGGTTCTGTTAAGAATAAACATTGTAAACAATCTGTTTGTCTTAGATGATTTTACTTTAATAATCGGCAATGTTTTTGTCCAAAGTTTTAATAATTTATTAGAGGTTCTTAATCCTAAAAATTTATTTTATGTGTTGCCTATCCGCTGCGGTGCAAGACCTCTTACCGTAGCTTCTTTAATAGTTGATTATGCGGCTTTCGGAGTAAATCCTGCAGGATACCATGCTGTTAATCTGCTAATTCATTCATTAAACTCCGTACTTGTTTTTATCTTTGCATATTTTCTGAATTACCGTAAATATTTGATTTATCCGTTTTTTGCGGCATTATTTTTTTCTCTTCATCCTGTTCAAAGCGAAACGGTTAATGTCATAAGTTTCAGAGCGGATTTGCTGCTTGTGTTTTTTTGTTTAGCTGCGTTGAATTTGGTTCTTTTTATGCAAAATTATAATAAAAGCGGCAGAATTTTTTACCCGGCTGTTTTCGCAGCCGTATGCTGCGCTTTTTTTACAAAAGAAAATGCGATAATATTGCCGATTGTCTTGCTTCTGCTGTCTGTTTTTTTATATGACGACAGAAGATTAAAAATTTTTTCAGTCGGTTCTTTTTTCGTAATAATACTTCTGTTTTTGTTTTTTTGGATAACAAGATTTCCGGTGCCTCTTTTTTATACAATATATCCTAATTTAGACGGTAATTTTACTCCTCTTTCAAATTTTTTTACATATTTTAACACCATAGTAACATCTTTGTTTTATAATATTATCCATATTCTTTATCCGGTAAACCTTTCAGTCGATTATGTCGTGAAACCGTCTGTTTCGGCATACGCTGTTTCAGCTGTTTTTATTCTGATTTCGTCATATGTTCTTTTATACGGAACAAAAAACAGAAACATTAAATTTTTAATTTTGTTTGCAGTCATTTCATATATGCCCGTAAGCAATATCGTCCCGCTGGTCAACACTGTCGCCGACAGATATATATACCTGTCTATGGTTCCTGTTTCAATTCTGTTTTCTGCGGCAATATATAAACTTACAAAAATCGCAAACAAAAAAATTATTTATGCTTTTGCGGCGTGTTTATTCTCTTTATATACGCTGATTTCATATCAGAGAGGAGAATCTTACAACAATGCTTATTCTCTTTATGCTGATGCCGTTTTAAAAAGTCCCGGCAACGTAAGAACGGTGTATAATATGGGCGTTGCCTATTTTTCTAACGGAGAATATGGGAAGGCAGTAGAGCAGTTTAAGAAAGCCGAGACAATAAATCCTGTCTATATGAGGGATAAAATATGGTTTCTTACCGCTATGTCTTATGAAAAACAAAATAATTTAGATTTGGCACGGAAGTATTATTATAAAGCTTTTCTTCTCAATCCATTAGATGACGAAATATCGGATAAATTTATAAGTTCTTTTTCTTCTTATAAGCAAGCCGAATATTATGTTTTGTCAAATACGGTAAGATTAAACGACAATATTTATAAAACATTGCAAAAATATTCCTCAAAACGATAAAATATCGTTTTTTCCTTGATAAAAAAGCCAAAAACTTGTAAAATCTAAAAATATAACGTTTAATGCAAAAAAATATATTTGAGAGGTGCAAAATGCAAGCTGTCATCATGGCAGGGGGTTTTGGCACGAGGCTCAGACCTATCACAAGCAGTATTCCTAAACCAATGGCTCCTGTAGCCAATAAACCGATGTTAAGCCACATTGTAGAATTGCTTAAGCAATATAATTTTAAAGATCTGACGATGATGCTGTATTACCAGCCTGAAATAATTACAAATTATTTCGGAAACGGTTCAAATTTAGGCGTAAATATAAAATATTTAAGACCGGAAGCCGATCTCGGTACTGCCGGCAGCGTTGGTTTTGCAAAAGATAACATAAACGGAACTTTCCTCGTTATATCAGGAGATGTATTAACTGATTTTGATATATCGAAAGCGATAGCGTTTCATAAAGAGAAAAAAGCGATTGCAACAATGGTTTTGACGAGGGTTTCAAATCCTCTGCAGTTCGGAGTAGTCATAACCGACAAAAACGGCAAAATAGAAAGATTTCTGGAAAAGCCGTCATGGGGCGAAGTTTTTTCAGATACCATAAATACTGGCATATATATACTTGAACCTGAAGTTTTTGATTATATACCTGAAAATAAAGACGTTGATTTTTCAAAAGATTTATATCCTAGACTGCTTAAGGAAAATAAAGGCTTATACGGATATGTCGCTGAAGGATACTGGAAAGATATAGGCAATCATGATGAGTACAGATTTGCCCACTACGATATTCTTGACGGAAAGGTTAAGATTGAAGTGCCGGGTGAAAAAAAAGAAATAGACGGTAAAACGGTGATTGTCGGCGAAAATACCGTAATTGAAGAAGGCGTAATTTTTGACAGCAATGTTATTATAGGCAATAATACGATCATAAAGAAAGGGGCAAGAATCGGTAAATCTGTAATAGGTTCTGACGTTACTATAGGAGAGAGCGCTCTTGTTTTAGGTTCGGTGCTGTGGAACCGCGTTTCCGTAGGCAGCGAAGCAAGTTTGAAAGAAGTTGTTATCGGCGCATCCACAAAACTAGGAGAAAGATCTTCCGTCCAGGTAGGAACGATTATTGCAGATGAATGTAATATAGGCTCAGATGCTACCATAAGAGCTAATTTGAGAATATGGCCTCATAAAATAGTTGAAAAAGGCGCTATTTTGTCGTCAAGTCTTGTATGGGGAGAAAGATGGAATAAAGCTCTCTTCAATGCATACGGCAGCATTACAGGTTTGGGAAATATAGAAATAACGCCTGAATTTGCAGCAAAGATAGGTTCAGCTTACGGCGCATATGTAGGAAGCGGCGCGTATGTCGTTATATCAAGAGACGACCACAGAACTACAAGAATGATAAAAAGAGGTTTGATATCAGGCTTGCTGTCTGCAGGCGTTAATGTCGGAGATATGTTAAGTTCTTCTATTCCTGTCGCAAGATATGAAATCGGCAATGACGGTGAAATAGGAGGAATTCATATCAGACAGTCTCCGTATGACGCAAGACTGATAGATATTAAATTTTTTGATAAATTCGGCGGTGATATTTCAATAAATCAGGAAAAATCAATAGAACAATTGTTTTTCAGAGAAGATTTTAAAAGAGCCAATATGGATGAAGTCGGAGAAATTACTATTCCTCCGAGGGCTTTGGAATATTATAAAACTGGTTATTTGGATATAATAAAGAAAAAACAGACTATAAACAAAATAAAGATAGTTATTGATTATGCTCATTCATCGGCTTCAATGGTGTTTCCTGCAATATTGGGAGAATTAGGCGTGGATGTCGTTGCTTTAAATGCATATATAGACGCTAAAAAAATAACAAAGACAAAGGAAGAATTTTCAGAATCTTTAAATCAGCTGTCGGATATTGTCACAACTTTGAAAGCCAGCGCAGGTTTTCTTATAGATAACGGCGCCGAGAAATTATTTTTGGTTGATGAAAAAGGCAAAATAATGGACGATGAAACGGCTATGCTTGTTATGGCATATCTTGTTATGATAACTTATAAGAAAGGCACTATAGCCGTTCCTGTAACGGTATCGTCAGTTATCGACGAGCTTGCCGAAAAATTTGATTTTAAGGTTAAGAGAACCGGTACAAGTCCTAGAAATATTATGAATGCGACCAAGGATGAAAATGTTATTTTTGTTGCAGACTGCCGCGGCGGATTTATTTTCCCTGAATTCCAACAGGCTTTTGACGCAATGTATTCAATAGGAAAACTGATAGAAATGTTAACTGAAAATAATTTGACGATAAGCAGAATAAGAAGAGAGATTCCTTCTTTTGAGGTTTTTCATACCGCTATTCCGTGCTCATGGGACAAGAAAGGGCAGACAATGAGAAATGCAATAGAAAGTACAAAAGATAAAAGAACCGAGCTTATTGACGGTGTAAAGATTTTTTTAAATAACGGCTGGGTGTTGCTTCTTCCGGATCCTGACGAAGCTTATTTCCATATTTGGGCGGAAGCAAAAGATAAAACAACCGCAAAAGGTTTTATAGATATGTATACGGATAAAATTAGACAGTGGCAGAAATAACAGGAGAAAAAGACAATGATTAAGTTTGGTACATCAGGCTGGCGGGGCATTATAGCAGACGATTTTACTTTTGACAATGTTAAGATAGTTACGCAGGCAATTTGCAACTATATACTTAATGACGCAAAAGATTATAAGAAAGGCGCAGGCGTTATAATCGGATATGATACAAGATTTATGTCTGAAAAATTTGCAGTCGCCTCGGCTGAAGTTTTGGCCGGAAATAAGATAAAAGCTTTGCTTTGCAAAAGAAATACGCCTACTCCTGTAGTGGCGTTTGATATTATAGAAAACAAACTTGCGGGAGGAATTAATTTTACCGCCAGTCATAATCCTCCTGAATACAACGGCATAAAATTTTCTCCTTCATGGGGCGGACCTGCTCTTCCCGAAACTACTGAAAAAATAGAAAAATATTGCGCTGGCATCACGATAAAGGACGTTAAGTCCGTGTCTTTATCAGAAGGTCTTAAATCGAAAATAATTGAATATTATGACCCTAGACCTGCTTATATAAAAAGAATAAAAGAACTTGTTAATTTTAAAGCTTTGAAGAAGTCATCAATTAAAATTGCCGTTGACATTCTTCACGGAACAGGAGATGATTATCTCGATACTTTGCTGTCAGGCGCGGGGATAAAATTAAAAGTTATAAATAAAGAAAGAGATGTTCTGTTTGACGGGCATTCTCCTGAGCCTAATGAAGAAAATTTAAAAGAACTGAAATCAATAATAAAAAAAGAATCTTATAAAATCGGGCTTTCCGTTGACGGTGATGCAGACAGATTCGGAATAATTGATTCAGACGGTACTTTTATAACTCCTAACCAGGTTATACCTATATTGCTTTACCATTTAAGCAAAACAAGAGGATGGAAAGGTTTTGCCGTAAGAAGCGTTATGACAAGCCATATGCTTGACAGACTTGCAGTAAAACTCGGCGCCGAAGTAAAAGAGACTCCGGTAGGATTTAAATATATCGGAGAACTTATGATTGAAAATCCGAATGATTTTATTATCGGAGGCGAAGAGTCGGGAGGTCTTACGATAAGAGGGCATGTTCCTGAAAAAGACGGAATTCTTGCCTGCCTGCTTATGGCTGAAGCGGTTGCGGTTCATAAAAAATCTCTGGGCGCGATTTTAAAAGATATAAATAAACTTACGGGAAATATTGTTACTTCAAGAAAGAATTTTCGTCTGCCTAAAGAAACAATGGAAAAATTCAAAGAAACTTTGAAAAAATCTACTCCGTCAAAAATAGGCGGAATGACTATAAAAAAAGTTATAACCCTCGACGGTTATAAGTTTATTATTGATGAATCTGCCTGGATCGGTTTCAGATTGTCCGGGACAGAACCGATAGTCAGGTTGTATGCGGAAGCCTCATCTAACGATAAATTGAAAAAATTAATTTCTGCCGGAGAAAAGTTTGTCAACGGAAAATAATGAAATAAACTTGAAGCATGGCGAGCATGACTTTAAAGGTACAAAAAATTTCTGTAAAAAATATTTCATAGCCGGTTTGTTTATGATTTTGCCTTTATGGCTTACGGCGCTTGTTATTGTTTTGATTTTTAATTGGACAAGCGGTTTTTCGATGCCTTATCTGCTGCCTGCTTTTAAATTTTTTATTTCAGATAAGTCGTGGGTGTATATGCTGGCTAAGGTATCCAGCTTCTTTTTGACTCTGGTAATAATCTGGTCAGTCGGTTTTTTCACTACAAAGTTTATAGGAAGAAAGATATTTTCATTGTTTGAAGACTTAGTTTCTAAAATTCCTCTTTTCGGCAGCATTTACGGATCATTAAAAAAGTTAACTTCATTTTTTTCAAATAATGATAAAAAGATGAATTTTCAAAAAGTTGTCTTTATTCCGTTTCCGAATAAGGATTCTTATTGCGTAGCTTTTGCAACCGGAGAAAAAACAATAAATAACAAAAAATATGTAACGACATTTATGCCTACTACGCCAAACCCTACTACAGGATTTTTAATATTAATAAAGAAAGAAGAAGTTTTAGAAACGGATTTTACCGTGGAAGAAGCAATTACATACATAATGTCGGGAGGCATTCTTGTTCCGCCCGATAAAGTAGGACCATTAAACTGCAGTTCGGAGAGAGAAAATGGCAACATATAAGGCACCGAGAGGCACACACGATATTTACGGAAAAATGGCTCTCGGTTTGGAAAAATTGGATTCCATATCGAGGCAAATATTTAAAAAACATAACTTTAAAGAAGTAATAACTCCTATTTTCGAGGAAGCTTCTTTGTTTACAAGATCCATAGGCGAAGCAACGGATATTGTCGAGAAAGAAATGTATGTTTTTGAAGACAGAAAAGGCAGAAAACTGGCTTTGAGACCTGAAGGTACAGCATCTCTTGTCAGAGCATATATTGAACACAGGTTTGACATGACAGAGCCTATAGGTAAGTTTTTTTATTCAGGTGAAATGTTCAGGTATGAAAGACCTCAGGCGGGCAGATACAGACAATTTTCACAGATGGGAGCCGAGTACCTTGCAAACCCTAACCCTAACGCAGACGCTGAAATTATTTTAGTCGCAAAAGAAATTTTATCTGCTTTAAATATAAAAGATATTAAAATTCATTTGAATTCTTTGGGCTGCGCCGGCTGCAGAGCCGAGTTTAGAAAGAAACTTGTAGATTATTTTTCATCAGTCAGCGATTTATGCGAAGATTGTAAAAGAAGGCTTGAAAAAAATCCTTTGAGACTTCTTGACTGTAAAATCGATTCGTCTAAATTTCAGAATGTTCCTTCAATGAAAGAGTGTTTATGCGGCGAATGCAGCGACCATTTTAGTCAGGTGCAGACATTGCTTAAAAGCGTCGGATGCGATTATATAGTCGATGATAAACTTGTAAGAGGGCTGGATTATTATACCAGAACGGTTTTTGAAGTACGTTCTTCTTCAGTCGGTTCTCAGGATGCTTTATGCGCCGGAGGCAGATATGATAATTTGGTAAAAGAACTCGGAGGACAGCAGATACCTAGCGTAGGTTTTGCTTTGGGCTGTGAAAGGGTTTTGATGGCTTGTGAACAGAACGGTTTTTTTGAAACGGTTAAGACTGATGATGTCGTTTTTATTGCTGTTGCCGATGAAGATTTATTTCCTCAGGCTTTTACATTTGCAAATGAATTAATGTTGAACAATAACAATATAAGAAAAAATATTGAATTGTCTGAAAATATAACAATAGAAGGTCCGTTTTTGAATAAAAGTTTAAAATCACAGTTTAAACTTGCCGATAAACTCGGCGCAAAGAAAACAGTTGTGTTCGGCAGAAATGAATTTAATAACGGTAAAATTATTATTAAAGATATGACTGTTCAGGAACAGAAAGAAATCAGTTTGCCTGATTTTATTATGGAAAGAATTAAAAATTTAGACACTTCCGGTTTCAAAATGTCTGCCTATGCTGAAAAATAGAACAGGGAATGCTTTTGTTGAAGCTGTTTTTATTTTGCCGTTGATGGTTGTGATGATAGTTTCGGTTATTTGGTTCGCAAGAGTTTTGTTAACATGGCAGCAGCTTGTTTCTGCGGCAAGATACGGTACTGATCTTATAGCCAATACATCAATCAATGCCAAAGATATAAAAAAAGATATAGAAAATTATCTGACTCACAGAATGATAGACGGCCGCAGATTGGATATCAACAGCATTAAAGAAATAAAAGTTGAAATAAAAGATTATCCAAAGATAGATATAGATGTTAAAGATGTTTCCAAAATTTTTAATGATATAAACGGTTTGTTGAAAGGTTTATTTGTTCCGGATGCTGATGTTTCAACTGTAAAGATAGTATACTCTTATAATCTGCCTTTAATTATGCGTTTTACCGGTTTAAGCACATTTGATATAACCGTAAAATCATCTGTTTTGTCTGGAAGCGGATGTAAAAATAACATACATACCAGGTTGTAAAATAAAAATCGGGAGGATAATCATGTTAAAAAACAATAAAGGGCAGGGGATGGTTGAATATATTCTAATCGTTGTATTAATTGTAATTGTTGCGATAGTAGGCGTTAAATTATTCGGGAAGAATGTTAATCAAATCTTTACCTCTTCAGCCGATAAAATTTCTCAAGAAGCAAACGTAAACAATTAATATGAAAAAAACTTTTTTAATATCAGTAATTCTGGCTTTGTTGTCAACGATATTCGGGTCTCTTTATTTGTATGACATAGGACAAAGAAATAAATCCATGTCTGAACCTGTAAAAGTGATTGTTGCCGGTTCTAAAATAGAACAGGGAAAAATAATAACTTCGCAAATGCTTAAAGAAAAGCTCGTTCCTAAGCAGTATGCGCAGCCGAAACATATATCATCGATAAAAGATTTTTATATAGAAGGTAATCCTTCTTTTATGTCCATAGTGGCTTTTGAAGAGGGCGAACAGATTACTTCAACAAAAATCTTGCCTATTACGTCAGATGCGGGAATATCGAACACTATACCGGATAACAAAAGAGCCGTAACCTTGATTTTTGACAGAGATGAGGTCGCCGGAATAATTTCTCCTGGCAGCAGGATAGATTTGATATCAATAATAGAATATGAAAATAAAGATAAATCGTTTTCTGAATCTTCCGTTGTTGTTGCCCAGAATTTATTGGTTTTGGCTGTAGGAAATGATGTAATAGGCGGGATAAAAGACCTAAAAAATGAAAATATAACTGTAAATTTGCCGGTTACAATGGCTGTTTCAATTACCGAAGCGCAGGAGATAATGCTTGCCAGAGAAAAAGGCGTTATAAAGATAGCTTTAAGGCCTGCCGGAGATTTAAGCATCAGTCATCTTGAACCTGTTAAAATGAGTGATATTCTTAAAGATGCGTCAAAATCGTCAATCAAGCAGCCGAATAACGCAAAAGAAATTCAAAAGTCGCAGAAAGAAGCTCTTGAAATAATTAACAAATATTCTTTAAAATAAAATGAAAAATAAAAAAATTATATCGGTAATTCAAATAGACAGTCCTTTATACGTAAACACCCTTTTAAACGGAATTGCGAATTTATACTCTTATCATGATAAAAGTTCTGTGATTGTTGATATGAGAAGTTCAAAAAGCGATGTTCTCTGGTCTGTTTACGGTAAAGATAACATAAAGTATGTCGACGAAATTTTAAATCTCGGGACAAATATTAACTCGCAAATGATCAGAACTTATCTTGATTCAAAAAATGAAATTTTATGCGTCAGAGATATAGATAATGTTTTTGAACAGCAAAATTTAAATTGTTTTTTCGAGTGTTTATCTTCCGTATATGATAATGTTATCTTGGTAATACAGGATAAATCTTCAGAATCTAAAAAAATAGTCTTGGAGATTGCTGATATAATACTGGTTTCTTTTATTAAAGAGCCGACTTCTTTTGAAAACTGCAAGAATCTTTATTTGGAATTTTCTTCTGAAAAAACAAAAGAACTTAAGATCCTTCCGGTTATGTTCGATATAGAAACCAATTATGATATGGATAACGAAGAGTACGGTTTTATTCGCAAAGATATGGCTGTTTTGCCTTTATCTTTCAAGATTAAGCAGGAAGTCCTTAACGCAAATTTCTTGTTTAACGATAAATCAAACAAATTTGTAAAAGCTCTGGATCATTTAATAACTAAAATCGAACATTATGAATTTAAAAGCGCTTCACCAAAAAAAGATAGTCCGAGCTGCGTTTGTTTATCAGGATATCAGGAACTTAAGTCGAAGCTCCATAAAGAATTAATTGTGAGAATGCAGGAATATGCAAAGGAACAGGATCAGGCAAAGCTGCGAAATATAATTGAAATGCAGATAGAAGGTTTGTTAAGACTGAGCGATGAAAAAATAAGTTTTAACGACGAACAAAAATTAATAAAAGAGCTTTCGGACGAAATTTTGGGTTTAGGTATTTTGGAAGATTTTATTAACGATAATGAAATAACAGAAATTATGGTTAACGGTTGTCATGATATTTATGTCGAAAAAAACGGAAAACTTCAAAAAACTGAAGCTAAATTTCACGATGAAAATAAATTGAGAACAGTTATAGACAGAATAGCTTCTTCGGTAGGAAGGCATATTGACGAGGCTTCTCCTATAGTTGACGCAAGATTGAAAGATGGTTCCAGAGTTAACGCTGTTATCTCTCCCGTTGCGCTTAACGGATCTGTTTTGACTATAAGAAAATTTGCTAAGCACAAACTTTCGGCCGATGATATTGTCTCCTTCGGAAGCGCAAGTCCTGAAATGATGGATTTTTTGTCACAGGCTGTTAAAGATAAAAAGAACATTCTGATTTCAGGAGGGACCGGCAGCGGGAAAACTACATTGTTAAACGTAATATCTTCATTTATTTCAGATGATGAAAGAATTATTACCATAGAAGATTCGGCAGAGCTTCAGTTGCAGCAAAATCATGTTGTTAGACTTGAAACAAGAACGAAATCAATAGAAGGAACATCGGAAATAACAATAAGACAACTGGTTGTAAATGCGTTGAGAATGAGGCCTGACAGAATCATAGTCGGAGAATGCCGTTCCGGAGAAACGCTGGATATGCTTCAGGCGATGAACACCGGACATGACGGTTCAATGACTACCGTTCACTCAAACTCGTGTAAAGATGCCGTTTCAAGACTTCTTGTTATGGTAATAATGGCAGGCGTTGATTTGCCTGAAAAAGCAATACTTTCAATGATATATTCAGCCGTAAATATTATTATTCAAATTAAAAGATTTCCTGACGGCGGCAGAAAAATATCCGAAATTTCGCTGCTTCAAAAAAATGACGGCAATTTATATGAAATTATTCCTGTCTTCAAATATGATATTGAGAAAAATTCTTTTGTAAAACTTATTTCTTCCGAAAAAGGGCGTTGTTAATGTCCGGTTTCTATTTGATTTGTTTCGGCATAAGTTTTTTTATTTTTGTATATGCGTCGTTTTTATTCATTTTTGAAAAAATCAAGAAAAACAAAAAAGCAGTCGCTGTTCCGCAAAGACGTTCGTCGAAAATAAATTTTTTGGCTGCAGCAGCCGTTTTTTTATTTCTTTCGTTTGTGTCGAATGTCATATTTTCTGTTATGCTCGGCATAGTTTTTGTTTATTTTGTATGGCTTTTCAGAAAAAAGAAAGAGCAGGACTATAAAAAGAATATAGATAAACAAATTGTTGAATCAATAAGAATATTCAGAAACGTTATTCTCTCAGGGCAGTCGGTATTGCAGGCTATAGATACTGTTTCTGTTCAGATAAAGCAGCCTTTGTCGGGAGAGTTTAAAAGAATATCCGACAGGGTTTCTCTTGGCATCGGCATTGATGAAGCTCTCAGGGATTCCTCTTTAAATATTCAAAGCGAGCAGTACAAATTGTTTATAGATTCGGTAAGAGTTTCAAATATAACAGGAGCAAAGCTTTCAGACATACTTGATAAAATAGAAAAATCAATAAACCAGAGACTTGTGATTTATGCCAAAGTTGAAGCTTTAACATCGCAGGGGAAGATGTCAGGCAACATCATAAGCGTTGTTCCGTTTTTTATTGTTCTTTTTGTATATTTTGCAGAACCTGAAATGATGGGCGTTTTATTTACGACTTTGATAGGCAATATTATTTTGTTTGTCTCTTTGCTGATGATGCTTTTAGGTTCTTTTTTTATGAGAAAAATATCGGAGATAGACATTTGATGTATTTATTTTTTGGAACTTTATGTTTTTTTATTCTTTCGCTAATAGCAATAAATACCGTATTTGATGTTTCTGCTGTTTTTTCAGATAAGATGAAACAGTACAATGTAAAAAAACATGATAATTATTTTATGTTGGCATTTTTTCTTTCATTTACTAAGCCGTTTGTTAAAGTATTAAGAAAAATCAAATCAAAATATTTCATTGTTTATATCGACAAAATTGAAGTTATGTTGAAGACATTGGATTATCCTTATACTAATTTGAACGGGTATGCTTTTTTTATTTTGCAAATTATTGCGATGTTGATAAGCAGTCTAATTGTATTTTTTCTGCTCGGTTTTGATATAATAATCATAATATGTGCCGGACTGTTATTTTTTATGCTGCCTTATATTAAGATTTATGAGCAAAACAGAAAAAAAACGGCAATGATAATAAAACAACTGCCGAATACTGCGGATTTATTATCCGTGATGATTGTTTCAGGAGTTGATTTTAATAACGCTTTAATAAAAATATCTTCAATATTGCAGGGAACGCTGTCAAAAGAAATAAAGATTATAATTTCAAAAGTTTCGTTTGGAATAGACGTAAAATATGCTCTGAACGAAATGGCGGAAAAATATAATTTGGAACAGCTGAATTTATTTGTAAGAGCCGTCAATTCGTCGCTTGAATCAGGTCTTGGCATATCGGATGCTTTGAATAAAATTTCAGAGCAGATAAAAATAGAGAATGCTTCCGTTGCGGAGAAAAAAGCGCACGAAGCTCCGGTAAAAATGCTTATACCGATGACATTGCTTATTCTGCCGACGATATTTATATTACTATTTGCCCCTGTTATCATTTCTTTTGTAAAAACAGGGTCTCTTTTTTAAATTCCACGTTAATAAACTTGACAAAAAAGATTGTCTGTGTTATAATTTGGCACTGTTAGTAATTGAGTGCTAAAAAAGTTGTTTTTAATATAGGTAAAAAATTATGAGACAAGTTTCGGAAAACATTTTAAAGGAAAGAAAGTCCAGGGTTCTGCATGCCGTTATCCATGAGTATATAAAAACAGGCAAGCCCGTAGGTTCAAGCGCTCTCGAAAAGGGCTATAAATTTAATTTATCGCCTGCTACATTGAGAAGTTTGATGGCAGAGCTTGAAAGGGACGGATATTTAACTCATCCGCATACGTCTGCAGGAAGAATTCCTACTGATGCCGGATACAGGGCTTATGTTGATTCTTTGATAGAGTTACAAAGGCTGGCTGTTGAAGAAGAAGAAAGAATAAAAAAAGAATATGAGAAGAAAACAAAGGAAATTGACAGTTTGCTTTCTCAAACTTCAAAAATATTATCAGGATTGTCAAACTATACGGGTTTTGTTATGGCGCCTAAAGCTAAACATAACGAAATAAGAAATATAGAGCTTATACAGATTTCAAGCGAGCAAATTTTGGTAGTTTTACTTACAAAAACAGGGCTTGTAAAGCATAAGATGATAAATATTTGCATCGACAGTGAAGATTTAAACGAGTTAAAGCAGTTTTTAAACAGCAAGCTGAGAGGATTCTCTCTTGAAGAAGCGGCTAAGAGAATTATAGTTGAGGTTCAGAAATATCAGTCGAAGCAGCAGGAGATGTTCAAGCTTGCAGGATATATAAGCAATGTTATAGAAGATATACAGGATGATATTTACATGAACGGTACTTCTAATGTTTTAGGCATTCCTGATTTTAACGATTTTGAAACTGCGCGTTGTCTTATGAATTTAAACGAACATAAAGACAGGCTTATAGAAATAATAGGAAAGGATTTGGAAGTGCCTAAGATTAAAGTTCAAATCGGAGGCGAATGTGCTTCTGAATTGAAAGATTTAAGCGTGATAACGACTTCATATTCTGACGGGAATAAAACAATCGGAGTTTTGGGAATTATAGGGCCTAAAAGAATGGAGTATGAAAAGATGATGGCGCTTGTTAATTCCGTGTCAAAAATAGTAAACGGATTTTTATTAAGAATGGGAGAAGACGACGATGAACGATAAAATAAATGAACACGAGGAAGATATAAAAGCAAAACCTGAACAGCAGGATGTTGAAGATATTGCAAGAGAAGAAAAAATTTCGGAGTTAGATATTCTGAAACAGTCTGTTGAAGAAAAGCAGAAGCTTGCCGATGAATATTATGACCAGCTTTTAAGACTCAAGGCAGATTTTGAAAATTTCAGAAGAAGAGCTGAAAAAGAAAAACACGATTTCTTAAATTGGGGCAGGGAAAAAATTTTATTAAAACAGATAGGCATTTATGATGTTTTTTGCCAGGCTATGCAAAGCGTAAGGTCGGGACAGAACATTGAAAGCATAAAAGTCGGGCTTGAAATGATAATAAGCGAATTTGCGAAAATGCTTAAGGAAGAAGGAGTTGAACAAATAGACTGTCTGAATAAAAAGTTTGACCCGAGTTTTTGCGAAGCTTTGGACCATTGCGAATCAGACAAAGAGGAAGGAACTATTTTGCAGATATACCAGCCGGGATATAAAATAAACGGCAAACTTATGAGAGCCGCAAGGGTGAAAGTCGCAAAAGCTGACAATGAGGCAAAAGAGAACGAACAGCAGGAAGAGCAACAGGAAAATAAAGAAAAATAATATAGAAAATTAGGAGGAGTGTCATGTCAAAAATTATAGGAATAGATTTAGGAACATCAAATTCTGCAGCGGCAATAATGGAAGGAGGAAAAGTTACTCTTATTCCTTCTGCCGAAGGTACGACGTTAGGCGGTAAAGCATTTCCGTCTTATGTTGCTTTTACAAAAGACGGACAGCTTTTAGTCGGTGAGCCTGCAAGAAGACAGGCTGTAACAAATCCGGAAGGAACAATTTCGGCTTTTAAAAGAAGAATGGGCGAAGATTATAAATATAAAATTAACGGGAAAGAATTTACGCCTCAGCAGCTGTCAGGGTTTATTTTGCAGAAAATAAAAAAGGATGCAGAAGCATATTTGGGAACAACGGTTGAAAAAGCCGTTATAACCGTCCCTGCATATTTTAATGACCATCAGAGACAGGCTACGAAAGATGCAGGCGCTATTGCCGGACTTGAAGTCGTAAGACTTGTAAATGAGCCTACGGCGGCATCTCTTGCATACGGTATAGACAAAGTAGGAAAAGAACAGAAAATATTAGTTTTTGACCTCGGCGGAGGAACTCTTGACGTTACGATAATGGAAATGGGCACAGAAGGCACATTTGAGGTTTTGTCTACTTCCGGCGATACAAAGCTCGGCGGAACTGATATGGATAAAGCTCTCATAGACTATATAGCCGATACGTTTAAAAAAGAAAACGGTATAGATTTAAGAAATGACAAAATGGCTGTCCAGAGACTTCAGGAAGCAGCGGAAAAAGCAAAAATAGAGCTTTCAAATATTCTCGAAACAGACATCAATCTTCCGTTTATTACGGCAGATGCCACAGGTCCTAAACATTTGACGATGAAACTTTCAAGAGCTACTTTGGATAATTTGGTAAATCCTATAGTTCAGAGATGCAAAAGCTCAATAGACCAGGCTCTTAACGACGCAAAACTTTCAGTATCCGGTTTGACAAAAGTTATACTCGTCGGCGGTCCTACAAGAATGCCGATAGTTCAGAAGTTTGTAGAAGACTGCGTAGGTAAAATTGTTGAAAGAGGAATAGACCCTATGGAATGCGTATGTAACGGTGCCGCCGTTCAGGCTGCCGTTCTTACCGGAGAAGTAAAAGATATTCTTTTACTTGATGTTACTCCTCTTACTCTCGGTCTTGAAACTCTCGGCAATGTCAGAACGCCTATTATTGACAGAAATACTACGGTTCCTGTTAAAAAATCACAAGTGTTTTCAACAGCTCAGGACAATCAGCCGGGCGTTGAAATTCATGTGCTGCAGGGTGAAAGACCGATGGCAAAAGACAACGTTTCTTTGGGCAGATTTATGCTTGACGGTATTCCTCCTGCTCCAAGAGGTGTTCCTCAAATAGAGGTTACTTTTGATATAGACGCAAGCGGTATTCTTCATGTATCTGCAAAGGATTTGGGAACAGGCAAAGAACAGTCTATTAAGATTTCTTCGTCGACAAAACTTTCAAAAGATGAAATCGATAAATTTGTAAAAGAAGCCGAACAGTATGCCGATGACGATAAAAAGAGAAAAGAAGAAATAGAAGTTAAAAACGAAGCGGATAATTTAGTATATGCCACCGAAAAGAGTTTGAAAGAGCACGGCGATAAAATTTCAGCGGAAGAAAGGCTTAAAATAGAACAGTCTATAAATGATACGAAAGAAGCTATAAAAACTAATGATATCGCAAAAATAAAAGAAGCTAAAGAAAAACTTTCAGATGCTTCTCACAAGTTGGCTGAAGAAGTTTATAAAGCGGCTCAACAGCAGCAACAGGCAGGACAGCAGCAGGCTCAGCAGCAACAGCAGGCGGAGGAACCGCAGCAGAGTAGCAACAACGGAGAGAATGTTGTGGATGCTGAGGTTGTTGACGAAAACAAGAAGTAATTTATAGCGGCTTTAATATTTTGATTACACCTTTGAATTTTGCGGCCTTATGTACCGTTTCACTAATGTACACTACGGTCGCAAAATTCTTCGGTTCATCGGAAATCTTAAAGCCTGAGAAAGACAAAAAATGAAAAATATATTACAAATAATATTAGATAGTCTTTTACAAGTTTTTGAGAATAAAAAAAATAAAACAAGTGAAATCAAAAAAAGAGAAGAAGATTTAAATAGAAAAATCGATAGAGCAACAAATTATTCTATAGAACTTGATAAAAGTATTATTAATTTATTAATACTTATTTTCATTGCAGGAATTTTTGGAATTGAACATTTCAAAATACAGATAACTTCTAGTATACATTGCTTGTTTATATGTTGGTTTTTAACTTTATTATTTATATTTTTAAGTATGTTTTTTGCAAAATGGCAGAAACAAAAAAATATTGATATTCAGAATAAATATATTTGTTGGTGTAATGATATTAATAAAGTTACTCAAAAAGAATATAATGATGATGAAAAAGAACAGAATATTATAATGGAACTTGGTAAATACATTGAAATTTTTTCTGCTTTAAGTTATATAGGATTTTTGATAACAGGTTTTTTCTTTATGCATATTTTTTTATTAAATATAAATAGTATTAAGTAGTAAAAGGGGTAGACTATGGCAAATGATGAACAAAAGAATCAAACGGGAAATCAGACTGGAACAAAACCACAAGGACAAAAACCAACATCACAACCACAGGTCCCTGCTTGTGATGAATCAATTTATAACAATAATAAAGACATAATAGGACAAATTAAAAAAGGCAGTATAAATGAGGGACAGGTTGCAAGACCAAATAAAGATAACAAATAAATTTTATTTAAAAAACTTGATAAAATTTTTTTGTTGTTTTTTAAGATATTAAGATTTTGGGTGAGATGAAGTATTTAAAAAGTGCTTTGTACAAAGTAAAAGTGTAAGTTGTTAAAATAAGGTTTTTATTATCGATATTAGGTTACGAAAAGGGAAATTATGAAACGAGATTTTTATGAAGTATTAGGTGTGCAGAAAGGCGCATCTGCAGATGAAATTAAAGGTGCTTACAGAAAATTGGCGATGAAATATCATCCGGATAAAAATCCCGGCGATAAAGTTGCGGAAGATAAGTTTAAAGAAATAAACGAAGCTTACGATGTATTGTCTAATCCGACAAAGAAACAGCAGTATGATTCTTTCGGTCATGAAGGCGTCAACGGTATGGGCGGAGCAGGAGGAGCCGGCGGATATCAGCAGTACGGCGGAGATATGAATGATATTTTCGGCGATATTTTCGGCGACATATTCGGAGGTGGAAGAGCCGGAGGCAGATCTTCAAGACAAAGACAGTACAGAAAAGGCGAAGATTTAAGATATGATTTAGAAATATCTCTTCTTGACGCTATGCGCGGCAAAGAAGTTTCAATAACAATTCCTAAAAAGGAAACATGCGCTACATGCGGAGGCAGCGGAGCAAAGCAGGGAACATCCGCAAAAACTTGTCCTCAATGCAGAGGTACCGGACAAGTCAGCGTAAGCCAGGGATTCTTCTCTTTCAGCCAGACATGTCCTAGATGTAACGGCGAAGGGCAGATAATAGAAAATCCGTGTCCTACATGCAGAGGCAGCGGAACTGTTAAAACGTCTCATACGGTAAAAGTAAGAATACCTCAGGGCGTAAACGACGGCAATTCATTAAGAGTTTCAGGCGGCGGAAATGCGGGACCGAAAGGCGCGCAGCCTGGTGATTTATATGTTATTATTCATTTGAGAAAAGAACCTAACTTCAGAAGAGAAGAAGATGATTTACATACAGAAGTAAAACTTACTTATGCCCAGGCTGTTTTGGGTATGGAACTGGATGTTCCGGTATTGGAAGGACATGTAAAGTTGAAAGTTGCTCCGGGAACACAGGCAGGAACAATTTTAAGGGTAAGAGAACAGGGATTTCCTAAACTTGGAAGAAAAGTCAGAGGAGACTTGTTTGTCAAAGTTAACATAGTAATTCCTAAAAATTTAAATAATGACCAGAAAAAAGCTTTATTTGAGTACGCAAAAACTATGGGGGAAATACCAAGGGACGCTGTGCAGAGCAATGACAGCATATTTAAAAAGATTTTCAATTAATTAAATGGAAAAAAAATTATCAATATGCGCTGTTATAGTTTCTTATGAGCCTGACGAATCGATAATCAGGCTCGTAGATTCTATTAATAAACAGACAGATGAAATTGTGATAGTCGATAATTTCAGCCGTTCGGACAATTCAAAAGAAATCCTCAAATCATTAGAAGAAAATCAAATTAAAATAATTTATAACAATGATAATTACGGTATGGCAAAAGCTTTGAATCAAGGCGTAAGATATGCTTTGTCAAAACAGTACAAATGGGTGTTGACTCTTGATCAGGACAGCGAATTTTATCCTAATACTTATAATATCCTTTTAGCCGGATATGAAAATCTCAAAGACAAGGACAGGGTTATGATTATTGCGCCTAAGCCTGTTGAAAGAGTTTTAATAAAAGACAGTACTATTGGACTCAATATAAGAAATCAGGGAGAAATCCTCTGGAAAAATGCAGTTTTAAATTTAACTTCCGGAAGTTTGATAAAAGCGGAAGCTTTCAGTCATATAGGTTTTTTTGAAGAAAAATTGTTTATAGAACAGGTTGATAATGATTTTTGTTACAGGCTTGGTAAAAAAGGATATAAAATAAAAGTTGCCGTAAATGTTCCTTTTGTGCATGAAATCGGCAAATCATTAAAGAAAATGTTTTTTTTAACAAGAAACCATAACGAAAAAAGAAAATATTATCTTGCTAGGAACGTAGTATATGTTTTTAAAAAACATTTTTCTTATGCTCCTTATACGGCAACCAGATATCTTTTGGGCGGTACGCTATTAGGATGGTTTAAAATATTCTTGTTTGAGGATAATAAAACGTCTAAAATAAAAAGCGGCTTAAAAGGTTTTATGGACGGCGTTAAAAACAGATATTAGTTTTTACGATAAAAGATTTTAATATCTTCCTTAACGTTAAAAACAACAGATAGCATGGAAATAACGTAAAAAATTGAATGTAAAAGATATAATCTGTTTTGAAAAATTTTATAAAAGCGTAAAAATTGTCTTTTTTGTAAAAATTGTCTTTTTTGTATGCAGAATATATATATATAGGCGCAAGTATTTTAAAAAAAGTATTTCTTCTTTCTTGTTGTACGGTAGTTCCTTTTATGAATCCTTTTTTCAAATAATCTTCATAGACGGACATATATTTGTTTCCGTATACATTAAATAAATCTACGCTGCCTTTTTTGTTTATCGGGAGAAGATTGTAAAATTTCCCCGAGTATAAAAATGCCTTCTTGTTTTGCATGAATAATCTTAAAGACCAGTCAACCTGCATAAACTGTGTGTCTATATATTTTTCTTTGTTTTCCAATTTTTCAAAATCTTTTTTCCAACATCCGAAATTTGATATCCACGTCATATCTCCCGAAAGAATATTAACGAAATTATCCGGATCTTTAATTATAACGGTTTTTTTATTATTTCTGTTTTTACCGAATCTTGTCATATGGAAAAATAAAGTTTCTTTTTCAGTTTTATGTTTTTCAATGGTCTTCAGCATAAATTCAAGAGTCTCTCTTGTAAAAGTAATGCTGTCATTGCTTAATTTTAGATATTCTCCCGAACCTAAAGACATAACATCTATAAAATTTTTGTCGGCGATTTTTGTTTGTTCATGCTGTTTAAAATATTTTATATTTGGGAATCTTTCCGCCCATTGTACGCATGTTATTTCAGTATTATCTGTAGAACAGTTATCTGATATTACAATTTCTACGGCATTTCCGAAATCAGGGCTGTTAACTATTGATTGAATAGCCTGATTAAGATAATCTGCTCTGTTGTAAGTAGGTATGCATATTGATAATAATATTTCGCTGCTCATTATTTTATTTTGAACTCTCTGTGAAAAATATTCAGCAGAATATTTTGGTTTCCTATATGTTTTTTTGCTTTCATAAAATTAAAATCAATAACAATATAATCATTTTCAATATATTTTTTTATTTTAAATTTAATTTTAAACAATAACATTCTTATGACAAAATAATCATTTTCAGTACAAGCACCTATAAAATGTCTTCTTAATAAAGAAAAAAATAATTTTAATTTGCTTGCCGTATCCAATGGAGATATTACGTCTATTATTTGAAACCAATTTTTCTTTTCAAAATATAAAGCATGCATGTTTTTGCAAAATTTAGAAAAATTACCGTGTATAAAATTTATTGCGCATAACATAGTTTTATGTTTTATTTTTTTATTTTGTATCATTGAACATACGTTTGCATATCCTGTTATCCATGTCATTGTTCTGGTTCTTTGGCAAAGCTCGTCAGATTGTACGCCTCGTATATAACTGCAATCAGTATTTTTTAAATTCATACCGTTATTTACAACAGCTTTATTTACGACATATATTTCTTTATTTTTGTTTATAAAAGGAATAATAGGGAACAGATGTGGGAATAAAGTGAATATATTATCAAAAGAATTTCTTATATTAGTATCATTGTAAACGGATGTTTTTATTATGATGGCCGGTACAAAAGTCAATTGCAGCAACTGGTATTCTGTTTGATTCTTCTTTGATGTTGGAACGGCGTATCTGGCTGCGCAGATAACTTCTTCGTTGTTTTCAATTGCAGTTTCTATTTCATTCCAATTAGACCAGTCATAGATATCATCATCACAAATTATCCATAAATATTCTTTGTCGGCGATTTCCATTGCTTTTGCTATATTTCCTGATATTCCCAAATTATATTTGTTTTTAGAGTATTTAATATTTGAATGAGAGCTTATTAACTGGTCGATATAATTTTTTGTATTATCCGTAGAATTATTATCCAAAACCAAAATGTCAAAATTTTTAACCGGCGAAGCATCAGCTAAAATAAATTGTTCAAAAGTTTTTTTTACATGTTGGAATCTGTTATATGTAATTAATATTATTTGTAACTTATCTTTTATAGACATTTATGGCAATCCTTCCTTTCTTTTTTATTATACATAATTAAAAAAAATACTTTATACGAAACTCTTAAGTTAATTATTGCTTTTTGATTTAAAAATTTTATAAGACTTATAAGGCAGTATCCAAGCACTTGTAAAAATAAAAGACAAAATTAACCCTAGTATTATGCCGTTTATACCGTATTTTATTGATAGAAAATATTGTGCTGTAATGCTTATTGCCGCTTGAATAGGCGTGTATATCCAAAAAATTTTTAACACATTAATGCTTTGCAAAAACATTGCATAAGTGTCGCTGATTACACGCAGTGTATAATATAAAGAGAATAAAATAAAGAAAGATAAATTCAAGCTAAAAAACATGTCAGGAGCCAAAATTTTAACTATAAAATCTTTAAAAATATAGACGAATATTATGCATAGAAACATAAAAAATATTCCTATATAAGTATAACTTTTTAGTAATTTTTTTAATTTAATGCAATTGTTATTGTTAAATAATTCAGAACTTACTGGCCAAAAAGCAGATAAAAGAGATGAATATATAAAAAAAGCAAACATAAAAACTTTATTAAATATATTGTAACTTGTAATAGATGTAGGATCTATTGTTCTTGCCATTATAAAGTAATCTATTTGTAAAACTGCTAAAGCCATGAATGCAAAGCCTCCAAACTTTACAGCCCGTATAACAAAATCCTTAAAAATCGGCAAGTCTACCGTAGTAATGCTTTTAATTGAATTCTTGAATATTTTAATAAAAGGTATTGCCATAATTAAAATTTGAGGTAGAGAAAAACACAGTAGTGCAATTGTTATGCTGCATGTGTCTGCAAAAAATTTATTTAACGTTATAATAAAAACTGCAGAGATAATATAGGATATCATTTGTAAAATATTCGGTATCACTCCTTTTTGCATGGCATATAAAATTTTAATTGAAATATTTACAAAAGATAATATTATATACATAAAACAAATTATAAGTATTATATTTATATTTTGAATTTCATTAATATAAGAGTAATGTTTTAATAGAAAACTTTGTAAATAATTAGAGCATAATATAAGTATTGGTATTAAAATAAAAAATATAAGGGATATTATTTGAAAGCAAGTTTTTATATAAATATTATAATCTTTACCTTTAACTCTTGATTCTGAAATGTAATTTTGTAAAGCAGTTCCTATTCCAAAATCTGCTAAGTTGCACCAAGGCAGCAACGAATAAATAATGATGTAAACGGCATATTTATCTTGCCCTAAATAAAGGAATAATGTTCTTATTGTGAATATTTGTATTACAGCAATGCTTATTCTTGATATCCAAGCGCTTGCCGTAACAAAATAATGATTAGGAATATGTATTGATTTCTTAAAATATGTTAGATTCATTATGTTTAGTGTTATTTTTAATATGTTTTTCTGTTATATTATCTGTCATACATAGCAACAATCCAAAAGATATGTAAAAAGATAAGAATGCTTCTGTCGTAAGCATTGCGACCATTTGAGTTGTAACGATTATTAATATACATATATATTTTCTGTTTTTTAATAGATAACGATTATTTATAATTTTATAAATAATATATACAACAGGTAATAAAAAGATAAATAACCCTGACAATCCCGATGATGAAAAGATATTGATGTAGTGATTGAGAGGCGGCAAATCTGTTTTAAAAATATTTTTGCCTGCCAGTAATATTTTTTCTTTAATACTTGGCAGATTACATGCGTTTTGAGATAATTTTTTGATAACATATGAGTCTGTCATTTTTATTCCTACACCAAATATTGGGTGTTCCAATCCTACCTTTAAGTGAGCAGTCATTAATGCTAATCTTTCAGGGTTTGACCTTTCTTTTTTTGAATATATTGAAGAGATATTTTTGTTTATATAAAAGTTAACAGGTTGGAGTAAGTTTGTCTGATTATCTTTGAATTCGGGATTTGATATTTTTATTGAAGAGATATTTTTGTTTATATAAAAGTTAACAGGTTGGAGTAAGTTTGTCTGATTATCTTTGAATTCGGGATTTGATATTTTTAATGTGATTAAACATAAAATAAAAGCAAAGAGAGAACATGAAATGATAATAAGCAAAGGTTTTATTATGTTTTTTCTGATAAATATAATAAAAGATATAAACAAAATTGTTTCAAACATGTACAATAATATTGCAATTCTCGACTGTGTCAAAAAAATCATATAAATAAAGAATCCGTAAATGAAGATATATAACGTTTTAATTTTGTTTGAAAGTAAATTAATAAAAACAAAAGGCAGGCAAAACGATGCAAATATCCCGAAAAAAGACGGCTCTGTACAAAAAGAACGCAGTTGTGTTGTGCTCCATAGCATTGGCGGATACCAATAATTGTCGATTAATGGAGAATAAAGAAAAGAATTAATTTTGATTAAGATATTTTTTGCAACAACAAAATCATTAAAATATAATATTTCAATGATAGAATATACTATAAAAAGATATAATAAAAACATTGCCGATTTTTTTATTAATGAAAAACCTTCTTTCCAATTTTTATGAAAGAGATAATATATATAAAAAGATATTAAATATCCAATAAATATATTGTTTATCAAGATGTCTTTTAAAAATTTTACTATAACATAAAATTTTATACAAATATCAGAGTTTATTAATATATTGTGCGCCCTGCAAAAATCATTTAATAAAGTTAAATAATATATTTTGTTGATTAACAGCAAGTTCCAAGAATCATAATAAATCAATCCGAGTACAAATGTGATTAATTGGGAAAAAATAAAAATAAAAAAATATATTTTGTATTGGTTTTTTACAAATAAAGCATTATTGTTCTTGTAAGCATCATAAAGCCACAGAAGTATTCCGAATAATAAAAAATAAAAAGAAAGCCGCCTGTCTAAATAGAAGAATTTGGAAACTCTTGGTAAGTTAGTTACAGGTAAGGTTATAATTGCAAAAGATAATAGAAACTTTTGTATATTTTTAATTGTTTGTGTCATAAAAATACTTCCTTGTTATTAAAATTTTAATTACAGCTTTTTACAGGATTTTGAATTTATGATCCAATCTATAGTTTTTTTAATTCCTTCTTTGCTGCTGACTGCAGGTTCCCAGTTTAATATCTCTTTTGCTTTCAAAATATCTGCAACAAATATTTTTTGGTCGCTTTCTCTAGAAGGGAGTTTTGTATATTTTAGATTTATGTTTAATTCTTCTTCAAGTATTGCAAATAATTCAAGTAAAGACAGGCTGTTTTTCATGCCTCCGCCGATATTAAAAACTTGTCCTCTTGCTTTTTCTATATGTTTAGGAGCATTAATATAAAGATTTATCATGTCTTCCGAATACAGGACATCTCTGACTTGTTTCCCGTTTCCTGATATTGTAAAGGTTGTATTTGAATCATTTTTTGTTTCGACTGCTTTTTGGCAAAACCAGCTTATCCAGCCTTGGTCAAATGTTCCGAACTGCCTTGATCCGTACATTGACGAATGTCTGAAAACAATAGTATTTAATTTAAAAATTCTTGCATAATCAAGCATATACTGATCTGCAGAACCTTTTGAACATCCGTAAGGAGAATGAAATTCTAAATTTATTTTTTCGTCAAATCCGTCAGGATATGCTTTGCATATGTATCTGGTATCGGATTCTTCATAATTTAAGAATTCAAGGTCTCCATAAACTTTATTGGTTGAAGAATATAATATGCATGTTTCAGGCGAATGCATTCTTACAGCTTCCAATATATTAAAACTGCCTAAAACGTTAGTTTCAAAATCTAATCTTGGATTTGATATTGAAGTTGTCATTGCGACCTGACCGGCAAGATGATATATAATGTCAGGGCGTTCTTTTTCTATTATTGAAGAAATACTCTTGAAATCAGAAACATTTGTTTTAAAAAAAATGAAATTACCCTGTTCCTGCAGCCATTTCAGATTGATTTCAGAACCTGTTCTGGATAAATTATCACAAATAATAAGGTTTTCTTTGTCTTTTAAAATTTGTGAAGCAATATTTGAACCTAAAAATCCGCATCCGCCTGTAATTAAATATTTCATAAATTATTCCTTTCGGCATTTATTGTTTTCTTTAAACCTTCTTCTAATGTAAATTGCTGTTTCCATCCTATATTTTCCAATTTTGTTATATCTATTTTGCAATCCATCAATTCGTTATTTCTATAAGGTATTTTCCCGAAATTTATCACTGTATTAGTGTTTTTTGTTATTTTTTTTACCATTAAAACAAAATCTTTTATTGATATGCTTTTATCTGTGGCGACTTCATAGTTAATAAATCCGTGTTCCAGTGAATTTTTGTTTTTTAGAATAGTTAGAAAAGCTTCTACAACGTCATCTATATAAATAAAATATCTTTTTTGTTCTCCAAAAGTAAGATCAACGCTGTGAATTTTTTTAATCATTGAGTCGATTATAAATGTGGTGAATTTTGTCTTGTTGTCGTTTGGCCCGTAAAAATGCTCTAAACTGATATTGATAGTTTGTATTAAATCTGCGTTTTTTTTGAACCATTCGAGGAACTGGCTTTTTGATAAAGAATAATCGTTAATATTTTTATCGATAATAGTATCCGTATTAATAAAAGTTTTAATATTATATTTTATTGAGAATTGCAAAATTGTCAAAGGAAGTATTAAGTTTGATTGAAGTATATTTAAGTGAGATTCATTGTTTCTTCCATAGTTTGTGGCGCAGTGTATGACTGTATCTATTTTGTTTTCTTTAAAAACATCTTCTAAGTTTATCAAATCTATATTGTATGATTTAATATCTGTTAAATGGTCTGCAATTCTGAAAGTATTGGAAAAAGATCGTTTTAAAACTATTACGTTATAATTTTCTTTTAAAAGCCTTTTTAATAAATGGCTTCCTAGAAATCCGGTTGCGCCTGTTAAAAGAATCGTTTTCATTTTATTATATTCTCTTCAAACTCTTTTCTGTCCAAAAAAGGATACATGTCTTCAAGGCTTGGAGATATCATCGTTCCGTCTTCAAGTTTTTTTGAAGATAATTTAGGCAGAAAAATATAGTCCGATTCCAATATTACTTCACATAGTACCGGACCGTCATAATTTAAAACTTCTTTTATTTGTTTTTCTAACAGCTTTGCTTTGTTTATCTTTACGGATTTTAAATTAAAAGATTTGCCGATTTTTGTAAAATCAGGCAGAGTTACTCCGCTGCAGACAGAACATGCCGTCAGTCTGCCGTTAAAAAAATTATTTTGTGTTTGTCTTATGGATATATATCCGTTATTGTTTAAAACAAAAATTTTAACAGGCAGATTGTAGTTCTTGATTGTTTGTAATTCCTGCAAATTCATCATAACAGAACCGTCTCCTGCCAGACAAACGGTTCTTCTTTTATTATTTGATGCGACGCAGGCTCCTATTGCGGCCGGCAAGTCATAACCCATTGAAGCATCGCCGGAATTCATTATTATCCTTTGCCCCTGCTTTACAATTCCTGCTTGGAATAAACAGACGCATGCTGAACCGTTTCCTGCAACAATTATGTCTTTTTTATCAAGAAGTTTGGTTAAAGCGTTTATAAAAATGTAAGGATTTATTTTGTGTATACTTTTTTGTTTATATTCTTTTGTATTTTCAAATGAATATTTTAATTGGAGTTTTTTGCAAAATTTCATCCATTTCTCAAACTTTTCCGTCATTACAGTTTTAATGCTTTTTTCAAAAGCAGGTAAAAAATCAGATAAATCGGCTTTTATTGCCATATCAGGTTTTACCAGTGGTTTTTTAAGTTCATTGTCATCAATATCAATAATGATTTTAAAGGCGTTCTTGGCAAAGTTCTCCCAGTTATAGCTTACTTGCCTTATATTGTTTCTTGTTCCTAAAGAAATAACGAGGTCTGCGTTTTGTAATGCAAAATTACCGCATCTTTGTCCGATTGTCCCGATTCTCCCTGTATAATTTTTATCTGTATAATCCAATATATCAATTCCGTTGAATGTTGTAACAACAGGTATTTTTAGATTTTGCAAAATATCTTTAAAACATTTTTCTTGTTTTGACAGTTTAATTCCGTTTCCTGCGATTATTAACGGACGTTGTGAAGCATTTATTTTACCAATTATTTTTTCTATGTACGGTTGTAAAGCATTATTTTTTTTAATATATTCTTTATTTTTAAATTCTTTTAGTTTTTTTTCGTCTATCATAGCGGATTGGATATTCATAGGAATATCAATCCATACCGGACCTTTTCTTCCATGGGTAGCTTCATAAACAGCTTTGTCCAGATGATATTTTATTTCATATGGATTTTTTATCATTACTGAATATTTTGTTAGAGATTTTACTATTGAAATAATATCAACTTCCTGGTCTCCTAACTGTCTTAGTTTTAAATCAGGACAACTTGCAATGGTAGTTGCAAATTTTACCTGTCCGGAAATATACAGAACAGGAACGGTGTCTGTCCATTGTCCGAATACTCCGTTTAAACAATTAAGTCCTCCGGGTCCCGTAGTAACGTTTACTACGGCCAAATCCTGATTTAATCTCGCATACCCTTCTGCGGCGATAGCGCTTGCCTGTTCGTGATGATTGCAGATATAAGGTATATATTTCCCGAAGCTGTCGTTAAGATGCATAGCTCCGCCGCCGGATATCATAAATATATGGTTTACATTATAAACTTCATTTAAGCGTTTGGCTATATAATCCGATAATTTAATCATTATTTTAACCTTTTAATTATGAATTCCGATTTTTCGGCAAGAAGATTTTTATTGCTGCTGTATCCCCAAAGAGCTCCGATTGCCTGAATTCCTGCTTCATGTGCGGCGTCAATATCGCTTAGGATATCTCCAACCATAATAGTTTTTTCTTTTAATAATGAATGCTTTGGAATTATTTCTTCAATCATTTGTTGCTTTGTCAATTTTTTGTTGTCATATTTATCTACTGTGTAAATATCATTAAAAAAAGCTATATTAAGTTTTTGTACAAGACGCATAGTCGGTATTTTGGGTTTATTGGTCGCTATAAAAATTTTTTTATTGTTTGATTTTAAATAAGATAACCAATCTAAAATGCCATCGTATAATTGTGTTCTGTCATTAGGATCATTATCATAAAGTGATCTATATCTTGAAACTATATTTTGTATAATGAGTTTATCTTCCAATGTAGGAATAACTAATTTAACAATTTCGGCGAGAGACGGGCCCATAATATCAGAAGTAAGCTTTGCTTTATCAAATTTTACGTTACATTCGTTAAAAGCTTTTTCTAAACACATTAAAACTTCCGACGAAGAATCTACGAGCGTTCCGTCTAAATCAAATATAAAATTATCAAAATGATTAAACTGTTTAAACATTTCCGCCTACTTCTTCAATGAGTTTCTTATAGCGGTTTTCTAACATAACAATTCTTTTTTCATCTTCTTTATATATCATTTCATAAAATTTCTGTTTGTTTTTTAACCACATCAGCTCAAAGCCGACAGCTTTTAATATTCCTTTTTCTATGTCTTTGTCTTGAAACGCTTTTTGCGCATCAAAGACTATTTTTCTTGTTTCAAATTTATACAATGATTTTTCAGGAAGTCTTTTAAAAAATGGGAGAGAATGATAAGAAACGCCTCCTCCTATAACCAGCTTTTTATTGTTTTTCATACAGATTAATGCCATATTATTTGCAAGCTTGAAAATTTCTTCGCTGTTAATGTCTTCTCTGGTCATATTCATTGACCCTGTCATATCAACTCTTCCCAAAACTATTCCGGTTAAATCTTTTGCTTCAGGTATTTGCAGCATTGCTTCAAGATTATTATATCCTGTTATTGTTTCAATATTCATTAAAAAATGAATATCTTCTCTTTCTTCTTCAGGAAATACAAATTTTGTAGCCTGAATATATTTCTTCATAGCATAAGGCGTTTCTATCATCGGAGCAACTATTGTATTTACGCCGATAGTTCTTGCGTCATACATGTCCTTTATTGCTTCGCATCCGCCTATTTTTATTGTAAGTTCAAGACCTGCTTTTGTTACAACTTCCTTCAATCTTAAGGCTTCTTCCATCCTTGTGCCTTCTGCCTCAAATTCGGCTTTTATTCCGATAACATTATGCTTTTCTCGTAAATCGGTTAATGTGTTAACCATTTTCTTTTCCAGATTGTTCATGAAATCTCCCTATTTATCAGTTAATAATAAATTTTTATCAAGTAAATTTATATTTTGTTTATAATACTTATATAATTTTAAAACAGCTTCCTGCATATCCGTGAATTTTACGGCGCCTAATTCTTTTAGCAATCTGTTGTTACAGCCGGTATAATCAAGACCGTATCCGTTGTTTGCAACTTTAATTTCAATATTTTTACCGCTTATCTTTTTTACCGTTTCTGCAATTTGAAGTAAATCAACGGGTTTATCAGGTACAATATTATAACTCTTATATTTAACATCATTTTCAATAAAAAAATCCAGTATAGGCATCAAATCGTCAATATATAAATAACTGAATTTTCTGTTCTGTCTCAAAGTTATAGGAAGATTGAATAAAGTTTTACATACGGCATTAGATATAAATCTTATCTGCCAGTCTTCATATTTGCCGAAAATTCCGAAAATATTTAAATCTGTAAATCCTTCAAGGTTTTTAATTCTTTTTGCAATTATATATTTACAAAACCCGTGATTATCTTTTGGCATATTTGCGAATATGTCATCTTCTTTTGCATCTGATATATTCTTTGACACATCGTAAATTGCTCCTGAGCCGATATTTATACATTTTGCATATTTGTTTTTATGTCTTGCAAGATTTTCAAACATTCTTATGTTTGAATAGAATAAATCCGTTAAGTCTTTTGCGTTTCTGTGGCCCGGTTTTGTAGCACAGTGCAATACTATGTCGAAATATTTATCTTTAAAAAAATTATCAACGCTTTCGGTATCTATTAGATTTACTTCAAAACTTCTTGGAGCAAAAATATCATATTTTATATTCAGAAAACTTTCCTGAATATTTTTACCTATAAATCCGTTCCCGCCTGTTAAAAGAATTTTCTTTTTCATTACTTAATATTTTCTTTTATAAATTTATGTATTAAATTTGATGTTTTATCCAGTTCTTTTTTACTCAAAGCAGGAAATACTCCTACCCAGAAAGTATTGTTCATGATGAAATCTGTATTTGGAAGTAATGCATAATTTTCTTCTGTTAAATTATTTGAAAGCAATGTTTCGGAATTTCCTATTCTAAGAGGTATTTGATTATTTGTCATCATTGGCTGCCTTAGTATGTTGCCTGCAAAAAGTTGTCTTGTGCCGATGCCGTTTTTTTCCAAAAATTCAACAAGCTGTTGTTTGTTAAATTTATTGTCCGGTTTAACAGAAATGAGAAATCCGAACCATGACGGAGATATTTTATCGTTTACGGAAGGCAATATTAAATAATCCTTTAAATCTATAAGCTTATTCAAAAGATAATTTGCATTTTCTGTTCGTTTTTGTAAGAAGTTTGGTAATTTATCAAGCTGAGCGACGGCTATGGATGCCTGCCAATCCGTTATTTTTAAGTTATATCCTATGTGGGAATAAGTATATTTGTGATCATAACCGAAAGGCAGATTGCCAAGCTGCATATTGAATCTTTTCTTACATGTATCGTCTTTTCCCGGCTGGCACCAGCAGTCTCTGCCCCAGTCTCTGAATGACATAATTATTTTATACAATAACGGGTCATTTGTGACGACTGCGCCTCCTTCTCCCATCGTTATGTGATGAGCAGGATAAAAACTGAAAGTTCCTATATGACCTATTGTTCCGACATTTTGATTTTGGAAAGTTGCTCCAAGAGCATCGCAGCTGTCTTCAACAAGCCATAAATTATATTTTTTGCATATAGCAGTGATTTTATCTAAATTAAAAGGATTGCCGAGCGTATGAGCTATAAATATTGCTTTTGTTTTAGGAGTTACGGCTTCTTCAATTTTTTCTGCATCAATATTATATGTTTCAATTTCACAGTCAACAAAAACCGGGGTTAAGCCAAGTTGTATAATTGGATTAACCGTAGTAGGAAACCCGGATGCTACGGTAATGACTTCATCGCATGGTTTAAGGCGTCTTTCTCCAAGTTTATATGAAGTTAAAGCTGATAAAGCCAGCAGGTTTGCGCTTGAGCCTGAATTTGTCGAAAGAGCATACTTTATGTGTAAAAATTTTGCCAGCTTTTTTTCAAATTCATCATTAAATCTTCCTGTAGTGAGCCACATATCGAGCGAAGCGTCAATCATGTTGCATAATTCTTTTTCGTCCAGAACTTTGCCGGAGGCCGGTATATATTGAAATTTTCTTTTTTTATTATAAATCATCTTATAATAAAATTTCGCGCTGCTTTTTACTAAATTTCTTAAAAATTTTTCCATTATAATTTTCCCTTTAGTTTATATTCCTATTCTTACTTTAATTCTTCTTAAAAAGTTATAAAGTTTTATGTTTTTTGCAGATATTTTTCTTGCTAAGAAAACAAAAGTATAAATGATAAAATAAGGAAGTATAAGAGATAAAGCAACATAAAAATACCAATCTCTTTTGTAATCTTTCAGATATTTAAATTTACTGTCATTATTGAAATTATAAGATTTTTGTTGCAAAACCGACATAATATACCTTGGTATTAAATAATTAAATAATAATTTTTTCTTTTCAATATTATAAGCTCGTTCAGAAAGCTCTTTTTTTTGTACAAAAAACTTTAAAATATTTAAATAATTTTGGGAGAATACTTTGAAAATATTATATCCTCCACTTTTATTTTTTAATTCAAAAATATCATACAGTTCAAAAAAATTAATGATAGCTTTTTTTTGTGATACAATCTGGAAAGTCCAATCGACTTGCATTAGTTGTAAATCAATAAATCTAGTTTTTTGCTGTATTTTATTAAAATCTTTTTTCCAACATCCAAAAAGAGGTATCCACATGGTCCGAAAAGATACTTCTCTGAGAAACGAATCAGATGTGTCGCATATCATATAAGTGTTTATATGCTTTTTATAATTGTTATAAAAAAACAAAGGATTTTTCATATTAGCATTATCTTTTATAACATTTAACATGTATTGAACTGTTTCCCTTCTAAAAAGGACGGTGTCATTATTTAATTTTAAATATTCTCCAGTTCCTAAAGTAAGTGCATCTATAAAGTTTTGATCGGCAATATTTGTAGGTTTTATTTGTTTATAATATTTAATATTTTTATACTTGTTTATCCATTTTTTGCAAATAATTTCAGTGTTATCAGTAGAACAATTATCAGATATAATAATTTCAACTTGATCTCCAAAACCGTTGCTGTCAACAATTGATTGGATTGTTTGATTTAAATATTGTGCCCTATTGTATGTAGGTATGCAAATGCTTAATAGTATGGTGTTATTCATTAATATCTATATCCATTATAAACTTATATTTGAAGTTATATGTATTTTTTGACAACCTGATTTTAATTAAAATTTATTAATCATATTTTTTTCAAAATCTTTTATCTGAGCAAATGTAAATTGCAAAATATCTCCGCCTTTATAAAACTCTTTATACCATTCAACTGTTTTTTCTATTGCTTGGTAAATATTGTAAGTCGGAGTCCATCCCAGAGTACTTTTTGCTTTGTCTATATCCAGCATCAAAAGGTTTGCTTCGTGAAGAGTATCTTTTTTTTCTATATTGATTGTTCCTGAACCATAGTTTTTAACTATTAATTCTGCAATTTCTTTAACAGGTATTATATCAGTAAGCTTAGGTCCGAAATTGAACCCTTCGGCATATTTGCCGCCTTCTTCCATAAGGAGTTGTCCTAAGCGTAAGTATCCTGATAAAGGTTCAAGTACATGCTGCCAAGGACGCGTAGACTCAGGGTTGCGTATATTTATCTTTTCAGAGTTTATAATTGATTTAATACAGTCCGGCACCAATCTGTCGGCACTCCAGTCTCCGCCTCCGATTACGTTACCGGCTCTTGCCGTTGCCATTGCATATCCTTCTTTTAAAAAAGATCTCCGGTATGATGAAGACATGATTTCAACGCATCCTTTGGAAGAAGAATACATATCATATCCTCCCATAGGTTCGTCTTCTTTATATCCTCTGGCAATTTCTTTATTTTCATAACATTTATCCGTTGTTATGTTGACGAATGCTTTTATAGAATTTGTTTTTCTTGCGGCTTCAAGAACGTTCAAAGTTCCTATTACGTTTGTCTGATAAGTAAGCAAAGGTTCAGAATAGGAAAGCCGTACAAGCGGTTGTGCGGCAAGGTGAAAAACTATATCAGGTTGATAGTCATTGATTGTCTTCTCTAATTTTTCCGTGTCTAATATATTTCCGAAAACGTTTCTGATATTCTTTTCTATTTTTAATTCTTTGAACATTGAAGGATTTGTGTCAGGTTCCAGAGAATAACCTAAAACGTGTGCGCCTAAAGAAATCAGCCATAAAGACAGCCATGAACCTTTAAAACCGCTTGCTCCGGTAATAAGAATTTTTTTATTTAAATAAACGTTATTAAACATTTTTATTGCCTTCCATCCATATGGCCCATGGAGCCTGGTTTTTTAGCCACATATCTGTTAAATCTTTTTTATCTTTTAAAGTATCCATTGCATGCCAGAATCCCGTATGCTTAAAAGCATTTAATTGGTTGTCTTTTGCTATATTTTCCAAAGGAGCTCTTTCAAATATAACATGGTCACTGTTTTCTATATAATTAAACATTTCCGGTTCACATACAAAAAAACCGCCGTTTATCCAAGACTCTTCTCCTTTCGGTTTTTCCATAAAAGAAGTTATTACATTGTTTTCTTTTATTATTAACGCTCCGAATCTTCCTGACAATTGTACAGCTGTCATTGTTACTAATTTTTTAGAATCACTGTGAGATTTTATTAATCCATTGATATTTATATCGGCGACGCCGTCTCCGTAAGTTAACATAAATCTTTCATTGCCTATGTATTCCTGCGCTTTCTTTATTCTTCCGCCTGTCATTGTGTCCTGTCCCGTATATAATACTGTTACTTTCCACGGTTCGTGTCTTGTTTTATGAATTTGCAAAGTGTTTTTTGACATGTCAACCGTAATATCGGAATATCTATTATAGTAATTTATAAAATAATCTTTTATTATGTGTGATTTATAACCGGTAAGAATAATAAAATCATTAAAGCCGTAATGAGAATAAATTTTCATAATATGCCATAGAATCGGTCTTCCTCCGATTTCAACCATAGGCTTTGGTTTTAATTCAGTTTCTTCAGATAATCTTGTGCCAAGTCCGCCTGCCAAAATGACGACTTTCATATTTTTATCCTTAAAAAAAATTTTACTTTTACTTTCTTATGCTTTAAATAAGAATTATACTTAAAAAATCTTAAGACATCAATAATTGCGACGTATTAGCTGAAAATTTTTATATGTTAAAAAAAATTAATTTGCTATAATAAAAAAATGTTACTGGATTTTGAAGATATTAAAAACAACAAAGAAATAAATACATATCTGCAATACGCCGATGAAGTATTTGCGTCCATAGGCTATAAAGAACACGGATTAAACCACGCCATACATACTGCAAGAAGGGCCGGTTCAATATTGGAACAGCTTGGTTTTGATAAAAGAACTCAGGAATTGGCAAAAGTTGCCGGATATATGCATGATATCGGAAATGTCGTTTCAAAAAAAGATCATGCGCAAAGCGGGGCGATAGTTGCTCTTTACATATTGAAGCAGGATTATTGGAAAGATGAAAAATATAACAGCGATATTTTCGAAATTTTCGGAGCTATAGGAAGCCATGAGGATAAAAACATGCAGCCTCCTACGGAAGTTGCGGCTGCTGTAGTCTTAGGCGATAAAACTGACGTACATCACGAAAGATTGAGATCTGAAGAGCAAAGGCTTAAAGATACTCATTCTAAAGTGATAGCAGCCTGTGAGCAAACCGAGATAGAAATTTCAAGAAAAAGAAAAGAGATTATTTTGAAGTTAGATATTAATACTAATATTTGTTCTATAATGGAATATTTTGAAATTTTCACTTCAAGAACTATTTTTTGCAGAAAAGCCTGCCATGTTCTTGACTGCGAATTCGGTCTATACATAAACGGAGATAAGTTTTTATAATGCAATGCGGGTCTTTTGAATTATTAAAAAAATCCACACAATGCGGAGCAAGGCTTGGCAGATTGCACACTACGAGAGGTGTTGTTGATACTCCTGTATTTATGCCGGTAGGCACGCAGGGTTCCGTTAAATCCATTTCAACAGAACAGATAAGAGATACGAAAGCCCAAATAATCTTGGCTAATTCGTATCATATATATTTGAGACCCGGACTTGAAATAATAAAAAAAGCCGGAGGAATACAGAAATTCAATTCTTGGAACGGCCCTATGCTTACCGATTCAGGAGGATTCCAAATATTCAGTTTAAACAGTTTCAGAAAGATAAATTCCGAAGGTGTGGAGTTTAGATCTCATATAGACGGTTCAAAGCACTTCCTTTCTCCTGAAATATCTATGAAAATACAAAAGGCTATCGGTGCTGATATAATTATGTGCTTTGACGAGTGTACTCCGTATCCGTCAACTTTTGAGTATGCAAAAAATTCAATGCTTCTCAGTCTTGAATGGGCAAAAAGATGCAAAGATGAATTTTATAATGATGATTCAAAAAATACGCAGGCTCTTTTTGGTATCGTGCAGGGTTCGATATTTAAAGATTTAAGAAAGGAAAGCGCTTTGAAAATGCGGGATATGGATTTTGTCGGTTATGCCGTAGGCGGGGTTTCTGTTGGAGAATCCAAAGAAGAAATGATGAATGTCGTCGAAGCTACGGTTCCATATCTGCCCGAAAACAAGGCAAGATATTTAATGGGAGTCGGAATGCCTGAAGATATATGGAATTCTGTAGAGCGCGGAATAGATATGTTTGACTGTGTTATTCCTACAAGAAACGGAAGAAACGGTCAGGCTTTTACAAGCACCGGTAAGGTTAATATTAAAAACGGAGAATATAAGGAAAAATTTGAACCTTTGGATCCTGAGTGTGATTGCCAGGCGTGCAGAGGGTACACCAAGGCTTATTTGAATCATTTATTCCGTTCTCAGGAGATTTTGGCATTGACTTTATTGTCTTTACATAATATTCATTTTATGATAAAATTGACGGATAAAATAAAAAAAGCATTGGAAACTGATACATTTTTAGAAGCTAAGAAAGAATTTTTTACAAAATATTATTCTAATAAATAGTTTAATGCTATGAGTGAGGTTTTTATGAGTAAGATGTTATCAAAATTGATGTTTTTGTCTTTGGCTGTTACTCTTTTGAGTTCTAATGCTTTTGCTGATGCTGCGTCGGCCGGAAGTGCATTCGGCGGATTAATGCCGTTGATTATTATTTTCGTATTCTTCTATTTCTTTCTTATAAGACCGCAGCAAAAACAAAGAAAAGAGCACCAAAAAATGCTAGATGCTTTGAAAAAAGACGATAAAATAATAACGTCCGGCGGATTATATGCGACAGTTGTTTCCGTTAAAGGTGATGTTGTAGAAGCTAAAATTGCCGAAAACGTTAAAGTTCAGATTGTAAAAGCGACTATAACTACTGTAGTGACAGCTCCGGTAAATGAAGTTGTTACGCCTGAAGTTATAAAATAACAAAAAAATGAATATAAAAGAGCTTGAAACATCAAATGTTATGCTTGAAGATGTCAAATCTAACGAAATAGTTGACAGTTTTATTCAGGCTGCAAATGATTATTTAGGTGCTATAGGATATACGGAACACGGATTCAGACATGTAAGTCTTGTCTCTTCCGTCGCAGAAAATATTCTTGTAACATTGGACTATCCTAAAAGGCTGCAGGAGCTTGCCGCAATAGCAGGGTATTTGCATGATATAGGAAATGTCGTAAACAGACAGGATCACGGACAATCTGCAAGTTTAATAGCAATGGATATTTTAAAACATATAGGTGTTACTCCTGACGAGATAGCTCTGATAATTTCAGCAATAGGCAACCATGAAGAAGAAATAGGAGATCCTGTAAATCCTGTTGCCGCTGCTTTAATCCTTGCCGATAAATCTGATGTTCATAAAACAAGAGTTAGAAACCCAAATATGATTTCAGTAGATATTCATGACAGGGTAAATTATGCTGTTGACAGATCTTTTTTAAAAGTTAATAAAGCTGAAAAATTAATATCCCTTAATTTAAATGTCGACACGAAAATCTCGCAGGTTATAGAATACTTTGAAATATTTATGTCCAGAATGACAATGTGCAGAAGAGCTGCAAAATTTTTGGATTGTAAGTTTGAATTAATAATAAATGAAAGGAAATTACTCTAATGAACAAACTAGGTTTTAGAACAGTTGTAACGGCATTGTTGATTATACTTTCTGGATACTTTTTGTATCCTACGTTTGAATGGTCAAGAATGACCGATGCTGAAAAGGCTGCTGCTGAAAAGGCAAAAGATCCTATTTTGGGAAAATCGCTTAAATTAGGATTGGATTTAAGAGGCGGAACACATCTTTTGCTTGAGGTTGATTCCTCTAAACTCGACGAAAAGGTCAGCATGAAAGATGCTGTCGAAAGAGCTGTTGAAGTTATGAGAAACCGTATAGATGAATTCGGCGTTGCCGAACCTTTAATAACAAGACAGGGCGACAAATGGATAGTTATACAGCTTCCTGGTATAAAAGACCCTGCGAGGGCGAAAGAACTTATAGGTAAAACGGCTTTGTTAGAGTTCTGCCTTGTAGAAAACAGCGAGAATTTGCCTGTTATATCTCAGAAAATGAGAGAAAACGATTTGACTCCTGCACAGGCAATGCAGGATCCTGAAATTTCAAAATTAATTCCTGAAGGATGTTTTATAGCCGAAGGGAAAGAAGACGGTAATTATTATATTTTGAAACAGGCTTCTTTAACAGGGGCATATCTTGTCAATGCTAAAGTTGAGCTTACTACGGGACAGTTCGGCTATCCTCATGTTTCATTGGAATTCAATAAAGAAGGCGGCAAGCTTTTTGCAGATATTACGGGCGCAAACATAGACAGAAATCTTGCAATAGTTCTTGACGGTATTGTTCAGTCGGCACCTGTTATACGTTCAAGAATACCGGACGGAAGAGCAATTATAGAAGGAAACTTTAATTCAGAAGACGCAAAATTGCTGGCGACTGTTTTAAGAGCCGGCGCTTTGCCTGCTCCTGTTAAAATCATAGAGGAAAGAACCGTAGGACCTAGTCTTGGAGATGATTCGATAACAAAAGGATTTACCGCTTCTCTTATAGGCGTTTTATTTGTTATTGTTTTTATGGCTGTTTATTACGGTTTTTCAGGTATTATAGCCGATATAGCTTTGATTCTTAACTTTTTAATTCTTGCCGGCATAATGTCGTATTTCCAGTTTACTTTGACTTTGCCGGGTATTGCCGGTATAGCTCTTACTCTTGCAATGGCTGTAGATGCGAACGTTCTGATTCTTGAGAGAATCAGAGAGGAAATTGCAATCGGCAAAACGGCCAGAGTTGCCGTTGATGCAGGATATCAAAAAGCTTTTTCAGCAATTTTTGACTCCAATCTTACAACTCTTATTGCGGCAGTGTTTTTGTTCCAGTTTGGAACGGGACCTGTTAAGGGCTTTGCCGTTACTTTGACTATAGGTTTGCTCATAAGCATGTTTACGGCAATAGTTGTTACTAAGTTAATTTATGATTTTTTATTTAAAGAAAACTTTATTAATAAAATAAAAATATAATATTGCAAATATAAAAAAACGGGGGATAACGTGAAGTTTTTTAAAACGCCAAACATAGATTTTATCCGCATGAGATATATATCTATATCATTGTCTTTATTGTTAATGATTGCCAGCGCAGTTTTTCTTTTTGTCAAAGGACCTAATTACGGAATAGATTTTACGGGCGGTATTTTAGTGCAGATTTCCGTAGATAAAGAAATAGGACTTGACGATGTAAGAGCTTCTCTTGAAAGCGCAGGCGTCGCATCTTTTGAATTGCAGTCGATAGGCGATAAAGGCATTATCGTAAGGGTAAAGAAAACGGAGAAAACTCAGGAAGAAATGTCTCAAAGCATTTTGTCTGCTCTTCAGTCGAAGTTTACCGGGCATAATATAACCGTTGACAGAACTGAATATGTCGGTCCTGCGGTAGGAAAACATTTGGCAAAACAAGCTGTTTATGCTTTTATATTCGTGTTTTTAGGCATAATAGTTTACGTTGCATTCAGGTTTAAATCAGGTTTATGGGGTACGATAGGCGTGTTGGCTCTTATGCATGACGTATTCGGCACTTTTGGTATAGTTATTATGACAGGCAAAGAAGTAGATTTAACTCTTATAGCCGCATTTTTAACAATAGCCGGTTTTTCTATTAACGACACGATTGTTTTGTATGACAGAATAAGAGAAAATATGAGGCTTCTTGCTAAAGAAAGTTTCGGCTCTATAATAAACATAAGCATCAATGAAGTTCTTTCGAGAACAATAATAACTTCTTTAACCGTTTTTGTAGTTTCAATGGTATTGTTTTTGTTCGGCGGCGAAGTTATTCATGATTTTGCCTTCGCAATGGTAATAGGAACTACTCTCGGCGTATATTCAAGCGTATTTATATGTGCTCCTTTGACTTATGAATGGGAGAAAAAAAAGAGAGACAGATTCAAAAAAACTCTTAATAAATAAAAATAGATATGCCTGAATAAGTAAGCATTAATTGTTCAGGCATATGTTTTTCATTAATTAAAGAATAAAAATGAGAAAAATTAAGAATTTTAAGATTAATATAAGACCAAGAGAAATATCCAGAATATTAAGAAAACTTCTTAATATTACTGAGCTTGACATTGATGTTGAAGAATCCGTTCAAAGAGCTTGTTTTTTTTACGGAAAATGTATAAAACCGGCTGTTGTTTATGATACTTTTTCAAAAGAAACGGCCGTTTTTTCTTTTATCGGCGAAACTCCGTCCAAATGGATAGCCGTAAGTCCTTTCATTCTCACAATAGGGAATGCTTTAAAAGAAGAATTTGACTCTAACCGCGATATTTTCGGAGAGTATACCACTCAAATAGTTTCGGCTATTTCCGCAGATACTTTGGAACAATCAAAAAATTTTGTTCAAAAACTCATTGCTTCCGAAGCTGGTGATGAAAACTGCGAGTTATCAAGACATCTTGAAATTTCATCCAATTTTTATCATGATGTCTTTCAAATTTTGCCTGTAGAAAAAATAAACGTTACCTTATCGGAAGACGGGAAGTTTGAACCTTCCTATTCGGCGGCTGGATTGTTTTATTGGATTCCTCTCAAAAAAAGATCAAAAAAATAATTCTTGATATTAATAATATTGCCTAAGAAGTATAAACTTGCTATAATTCAAAAACGTAGACGGTACAAGTATTTATTGGAGATATAATGGAAAATTTAAGGGAAACGTTAATGTTGCTTTGTGACTTGCAGGAAAAAGATATTAAGATCGAAACATTAAAGAATAAACTTGAAGATTTGCCAAAATTTGCGGAACATAAAAAACAGCAGCTTTCGACGGCGAAAAAAGAATTTGATAATAGAAAAGAGACATATGTTAAGCTTAATTCTTTAAAAAAAGAAAAAGAATCGTTGCTTGTTTCAAAAGAATCTTTGATATCAAAGTATACGACTGATTTAAATAATGTAAAATCAAATGACGTGTACAAATCCTGCCTTTTGGAAATAGAAAAAGCCAAAGCGGATAAAAGTGTTATTGAGGATGAAATTTTGCAGTTAATGGAAGATATAGACAAAGAAACCGTAAATTTAAAACAGTATGAAGCTGATTTAAAAAAAACAGAAAGTGAAATAAACGGCGAAATTAAAAATATTGAAGATTCTTCTCTTAATATGAGACAAGAAATTGAAAAAATGAAAACAGAAAGAGACTCTTTCTCAAAAAGTATAAATATTAATATTCTATCACAGTACGAAAGAATAAGAGAAAACAGAAACGGCATCGGGTTGTCTTTGGTTGATGGCGACAGTTGCGGCGCGTGCAATATGGTTATACGTCCTCAGCTTATTAACCAGGCAACAAAGTGTAAAGAGTTGGTATACTGCGATAATTGCTCGAGAATATTGTTTAATAAAAAAGAAGTAGTGTAAATATATAGATATCGTACGGTCGCTTTACATTTTTTGTAAAGAGGAAAGTCCGAACTTTATTCTCTTAATTGAGAAAACGGTAGTGGGTAATCCCCATCGTCCGCGAGGACAGAGGTGCGAACAGTGACGCTTTCTTTTGAAAAAAAGAAAGGTTCCTGCAAAGGAATAAATCTTACTATAAGTTTTACAAAGGTAAGATGTGAAACGGCTAAATCCTTACTGGAAAGCAAGATAGAAGTTTTATCGCTTGACTGTATAAAGTAATTTATACGGCAGAGAAATGACCGTAGTGCCTGCTTGTCAGGCATACAGAATTCGGTGTATAGATATCTGTATATTTATCAGGAAACATAAATTATGGATGATAATTCTGCAAAATTTTATGACAGCAGGCTTATATATCTTTAGTCGGCATTGGCGTAGAAAGTTGCTGCTGTTTCGCTGATGCTTCTTTTATTTTATAAAGATCTTCAGCAGATTTAATAAGAAATAAATATTTCAAAAGCTATTTTGATTGAAAAAATTGTTAAGAGCATATAATGGATAATATTTTTTATCATCAGCCCGTTATGGTAAATGAAGTTGCTGATTTTTTGATAACGGCAGAAGACGGTTTTTATATAGATTGCACTTTCGGCGGCGGCGGACATTCTTTATATTTGTTGGAAAAATATAAAAAAATTAAAATAATTGCTTTTGACCAGGACAGTGACTCGTTTAATCATTTTAATTCGAATGAAAAATTTGCGGATGTTAAGGACAGAATAGTATTTGTAAGAGATAATTTCCGTAATATTCAAAAAAGACTTTCCGATATCAAAATTCATAAAGTAAACGGATTATTTGCGGATTTAGGCGTATCTTCAAAACAGCTTGACGATATGAAACGAGGCTTCTCTTTTCGTTCAGATGAAATTTTGGACATGAGAATGGACCGCTCCTGTAAGCTGAGCGCTTATGATGTTATAAATACTTACAGTAAAGAAAAACTTCAGGATATTTTTTTTAAATACGGGGAAGAATCTTTCTCAAAACAGATAGCCGGTAAAATTATCGATTACAGAATAAAAGGCAGTATAAAAACATGCGACCAGCTTGCGGATATCATCGGCAGTGTCAAATGGTCAAACGGTAAAATAAATCCTGCCACAAAAGTTTTTCAGGCATTAAGGATTTATGTTAATGACGAGTTATCAAGTTTACAGGAAATGCTGGATTCAATACCTGAAATTCTTTCGGATAATTCCAGAGCTGTTATTTTGACATATCATTCTTTGGAAGACAGGATTGTAAAACAAAGTTTTAAATCTTTACAAAATCAAGGGTTAAAAATAGTAAATAAAAAAATTATCGGCGCAAGCGAAGAAGAAATAAAAAATAATCCGAGAAGCAGAAGCGCTAAAATGAGAGTTGCGGAAAAACAAAATGGGTAAAAATTCAGGCGAAAATTTTATTAAAAATCTTGTGATAACGGTATTGCTGGCAATATTGGGCTTTTCTATTGCGGCATTGGAAAGAAACAGACTCATTATAATGGATGCGAAAATAAGCAGTTTAAAAGCAGAATATGACAGGGTAAAAAGCGAAAAAGATTCTATAATGTACAAGATAAATTCAATATTGGCTTTAGAAAAACTTGATAAAATTGCAAAGGAAAAAAAATTTTCCGTTCCTTCGGAAAATGCAATTATAAACGTTAAAGAATGAAAATAAAAACAAGAAATATTTATCTCAGGCAAAATATCGTCGTAGGTTTTCTTTTTTTACTGTTTTTACTGATAGTGTTAAAACTTTTTTATCTGCAGTTTATAAAACATTCCGATACAGATAAGTATGTCGATAATATTGTAAACAAAGAACTGACCGAAAAACCAAAAAGAGGTTCCATATTAGACAGAAACGGTAATAATTTAGCTATGAGCGTAAAAAAATACACTGTATTTTTAGATGCTAAAATGATTAAGAATTTACCGGAAATAGAGGAAATTTTAAAATCCTTCAGTATCGAAATACCTCAGAAGCAGTACCAGGCAATAGAAGAAAAAAAATCATATATTCCTGTAGCTTTCAATATAGACGAATATATCGCTTTACAGATAAAATCAAAAAAAATACCCGGTTTAGGTCTTGAGAGCCGGTATATAAGACAATATCCTGAAGGCAGTCTTGCTTCACAGACAATAGGGATAGTCGGGGCTCACGGAGACGGGCTTGAAGGTGTAGAAAAATTTTGCAATAAACATTTAACCGGTGAAGAAATCAAATATAAGCAGTATCAGGTAGGTTCAAAAAAAATATTCGCCGATAAACTTGTGGAAGAAAATAAATATGAAGGAAGCGATGTCTGTTTAACACTGGACAGAAAACTGCAGTTTATAGCCGAGCAGGCTTTGCAGGAAGGAATGGCGTCGACAAAATCCAACAAAGCCGTGGCTATTATTCAGAATCCACATACGGGTGAAATTTTGGCAATGGCATCTCTTCCTAATTATAACCCTGAAGATAAAATTTCAGATATTTCTTTGTTAAGAAACAATGCGATAAGTTATGTGGTTGAGCCCGGTTCAACATTTAAAGTCGTAGTTCTTGCAGGAATACTTCAGGAAAATTTATTTAAAGTTACCGATAAAATCAATTGTGAAAACGGCAAACTTGAAGTTGCGGGACAAATTATAAAAGATCATGAAAAACAAGGTGTGATTTCTGTAAGTCAGGTTATAGAATACTCTTCAAATATAGGAACTGCAAAACTTGCTTTGGCTTTGGGGGCTGAGCGATTTTATAAGTATATAAAAATGTTCGGGTTTAACAGTATGACCGGGATAGATTTAAACGGTGAAGAAAAAGGTCTTTTAAAACCTACTGCGCAATGGAGCAAGAGAAGTTTGCATACAATTTCATTCGGACAGGAAATAGCTACGACGCCTCTTCAAACTGTAAATGCTTTTTCGGCTATAGCAAACGGAGGCGTATTGTTAAAACCAAAAATAATAAAGTCTATCGGAGATGTTAATTATCAGTCAAAAGAAGTTATAAGAAGAGTTGTTTCGGATGCGACATCTTATAAAATGAGACAGATTCTGAAAAATGTAGTGGATAAAGGAACAGGTAAGTCAGCCAAAATAAAGGGATATACTGTTGGAGGAAAAACAGGAACGGCCCAGAAAATTGACCCGCAGACAGGAAAATATTCAACAAAACATTATGTTGCGTCTTTTTGCGGAATGGTTCCGGCTATGGACCCTGAAATAGTTATACTTGTTATGTTTGACGAACCTAAAGGAGAATATTATGCGGCTTCTGTCGCAGCTCCCGTATTTGCTAAAATAGCATCCAAAACAGCGGAATATTTGAATATTGAAAAAGATGATGAAAATACAGATAAGACAAAAAATAAAAATGGGGAACAAAAATGATTCTAAAGCGTTTATTTTCAGGAATACCCGTTGAAATAACCGGTGATGACAGTATTGAGATAAAAGGTTTATCTTATGATTCCAGAAAAGTCGGGGAAGGATATTTGTTTTTTGCCCTTGACGGGACACATACCAGCGGGAAAAAATTTGTTTCTGAAGCTGTTTTAAAGGGGGCAGTCTGCATAGTTTCAGATAAAAAAATAGATAATATAGGCTGCACAAGTGTAATAGTTCCTGATATTTCTAAAGCTATGTCGTCTGTGAGTGCAAAATTTTACGGACATCCTGATAAAAAAATGACAGTTATAGGCGTAACAGGAACAAACGGCAAGACTTCCATAACGTATATGACTGAATCGGTATTTCAGGCGTTAAATATTAATATAGGCGTTATAGGAACAATAAATTACAGATATGCAGGAACCGTTATAGATGCGCCTAATACGACGCCTCAGGCTATGGATTTATATAAAATGATGCATGAGATGGTAAATGCCGGCATCAAATATCTTATTATGGAAGTATCTTCTCATTCTCTTGTACTTGGAAGAGTTTCCGGGATTGAATTTGACATTGCCGCTTTTACTAATTTAACGCAGGACCACCTTGATTTTCACAAAAATATGGACAGCTATTTTGAAGCGAAAAAAATACTGTTTTCTTCTCTTAAATCTAATGTGAAAAATAACAAAAAGTTTGCTATAATCAACTCTGACGATATATACGGAAGAAAAATTCTTGAAAGCGATATATGCGCTGAAAAAATATCATATTCAGTAAATGACGGCAAATCAAGCTGCAGAGCATATAATGTAGTTTTAAACAGTACAAACAGTTCTTTTCATTTAAAATCCGTTTTTGGCGATGCTGCGGCGATAAATATTAAGCATATAGGGCTGCATAATGTTTATAATATTTTAGCCGTGTTCGGCATTTGTATGGCTGCCGGCTTAAAATTTAATGACGTTATAACTAATATTAACAATGCGCTGGGCGCACCGGGAAGACTTGAAAAAGTAAATTTTCAGGCTGATTTTTCCGTTATAGTTGATTATGCCCATACGCATGATGCTTTAAAAAATGTTCTTTCAGCAATAAAAAATTTAAAACCTTCAAAGATTATTACTGTTTTCGGCTGCGGAGGAAACAGAGATAAAACAAAAAGGTCTTTAATGGCTCAGACGGCTTGTGAAATGAGTGATTTTGTTTTTATAACTTCAGATAACCCGAGAGACGAAGATCCCGAATCGATAGCAAAAGACGTTGAAGCCGGAGCAAAACAGATAAACAAAACAAATTATAAAGTTATAATAGAAAGAAGACAGGCAATAGAAGAAGCCGTAAAAAAAGCAGAAAAAGGAGATATTGTCCTGATAGCGGGTAAAGGACATGAAAATTATCAGATTATAGGGCAAAATAAAATTCATTTTGACGACAGAGAAGTCGCTTTGGATGTACTTAAAAATTTAAAGAAATAAAACAAGGTTAATATAAAATGGAAAATTTTTATTTGGTTGATTTGATAAATGCCGTTAACGGATCTTTTATAATAGGAAATCCTCATTTAAAAATAGAAGAAGTTGCCATAGATACGAGAACTCTAAAAAAAGGGTCGCTGTTTTTCGCTATACAGGGAAAAAATTTTGACGGTCATGATTTTATCAGAAGCGCTATCGAGAAACAGGTTTCTGCTATAGTGTATTCGCGAGAAGATATAAATTTAAAATATTTTTTTCCTAATTTGCCGTCTCTTGTTAAAGTTGAAAATACTTCCGTTGCATTGGAACAGCTTGCAATAGCTTACAGAAAAAGACACACTGCTCTTACGTCTATAGCAATTACCGGATCGAACGGAAAAACCACCACTAAAGAAATGTTGTCTTCAATATTGAGGCGCAAACATAAAACACTTAGCAATAAAGGTAATTTTAACAACAGAATAGGCGTTCCACTTACGGTATTTGATCTTGCAAGCGATACCAGATATGCCGTATTTGAGCTCGGTACGTCTGAATTCGGAGAAATAGAAGCTTTAACGAAAATAGTTCTGCCTGACTGCGGCATTATTACAAATATAGGTTCTTCGCATCTTCAATATTTTAAAACTCCGGAAAATGTTTTGCAGGAAAAAAAGAATTTAATCGACGGGATTAAAAAAGACGGTTTTGTGGTAATAAACAATGATAACCAATATCTGAAAACCTATCTGCCGCAAATATCAAAAAAAGTTATAACTTTCGGATTATACAGCGGGGCGGACGTATATGCAAAAAATATTAAGCTTTGGCTCGACAGGCCTGTGTTTGATATGTATATCGACGGTAAAAACGAAACTGTTGAACTGCCTATAAAAGGGAAATTTAATGTTTTCAACGCTTTGGGCGCCGCCGCCGTTGCTTACGGGCTCGGTTTTTCTTTTTCGGAGATAAAAGAAGGCTTGGCTAATTTTTCTCCTCCCAATATGAGAATGCAGTCTTATAAATTGTCAAATGAAGCGGTAATTATAAATGACGCATATAACGCAAATCCGTCTTCAATGAAAGAATCAATTTCAAGCCTTTCACAGTCTTATCCTGACAAAGAAGTTATTCTTATTTTAGGAGATATGTTGGAACTTGGGGATAAAGCGGCAGATTTTCATTCTGAAATCGGCAAATTTATTAACTCTTTGCCTAATGTAAAAATGGTTTGTTTGTTCGGTGATTTGGTCGGGTATATTAAAGATGAAATTAAAGATAAAAAAGTTAAATATTTTATGAGCAAAAGAATACTTTTGGAAGAAGTCGAAAAAGAACTGAACGCTAATTCTCTGGTATTTGTCAAAGCTTCAAGAGGAATGAAGCTGGATGTTGTGTATGACGAGATGATATTAAGAGATAAACTTAAGGGGAAATAATGCTTTATCATATACTTTATAATTATTTAAGTGAATTTTTTACGCCATTAAATGTTTTTCAATATATAACATTCAGAGCCGGCGGAGCTATTTTGACAAGTTTGATAATTACTTTTTTGATAGCGCCGTATATAATAAGGACTTTGAAAAAATATAAAATATCACAAACAGTAAGAGACGACGGTCCTGCTGCTCACAAATTAAAATCTGGAACAACGACAATGGGCGGCATAATAATAATAATATCTCTTCTTGTTTCGACTATTTTATGGGCAAGGCTTGATAATATCTTTATCATTTGGCTTACGGCGGCGACAATTTTTTTCGGACTGATAGGCTTCAGCGATGATTATTTAAAGCTTATAAAGAAAGACCCTAAAGGCTTATCTGCCAGAAAGAAACTTGTTTTTCAGTCAATATTTGCGGCGTTTGTTATAATTTATCTGTTTTTTCATCCTACAAATGTCCATTTTGCCACAACAATCGAAATACCTTATTTGAAAAATATTTTTATCGAGATGTCGTATTTTTATTTCATTATAGTTTTCTTTGTTATAGTTGGAAGTTCCAATGCGGTTAATTTAACCGACGGGCAGGACGGTCTTGCAATAGGAAATATTGTCATCGTTGCCATGGCGCTGGCATTATTTGCATACTTAATAGGAAATTTTAAAATAGCTCATTATTTGAAGGTTCCTTATATAAACGGCGCCGGTGAAATATCTGTTTTTCTTATGGCTTTATTCGGTTCCGGATTAGGGTTCTTATGGTATAACGCTTATCCAGCTGAAATTTTTATGGGAGATACCGGCAGTCTTTCTCTGGGCGCTTTGCTCGGATTGGCAGCTGTATTTATAAAACAGGAATTAATATTGGTTATACTTGGAGGCGTTTTTGTTGCCGAAGCATTATCTGTTATGATACAGGTTTCTGTCTATAAAAGAACAAAAAAACGATTTTTTAGAATGGCTCCTCTGCATCATCATTTTGAGCTTGGAGGAATATCGGAAATAAAAGTTACGATAAGGTTTTGGATAATAGGTATAATTCTTGCTATTTTGGCAGTTTCTTCTTTAAAATTAAGGTGATTAAATGAAAAATATAAACAATAAAATTAATGTTGCTGTTATAGGCTTGGGAAAGTCAGGAATTGCCGCCGCAAATCTTGCAAGAAGAAAAGGATACAATGTTTTTGCAAGCGACAGCGGCAAAGTAAAAACGCATTCAGCAATGAAGCTTAATAAAGAAGTTGCCGTTGAATTCGGGAAACATTCTGATAAAGTTCTTGAAAGTGATATTATCGTTAAAAGTCCGGGAATAAGTTCGGATTTGCCTATTTTTAAAGCTGCGCAAGAGCGTAATATTCCTGTAATGAGCGAATTTGATTTTGCTTTAAATTTTGTTAAACCTAAACGATTTATAGCCGTAACGGGAACAAACGGTAAAACTACAACGACGACACTTATTTATGAAATAATAAAAAAAGCGTATAAAAACACTGTAGTTGTCGGTAACATAGGATATCCTTTGTCTTCTCTTGCAGAGAAAATTAACGCTAAAACAATAGTAGTCGCTGAATTATCTTCTTACCAGCTTGAAGATTCTCCTGATTTCAGACCGGACATCAGCGTTATACTTAATATAACGCCTGATCATCTGAAACATCATAAAACAATGAAGAATTACATAAAAGCAAAGTCAAATGTTTTTATAAATCAAAAAAATAAAGATTTTGTAATCTATAATTATCAGGATAAAATTCTTAGAAAAATCACTTCAAATATTAACGCAAGCGCATTTTCTTTTAATGCAAATTTGAAAAAAACAAATACTATTTATTATGAAAACGGCAATATTTATATAAGATATAAAAATAAAAAAATAACGTTATCTCCTGATATAAAAATACCGGGCAGACATAATATAGACAACATTTTGTCGTCCGTCGCAGCCGCGTTTTTATCCGGAATAAAACCTGATATTATAGAAAAGGTAATATCTTCTTTTAAAGGCGTTGAACACAGAATAGAATTTGTAAAAAATATAAAAAGCATATCTTATTATAACGATTCAAAAGCTACAAACGTGGATTCGACAAAGGTAGCTTTGGAAGCTTTTGATAAAAATATACAATTGATATTGGGCGGTCAGGATAAAGGCAGTCCTTATAAACCGATATATAATCTAATCAAGAAAAAAGTTAAAAATATATTTTTAATCGGAGAAGCAACTCCTATAATAAAAAAAGAGCTTAAAGGTTCAGCGCAAATGTATGAATGCGGAACGTTGCTTAATGCATTGAAAAAAATTCAGACGGTTGCAGAAGAAAAAGATATAGTTTTGTTTTCCCCTGCCTGTGCTTCTTTTGACCAATTTGAAAATTTTGAACACAGAGGTCAGGAATTTAAAAAGATAGTTTTATCTTTAAAGTAATATGGCAAAGATATTCACATCAATTAAAAACTATATAGACCAGCCTGTTAAAAAAAACAGAAGCGGAAAACAATACCATATATTGCTGTTAATAATTCTTATATCTCTTGTTTTAATCGGGATACATTTCATTATTTCTGTAACTCCCGTTATGGCGCAAATGAGATTTTCAAATGAGTATATGTTTATAATAAGACATTTTTTATACGTAGCTATAGGAACATGTTTGTTTTTTATTACAGGTTTTAAAATTGATTACAGAAAATACCAAAAATGGAGTAAAAAAATCTATATAGTTGCTTTAATCCTTTTGGTAGTTGTTATTCTAGTCGGACAGGCAAGAAAAGGCGCAACAAGATGGATAAATCTGGGTTTTATTACTTTTCAGCCTTCTGAATTTGCAAAGATGGCTTTGGCAATAGTTATGTCTGACTTTTTGGCAAGAAAACAAAGAATGATAAATTTATGGGAAAACGATATAAAAGCGATAGTCTATTTGGCAGGATTTGTCGGTTTGATAATAATGCAAAAAGATTTTGGAACAAGTTTTCTTATGGCTTCAGTGTGGCTTGCCATGATGTTTATCGCCGGGGTTGAACAAAAGCGTTTTTGGGTTACATTGGGCTGCATGTTTTGCGTTTTTTCAGGTTTTATACTTATGCAGCAGTACAGAATAAAAAGATTTTTAGATTATATAAATTCTTTTTTTGATATTTCTTTGGCACAGTATAATATAAAACATGCTTTAATCGCTTTCGGGTCAGGGGGGTGCTTCGGGAAAGGCCCCGGACAGAGCGAGATGAAACTTCTTCATTTGCCTGAAATGCACACTGATTTTATTTTTGCAATAATAGGGGAAGAATACGGTTTTATGGGCGCTGTTTTTATTATTTGTTTGTTTATATGTTTTTTGTCTGTCGGTATTTTTATAAGCCGTAACTGTGAAAATGATTTCGGAAAATATCTTGCTTTTTCAATTTCTCTTCTTTTTGCAATACAAGCTTTGATAAATATGGCGACAACAACAGGCGTTTTTCCCGCAAAAGGAATGCCGCTGCCTTTTATATCTTACGGCGGAACTTCGATGCTCATAAGTATGACAATGGCAGGAGTGCTTTTTAATATTGCAAGAGGCGGTAAAAGATAATTATGCCAAATATAATGATTGTTGTAAGCGGTACAGGCGGACATGTCTATCCGGGAATAGCGCTTGCCCAAGAATTGAAACAGGCCGGGTTTGAGCCTGTTTTTATAGTCAATAACAATGTTAATGCCGTGTCGGTAAAGATTGTCAAATATTCAGGCTTTAAATATGAACTTTTAAATTTTTCCGCTCCTTCAAGGAAAATATCGCCTGAATTGTTTTTATTTCCTTTTTTGTTTTTAAAAAGCTTTGTTTTGTCTGTCAGACTTATTAATAAAATATCGCCGAAAGTCGTTGTAGGTATGGGGGCATATTTGTCTTTCCCTGTGTTGCTTGCCGCAAAATTTAAAAATATTCCGTCGTTAATACATGAACAAAATTCTTTTCCAGGTCTTGCTAACAGAATTCTGTCCAAAATAGTAGATAAAGTTGCCGTAAGTTTTATCGAGTCTTCAAAATTTTTTAAAAAATCAAAAAGAGTCTTCACTTCAAATCCGGTAAGAAAGGATATTTTTAACATATCAAGAGCCGAGGCGTGCAAAAAATTAAATTTAAACAACGGAATTTTTACTGTTTTTGTCTTCGGAGGAAGTTTGGGCGCATTGAAATTAAATAATATTATGTTCGATATTGCAGATAAACTTTATGATAAATATCATGACAGAATACAGTTTATTCATATTGTGGGCAGCAAAGATTTTTTTAATATAAATGAAAAATATAAAAAAATAAAGTATAAAAAATATGTGGCCGAATATATGAATGATATAGGAAATGCTTATGCATGCTCGGATATTTTAGTATGCAGAGCCGGAGCAGGAACTGTCAAAGAAGTCGAAATGTACGGACTGCCTGCAATTTTTATCCCGTATCCTTATGCTACGGATAATCATCAGTATTTCAATGCAAAAAGTATAGAAAAAGAAGGATTTCTTGAAATTATGGAAGAAAAAAATATGACAGAAAAAGCAATTACCGCTTTTATAGAAAAACACATTAATAACCCTATAGATAATGAAAGAAAAATATCTCCGGAAATTTATCCGCAGGAAAAACTTGCACAAGAGGTTTTAAAACTAATTAGATGAAAAAGCTCAATATTTTAATATCAAATGACGACGGTATTGCAGGCGCAGGTCTTAATCCTTTGGTAAACGAAATGTCAAAATTAGGGAAAGTTTATGTGATAGTTCCTGAACATGAAATGTCCGGAACAAGCCAGGCAATAACATTAAACGAATATAAACGAATAAAAAAATATAAAAGCAACATTTATACTCTTGTAGGAGGAACTCCTACGGACTGCGTAAAGTACGGATTATATTCGTTTTTAAAAGATAAAATAGACTTGGTTGTTTCCGGTATAAACACTTGTCCTAATTTGGGACAGGATGTCGTTTATTCCGGTACTGTTGCCTGTGCGCGTGAGGGCGCTTACCTCGGCGTGCCTTCTATGGCTGTTTCTGCGGCGGACTGCAAGAAACCCGATTATGAAAATGCGGCTAAAATTGCTCTTGAAATAGCAAAAAAAATCGTAAATAAAGCGCCAAAAGAGAGACCGGCGTTATGCTTGAATATAAATATTCCAAAAGACCCTAAAGGTATTAAAATAGTACCTTTAGGCATAAGATGTTACGATGAAAATATTGTCAGAAAAAAAACTTCGGAAGGAGTTTTTTATAAATTAGCCGGAAGATTTATCTCAGGTGAGAAAAATAAAAAATCCGACATAGATGTAGTTGAGCGGTCTTATGTTTCCGTTACTCCTCTCCAGCTTGATCAGACGCATTTTGATTATATGACAAAATATAAGTTTATGGAAGAAAAATTTGAGTCAGAATAAATTTGAGTTAGTATCAAAGTTCAAACCTGCAGGCGAGCAGCCGCAGGCAATAGAACAATTATGCGCCAATTTATCAAAAGGCGAAAATTCGCAGGTGCTGCTGGGTGTTACAGGTTCGGGAAAAACTTTTGTTATAGCAAATGTAATTGAAAAATTGCAGAAACCTGTTCTTGTAATCTCTCCCAATAAAATTCTTGCGGCGCAGCTGTATTCTGAATTTAAAACATTTTTTCCGAAAAATGCGGTTGAATATTTTATCTCATATTATGATTATTACCAGCCGGAAGCATATATCCCGTCAACAGACACGTATATAGAGAAAGATTCTTCCGTGAACGATCATATAGACAGATTAAGACTGAAAGCAACAATGTCTCTTCTGGAAAGAAGAGACGTTATAGTCATTGCATCAGTTTCAAGTATTTATAATCTGGGCGCTCCTGAAGACTATCAAAATATGTGCGTCAGAATTAACACAGGCCAAAAAATAACAATAGAAAAAGTTATCGAACAATTAATATCGATACATTATGAAAGAAACGAAATAGATTTTATGAGGGGCAAATTCAGAGTAAAAGGAGACACCGTCGAAATTTTTCCGGCGTATCTTGAAACGGCGTTAAGAGTTGAATTCTTCGGCAATGAAATAGACGCTATAAAAGAGTTTGATCCTCTTACAGGACAGGTTTTCAATAAAAAAGAAAAAACTTATATTTATCCTGCGAAACATTTTGTTACCACCGGCGACAAAATAGAACAATCTTTGAAACATATAGAGGCGGAGTTGAGCGAAAGAGTTGCCGTATTAAAATCGGAAGGAAAGCTTTTGGAAGCGCAAAGACTGCTGCAAAGAACAAAATACGATATGGAAATGTTAAAAGAAACGGGTTTTTGCAACGGAGTTGAAAATTATTCAAGACATTTGTCTCTCAGACCCGGCGGTTCGAGGCCGACTACGTTAATAGATTATTTTTTGTTTAACAATTTAACTTCTGATTTCCTTTTGGTAGTTGATGAATCTCATATAACTCTGCCGCAGATAAGAGGTATGTATGAAGGAGACAGGAGCAGAAAACAGACTCTTGTTGATTTCGGTTTCAGACTGCCTTCGGCATTGGATAACAGACCTTTAAAATTTAAAGAGTTTGAATCTATAATAAAACAAAATATTATGGTTTCTGCAACACCCGGGAAATATGAACTTGAAAAATCAAAAAACAATATAATTGAATTGGTTATAAGACCTACCGGGCTTGTCGATCCTGAAATTGTTATTAAGCCTATAGACGGACAGATTCAGGATATGATAAAAGAAATACAAAAAACGATTGATAAGAAAGAAAGGGTTCTTATAACAACGCTGACAAAAAGAATGTCCGAAGATCTTACCGCGTATTTGAAAGAAAAGGGTTTCCTTGTCGAATATATGCATTCTGAAATAGACTCTTTGAAAAGAATAGAAATAATCAGAGATTTAAGGCTGGGTAAATTTGACATTTTAGTCGGTATTAATCTTTTAAGGGAAGGACTGGATTTGCCTGAAGTGGCATTGGTAGTTATTCTTGACGCCGATAAAGAAGGTTTTTTAAGATCTGAACAAACTTTAATACAAACTTGCGGAAGGACAGCCAGGAACGTTGACGGCAGGGTAATATTCTATGCCGACAAAATGACCGATTCAATGTCCAGGGCAATAAAAGAGATGGAACGAAGAAGAGATAAACAGATTGCATATAATAAAAAACATAAAATAACGCCTAAGACGATTATCAAAGCCGTAAATCAGCTTGAGGAGTTCCAGATTAAAGCCAAGAGCGACAGCGTAAGTTTGTTTACGGCAGAGTTAAACGACGAGTATATCTCTTCTAAAAATATAAATGACGTGATAAAATCTCTTGAAACGCAAATGAGAGAATCCGCTGATAATCTGGATTTTGAGACTGCGGCGTTGTTGAGAGATAAAATAAAAGAGATAAATCTGATGTCTTCGCAAAAAAACAAGAAGAAAAAAAACTGATAATAAAAGGAGTGTTTTATGCATGAACATGGAATAGGAAGAGAATTATGGAAAGTTATTGAAGATAAAGCAAGAGAAAATAATTTAGTTAAAATTACAAAAATAAGCATTGTAATCGGTAAAGCAAGCGGAATAGAAAAAGAATTGCTCGTCCACACAATGAAAGACCATATAATACCCGGGACTTGCGCATGTTCGGCGTGCTTGGAGTTTGTAGATGAAGATTTAACGGCGCAGTGCAATGTGTGCAAAGAAAATATTGATGTGTCAAAAATGGAAACAATGTTCTGCCCGAAATGCGGCTCTAGCGATATAATAATTTTATCCGGCAATGACTGCTTTGTTAAATCTATAGAAGGCGAATAACTGTATTCGAGGCTAATTTGAATATAAAAGATACTGCGTTGTCGCTTAAAATATACGGCACTGTTCAGGGTGTCGGTTTCAGACCGTATGTTTTTGTTCTTGCAAAAAAATACAAGTTGAAAGGTTTTGTGTCAAATACTGAATACGGCGCCGAGATTTTAGTTGAAGGGATTGCTGAAAATATCAATAAATTCATTTCAGATATCAGAAAAAATACGATTAAAATTGCAAATGTTTCGCGCATTATCAAAAGCAGACGTATTTTTTCAGGTTTAAAAGATTTTACGATAAAAAAAAGTTTTAAAGAATCCAAAATAATATCTGATTTCCCTTCAGACATTGCGATATGCGACGACTGCAAAAGAGAACTTCTTTCACATAATGACAGACGCTATCATTATCCTTTCATAAATTGCACACGGTGCGGTCCAAGATATTCGATTGTAAAAGAATTGCCGTATGACAGGGGAAATACGACAATGAAAAAATTTAAAATGTGCCGCGACTGCCGAAAAGAGTACGATGATACGCTCAATAGAAGATTTCACGCCCAGCCTGATGCGTGCTTTGTCTGCGGCCCTCAGGTAAAACTTTATTCAGATGAGACAAATATTGTAAAAGGCAGGGCTGCTTTATCTGAGACTGCGAAAATGATAGATCAAGGCAAAATAGTCGCAATAAAAAGTATAGGCGGATATCATTTGGCATGCAGCGCTTATAATGAAAAAACTATTTTAAGATTAAGGACAATAAAATCAAGAGATGCAAAGCCTTTTGCGATAATGGTTAAAAATTTAGCCGTTGCAAACAGTCTTGCTCATATTAATTCTTATGAGAAAAAAGAACTTTCTTCATCTGTTGCTCCAATAGTTCTTTTGGATAAAAAAGATAATATAAATAAAATTTTTAATAATGTTATTGCAAAAAACAACAGATCTTTAGGCATCATGCTGCCTTATACGCCGGTTCATTATATCTTGTTTGATTTGTTGAAAACCGATGCTCTTATAATGACGTCTGCCAATAAAAACGACGAACCTATAATATATAAAGAAAAAGATATTTTTAACGAATTTTCTTGTAAAATTGACGGGATATTGTCCAATGACAGGGAAATATATAATCCAGTAGACGATTCTATAGTTATGTTTGCCGGAAATAAAAATCAAAAAATTGTTGTCAGGCGAAGCAGAGGATATGTTCCGAAAGCCGTCAGCGCAAGAGTAAAAGAAAATATTTTTTCAGCCGGAGCCGACATAAAAAATGCTTTCTGCATAACGAGGGAAAATACGGCATATTTATCTGCTTACTGCGGAGATATGATTAATTATAAAAATTTATCGTTCTTGGATAAATCTGCAGGGAAATTTCTCAAATTTTTAGATGTAATTCCTGATACAATAGCTTACGATTTGCATCCTAATTACAATACTTCAATGTATGTCAAAGAAAAATTCAAAAATAAAACTTTTGATTTTTATCCGGTTCAACATCATTATGCTCATATAGCATCGGTAGTCGCCGAAAAACATTTGAAAGGAAATGTTCTTGGTTTTGCTTATGACGGTACAGGTTTTGGAGTTGACGGTAAAATATGGGGAAGTGAGTGCCTGCTGTTTGGTGAAAAAGAAATAAAAAGATTGTCGCATCTTGAATATTTTGACTTACCGGGCGGAGATATGGCCGTGAAAGAGATATGGAGAATAGCAGTATCTCTGTTTTACAAATACGGCAAGACAAATGATATTCCAAAACATATAAAAAAAGAAAAATTTTATAAAAATATTTTATCGCTTCTTAAAACACATGAAAATTACGTACAAACCTGCAGCATAGGAAGATTTTTAGATGCCGTTGCGTCTGCCATCGGACTTCTAAATATTGTCGAATATGAAGGTCAGGGGGCTGTTTATTTGGAATCGGTTTTAAAAGATGTAAAATATGCCCATTATGATATTGATATTGATTTTTATAAAGATAAAACATCTGTCGTAAAACTTGACGGGATTATCGGAGGAATTGTAAAAGATTTAAGCAATAAAGAGGAAGTTTCCTTAATCAGCGGTAAAATTCATGAGACAATATGTCGTTTGATTTACAAACAGGCAGACATATATTCAAAAATATATAAAACGGATATAATAGCCCTCAGCGGCGGAGTTTTCCAAAATAAATATATATTGTCAAGGAGTATTGATATTCTGAAAAAATCAGGTTTTAAAGTTTATTTTAATTCTCTGGTTCCCGTTAATGACGGAGGCATTGCTCTCGGGCAGTCATATATTTGTTCAAATTATCAGAAATTATTTGTATAACATTTGTAAGAATTTATCGGCTTTCAGCAGAGCCGTGTTTAAATTTACGCAAATATTTTCTCTTCCAAGCTCGGAAATAAAATCATATTTTATTAACAAACGCAAAGGTTGTTTTTCAAGATCGCACAGCATAAGTCTTGTGTTTGTTTTTAGACATCTCTTGTGGATTTTATACAGCGCATGATAACCGGTTGCATCCATTACAGGGACTTTTCTCATTCTGATTATTATTATTTTGCATGTTTTCATGTTTTCCATGTATTCGACAAACGCATTTGCGGCCCCGAAGAAAAAAGCTCCGGTAATTTCGTGCACAATTACATCTTTCATTATTTTCTTTTTATCAATACCGTCAACATCGTCAATTTCATCTTCAAGTTCGCTGTTTTCATCCATAACCGATATGTTTGTCATGTCGGACATTCTTTTCATAAATAATACTGACGCCAGAATAATTCCTATTTCAATCGCATAAATAAGGTTTACAAAAATTGTCAGGAGAAAAGTTATAAGCAGCACCAAACTGTCGCTTTTCGGAGCCTTTGTTATTTCGGAAAAAGCTTTTGTATCAAGCATTTTATAAGCAACAGTAAATAAAATTGTTGCCAGAACAACCATAGGTATAAGCTGAACATATTTCATAAAAAGCATCATTGCTATGAATATAAAAACAGCGTTTGCTATTCCCGTAATAGGCGTTCTTGCGCCGTTGCTTATGCCTGCAGACGTTCTCGCTATCGCCCCTGTTGCCGGTATTCCTCCGAAAATGGCCGATCCGAAATTTGCAATTCCCTGAGCTATTATTTCGGTGTTTGATCTGTGCTTTTTTTCAATCATTCCGTCAGCGACTACCGCGGAAAGAAGTGATTCTATTGCGGCAAGAAAAGCTATTGTAAATGCGGCCGGAATCAAATCCGTTATCATGCCCATATTTACTGATGGTATTTTAGGCATAAAAGACGCTGTTTTTGATATATCTCCAAAATGTGTATATATCGTATCAACGTTTAAATTGAAAATTTTTACTAAAATGGTCGATAAAAATATTATGGCCAAAGTTCCTGGGAAAAATTTAAATTTTTTCGGATAAAAAATAATGAAAAGAAGTGAAAAAATACCCAATCCGAGCGTTTGGATATTTATATTTGAAAAATTTGATAAGTACAGCTTCCATTGCTCAATAAAATTGCTGGGGATATTCCTTAGCCCCAAACCGAAAAAATCATTTATCTGTGTTGAAAATAAAACTACGGCAATTCCGCTTGTAAAACCTATAATCAGAGGATCAGGTATATATTTTAAAACACTTCCGAATTTTAAGAAACCCATTATAACCAATATAACTCCAGCCATTGCCGTTGCTACAATAAGTCCGTCAATGCCGAATTTTTGAACAATACCGTAAACGATTATTACGAAAGCTCCGGTAGGACCGCCTATTTGGACTCTGCTTCCTCCGAATAATGATATAAGAAGACCTGCAATAACTCCCGTAATAAGACCTTTTTCAAGACTTACTCCTGATGCGATTGCCAAAGCAATAGAAAGAGGTATGGAGATAAAAGATACTATAAGCCCGACAAGAATTTCTCTTGTTATATTGTTTAAAGTGAATTCTTCCGGTCTGTTTTTTATTAAAGTGAATAATTTTGGTCTGAACATTTTTTTCCCTTTGTTTTGCTTTGTGTACAAATATCTTTCAAAAATAACAAACCTGACAGCAAAAAACGTTTTTATAACGAAAATTTTGCCGTCAAGTTTAGGGCTAGAGTATAGAATAAAGAAAATTGAATGTCAACAAGCTGTTTGACTAGATAGTGTTCATTTGATAAAATTAATTAAAGTGAAAAGTTTTAAATGTGAATTTTTATGCAAAATATAACGTCAAACACACGAATTATCCCTATTTTCGGCAATCCTGTCAAACATTCATTGTCTCCTGTGATGCAGAATGCTTGGTTATCATCAAACAAACTGGATTTTATATATTTAGCATTTGCCGTCAAACCTGAAGACTTGAAACAAGCAATAATGTCAATTAAAATTTTGAATATGGCTGGAGCAAATATAACTGTTCCTTACAAGAACGATGTAATTAAGTTTATAGACGGCATAGACAGAACTGCCGAAAAAATAGGCAGCGTAAATACAATAATCAACAGGAACGGCAGACTTATAGGATATAATACGGACGGAGACGGACTTGTTTCCGATTTAAAGTCAAAAAAAATAAGAATACAAAACAAAACTGTTTTAGTAGTAGGGGCCGGAGGCGCGGCAAAAGCTGTTTTATATGCTCTAAATAAGCTTAAAGTTAAAAAAGTATTTATTACTTCAAGGACATACAAGACCGCTGAACATATTTCTCGCGCATATAAAAATATAATACCTTTGGAAATAAATAAAATCGAAGACGATTTGTTTTCGGACACGGACTGTATTATAAATTCTTCCACATGCGGTATGAAAAAAGATGATAAAATGCCGTTTGAAATAAAGAAGTATAAAAAAGATTTAGTTTTATATGATTTAATTTATAATAAGGAAACGCCGTTTAAACGGTTTGCCGCAGATAAAAAATTAAAGTATTTTTCAGGGGAAGGAATGCTTGTCCATCAGGGGGCGATAGCTTTTGAAATGTGGACTAAAATAAAGCCTGATATAAAAAATACTTTTTTGCTGCTTAAAAAACATACGGGGTCAGTCAGCCGGTGAAATTATATATAAAAATACTTTTATTTTTAGTTTATCCGTCAGTAACTTATTTCTTTACAGATAAGACTTTCTTTGCCGTTGCTGCAGGTTTGCTTTTGGCGATTGTTACTCTTTTATTAATTTTGATTGTCGAAAAAAAAGGGAAGCCTCAAACCGCAATTTTGGACATGAGTGCAGTTGCTGATGAAAGGATAACCGATTTTATAAATTACGGTTTTTTCTCGAAAATAATTCTCCCGGAATTTGTTATTAAAGAGGCAGGACTGCTTTTAAAAATAGGCGGCGGCAGAAATCTGGAAAATAATATAAAAAGAATAAAAGAAAACGATAAAGTCAAAATATCTTACAAAGATTATAATGATATTAATGCCGCAGATTTTAAAATAATCAGACTTGCCGTACAAATGAATGCGAAAATCATAACTGCTGATTTTAACTTAAAGAAGATTGCCGATATGCGAGGCGTAAAAGTTATAAATATAAGCGATTTATATGAATGTTTGAAACCGATAATTTTGCCTGGGTATAAAATTTCTGTTTTTTTGGCTAAAGAAGGCAAAGAAAGAAATCAGGCCGTAGGATTTTTAGATGACGGCACGTCTGTCGTCGCTGAAAACGGGAAGGCTTTTATAGGCAAAAAAGTTGATTTGACAATAACGTCCATACTGCAGACATCTGCGAATAAAATGTTATTCGGTCAAATTAAACAGGACATTTTTGCAGAGGATAAAAAATGAATTTATCCGTTGTGATAGTCGCCGCCGGTTCCGGCAGAAGATTCGGTTCAAAAGAACCGAAACAATTCCTTACGCTGAATAAAAAACCTATGTTTTTATGGAGCGTTCTGGCTTTTAAAAAAATAAAAGACTGTAAACAAATTATTCTCGTTGTATCAAAAGAGAAAATTCATGAAATGTTGAAATATAAAAAAATATACGGCGTTGATGTCGTATGCGGAGGAAAAGAAAGATTTGATTCCGTTAAAAACGGGTTGAATATCGTTAACAGAGACGCTGATTTTGTCGCTGTGCATGATGCTGCCAGACCTCTTATCACCGAAGACGCGATAAACGAAATTTTACTTTCCGCAATGGAAAACGGAGGAGCGATTGCAGCCGCGCCTGCCAAAGATTCAATAAAATTATCAATAAACGGAAAAAGTTTGACGAAATCTTTAGACAGAAAAAATATCTGGCTTGCCCAGACTCCTCAAATATTTAAAAAGAGCATACTTGATAAAGCATATGCTTCAAAAATTTCGGCAGCTGTCACTGATGACTCACAGCTTGTTGAAAAGACCGGCAAAAAAGCTGTTCTTGTTAACAGCGGTTATGAAAATTTTAAAGTGACTGAACCGTTAGATTTTAAACTTGCTGAATTTATTTTAAAAAAGAGGAATAAAAAATGTTTGTAGGTTTTGGCTATGATGTTCACAGATTTAAAAAGACAAGAAAATTATTTCTTGGCGGCGTGCAGATATCATCTGAAAACGGTTTGGACGGACACAGCGATGCCGATGTATTGGTTCATGCATTGATGGATGCTTTGCTTGGCGCCGCCGGACAGGATGATATCGGACATTTTTTTCCAAATACTGACGATAAATACAAAAACATATCAAGCATTGAACTGCTTAAAACGGTAATTAACGTATTAAAAGAAAAAAAATATAAATTGATAAATGCGGATATGACGGTTATTGCCGAAAAACCTAAAATTTATTCGTATATAGATGAAATGAAAAATGTTTTATCAAAGAATTTAGGGATTAAAAAAGAATATATTGCCATAAAAGCCACAACAAACGAAAAAATGGGTTTTGTTGGCAGAGGAGAAGGAATAGCGGCAATGGCAGTGGTATCTTTAAAAAGGAAAACAGGAAAATGAGCATAAAATTTTATAATACGCTTACCAATAAAGTTGAAGATTTTACATCCATAGAAAAAAATAAAATTTCTATGTATATTTGCGGTGTCACTCCTTATGATGTCGTTCATTTGGGACATGCAAGGGCATATGTGACTTTTGATGTAATTAAAAGGCATTTTATAAGAAGCGGATATTCTGTAAACCATATACAGAATTTCACAGATGTTGATGATAAAATCATAAACAGATCAATTGAAAAACAAATTTCTCCGCTTGAACTTGCTAAAACTTACATAGACGATTATTTTGTCCAAATGAACAAATTAAATGTTTTAAAAGCAAATGAATATCCGCAGGTTACGTCTATGATTCCGCAAATTATTTCTTTTATAGAAAAGCTTGAAGAAAAAGGTTTTGCTTATAATGTTGACGGCGATGTCTATTTTTCCGTCGATAAATTTTCAGAATACGGAAAACTTTCAAAAAGAAAGCTGGAAGATATGAAAGTGGGCGCAAGGGTGGATGCTGACTCCAAGAAAAAAAATCCTTATGATTTTATACTTTGGAAAAAGACAAAAGAAAATGAGCCGCAGAGCGTGTCTTGGCCAAGCAGATGGGCTGCAGGAAGACCGGGCTGGCATATAGAATGTTCTGTTATGTCTACGTCTTTACTTGGTGATACGATCGATATCCACGGCGGCGGCCAGGATTTAATTTTCCCTCATCACGAAAATGAAATAGCTCAGAGCGAAGCCTGTACGGGAAAGATTTTTGCAAAATACTGGATACACAACGGTTTTGTGACAGTCAATAAAGAAAAAATGTCAAAATCGCTGGGTAATTTTTTTACTTTGAAAGATATTTTTAATACATATGACCCTAGAGTTGTCAGATATTATCTTCTGACACAGCACTACAGAACTCCTTTGGATTTTTCAAATGACGGCCTTAATGCGGCGCAAAAAACTTTACAGGGACTTGACGAAGCGTATTCCAGGCTGCTTGCAATTGTTTCTGAAAGCGACGATAATTTAATAAATGAAGATTTAATAAAAATACAAAAACAGGTAAAAGAAGCATTGGATGATGATTTTAATTTTGAAAAAGCATTATCTTATCTGCATGAATTAAAGAATTTAATTTTGAATAATCTTTCCTCTGATAAAACAGGTTATTTGAAACAGGCAAAGTGGCTTTTTGAGGATATATTTGAAGGTGATTTGGGAATAAGATTGATTAAAAATGAAATAAACGGAGAACTTTCAATATTGCTTGAAAAAAGAAACTCCGCCAGAAAAAACAAAAACTGGAAAGAGGCGGATTTATTCAGAGATAAATTGGCTGAACTCGGCTATAAGATTGTTGATAATAAAGACGGGACTTCGACATTAGTCAAGAAAATTTAAATTTTATAAACAGTATTGCGGTTATAAACAGCGGTTTACGCTTTGAAAATAATAAGACTAAAGGGTATGTATGGATAAAATATTCGGAAGAAATGCTGTGCTTGAAGCCATTAAATCTGAAACAAGAACGATTAATAAGATATTTATTTCAAAAACAGCGCACGGGAGCAGTATTTCTGAAATTATAAAACTTGCCAAAGCAAAAGGAATAATTATAAACAGTGTTCCTCCGGAAAAACTTGATAAATTTGAAGATACAAATACTCAAGGCGTCGTTGCCGAAGTTTCAACTACCGATTACGTTGAACTTCAAGATTTGATAAAAAGCGTCAAAGATAAAAAAAACGCATTGCTTCTTCTTCTTGATTCAATAGAAGATCCGCATAATTTAGGCGCTATTATAAGAAACGCCGTTGCTTTCGGAGTGGACGGAGTTATAGTTCCTAAATGGCGTTCGGCAACTGTTAATGATACAGTTTCAAGAACTTCAGCCGGCGCAATAGAACATATAAAAATAGCAAGAGTTACAAATTCCTCGCAGGCTATACTGGAACTTAAAGAAAAAGGGTTCTGGGTCATAGGCGCAGAAAACGGCAACAAAAGCATACATGAAACAGATATCCCTTTTCCGGCTGTTTTAGTTGTAGGAAGCGAGGGATTCGGTCTTCACCAGAAAATAAAAGAAAAATGCGATGTTATAATCACTATACCGCAAAAAAATTCAATTTCTTCATTGAATGTGTCGTGCGCAAGCGCTGTTATACTTTACGAAATTTTCAGAAAGCAAAATATATAACGACCGCAATATTTTATCTGCAGTTTTGTAATTTTAAAGCTCATTTACCGCTTACGCCTAATGTAAACTTTACTTTAAAATTACTTCACTTCGCACAAAATCTTGCTAGTCTTAATGGATTCGTTTTATGCATTGGAAAAAATATGAAAAAGAAATTTATAGTATTTGCAAATTCCATTTTCCAGATTCAAAACTGTACAAAAATAAAAAACTTATTGGAAGATATTCTCAAAAAGAAAGGCAAGTTGATATTTTAATAAAACAAAAAATAGATAAAAATGAAGTGTATACAGCTATAGATTGTAAAAATTATGCAAAAAAAATAGATATTAAATGTGTAGAATCTTTTATAGCAATGTTGGAAGATTTAAATGTAGATAAAGGGATTTTAATAACGAATATCGGTTATTCGAAAGCAGCACTCAAACGTGCTTACAATAATCCAAAACATTTAGAATTAGATATATGTAAAATGGAAAATTTTAAACATAAATTACAGGGGTTAATTGCTTTCCCATATTCAGGTTTAAATGGAGTTATGTTAATGGCACCATTAGGTAATATTATTGATGCGAGAAGGACTGCATTTTCTGTTTGTACAATTTATCCAGAAGGATATAGTTCATTTGTGGAAGCAGCTAAAAAAGCCAAAGAGTGGGCATACGTTCAATTTTGGCATAAGGATTCAAAAGTTTCAAATATTACTGAATTATTAAAATATCAAAGAAAATATATAGAAGCAGAAAAAATTAGATATATTGTAACTAATATATTGAGAAAAGATTCAACAAATAAAATAAGAATAGCTTTTTTAAAAAAACAAAAAGTTGTTGAAGTTACAACTTTTATTGAATTTAAAAAATTTATCTTTTTTTATGTATGGTTGTTAAAAGATGAATATAATTTAAAAAGAACAATTCGTAAGGCAGAAACAATAATTAAAACAACTATTCCAATTGGCATCAAAAAAGAAGTGTAGCTCATTTTTCAGACTTTAAGGCTTTGGTATGAATTTGAGTGGAAAATAAAGTTAATATATAAATTATTAAAAACTTATTAAAGGTGTGTTAACATATGGATTCTAATTTGACACATATGTATCATTTTGATATTATTTTAAGACGATATATACTGGGGGTAAGATGGGAATCAAGTATGTGAATAATGAGTTGTATGTGGAAGGTTTGGCTGTATCTAAATTGGCAAAAAAGTATGGAACGCCTATATATATATACTCCAAGAATACGTTAGAATCAAATTTTCATGCTTATAAAAAGGGTTTTGGCGATATTGACAGTATTATTTGTTATGCGGCAAAAGCAAATCCGAATCAAAATATTATGACAATTCTTGCAAAACTCGGGTCAGGAGCAGACATAGTATCAGGCGGAGAGCTCTACAGATCTTTACTTGCAGGAATAAAACCCGATAAAATTGTCTATTCTGGGGTCGGTAAGACGGCTGAAGAAATAGAATATGCGCTGAAAAGCAATATTTTAATGTTTAACGTTGAATCTTTTGAAGAGCTTGAACAGATAAATTTAATTGCAAAAAGACTTCATAAAAAGGCCAGAATATCTTTCAGAGTAAATCCTGACGTTGACCCTCACACTCATAAGCATATTACTACCGGGAAACACGGAAGTAAATTCGGCATAAGATATGAAGATGCGTTGGGTATGTATATTGCGGCGTCAAAAATGAAGAATATAAAAATAGTCGGTGTTGACAGTCATATAGGTTCTCAAATTTTGGAAGTATCGCCGTTTAAGCAGGCGGCTTTAAAACTTTCTAAATTGATAGATAATTTGGAAAAAGCAAAAATCTTTATAAAATATATAGATATCGGCGGCGGACTGGGTATAAAATATCAGAAGTCAGAAGTGCCTCCTTCTCCTGAAGATTTGAAAAAGGCCGTAATGTCGGTATATTCGAAATATAAAGATAAAACTATTATTGTAGAGCCGGGAAGATCGATAGTTGCAAATGCCGGTATAATGGTAGGAAAAATTTTGTACAGGAAAGTTTCAGGCGACAAGAAATTTATTATAGTCGATATAGGTATGAACGATTTAATAAGACCTACGCTGTATGATGCGTATCATAACATTATTCCTGTAAGAAAAACTTCTAAAAAACCTGTAATTGTTGATATTGTCGGTCCTATTTGCGAAACAGGCGACTTTATTGCAAAAGACAGAAAGTTTCCTATGCTTTTCCGCGGAGAATTGATAGCGGTCGAATGTATCGGAGCGTACGGCTCGGCAATGGCGTCGCAGTATAATTCAAGGCTCAGAGCGCAGGGGATTGTTATTGACGGTAAAAAGGTAACAGGCATAAGAAAAAGAGAAGAATTGAAAGATTTGATAGCAAAAGAAATTAATTAAGGAAATAAAAAATGTCTCAAAATAATATACAGTTTTACAAATTAACTGCGGCTGGAAATGATTTTGTAATGATAGATAACAGGGAAAGTATAATACCGGAAGAAAAGCACTCTTCTTTGGCCGCAAAGCTGTGTGACAGAAGATATTCAATAGGCGGTGACGGATTGATTCTTCTTGAAAAAAGCAATAAAGCCGATTTCAGAATGAGATATTATAATTCGGACGGTTCTCATGCGAGTATGTGCGGCAACGGCGGAAGGTCCATAGCAAAATTTGCTTATGAGTTGGGTGCAGTTAAAAAAAATATGAAATTCGAGACAGATGCAGGGTTGATAACAGCTGAAATAAAATCAGATACTGTAGTAAACCTTGCTTTATATAATCCGAAAGATTTAAAACTTAACATAAGCATACAGGCTGAAGATAAACAGTTTGAGGTTTCTTGTTTAAATACAGGAGTTCCTCACGCCGTAATATTTGTCGATGATGTCGAAAAAACGGATGTTGTAAAATACGGAAGAATTATAAGATTTCACAAAGAATTTTCTCCAAGCGGAACAAACGTTAATTTTGTTCAGTTAACCGATAATAATACGATACTTGTAAGAACTTATGAAAGAGGCGTTGAAGATGAAACTTTAGCGTGCGGTACGGGCGTTACTGCTTCGTCAATAATATCGGTAATAAAGAAAAAAGTTGTCTCGCCTGTGCATATCATAACAAGAGGTAAAGATAACCTTTTCGTTTCTTGTTCGGCAGATGAGTCAAAAATATCTGATGTTTATTTGGAAGGTCCGGCCGTAGTTGCGTTTACAGGCACGGTAAAAGTAGGATAAAAAAGGATAGGAGATTTTATGTTTTCAGGTTCGTATACGGCAATTGTAACACCGTTTAAAAACGGAAAAGTCGATTTTGATACTTTTGAAAAGCTTATAGAAATGCAATATAAAGCCGGAATTACAGGAATAGTTCCGTGCGGAACTACGGGAGAATCGGCAACTTTATCTCATCAGGAACATGATGAAGTTATAGAATCTGCCGTGAAATTTGCAAAAGGCAGAATAAAAGTTTTTGCGGGAACAGGTTCAAACTCGACTGTGGAAGCAATAAGGCTTTCCAAACATGCCGAAGAAGTCGGTTGTGACGGAGTTTTGCTTGTTTCGCCTTATTATAACAAACCTACACAGCAGGGGTTGTATCTGCATTATAAAGAAATTGCCAACTCAATTAAAATCCCTGTTATTTTGTATAACATACAAGGAAGAACGTCTGTTAATATTGAACCTAAAACGATTGCAAGACTTACAAAAGACTGCAAAAATATAGTCGCTGTCAAAGAAGCTTCCGGGTCATTGGATCAAATGTCTCAAATTAAAATTTTATCTCCGGAAATCTATTTGCTGTCAGGAGACGATTCTCTTACTCTGCCGGTGATGTCAATCGGCGGATGCGGAGTTATATCTGTATTATCCAATATATTGCCTGAGGAAGTTGCGGATTTGGTAAACACTGTTTTGAAAGGTGATTTAAAAAAAGCTTCTGAAATGCATTATAAATTATTCCCTTTGGTAAAAGCAATGTTTATGGAAACAAATCCTATCCCTGTAAAAGCAGCTATGGAGATGATGGGATTATGTTCGGGGGATTTAAGGCTTCCGATGTGTTCTATATCTGATGCAAATAAGGAAAATTTAAGAAATGTTTTGCAAAGTTACGGATTGATAAAGTAAAACCGGAGAGTTAATATGCCTAATATAATTGTTTGCGGCGCAGCCGGAAGAATGGGGAAAACCATAATTCAATTGGCAAACGCTGATTCGGAACTAAATGTTACAGGTGCTGTTGAAGCTGATTCAAGCCCTGCAATCGGAACAGGGAAACCTGTGATAGTAAAATCTTCTGACATAGAAAAAATTATAAATAAAGGTGATATCATAGTTGATTTTACGGTTCCGTCAAACACCGTTAAAAATTTGGAAATAGCTGTAAAGAAAGGCGTTTCAATCGTTGTAGGAACAACAGGTGTTTATGACGGAGAATATAAAGGCATTTTACAAAATGCCGCGAAAAAAATACCTGTGGTTGCTTCTCCTAATATGTCAATCGGTATTAATATTTTGATAGATTTGGTTGAAAATCTTGCAAAAAAAATACCTAATTATGATGTTGAAGTTGTTGAATTGCACCATAATAAAAAGAAAGATGCTCCTTCCGGGACCGCTATACGTTTAGCGGAGGCGGTTGCAAGCGGTATGGGAAAAGATTTAAAGGACTGCGGAGTTTACGGAAGACACGGATTAGAAGCAAGCAGAAATTTAGGAGAAATAGGAATTCATGCAATCAGAGCAGGCGATATAGTCGGTGAACATACTGTATACTTTGCGGGAAACGGCGAAAGGATTGAAATTTCTCATAAGGCAACTTCAAGAGATAACTTGGCTTCAGGAGCTCTGAAAGCTTGTAAGTGGCTTGAAGGCAAACCTGCAGGATTATATGATATGAGAGATGTTTTAGGCCTGAAGTAAAAATCAATAAACTTTTATATAACAAAGGCGTTTTATAAATCTATTGAAAAGGAGTTTTTTGTGGAAATTAAATACAATGATAAATTAGGCAAATTGCCGCCTTATCTTTTTATTGAAATAGATAGAAAGAAAAAAGAAGCGATAGAGCGTGGTGCGGATATAATATCTTTGGGAGTCGGCGATCCTGATATGCCTACGCCGGAACATATAATAAAAGCAGGGCAGGATGCTCTTGCAAAACCTGCAAATCACCAGTATCCTTTCGGCTCAGGAATGCTTTCGTTCAGAAAGGCCGTCGCCGGTTGGTATAAATCAAGATTTAATGTTGATTTAAATCCTGAAAATGAAGTTTGTGCTTTGATAGGTTCTAAAGAAGGTATAGGACATATTCATTTGGCTTTAATAAATCCCGGAGATGTTGTTTTAATTCCTGAACCTGGATATCCCGTTTATAATACAGGAACGATATTTACTGACGGTGAGCCGTACTTTATGCCTTTATTGGAAAAGAACGGTTTTTTGCCTGATTTAGATGCTATCCCTTCTGATATATTAAAAAGAGCAAAACTTATTTTTGTGAATTATCCTAACAATCCTACAGCTGCAGTTGCTCCTAAAGAATTTTATGTAAAGCTTGTAGCGTTTGCCAAGAAAAATAATATTATTGTCGCTCATGACAGCGCATATTCCGAAGTATATTATGACGAAAACGAAAAACCTGTAAGCTTTCTTGAAATTGAAGGTGCAAAAGATGTCGGCGTTGAATTCCATTCACTGTCAAAAACTTATAATATGACAGGTTGGAGACTCGGCTGGGTATGCGGAAATAAAGAAGTTGTTCAGGCTGTTGCTAAAGTCAAAGACAATTATGATTCAGGAGTTTTTCAGGCTGTACAGGAAGCTGGAATAACTGCGCTTACTTCTTCACAGGATTGCGTGGAAAAAATAAGGAAAATTTATAAAGAAAGAAGAGATGCTCTTTGTGACGGTTTAAATCAAATCGGATGGAACGTAACAAAGCCTAAAGCAACTTTCTATGTCTGGGCTAAAATTCCGAAAGGATACACGTCTTCGCAAATAGTCGGCAAGCTTTTGGATGAATGTGCAATTGTTTGCACTCCAGGCAACGGTTTGGGCAAATCAGGAGAAGGTTATGTAAGGTTTGCTTTAACGGTTGATGTTCCGCGTATTAAAGAAGCTTTGAACAGAATTTCAAAAATAAAGTGGTAAAAATTTAATATATCTTTTTTTAATACAGTTATTGCAGGCGTTTATACAAACGCCTGCAATATTTATTTTAAAAATTTTTCCTGTGTTTGTAGATTTTGTATAATCCTGTTATATGTTAAATTTTTCATGTAAGAGAATGTCAATGAATGTATATTTATCATTCGGGTCAAATGTCGGAAACAGAAAAAGAAACATTGAAAAAGCTGTCAATGAATTGTCGGCAAATAATATTTTTCCTGTTAAAATGTCATCATTTTATGAAACTTCTCCCGTAGGTCCGAAACAGAGATATTTTTATAATTGCGCCGGTATGTTTAAAACGGATTTAACGCCTGAAAAACTGCTCGATTTTATAAAAAAAACAGAACAAAAACTCGGGAGAACAAAAACTTTCAGGTGGGGACCAAGAGTAATAGACATAGATATTTTATTTTACGGTAAAGAAGTCGTCAAATCAAAAAGATTATCGATTCCTCATTCGGAAATTATAAACAGATTGTTTGTGCTTTTGCCTATGAATGAAATTTCTCCGGGTTTTATGCATCCTGTTTTAAAAAAAACAATAAGAAAAATTTTAAAAGAATTCTGCAAAACTATTGATACAGTCAGAAAATTGTGAATAATTTATATTGTTTTTACTTATATTTTTGTATAATTAACCAGTAATGCTGAAAAGGAAAAAGGGAAGATGAAAACAATAAATACGAAAAAACTTTTAAAAGCCGCTGAAAAACCTTCAAAAGATGCAAGACGATTACATCCTTTTTACAAAGGCAAAATTGAAGTTGTTCCTAAGTGCAGGGTAAGAGATTTTAATGATTTTGCCATTTGGTACAGTCCTGGAGTAGCTTCTGTTTGTACAGATATTTATAAAAATCCGGAACTTGTGTATGAGTATACAAACAAATGGAATACTGTTGCCGTAATAAGCGACGGTACAAGAGTTTTGGGGCTTGGAGATATAGGACCTGAGGCTTCTATGCCTGTTATGGAAGGAAAAGCTCTTCTATATAAATATTTGGGAGGAGTCGATTCTTTCCCTATATGTCTCGGAACAAAAGATCAGCAGGAGATTATAAATACGGTGAAAATTCTCCAGCCTTCTCTGGGAGGAGTAAATCTTGAAGATATTTCTCAGCCGAAGTGCTTTCCGATACTTCAAACTTTAAGAAAAGAATGTAATATTCCTGTCTGGCATGATGACCAGCAGGGGACGGCTCTTGTTACTTTGGCAGGACTTATAAACGCTTTAAAAGTTGTAAACAAAAAAATATCCAAGGTTAAGATAGCTCTTATCGGCGCCGGTGCCGCAAATATGTGTATAGCCAGATTAATAATGTATTATGGCGCAAATCCTGCTAATATGATAATAGCAGATATTGAAGGAACTCTTCACAAAGGGAGAACAGAATTTAAAAACGTTCAGCCTGAAAAGTGGTCTTTATGTGTTGAAACAAATCCCCAGGGAATACTCGGCGGTATAAAAGAAGCAATGGAAAATGCGGATGTCGTTATTGCTTTGGCCGCTCCGGGTCCCGGTATTATAAAGAAAGAATGGGTAAAAGGTATGGCAAAAAATGCGATTGTTTTTGCCTGTGCCAATCCTGTTCCTGAAATTTGGCCGTGGGAAGCACTTGAAGCCGGAGCAGCAGTTGTTGCTACAGGAAGAAGCGATTTCGGCAATCAGGTTAATAATTCATTGGGCTTTCCGGGAGTTTTCAGAGGTACTTTAGACGCAAGAGCAAAAACGATTACGGATAATATGTGCATCACTGCAGCTCAGGAATTGGCTTCTTGTATTCCTGATTCGAAAATAAAACCTAACAAAATTCTTCCTACAATGGATGAGTGGCAGTTATATCCGAGAGTTGCAGCAGCCGTCGGAGTGAAGGCAATAAAAGAAAAAGTCGCCGATAAAAAAATGACATATGACCAATTTTATGACCAGGCAGTGAAAATGATAAAAAGAAGCAGGGCAATTACTTCAAATATGATGCAGAAAGGATTAATAAAATCGTCAAAATAAGGAGAAAAATTATGAAAAAGCATAGTTTTTTTGTATTTTGTTTGTTTTTTATCGGATCGATTTTTTTTGTTTCCTGCGGGAATCTGCAAAATTCACAAAATGATATTCCTAAAGAGTATCTTAGTAAATTGAAAGTGGAAATGGATAATTATACCGGTGCGATTAAGGAAAATCCTAAGAATTCAAAAGTATATGCCAACAGAGCCAATGTAAAAAAGATTTTGGGAGATTATAAAGGCGCCGTTGAAGATTTTACAAAGGCAATAGAATTAGAACCTTCCGATTATTCTTTGTATTACGGCAGAGCATGGATTCACGGTTATTTCAGAGCTTTTTCAAAGGCAATAAAGGATTTGGATAAAGTTGCCGAGCTTACTCCTAAAAATGACAGGGTTTATGTTGAAAGAGGGGAATTTAAAGAAAAAATAGGGGATTATCAGGGCGCGGTATCTGATTATACTTTAGCAATAGATTTAAACAAAAACAGTGACAGAGCTTATTCAAGAAGGGGATATGTAAAAAATATGCTCGGCGATAAAGCTGGCGCAATTGCCGATTTTTCGCAGGCTATCAAGATAAATCCTGTCAATACTGATGCTTATAGAGGCAGGGGATACAGTACGGACATAAGAGCTGATTATAAAAATGCAATTGCCGATTTTGAACAAATCGTTAAGCTTACTCCGAATGATTCTGACGCTTATGATAATCTTGGAAATGCAAAGAAAAATTTCGGAGATTATAAAGGCGCTGTTGAAGCTTATAATAAAGCAGTTGAATTAAATCCTAATCATATGCATGCGTATTCAAATATGGCTGCCGCAAAAAAAGAAAACGGAGATTTAGCAGGCGCTTTGACAGACCTTGAAAAAGCCGTTAAATTAGATCCGGGAAACAAAGAAATAAAAAATAATATAGAAAGTTTAAAAAAAGAAATTGAAAAACAGGCTAAAGAAATTACTTTAACATTGCAAAAACCGTAAATGAGAAACGTAAAAAGCGAAGATATTATATCCGAGATAGAAAAAATGTGCGCAGACGTAAATTATAATTTACCGTGTGACGTTGCAGAATGTGTCGCATCTTTGGTAAAAAATGACAAGTCAATACAGGATAATATTTTGCTTGAAATTTTGCAAAATGCACAAGTTGCGGCAAAAGAGCATATTGCATTGTGTCAGGATACGGGTACTGCAAATTTCTTTGTTAAAATAGGAAAAAATGTAAATATAACCGGAGATGATATAACTTCATCGATTAATAAAGGAGTAGAACGCGGTTATAGAAAATATTTTCTTAGGAAATCGATAGTTTTCGACCCGATTGATAGAAAAAATACACAGACAAATATGCCTGCAAACATTTATTGTGATTTTGTTGAAGGCGATAAAATAGAAATTACAATGCTTGCAAAAGGCGGCGGAAGCGAAAATGCAAGCGCATTAAAAATGCTTGTTCCTTCCGACGGCTGGAATGGCGTTAAACAATTTGTTCTCGAAGCCGTTAAACAAAAAGGCGCTAATGCCTGTCCTCCTCTTATTGTAGGAATAGGGATTGGAGGAGATTTTGCATCAGTCGGATTTCTTGCAAAAAAAGCTCTTTTAAGACAATTAGGTTCTGCAAATATTTCTGAAGATTACAACTGCAGGGAAAAAGAATTGCTTGGAGAAATAAATAAACTGGGAATAGGACCTATGGGACTTGGCGGTAAAGTAACCGCGTTGGCTGTTTTTATTGAAACAAAACCGTGTCATATTGCGTCGCTTCCTGCGGCAGTTAATATTCAGTGCCATTCATGCAGAAGAAAAACAATAATTTTATGAAATTAACATTAGAAACTTTAATAAATAATATACATGATTACAGGGCAGGGGAAAGAATAGAACTGTCCGGCGAAATTTATACTGCCAGAGACCAAGCTCATAAAAGAATTGCGGCTTTAATTGACAGTTCTGAAAAATTGCCGTTTGATTTACGTAATTCCTGCATATACTATTGCGGACCTTGTCCTGCCGGTAACGACAAAATTATAGGTTCATGCGGACCTACGACTTCTTCCAGAATGGATTTTTATACTCCTAAAATGTTATCAGGCGGAGTAAAAATTTTAATAGGAAAAGGCAACAGAAACAGCGAAGTCATTGAATCTATAAAAGAAAACGGAGCGATTTATCTTTTGGCTACAGGCGGAGTAGGCGCTCTTTTTGCGCAAAAAGTTAAAAAAGCAGAACTTATTGCATTTGAAGATTTAGGGCCTGAAGCTGTTTACAGACTGTCTGTTGAAGATTTTCCGCTGACTGTAGGTATTGATTGTTTCGGAAATAATTTATTTGATGAGAGAAAAAAATGTTTTTAGCTATAGATATAGGCAATACAAATATTACGCTTGGTTTATTTAAATTCAAAAAAAATATCGTTGAAAAAAATCCGGTAAAAATTTGGAGAATTGCCACTTCAAAAAAGAAGACGGTTGACGAATATGCGACCGTCATTCTTGATATTTTCCGGTATTCGGGAATAGATGAAACAAAATTGAAAGTAATTGCCGTTGCCAGCGTGGTTCCTTCTCTGGATAATGTTTTTTTGGAATTAACAGATTTATATTTTCATAAAAAGGCTTTTTTTGTAACGACTAAACAATCCGGAGGATTAAAAGTGTCTTACGGAAATCCTGAAGAAGTCGGGGCTGACAGAATAGCCGATGCGGTTGCTGTTTATAAAATGTACGGAGGTCCTGCTATCGTTATTGACTTTGGTACGGCTACGACATTTGACTGTATAGATTCAAAAGGGAATTATTTGGGAGGAGCAATAGCTCCGGGCCCTGCAATATCGGCTGAATCTTTGACCCAGAAAACTGCAAAACTTCCGTCTGTAAATATTAAACTTCCTGAAAATGTTATAGGAAGATCGACAGTGGAATGCATCCAGTCAGGCTTGTACTATGGTTATATAGGCCTTGTAAAAGAAATTTTATTAAGGCTGAAAAACAAAATGCAGCCGGGCGTTAAGATAATTGCGACAGGCGGACTTGCCAATCTTATATCTAAAGAAATAAAAGAAATAAAAAATATTATTCCTGAACTTACTTTGGAGGGGATAAGAATTATCTGGCAGAAGGAAAACGGCGGAAAATAATATATCGGAGACGCCAGCCGATTTTGATGCAATGCGGGCAGAAGGAAAACGGCGGAAAATAATATATCGGAGAGTTTATGAAAAAAATAGCTTTAATTATGAGTTTTGTTTGTTTTTGCGTTGTTTCTGTTTTTGCAAGTCCGTTTGATAAGTTCAATTCGGTTTTGGATTCGGCAACGGATAAACAGGCTCAAAGATATTTGGATAACCTTGCATCTGATTTGGGCGCGGCTATGACAGGCGGAAGTTTCGGCGTTTCAAGCAGTTTGGGACTTGCAAATTTTAATTTGAATATAAAACTTTCAAATATAAATGTTTCAAATGAAATAATGGATGCCGCCGGCACAAGCGTTTTATATATGCCTATTATCCAGGCTGAATTCGGACTGCCTTACGATATAAATTTAATAGGACGGTATTCGTATTTTTATGATTCAAATTTGTACGGACTCGGTGCAAGATATGACGTTTATGACAGCACTGTAATTTTTATACCTTCAGTTGCCGTTCAGGGAATTTACAGTATTGTAAAAACGAGTTCCGGAAGCAATAAACTTGATACCGATAACATAGCTTTAGGAGCCGTTGCAACATTTGACGTTCCTTTTGTAACACCTTATATAGGCATAGGGTGGGACACGACTACTTTAAAACCGAAGTCTTCAACTAAACAGAATTTGTCAGGAACGGCGTCATGTATGGGATATTCCGCGGGAGTCGCCATTTCTGTTTTAATGATTAACGGCAATGTCGGAGTAACAATTTATGACGGAACGCCTAATTACAGTTTCGGAATAAGCGCAGGTTTTTAACGGGGATATAACAAAAATCAACAATGAAAACTATAAGAGTTATAATATCTGTCCTGTTATTGCCGCTGCTTGCGGTTTTAATATATAAATTTATAAATTTATTTGTTGTTTTTGCCGGTCAGACAAATATGAAAATCGCTCCTTTTTGGATAGGAGTTATAACATATTTTTTATTTCAAATAATATTCTTTAAACCTATGAGCAGTTATGTTTTCGGACATGAATTGACTCATGCCATCGCAGGTCTTCTAAGCGGGGCGGAAATTAAAAGTTTTAAAGTGTCGCAGAGCAAAGGCAGCGTTTCTCTTACGAAGGATAATATTTTTATTACATTATCTCCGTACTTTATTCCTTTGTATGCGGTAATACTGATTATTATTTATTTCAGTCTGGCATGGTTTGTTAACATAAAACTTTTTTATCCGTATTTCTTGTTTTTGTCTGGTATGGCTTTGGCTTTTCATTATGCTCTTACTTTTTATGCGATAAAAACAGGACAAGAAGATATTAAAGTTTACGGCAGTTTCTTTTCCTTGGTATTTATATGTTTTGTAAATATAATAATTGTGATTTTTGTTCTGGTTTTAATATTTCCTGACAGTATAAATATAAAGAAATTTTATGTTGATGTTTTTGAAAATGCTGTTCATTTATATAAATATATTTTTGCGGGAGTTTATCAATGGCTTTGTTCCCTGAAGATGAAATAAAGAGAAAAATTTTTCATATATTGACGTTAATTTACGTAATAGCGTTCTGGTATTTGCCTAAAACATTAATTTTATCGGGACTTCTTGCGGCTATAGCGATAGTGTTAGCCGGCGAATACATAAGGAGCAAAAACGAAAAATTCAATGTGTTTATCTTAAAAATATTAGGCGGCGTGCACAGAAAATCCGAAGAACATAAAATAAGCGGTTTGCCGTGGACGCTTGCGGGAGCTTTTTTAACCATATTTTTATTTGAAAATAAGACTTTTGTTTTGGCGAGTTTTTTATATCTTGCTTTCGGAGATGCCGTTGCGGCTCTTTTCGGAAAAGCATTCGGGAAACATAAAATATATGCCGGTAAATCCCTTGAAGGCAGCACGGCTTGTTTTATTGCTTGTTTTATTGTAGGATTATTTATATTGCCGTCGTGGCAGTTTGCTTTGGCAGGCGCTGTCTGCGCTGCTTTTATAGAGACAGTTCCTTGGCCTCTTAATGATAATTTTTGGATGCAGATATTAAATGCCGGGATATTAACTTATATGGCGGGACTTTTTTAAAATGAAAAAAATATTTTTGGTTTTATGTTGTTTATCTTTAGCCTCATTTATTTATGCCGGTGAAATTTTTTATGCCAACGGTAACGGCAAAAAAAAACAGGTAGCTTTGACATTTGACGACGGTCCGGGCGCAGCTACTCAGGAAATTTTAAAAATATTAAAAGAAAAAGACGTAAAAGCCACATTTTTTATTTTGGGCGTTTCTGCCCAGACTAAAAAAGATCTGGTAAAAGAAATTTATGACCAGGGACATGAACTGGCAAATCATACATACAATCATTTCAATTTTTATAAGTATAAGAAAAATGATATTCATGAAAAAATGAAAAAAGAAATTTTAAAATGTGAAAATTTAGTAAAAGAAATAACAGGATATAAAACAAACATTGTAAGGTTTCCTCACGGTTTTTCAAGAGATATCGCAAAGAAAATCGCAGAAGAAAACGGTTATACGATAGTGACATGGTCTTTCGGCTGTGATTGGCAGACTAAAATGTCTCAGGATGAAATGTATAAAAGTTATAAAAAAAATATAAAATCCGGTGCAATATTTTTAATGCATGACCTCGGTAAAAACAAAAAAGTCATAGGCTTTTTGCCGCAGTTTATTGACGATATAAAGAAAGACGGATATGAACTTGTAACTGTCAGCAATCTTTTGAACATAAAGGAATAGCGGAGGTATTGATGAAAAACATCATTATTGTTTCGGTTGAAAAAAGACAGGCGGTATCGGTAAAAGTTCAAACAATATTAACTGAATTCGGGTGCATGATTAAAACAAGATTAGGAATACATGACAGTTCTGCAGCATACTGTTCGGAAAACGGGCTTATTATATTGGAATGTATAGGTTCAAAAAAAGATGTCAGTGTTTTGAATAAAAAATTATCTGCTGTAAAAGGCGTTAAATCGAAACACGTAACAATATAATCTTTTAATCGTAAACGGTTGAATCTTTTAACAAATCAAAAACATTAAAGATATTTCGCATTTCTTTATAAATTTTTAGTCTTTATATATTATTTTTTTGTCAAAAATGATAAAATAATAAAGCTATAGTATTTAATCTATAAATTGAATAATTTTTGGAGTTTTAAATGTACTTTTCAAAGGCGTTTATACCTACGTTAAAAGAAGCACCGTCAGATTTAGACAACATATCCGCAAAATTAATGGCAAGGGCGGGTATGACAAGAAAACTCGGCAGCGGACTTTTCGAACTTTTGCCTCTTGGTTTAAAAACGTTAAAAAATGTTATTGAAATTATAAGAGAAGAAATGGAATCAGTAGACGGGCAGGAAGTAAGACTGCCTCTTCTTTTGCCTAAAGATTTATGGATAGAAACAGGAAGGTGGAATGTATACGGAAAAGAACTGTTCAGATTAAAAGACAGAAAAGACGCAGATTTCTGTTTGGCGCCTACCCATGAAGAGGCTATTACCGATTTGGTAAGGAACAACGTCAGTTCTTACAGGCAGCTTCCTGTTATGTTATATCAGTTTGGAATAAAATTCAGAGATGAAATAAGACCAAGATTCGGAGTGATGAGAGCAAGAGAATTTTTAATGAAAGACGCTTATTCTTTTCATACCGATGAAGCTGATTTGGAAAAATACTACAAGAGAGTTTATGAAGCTTACGAGCGCATATGTAAAAGGTGCGGATTAAAATACAGAGTTGTGGAAGCCGCATCCGGCGCTATAGGCGGTAATTTTTCACATGAATTTATGATTCTTGCCGATACGGGCGAAGAAGAAATAGCTTGGTGTAACTGCGGATACGGGGCAAATTCTGAAAAAGCCGAATGCTTGCAGAGTGAAAAAGTAGATTTGTCTCCTATGCTTGAAACTGAAGAAGTTTTAACGCCTGATATAGGTTCTGTTGAAGATGTCGCAAAATTTTTATCATCATCGGAAGAAAAGTTTATAAAAACTATGATATATGTCGCTGACGGAAATCCTGTGGCTGTTTTAGTCAGAGGTGATCATGACGTCAATGAAATAAAATTACAAACGTTAATCGGATGTAATGAGTTGGAGTTGGCGGCTCCTGAAATTATTCAGGAAGTAACAGGCGCAAAAGTAGGTTTTGCCGGACCTGCCAATTTAAAAAAGAAAATAAAAATATATGCCGATTTTTCTGTTCCTAACATTGCAAATGCCGTAACAGGAGCGAATAAAGACGATAAACACATAAAAAATGTAAATTACGGAAGAGATTATAAGGCGGATGTAGTTGCCGATTTAAAAAAAGTTTCAAAAGGCGATATGTGCCCTAGATGCCAAAAAGAAAAATTACAATTTTCAAGAGGCATAGAAATCGGTCATGTTTTTAAGCTTGGTACTAAATATTCAAAATCGATGAAAGCAACTTATCTTGATGACCAGGGAAAAGAAAATTTAATGGTAATGGGATGTTACGGAATAGGCGTAACAAGAATCCTTGCCGCCGCAATCGAACAGTCCTATGACGAAAACGGAATAATATGGCCTGTTAATTTAGCGCCTTATAAAATAAGCATTATTCCGGTTGATTTTAAAAACAATGCAATTAAAGAAGCTGCCGAAAAAATATACAAAGAATTAAAAACAAATAAGATAGATGTTTTGCTTGACGACAGAGATGAAAGAGTAGGTATAAAATTTAAAGATGCCGATTTAATAGGAATTCCTTTCAGAATAACAATCGGCGAAAAAAGTTTAAAAGACGGTAATGTTGAATTTAAAGCAAGAACAGACGATAAATCTAAGTCAGAATTTATAAAAGTTGAAAATATTGTCGAATACATAAAAACAAAGCTTTGAACATTGTTTGATAAAATGAATAAAAAATATGATGTTGCAATTATCGGAGCAGGACCTGCCGGCTATACTGCGGCGGTTAGATTTGCCCAGCTTGGGTTAAAAGTTGCCCTTGTCGAAAAAGATAAGCTCGGAGGCACTTGTTTAAATTCAGGATGCATACCGACTAAATTTTTATGGCAGGCTGCAAAGACAAAACAGAAGATTTTGAAATCATACGAATACGGAATAAAAGCATCTATGGAACCTGTGTCTTTTACCGATATCATAAATAAGAAAAACAGGATGGTTGAAAATTTGTCCAAAGGAATACAGAGACTTTTGGAAAGTTACGGAATTGATATCGTTAAAGGCAAAGCTTCTTTTAAATCTTCAACGCAACTTAATATTAAGTCGTCAATTGACGGCGGCGAATTTGAAATATCGGCAGATACAATAATCATAGCAACAGGGTCAAAAACAAAACCTGTCGCAAATATTCAATTTGACCATATACGTTATATAGATTCTACAGATGCATTAAATATGGAATCAATTCCGAGAAACATGCTTGTTATCGGCGGCGGCGCGATAGGTATTGAACTAAGTTCGATTTTTGCTTCTTTTGGGTGTGATGTTACTTTGAGAGAATTTTTCCCTCAGCTTTTGCCGTCTGAAGATTCCGAACTTTCCGGAGAAATTTTAAAAAATTTGTTAAGACAGGGAATAAAAGTTGAAGTTTCATGTGAAAATTCTTTTAAAGATGAAGATAAGTTTGAAAAAGTATTAATAGCTGCTGGAAGGCAGTCTTCAGTTGAAGAACTTAATATTTCAAATATAAATTTACAAACTGATAAAAGAGATTTTATATTATCTAATCAATATTCTACAAATGTTTATAATATTTTTGCAGCAGGAGATGTCGCCGGAAAATCTTTTTTAGCGTATACAGCAGGACAAGACGGTATAAATGTCGCTGAAAAAATTGTAAACAAAAAAAATACGGAATCGAATGACCCGATACCGAAAGTCGTTTTTTCTTTTCCACCGGCAGCATCTGTAAAAGATACTAATTTTAACGAGTATAAAAATGTTTTATACGGCAAATTTTTGCTTTCTGCAAATGCCAGAGCTCAAATTGAATTTGAAAGAACAGGCTGGGTAAAAGTTGCCGTTGATAAAGAAAGCGAGAAAATTTTGGGAGTGTGGCTGATAGGCCATAACGCGGATGAATTGATTAATACGGCGGCGGTTATGATAAAAGCCGGTATGAAAGTAAGCGATTTGTCTAAAAATATTTTCTTCCATCCGGGGATTTCCGAGGCAATATTGGGCGCATGTGAAAATGCTTTGCAAAAATGTACGGATTTGCCGAGAAATATTTAAATGAATATTTTTGTAAATTCTAAAATTTTGAAAATTAAATAAAAAGGATTTAAAATGTTAAAAGAAACTTTTTTAAACAAAAAGCATAAAGAACTTGGAGCTAAGTTTACTGAATTCGGCGGATGGGATATGCCTGTTTTGTATACTTCAATTATAGAAGAGCATAATGCGGTCAGAACGGCTGCAGGAATTTTTGACACTTCACATATGGGAACTTTTATAATTACAGGATCGAATACAGCTAAGTTTCTGGATTATGTTACAATATCCGACATGTCGGGACTTCCTTTACACAAAGCAAGATATTCAATGCTTTTAAATAAAGAAGGCGGCATAAAAGACGATATTATCGTATATAGATTTGAAGACTGCTACATGATGGTAGTTAATGCCGGCAATCTTGAAAAAGATTTTAAATGGCTGAATGAAAATTTAATTGACAATGTCCAAATAAAGAATATAAGTTCGGAAATTTCCCTTATTGCTCTTCAGGGTCCGAAATCAGTCGAAATAATACCGAATATAGTTGAAGAAAATGTTCTTCTTATGAAATATTTTACTTGCAGGGATATAAAAATCAAAGGGTTGAATTCAAAAATTGCAAAAATTGCAAGGACAGGTTATACAGGAGAAGACGGTTTTGAAATTTTTGTATCAAATAATTGTGCTGAAAATATTTGGTCTAAGATGATTGAGCTTGGTGCAAAACCATGCGGTCTGGGGTGCAGGGATACTTTGAGACTTGAATCATGTATGCCTTTGCACGGTCACGAAATTTCTGAAGAAATAAATCCTATAGAAGCAGGTTTTGAAAAAACAGTATTCTGGCAGAAAGAATTTATCGGAAAATCCGCAATAGAAAAAATAAAAAATAATCCTTCAAAAAAGATAATTGCTTTTGTCTGCGAAAATTCAATAGCAAGAAACGGCTCAGAACTTTTTATAAATGATAAAAAAATAGGTTATGTTACTAGCGGAACATTTTCTCCTACGTTTAAAAAAGCAATAGGTCTTGCTTTAGTTGATGCAGGTATTGACGAGTCATCTGAAATCAAAGTAAAAGTTTATAATAGTTTAAGAGACGTTAAAGTTGTCCAAAAACCGTTTTATAAAAGAGGCAAATGAAAAAAACAGCACTAATCTTTATTCTTTTGTTTGTATGTTTCAGCTTTTTGTTTGCAGAACAGTTAGTCGAAATATCGGTGGAAATTACCGAAATAAATAATAATAAAGCAAAAGATTATGGGATTAAGTGGGTTGATGAAATATCTGCAGGAGAATTGTTTGTCGAAAGTGCCGACGGCGTTACATCTTTTCCCGCATTGCTTGATTTTAAAGACTGGGCAAGATACACTCCTCTAAGCGCCAAATTAAAATTATTGCAGGAAAACGGCTCAGCGCAGGTTTTGTCAAATCCGAAAATCATTACAAAATCAGGTTCAAAAGCAAGATTTTTGGTAGGAGGCGAATTTCCTATTTCTGTTTCGGGAGTTTCAGGAGGAACGGTTGAATGGAAAGAGTATGGGATTATAACCGAAATTCTGCCTAAAATTTTACCGGATAACAGAATAGATATATCAATTGAGGCTGAACTCTCAAGACTTGACTGGTCAAATGCCGTTCAAGGTTTCCCGAATATCGCCAAAAGACAAGCTAAATCAAATGTAATAGTAAAAAATCAGCAAACGATAGTAATAGCAGGATTAATAGAAAATTACAAAGATAAAAATACTTCAGGATTACCGTTGTTGTCTGACATACCATTTTTAGGCGTTCTGTTTAAAAAAACAAAAACAGTTGAAAATAAAACGAATGTCTTAATATTTGTTACATCAAAAATTATAGAACAATGAATTGTATTTTAAAATCGCTAAAAAATAATTTTGCGCAGGCAACAGTTGAATATATTCTGTTTATAGTCATTATATTTATTGCAAGCTGCGGGATGGTTAAGCTCTTTTCTTTGGTTTGGAAATATAAATTTAATATCATTTCTTTTTCTGCGGGAACCTTTAATGCTATTTTTTAAGATGATTAACGGAAATAACGGACAGTCTTTGTTGGAGGGACTTGCAATAAGTCTTATAATAACGGTTTTTATGTTTGCAGCAATTCAGGTTTGTATTATTTGCGTTGATGATATGTTTTTTAATTTTACAGCTTTCGGCGCCACAAGAAAAATTTCGGTAACTCAAAGGAAGAAAATAGAAAATACTGCTAAACAAACCGTATCATCTTCATTATCTCTGTATATTTTCAATTCTGCAGGCATTTTAAATTATGCAACTACTCATTGGGATGAAAATATACTTGGGAATAAACTTAAAGATCATCATAATAACAGCATAAACAAACATAACGTCAAAATAGGGTACGATGCTAAAATAATGTTCGGCAGATTGTTTAATTCAAAGGCATACAGACATCAATCGGCAAGGGCCAGAATGATAAAATCTCCGGACGAAGAATATTATAATAAGGCTTATCCTGGTGCTAAAGAATTTCCTACATTTAAATAGTGTTTACATCGGCAGGAGAGGACAAGTTTTGCCGTATTTTCTTGTTATGTCGGTGATTCTTATTCTCAGCTGGGCTATGATGGTAAATATAGCCAAACTGCTCAGAGACAGAATGATTTTGCAAAATTCTACGGATAATGCCGCTTTATCAGTCGCAACTTTACAGGCAAGAACATTAAATCTGATAGGGATAGGAAATCATCTTATCGCAACAATCTTATCTACTGCATCGTATCCTAAAATAGCTATGTTCCCGTCATTCTCAACTGAAAGAGTCGGCGGTTCTATGATACCGGGTCCGTTTTGTGATTATAAATGCAGCGGATATTCCGGTTTCAAAATGACTGAAAGTTATACAGGCGTTTTAAGAATGAAAAAAACGATTAATAAAATACAAAAATTTCAGGATTATGTCATAGATATGTATATGATTAACCAATTCAAAATCATTAAAGAAGTATCGGCTGAAGATAATATTGTTACTGTTATACCTTCAAGATTTTCAAAAAATTTTACTTCTTTTTCAAAAACAATTACTGACCCGCAGGTTCTACTGGGCATTAAAAGAAATAAAAAAGGAATAACTTATTATAAAACCATAAATTATTGCGGAGATTTTAAAGGTAAACATTATCATTTGCTTAATGCAAAAGAATATACTAAAGATAAAATTTCATGGTATGTGCAGGATAAAGATTTTTATGATAAAAAAATAATCGCATTTGGCACAAAGCCTTCATCATCAGCATCAAATAACGGATATCCTTTATTCGCAAAAACAGCAGATATTAAATTCCCTTCTTTATATGCCGTCAGCGCAGCAGGAGTATATAATACAAAAGGAGGAATGTTCCCTTCTAAAGAAAGTCATGAAACAGGATTGTCTTATTTTACGGCAGCGCTGTTGTCTCCTATGATAATGAAACAGTTGAAAGTATTTTATGACGCAAGTGAAGTGTTGAGCATGATTCCTGCCGTTGGTCCTGTTTTGGGAGGGGCCGTTTTGGTTTCAGGAGGAATATATGCCGCCGCTTCCGTAGATAAAATCATTTCTGAACCTGAAAACAAAAGCACTCCTATTTATCAATACAATCATTCCGAGCTCGGCGGCTGGGATGCTCATCTGGTTCCTGTTTCAAATATTAAATAATTTTGTATTGATAGAATAAGTTTCTTTTTATATAATTTAAAAAACAGCTGATTAGGGGGGAAGAAATGTCAGAATTAAATATTACGGAACAAAACTTTGAGCAGGAAGTCTTAAAATCAAATATTCCCGTTTTGATTGATTTTTGGGCACCTTGGTGCGGTCCTTGTAAGATGTTGTCTCCTGTTATTGAAGAATTGGCAAAAGATTATGAAGGAAAAGTAAAAGTCTGTAAAATCAATACAGACGATAATATGGCGTTATCTTCAAAATTTCAGATTACATCGATACCGTGTTTGATTATTTTTAAAAACGGAAAGCCTGTTCATAAAATTATCGGTTTCAGACCTAAAAATGATATAAAAAAGGAGATAGATAATGCTATTTAAAAAGGTATTGTTGTTTTTGGCTTTATGTGTTTCTTTTGCGACATTTTCGTTTGCGGCTTCGGCTCCTGATTTTACGTTGCAGGATTTAAACGGACAAAAAGTTTCATTGTCCGATTTTAAAGGCAAAGTCGTTTTTGTAGATTTTTGGGCTTCATGGTGTCCTCCTTGCAGACAGTCTATACCTGCAGTTGAAAAATTATACGAGGAATATAAAGACAACGGCAATATCGTCTTTTTAGGCATAAATTTGAATGAAGATAAATCGTCTGTTTCTAAATTTGTTGAAAAGCAAAAAATAAAATATACGGTTTTAATGAGTGATAAAAAAGTTATATCAAATTATAAAATCAGCGGAATTCCGGCATTTTTTTTGATAGACCAAAAAGGAAATATGTATAATAAATATGTAGGTTATTCTCCAGACAGCGAAAATTCCTGGAAAGAAGACATAAAAAAATTAATAAAATAAAAGAGACTGGTTCTATGATATATGATGTCATTATAATAGGCGGCGGACCGGCAGGTTTATCTGCGGCTGTATACTCTTCAAGATCAAGATTGAAAACTTTACTTATTGAAAAAGCCGGTTGCGGCGGACAGATAGCAATTACGGACGAGCTTGAAAATTATCCGGGTTTTGATGAAGGAATTAACGGCTTTGATATTGCCGTTAAGATGGAGAAACAGGCAAGAAAATTCGGAACGGAAATTGTTTACGGTGAAGTTCTTTCTTTAGATATGCAGGACAAATTAAAGAAAGTAATTTTGGCAGATCAGATTTATATGACAAAAACAGTTATTATAGCCAGCGGGGCGAAGTTTAAAAAATTGAATATTAAAGGCGAAGCGGAATTTATGGGGAGAGGCGTCTCTTATTGCGCGACTTGTGACGGACCTTTTTTCAGAAATAAAGAAATTGCCGTTATAGGCGGCGGAAATTCGGCTCTGCAGGAAGCTTTGTATTTGACAAGATTTGCCGGTAAAGTAAACTTGATACATAGAAGAGATGAATTCAGAGCAGTTAAAATCCTGCAGGAAAGAGTTTTAAAAGACCCAAAGATAAATGTAATTTTAAGTGCGATGGTCGAAGAGATAGAAGGTTCTGAAAGTATAGAAAAAATAAGAATAAAAAATATAAAAAACGGACAGACGAATGAATTAAGCGTGAGCGGCGTTTTTATTTTTGTCGGCTGGACTCCGAATACGAAATTTTTGACAGAATCAAAAATTGTGTTGAATGAAGACGGATACATTCTCACAAATGACGAGATGCAGACTTCTATACCCGGTGTTTTCGCCTGCGGAGACATCAGAAAAAAACTTCTAAGACAAGTTGTGACAGCTGCGGGAGACGGAGCTACGGCTTCAGTTGCCGCTCAGCACTATATTGAATCATACATATAATATTTTAAGCCGAATATAACAAAGCTCTGATATTTGTTATATTCGGTATTTTATTTGCATCAATAAAACCTTTTCTTTCTTTATCAAGTATTTTAGGCAGTACAATAGATGTCCCTATTAATAAAGATATGCCTGCCGCAATTAAAGAATTGCTGCTTATTCCGGCTGAAAGAAGACAACTTATTAATATTTGCGTAACGCTTGCAGTTATTGTTCCGGCCATAGATTTAAATGCAAGCCATTTAGACCTCATATTTTCACCCAAAACTTCATATACGGCAGAAATTTCAGTCAAAGAAGATGTCCCCTGCCAAAAATTCATTGAAATGTATACAAGAAATAAAAACAGCGGATTGTTTGTTATTATAAAAGCTGAAAAAACAATACCGACTGTGATAAAAAATATAGTTCTGTGTCGGTTGTTATCGGCAATATTATTAATTCTTGAAATAAAATTTGATGCAACGGACTGTAAAATATTTGCCGTAAAATATATCGGAGCGAGAAATACGGGATGTAAACCGCCGGCAACAAATGATGGCTGCAGGAAGAAACAAAAAATTACAAAAAACACATTATTGACTATTATGTTGAAGGATGCAAGCAAAAGAGGCTTTTTGTTTGATAATAATATTGAAAAAGGAGATAAAATATCATTTAAATATCCTTTCAAAACGAATTTTTCTTTTTTTGCAGATTCATGTTTTGTGCTTTTTACTTTTTCTTTGTGTGTAAAAATCATTGCGCCAATTAAGCATGCTATGTCCAATAATGCCGCAATTGAAATTACAGTAATTTGATTTGTAAAAAAGGCTATTAATCCGCCGAGCAAAGAAGAGGCAGACATTATTATCCAAAAAAGAGCAAGATTTGAACCGTAAAGTTCTTTAAAAGATTCCTTTTCTCCTAGCCTTTCAAGTGATTTGAAAAGAAAAGGACTTAGACTGACATTTAATCCGGAAATTCCTATCACAGGTAAGATTTGTGAAGCTGTCAGTAAAACCGGCGATAATCCAGATACTGCAAAACATACTGTTCCGATTGTATGAATTAACAAAGATATTACGATAACGGTTCTCTTTGAAATTTTATCTCCGATAAAACCTGTTATTGCCGAACTAAAAAAGCTTACAGGGGCAAGTATTGAAAATATCAAAGCTATAAATTCCAAACTGTATCCGTTTGACTGTATAAAAATAGTGGAAAATGAAGAATATAAATCAAAACCAAGCATTAATTGTATAAACGGGAAATATTTTATATTTGATTCCATATCTTTCATTTCTTTTACGTCAGAATATTTTTGTGGCGAAACGTCATATTTATAAGTAAACGGCAGCTTCAGTTTCTGAAAATAATATAAAACGGACTTTTTTATTTTTAAAAGCCATCCTTTAATGCTGAATTTGTTACTTGTTAAAACTATATCAGACAAATCAATCTTGCTTTTTAAAGTAGTTGCGTGAGAAAAGAATTTTTTATGAGAATTTGCCCAGTCATTTAATGTTTTTATGATTTCTTTATCTTTTAAACCGTTGTGTCTCAATTCTTTAATCCATGTCAATAAAAAATATTCCTGCTTGTATTTTGATATCCCGGAGACTAACAGCCCGTCTGAAAGAGCATCATAAGTTGTATTTATGTTCATTAATATATTCTTGTATTGCTTTTTGTCGGTTGTTTTTGTATTTGGCATAATGACAATATATTTTAAACCTGCTTCATTAAGAAGATCCGTAATATCGTTGTGAAAACCTCCTGTAACAAGAATATTTATTTTTTCTTTTTGCATATTATTTTTAATAACGCTGGAAAAAGTGACGCTTCTTTTTAGATTGTTCTTATAATAATCAGAAAATAATTGGTTATTCATCAGATTCTGTATATATATATCGTTTAAAGTATTTGTTTTAAAAATATCTGGTATATTTTCTTTTTTTTCGTTAAATTCTTTCAGATCCTCAAAAGTCATTTCCAGAGAGGCATAATCTTTCAGATAATCAAGCATCCGGCTTGATAAGGCTGTTTTTCGTATTTCCTCTTTTTTAAAAATTTTATTAAATAATTCTTCTTTTAAAATTTTTTCTTCACATAGAAAATTTTTAAAGTTAAACAAATCTGTAAGTTGATATTTCTTTCTTAGTTGTTCTACGTATTTATATTTTTGTATTTCATAATCGTTTAAAAAAGGTTTTGCATTGGTATATAATGAAATTAATGTTTCTTCGGCATTTTTCATATTGTTTTTTTTCTGAAAGTTTATATAAGAGTTCATCGGGAGTTGTTTTTTTATTGTTTGTGAAAGCAACTCGCTGTCTTTTTTAATGCAATTAAAATTCATTTTTTCTAAATCAAGTATTTCAATAAACTTTTGGATGTTTGGATAGTTTTTGTTTATATCTATTGCATATAAATCTGCAAGTTTTTTTAATTTAATGAAATTTTTATAGTTTCTTTTGGCGTTTTTGCCGTAAATTTCATCATATAAAAACATATCTTTAGTGTAGAATTCGTATTTTTGTCTTTCAATTATTTTTTCAACTATAGACAAGTTTCTCAGAATATATTTTTCTTCAAGTTTTAGTTTTTTGAATATTTTGATATTTGTGATATATATATCCCACGGTTCTATTCCGTACAATATTGCATTTTTATTGACAGAGCCGTAATATTCTGCGCCGCTTAATAAACCGTCTTCAAGCATTTTGTTTAGAACTTTTTTTCTTGTGTCATCAGGATATATTTCCCTCAACGCCGACAAATCTATTTTGCCGGCAGGCGCGCCTTCTGTAAAAATGCAGCCCAAAGAGAAATTTGTTCCAAGGTAACGCAAAAGATTAGATATATTTTTCTGAGCTTCAGGCTCACAATGCAGATCATTGATAATTATTATATCCGGTTGTTCGGTATTCTGTATGTTTGTATCAAAAATTCTTCCGTAAGCGGCAGGTATGCTTTTGCAGTAGTCAGTATCAGCACAATTATTATCATACGGGAAATTACCGGCAGTAACCCCGCAAGGCGTTAAAATGCATATCAGGTAAGCAATAGCTGTTATTATGGAAATTAGTTTCATAAATATTTATTTTATTAACGAGTTACAGTTCTGTATCCTGTAATTTTTTTCTTTAAAGAAAACTTTAATTCTTTCAATGTCTGACGGAAATAACTTTGACGTATCATAAGTGGTTCTAAATTCAAATTTTATTTTTGAATTTTTAATAATATCAATGCTTGAACGTATTTTTTCTATGTCAACAGGAACGCATGTTAAATAACTGTATTTGTCAAAAGGAGCTTTAATGTCCATTGCTATAAAGTCAATAAGATTTTTATCAATGATACTTTTTAATATTTGAGGATTTGAGCCGTTCGTGTCTAACTTTATAAGGTATCCTATAGTTTTAATTTTATATATAAAGTCTTCAATATCATCCTGACAGGTAGGCTCTCCGCCGGTAATTACTACGGCATCAAGCTGTTTTTTCCTTAATTCTAAAAATGAAAATATTTCTTCAACAGAAATTGGTATTTTAAACAAGTTATGATATACAAGTTCAGGGTTATGGCAATATTCACATCTGAAATTGCATCCCTGCGTAAAAATTATTGCTGAAGTTTTTTGAGGGAAGTCAATCAGTGAAAATTTTTGAAAGCCGCCTATTCTCATATGTTTACCGCCTTTCTGATTTTATACTCTTCCTGTTTGCCTTCATTCCACTGTGAAACGGGGCGTAAGTAACCTACAACTCTCGAATAAACTTCACATGTTTGTCCGCATGTCGGGCATGTTTTTACTTCTCCATTTTGATATCCGCAGGAAGGGCAGACGCTGAAGGTAGGGGTAATTGACATATACGGCAGTTTGTAATTTGTAAATGCTTTTTTAATAAATTCTTTAAGCGCTGATGTGTCGGTTATTCTTTCTCCTACAAACATATGCTGTACAGTTCCTCCTGTATAGAGAGCTTGTATTTCATGCTGCAATTCAAGAACTTCAAATAAATCGTTTGTATAATTTACAGGCAGCTGCGTTGAATTTGTATAAAACGGAGGTCTGTTTTGTTTTACTGCTTCCATGTTCGCAAAAACAATAGCTGGATATTTCTTTTTGTCTATTTTTGCCAGTCTGTAAGATGTTCCTTCCGCGGGAGTTGCTTCCAAATTGTAAATATTTCCTGTTTCCTGCTGATATTTTTCCAGTTTTTCTCTCATGAAGTTAAGAACTTTTGTCGAAAAATCTTTTCCTTCACGGCTTGCTATATTTTTTTTAAGAAAATTTAAGCAGCATTCATTCATTCCGACAATGCCGATAGTTGAAAAATGATTTTTCCAAAAGCAGTTAAATCTTTCTTTTACATTTCTTAAATAATAGCTCATATAAGGATAAAGATTTTGAGCCGTAAGTTTTTCAAGTATTTTTCTTTTTAATTCAAGACTTTCTTTTGATAAATCCATGAGTTTTTCGAGTTTGTCAAAAAAATCTTTTTCATTTTGTGAAGTAAATCCTAGTCTGGGCATATTAAGAGTTACGACGCCTATAGAACCTGTTAAAGGAGACGCCCCGAATAATCCTCCTCCTCGCCTTCTGAGTTCCCTGTTATCTATTCTTAACCTGCAGCACATGCTTCTTGCGTCATCAGGGTCCATCTCAGAATTAATAAAATTTGCAAAATAAGGAATACCGTATTTCGCGGTGATCTCCCAAAGCAGCTTTAAAGAATGATTGTCCCAGTCAAAATTTTTGCCTATATTATATGTCGGTATCGGGAATGTAAAAACTCTCCCTTTTGCATCGCCTTCCAACATTACTTCCAGAAAAGCTTCGTTGAGCATATTCATTTCATTTTGGAAGTCTTTATATTTACTGTCCAGTATTTTTCCGCCGATAACTACATTTTCATCGGCATAATGTTTAGGAACCTTTACGTCAAATGTAAGGTTTGTAAAAGGCGACTGAAAGCCTACTCTTGTAGGTACGTTTAAATTAAACAAGAATTCCTGCAAAGCTTGTTTTACGTCTTTATACCGGAGTTTGTCATAAGCAATAAAAGGAGCCAGCAACGTGTCAAAGCTTGAAAAAGCCTGAGCTCCTGCGGCTTCGCCTTGTAATGTGTAAAAGAAATTTACTATTTGTCCTAAAGCTGTCCTGAAATGCCGTGCCGGGACAGATTCAACCTTTCCCGAGACGCCTTTAAACCCCGTAAGCAGCAAATCATATAAATCCCATCCTACGCAGTATACTCCGAGGATACCTAAGTCATGTATGTGTAAATTACCATCTGAATGGGCATTCTTTATTTGGGGAGTGTATATTTTATTGAGCCAGTATATTTTGCTGATTTCGGAAGAAATGTAGTTGTTAAGCCCCTGCAAAGAATAAGACATATTGCTGTTTTCATTTACCTGCCAGTCTTTTTTTGAAAGATACTGGTCAATTAAATCAACGTTGAAATTGGATACGATATCTCTTATTTTTGAGTGTTGTTCCCTGTATAAAATATATGCTTTTGCGGAGGCTTTGTAAGGAGATGTTAAAAGTACTTCTTCAACTACGTCCTGAATTTCTTCTACCGATGGATTGTTTTTCTTGAAAATCTGCTGGAGAATATTAACTACTTTAAATGTTAATTTTAATGAAGCCTGCTCGTCAAATTCAGCTGCCGCCAGGCCGGCTTTATAAATTGCCGACTTTATTTTTTCGGCATTGAATTTCTCTGTTTTTCCGTCTCTTTTTGTAACATTTTCAAAAACCGGCGTTATCTTTCTCATACATCCCCCTATTTGTTTATTCACTCACAAATAGTGGAATGCACCCTGGTTTTCTTAATTCCACAAACAATATATCCAAGTTATTCCGCGACAACTTGTAATTGCATATATTCTTAGTGGCAGGTCTTCTGACTCAGGGCAAAAAATACCTACTAGACTTCCTTCCCGCTTTTATACAGACAAGCAGTGGTTTTTCAACGTTTTGTTGAAAGTCTTTCGATTCCCTTTACAGCACCGGGAGTGTTTTCGATTTTCACGAAATTTCCTATTAAGCTTTTTCAAGCACCAGTAAGTTTAATTACTTTTTTATGACAAAATGATTATAAGTTTTAAATTTTTATTTGTCAAATAAAACACAATATGCTGTAGCCAGTAATTGAAAAATACCGATATGTTGTGCCTGTTTCTGCCGAATATCAATATTTTTGTATTTTATCCGTAAACTTTATATAATTATCAAATACGCTTATAAAGAGGTTGTAATGGAAGTATTATATATAATAGATGCGAGCGCTTATATCCACAGAGCTTATCATGCAATAAAACCGCTTACCACGTCTAAAGGTATTCCTACAAATGCAGTGTACGGGTTTATTAAATTAATAAATAAAATCAAAAATGAAAAAAAGCCTGATTATATGGCAGTGTGTTTTGATCATCCTTCAAAAAATTTCAGACATACATTATCTCCTGAATATAAAGCAAACAGAAAAGAAATAGAAACGGATCTTATCAAACAAATGCCGATAGCAAGAGAAGCTGTAGAGGCTATGCAGCTGTGCCTGTTGGAAAAAAGCGGTTATGAGGCTGACGACATAATAGGAACTCTTGCAAAAAGAGCCGAAGCAAAAAATATAAAGGCGGTAATTGTTACAGGGGACAAAGATTTGTTCCAGCTTGTTAATGAAAATATAAATATATGGAATGAATCAAAAAATATTATGTTTGACAAGGATAAAGTTTATGAAAAATACGGGATATATCCTGAGCAGATAGTAGATATGCTGGCGCTTATGGGAGATGCCTGCGACAATGTTTCAGGAATTAAAGGAATCGGAGAAAAAACGGCAGTAAAGCTTATCCAAACTTACGGTAATATTGAAAATATTATAGCAAACGCATATTCCATAAAGGGTAAACTTTCAGAATTAGTAAAAAACGGTACGGAAAGCGCCTTGTTAAGCAAAAAACTTGTACAGCTTGATCTTAATGTTCCTTTGGACGTATCAATGGACGATATAAAATTTAATGATAATCTTTTTTGTAATGCAACTGACTTTTTAACCAAATACGAATTATACAGTTTTATTTGCAAAAACAGCGGCGAATCTGTCAAACAATCTGTTGCCGCCGGCGAAATCAAAAATTTTCAGCATGAAAAAGAAAAAAAGAAAATATTCATAGAGAATAATGTAAAAATAGTTAACAATATTGAAACGGCAAAAGAACTTAGCCGTAAATTGTTATTACGCAATGAAGTAGCCGTAAATTTTGAAACAACAGGCTATGATATTATAAAGGATTTTATAGTAGGGGTGTCTTTTTGTTACGGTAATGACGACAATTATTATATACCTGTCAATCATAATGATTTTACAATACAGCAGTTAAACCAGAAAGATTTTGTCGAAGTTTTTAAAGTAGTTCTGGAATCTGATAAAATTAAATTCAGCGGGTATGATTTTAAATTTGTAAAGCATATGCTGCAAAAGATAAATATTAATTTGAATAATATTTATTTTGATGCAATGATAGCTTCTTACTGCATAGATCCTTCAAGTGAACACACAATAGAATATACGGCAGAAAAATTTTTAAATTATCATATAAGCGGCAGTGATGACATATTCGGCAAAGGAGCGAAAAAAATCAGCGCTGATTCTTTGAATCAGGAAACTTTGTCAAAATATTCATGTTCAAAAAGCATTGCTTTATTTCATTTAACGGATACTTTGCTTCAAGAAATGGATAATAAAAAACTTACTGATTTGTTTTTTAATATTGAAATGCCTGTAGTATCCGTTTTATTTGATATGGAACAAACCGGAATAAAAATAGATGAAAATTTTCTGAGAGATTTCGACGGTAAAATTGTTAATGAAATATCCATCGTCGAAAATAAAGTTTATGATTTAGCTCAGGAAAAATTTAATATAAACTCGCCTAAACAGTTATCGTCAGTATTGTTCGAAAAATTAAAAATTCCGGCGGTTAAAAAAACAAAAACCGGATATTCTACCGATGAATCTGTTCTTGCTGAACTGACTGAATATGATATTGCAAAAGAAATTTTAAAATACAGAGAATTGCAGAAGCTTAAAAGTACATATATTGATTCGATGAGCAGATATATAAAATATGAAGGCGAAAGAATACATACGATTTTTAATCAGGCTGTTACTACTACCGGCAGGCTTTCATCATCAGAACCTAATTTGCAGAATATTCCTAACAGAACTGATTACGGCAGACAACTCCGCAAAGCTTTTATTGCCTCAGACGGCAAAATATTTGTTTCGGCAGATTATTCGCAAATAGATTTGAGAGTTTTAGCTCATATTTCGGATGATAAAATTTTAATTAGCGCTTTTAACAGCGGAGAAGACATTCACACGGCAACTGCTATGGAAGTTTTTAATATAAAAAATCAAGAAGATGTCACAAAAGAGATGCGAATGTCGGCGAAATCTATAAATTTCGGAATAGTTTACGGGATTTCGGCGTTCGGATTATCAAAACAGCTGTCAATAAGCGTAAAACAGGCAAAAGCGTATATAGACATGTATTTGACGAGATACGGCGGAGTGAAAAAATGGACGTCATCCGTTATAGAAGAAGCAAAAAGAAACGGATATGTAAAGACATTAACCGGAAGAATCAGATATATACCCGAAATAAATTCGACAAATAAGCAAACAGTTTCTTTTGGAGAGAGGATGGCATTGAATACTCCTATACAGGGAACATCCGCGGATATTATTAAGATAGCCATGATAAATGTCTCAAAAAAAATAAAAGAAAAAAGCTTGAAAGCAAAAATATTGCTTCAGGTTCACGATGATTTGCTTTTGGAAATTCCGCAGGAAGAAGAAAATGCTGTTATTAAAATGCTACAATATGAAATGGAAAATGCTATGAATTTAAAAGTGCCGCTTTTGGTTGATATTAAAAAAGGCGAAAATTGGGCGGATATGAAATGATAATAGGTCTTACAGGAAGTATAGCAACAGGTAAAAGCCAATCATCTAAAGTTTTTAAAGAACTCGGATGCTATGTTATAGACGCCGATAAAATATCAGGTCTTTTGACAACAAAAGGGAGCAAAAGTTTAAAAGATATTGTCGATAATTTCGGGACAGACGTTCTGACGTCGCAGGGGTATTTGAACAGAAAAAAATTAGCCGGTATTATTTTTAACGATAAACAGTCCAAGAAAGATTTAGAGAGAATTCTCCATCCCCATATAATAAAAAAAATAAACGAAATAATTGCAAGAAAATATAAACTTGTCGATATAGTAGTCGATGCACCTTTGTTGTTTGAAGTGGGACTGGACAGAATTTGCGATAAAATTATTGTTATTTACGCAGATTACCGCCTCCAGTTAAAAAGACTTGTCAGAAGGGATAAAATATCAAAAGACGAAGCCGTAAAAAGAATAGCTTTGCAGATGCCGATTGAAGATAAAATGAAAATGGCGGATATTACCATAGATAATTCTTCTACGCTTTCTGATTTGAAAAAAAATATAAAATTTATATACAAAGAATTAAAACAAAGACAGTAAGTTGTTTTATTGTCAAACAATGTGAAATATTATAAAATTTAAAGTCCAAAAAAATACAAGTGCTCAATTTGGCTAATACAAAAGGAATATAACGGCTGTCATTAAGTAGATTTTTGATACGAGTCTGTCCTTTTAGCTTTGTGTTTAATTTAAAGATTGGGAGTAAAAACCTTATAATGTATAAAAAAATTGCTATAGTCGGAAGACCAAATGTAGGAAAATCAACGCTGTTTAACAGATTTATAGGCAGAAAAAAAGCAATCATTCATGATACTCCGGGAACTACAAGAGACAGAAATGATTTTGCCATAAAATGGAAAGACAAAAATTTTATTGTAACCGATACTGCCGGATGGAGCAGTAATGTATCCGAATTCTCTCATGCAATGAGCCAGCAATTGGATATGGCTGTTCAAAGCAGCGATATAATTCTTTTTGTTGTAGACGGTAAAGAAGGAATACATCCTTTTGATCCTATTATTGCAAAATCTGTAAGGGCAAGCCAAAAACCTGTAATTTTAGTTATAAACAAAATAGATACATTTGCCGAAGAAGTTAAAGTTTATGAATTTTATAAGTTAGGTTTTGACTTGGTAATACCAGTTTCTTCCACGCACGGAAGAAATATGGTCGAATTGTTGGAATCGATTTGCGGTCTTATAGGTGACAGCGATGTTGAAGAAGTTCAGGAAGAAGTTTTGAAAATTATTTTTGTCGGGAAACCTAATGTCGGCAAATCGTCACTTGTAAATGCAATTGTCAAAGAAGAAAGATGTATTGTCCATAACACTCCCGGTACGACCAGAGATTCTTTGACTGTGCATGCGACATATAATGATACTGATTATTTGCTTATAGATACTGCCGGCTTGCACAGAGGCAATAAAACAAAAGACGATATGGAATATTTGTCAAATTTAAGCACAAATTACGCTTTAGATGAAGCGGACATCGCTGTTTTGGTGGCGGATGCTTCTCAGGGAATAGGAGAAACGGAAGCAAAAATAGCCGGAATAATCATCGAGAAGAAAAAACCTTGCATTATAGCTGTAAATAAATGGGATTTGATAGAAGATAAAGAAGAAAAAGTAAAACTTTTTCAAAATCAATTGGAAGAAAAATTAAAGTTCTTAAATTGGGCTGATATTGTATTTATATCCGCTAAGACAGGCCAAAGGATAGACAGAATTTTCAGATTAGCGCCTTTAATCTACAAAGAGTATTCTAAGCTTGTAACGCAAGAAGAGTTAAATGACGTAATAAGACATGCCGTAGCAAAAACGCCGTATACGAGAAAAGGAAAAATATTAAAAATAAAAGAAGCCGAACAATTGATTTCAAAACCGCCTACATTCAGGTTTTCAGTCAATGACTTGGAATTACTGCATTTTTCCTACAGGAGATATTTGGAAAACAGCCTGAGAGAGAGATTTTCTTTTAAAGGAACTCCTATAATATTGAAATTCAGGCAGTTCGCAAAAAGCGAATCAAAGGATATGGTGCTTTAAATGGATATTATTGTTTACTTAATTTGTTCTTATCTTTGCGGATCAATTCCGTTTGCTTATATTATTGCTAAACTGTTTAAAAAAATCGACATAAGAAAATGCGGTTCCGGAAATCCCGGTGCGACAAATGTTTTTAGAGAGGTAAGCAAACCTCTGGGAGTTTTAACATTTTTATTTGATGCGCTTAAAGGTTTTATCCCGGTATATTTTGCATTTATTGTTAATCAGTCAGTGTATTTTATTTTAGCCGTTGCTTTAGTTACTATTCTTGGGCATATATTTACAATATTCCTTAAATTTAAAGGCGGGAAAGGCGTTGCAACAGGATGCGGTATTTTTATTGCTTTTGCCCCTGTCGTAACTTTAATATGTTTTGCCGTTTTTGCTTTGGTTTTATTTTTGTCAAAATATGTGGCTCTTTCATCTATAACCGCTGCGATTATACTGCCGCTGTGTCTGGCATTATTTCATTATCCTGATACGATTATTTTGTTTGCGTGTTTAGTTGCCGTATTGGTTGTGATAAGACATGCGGGTAATATTAAAAGAATTATAAAAGGCACTGAAAGTAAAATTTCTGCCAAAAAAAATGCCGATTAACATTTAAAGAGGGTAAATATGAAAATAACTGTTTTAGGAGCAGGGTCATGGGGAACGACATTGGCTTGTTTATTAGCCGATAACGGACATGATGTTTCTTTGTGGGAATTTGATAAAAATGTCGCAGATAAATTAAATTCTGAAAGGTTAATCCCTTTTATCGGCGGAGCAAATATCCCCGGCAGTATAAAAATTTCAAGCAATTTGAAAATGATAAATGATTCTGATTCCGTATTATTTGTAGTTCCGTCTCATTTCTTAAGATCAACGGTTACAGCGATAAAAAATCTCGGTATAAATATATCTGATAAATTAATAATGAGCGCTACTAAAGGAATTGAAACTGAAACGTTGCTGAGAGTTTCTGAGATTATAGAAGAAATTTTCCCTGAAACAAAAGATAAAATTGTAGCGTTATCAGGTCCTAGCCATGCCGAAGAAGTATCAAAAAAAATACCTACAGTTGTTATATCTGCTTCCATGAATGAAGAAAATGCAAAAAAATGCAGAGATTTGTTCATGAATGATTATTTCAGAGTTTACACACAAAAAGACATAGTCGGAGTTGAATTGGGAGCTTCTTTAAAAAATGTTTTCGCTGTCGCCGGAGGAATAGTTGACGGTTTATCTTTCGGTGATAATACGAAAGCGGCGATAGTTTCAAGAGGATTGAAAGAACTTGTGCGGTTGGGTGTCGCTTTGGGAGGGAAAGAGCAGACTTTTTACGGTCTTTCCGGAGTAGGCGATTTAATGGTTACTTGCTTTTCAAAACATTCAAGAAACAGGAATTTAGGCGAAATGATAGCCCGCGGGAAAACGCTGCATCAGGCTGAAAGAGAACTGCAAATGGTTGCCGAAGGAGTAAAAACGTCAATAAGCGCTTATGAACTCGGTAAAAAATTAAACATAGAGCTGCCTATAATAAACGAGGTCTATGAAGTATTGTTTAAAAATAAAAATCCAAAACAGGCTGTTTATGATTTAATGACAAGAACTCCAAAGTCTGAGTGAAAAGAGGTATAAAATGACAAAAAATGATTTAGTGGAAAAAATTTCTAATATTTTGCCTTCTAAGAAAGATGCGAATACCATTGTCAATGCGTTGTTTGATGAAATAGTTTCTTCAATAAGAAACGGAGAAAAAGTTGTTATTACAGGTTTTGGCAGTTTTAATCTAGTTACGACTGAAACAAAAAAAGGAAGAAATCCAAAAACGGGCGAGTCTTTAATGATTCCGCCAAAGAAAAAAATAAGATTTAAACAATCTAAAGACATGTTCAGTCAACAGTAAATCACCGCAGGTATTTATGCTAAATATTGAAAAGAAATATTTGACAATCGGCGAAATCTCAAAAATTACTCAAGTCCCGGCGTACACGTTAAGATATTGGGAAAGAGAGTTTAAACTGCTTAAACCTGAAAGACATTCCGGTTTAAGGAAATATTCATCTTCAGACGTCGAATTGATAAATAAAATAAAAGAACTGTTATATAAACAAAAATTTACTATAGAAGGAGTTAAAAAGTACTTAAACGGAGACAGAAGAAAAAAAACAGTTAGTCTTCATGAAGAATCTTCTGCCGCATCAGATTCAAAAAAAATATCTGAAATAAAAGAAGAAATTTCCGAACTGTTGGCTATTTTAAAAAAATAAAAACCTGTCTCTTTTAATTACGATAAAATTACTAAAATGATATGAGATATTTTCTTCTGATTTCATTCTTTTTGTTTTTTCATCCGGCTGTTTATGCAGTTTATTTGACGTATTCGGATCAAAGTGTTTATTTAGTTTCAAATCTGTCGCAGTTCTCCCAAAAATCTCAATGGATAAATTTAGACTCTTATATAAATTATATGAGTCCTCAAGTAATTTATTATAACGGAACTTTACCTGAAGACTTGATAACTTTGGAACCGAATTGTTTTTCGGAATTGGACTATGTTCCTGATACTGAAAACCGCTTAATCTCTCCTGAAAATATTAAAGATTTTATATTTATAAAAAGTGAAGGCAGCGTTAAAATCGAAGCGTCATATGCAGACGCTTATAATAATGATATCTCCGACGGATACCCTAAAATATACTACAGAAAAGGTTCTTCGTCAGATTCATGGACGGAAATTATTTTGAACAGAGTTAATTCAAATTTTTTTAATGCGGATATAACGCTTGATTACGGAGTATACGATTATTTTGTAGTAGCGGATAATGACTATTATCCGGGAGTGTATACTTCTGATACAAAAACTTTTGTTGTAACGGAAAGGCCTCATTCTTTTATTAATCTAAATACTAATTTACAAGATGAAAAAGGAAATCAGAATGTCAATGTAAGGTTTAATTGGTCTGCATCTAAAGGAGTTGACAGCGACATATTAAGATATATTTTATATATAGGTACTGAAATTAATTCAATGCAATCTTTAGATTTGTCTACTGAAAACGTTTATACAGCAAATTTATTATCTCCGAGAACAAGATATTACTGGAAAGTTGATGTTCAGAACCAATACGGAGCAACAATGTTAAATCCTCAGATTTATGTGTTTGTCACTCTCGGTGAAATTGCAAGAGTGTATAATGCTCCAAATCCTTTCAATCCTCAAGCAGGCGAAAAAACAAGAATTTTTTTTGAAATGCCGGAAACAGGTTCTGCGCAGATGGATATATATTCCGAATACGGAGATAAAATCTATCATATTTCGGCAGATAATCTGCCGAAAGGAAGCAATGAAATAGTATATGACGGCAGAGATGATTACGGTAATATATTGTATAACGGAACATATCTTTGCATTGTAAAAAAGAAGTTTGCCGGACAAACAAAAACGGAAAGGTGCAGGTTATTAATTATAAAATAATAGGTATTGTATTATTCGGATTGTTTATATCCAGAGAGATTGATGCCGAAGGGAAAAGGAAAAATTTTCTCTCTCACGGGCCTTCTGTTTCTTCTTTTTCTCAGGGAGAAACTGTACTGAACAATCTCAACGACCCTGCAATAATATATTACAACAGTTCGCTTCTTTCTTTTTTTAATTACAATACAGTTTCTCTGTCCAGATATAATTTGTTTGACGGTACATCATATAATTCCGCTTCGGCAAGCTTTTTTTTGTTTGAAAATCTCGCTGCCGGATTTTCTTTTATAAATTTATCAAGCGGTGATATTGAATTGAGAAAAGACCCTTTTGATAAAGCCAAAACGGTTTCTACAAACCAATGGGCATATATTTTCGGGTTGTCGTCTTTAATTAGACCGATAGACACTGCAGTAGGTTTTAACGTGAAATATATATCTTTTGATTTATACGAGAAGAGTGATGCGGGAACATCTTTAGATTTTTCTTTGTCAAAATTTTTTAATAATGTTGATGTTACCTATACACAGATAACTTTAGGTTTTGGCATATCGGCTCAAAATATTACAGGAACAGGAATCAAACTTGATAAATACAGGGAAGATTTTCAAAAGATTTTTATATTAAGTTCATTAGTCGCAATACCTACAAGGTTCCATTTTGACAGTCATGATACTTTATCTTTCTCTTTTGATTTGAAAAATGAAGATTCTTATAACGAATTTTTTACCGGTGCGGAATATAAATTTGCGGACAGATATGCGGTGAGATGCGGTTATTACCCCGATCATATTACAGCAGGTCTCGGGTTGAATATTTCCAGCCTTTCAGTTAATTATTCAGCCGATTTTAACGAAATAGATTTGATTAACAGATTTTCTTTAACATATAAATGGAATAAGAAACAAAAAAAAGAGAATATCCTTTCTGTAGAGGCAAAAAATGCGCTTACGGAAGACAGAATCTCTCAAAAACAAGCTGAGGAATTATTTGATAAAGCTAAAAAATTTTATTCAAAAAAACAATATCTTTATGCAACAGATTTGCTGCAAAAAATAATTCTGGATTATCCGAATTATGAATCACCTTTATTTTTTTATAAGAAAATCAGAAAGGATATGAAAGATAATTCTGTTTCAACTTTAACAAGCGATTTTGATGTTTATTCTTATGCTGCAGGATACACCAATTATTATTCTGCAAATTATTCTCAATGTTTGAAAGAATGGATGAAGTATCTGCAGTTTGATAATCAAAATAAAGAAATAAAAGAATACTACCAAAAGGTTGAAAAAATATTAAATAATTCAATTATGGAAGAGCAACGAAAAGAGTTTGAAGCGCAGGCTTCCCAGATGCTTCATGACGGCATTAATAAATTTAATGCAAAACAGTGGATATCTTCTATTAAACAAATGGAAAAATTGCAGCTTTTTGTTAAAACTTCAAGATATGCCGCTTCGCTTAATTATTATTCTTCGGCAAAAGATTACATAGACAGAGCCGTTAAGGAATTATCATTGTCTGTAAAAAAAGAAAGCGTAAACAAGAATTCAATCTGCCAGACTGCGCCTGCCGAATATGCGGAAATTGATGAGAAAATGGCTGATGAAAAATATAAAGAAGGACTTGTCCTTTATGCTAAAGGGAAATATTTTGAAGCGGAAAGAATGTGGGAACTTACATTGAGATTAAACCCAAACCATACAAGAGCCAAAAATGCGCTTAAACATATTAACAGTGATTAAATATTGCTTTTTTTTAATTGACATGAAATAATAAAAAGTATATAATTTTAAAAAATCAAACAAAATTTTCCGCAAAATAAATCAAAACAAAGAGAAAAAATTTTATAAAAATTTAGACGTAAAGCAACATAACAATTCATTATTTATGCAAATCAAAAACAATAAATCACACAAATATAATTTAAAATACTGTAATGATATTAAATGTCAGGGAGGGTTGGATGTCTGAATCTATGGACTTAACTGTGTTGTCCAAAAAAACAATGGCTGAGCTTACTAAAATCGCAAAAGAAGTAAATCTGGAAACTATTACGGGTTTAAGAAAGCAGGAGCTAATTGCAAAAATTCTTGAAGCTCAGATGAAAGAAAAAGGACAGGTATACGATGAAGGTGTTTTAGAAATAAAACATGACGGTTTCGGATTCCTTAGATCAACAGATTATAATTATTTGTCAGGTCCTGACGATATATATATTGCGCCTCCTCAAATCAAAAAGTTTGCGCTTAGAAAAGGCGATACTGTAGGCGGTTATGTAAGACCTCCTCAAAATCATGAAAAATATTTCGCATTGTTAAAAGTCGTTTCTATAAACGGCGAAGAAAATTTAGATAACATAAGAGAAAGACCTTTGTTTGATAATTTGACTCCTCTATATCCTGATGAAAAACTTGTTTTGGAAACAAAAACTAATGAAATTTCAACAAGAATTATAGACATGTTTATCCCTATAGGAAAAGGGCAGAGAGTTTTGCTGAATGCGCCTCCGAGAACCGGTAAAACCGTATTGCTGCAGAAGATAGCAAATGCCATTACAGAAAATAACCCTGAAATAGTTCTTATGGTTTTGCTTATAGATGAAAGACCTGAAGAAGTTACCGATATGCAGAGGTCCGTAAAAGGAGAAGTTGTTTCATCGACATTTGACGAACCTGCCGACAGACATATACAGGTTGCGGAAATGGTTTTGGAAAAAGCAAAAAGAATGGTTGAACACGGGAAAGATGTCGTAATTTTATTGGATTCCATTACAAGGCTTGCCAGAGCGTATAATACTACAATTCCTTCAAGCGGAAGAGTGTTATCAGGAGGACTTGATTCTAACGCTTTGCAAAGGCCGAAAAGATTTTTCGGCGCCGCAAGAAATATAGAAGAGGGCGGCAGCTTAACTATTATCGCTACGGCTCTTATAGAAACCGGAAGCAGAATGGATGATGTTATATTTGAAGAATTTAAGGGAACAGGCAATTGTGAAGTTTATTTGGACAGAAAACTTGCCGACAGAAGAGTCTATCCTGCTATAGATTTGTTAAGATCAGGAACAAGAAAAGAAGAAATGCTTTTAAATGAAGATGAAAAAAATAAAATATGGATAATGAGAAATCTTTTCAGCACTATGAATTCCATAGAAGTTATGGAAGAATTAACAAAAAGGCTGAAAGCTTCAAAATCAAACAAAGACTTTTTCAAACAGATGGAAATTTCAGGAAAAGATTGAATCCTGCCTTAATCTGATATTTTTATAATTTGTTAAGGAGCGGCGCATGAATGATGATATAAAAGATATTGCTATGAGAATTAAAGATTTAAGAGATATATATAATATTTCTCTTGAAACTTTAGCCAGAGATTTAGGAATAAATCAGAGTTTGTACCAGCAGTACGAAAACGGAGAATCAGATATTCCTATAGGCGTCTTGAAAAAAATAGCAGAGAAATTCAATGTCGAATTTATCACTCTTATAACAGGGCGAGTGCCTCACCTGAGCAGATACAGCGTTGTAAAGAAAGGGAAAGGTATTTCGGTAGAAAGAAGAAAAGAATACGATTATCAGGATATAGCATACGGATTTACCAATAAGAAGGCTCAAATATTTCTTGTAACCGTAAAAGACAGAACTAACGATAACGATTTACAGCCTAATTCACATGACGGGCATGAATTTAACTATGTTTTAGAGGGATCGTTAAAAGTTCATATAGACGATAAAGAAATTCTCTTGGAAGAAGGGGACAGTCTTTATTTTGATTCAAAATGTAAACATTATATGACTTCGGTTGACGGAAAGACTGCAAAAATAATAGCAGTTGTACTTTAATCTAAGAGGGTTTTAAAATGATATTGGACAGATTTGTAAAATCCAAATTTTCCTCATATGAGGATTTCTCGGAGAACTATAAAGTAAAAGTTCCTGAAAATTTTAATTTCGGATTTGATATTGTTGATGCGACTGCACAGGAAGAACCTGCCAAAAAGTGTTTGGTCTGGTGCAACGATAAAGGCGAGCATAGAACATTTACATTCGAAGATATGAAAAAACAAAGCAATAAAGCCGCAAATTTTTTTAAGTCTTTAGGTATTAAAAAAGGCGACTTTGTTATGCTTATTTTAAAAAGAAGATATGAATATTGGATCAGCGTTGTCGCATTGCATAAAATAGGAGCCGTTGTAATTCCTGCGACTCATTTGCTTATGGAAAAAGATATTGTTTACAGAAATAATGCGGCAGACGTTAAAATGATAATATCCGTCTGTGAAGATGATTTAATTGAAAGAATAAATAATGCCCAGAAAGAATCTCCAATGCTGAAATATAAAGTTTCAGTTAACGGTTCTGCCGAAGGATGGCATGATTTTACGTCAGGCATAGAAAAACAATCTGATATTTTTGAGAGACCGCAAGGCGAAGATGCTACAAAAAATGACGATAAATTTTTAATATATTTCACTTCAGGAACAACCAGCATGCCTAAAATGGCGCTGCATGATTTTACGTATCCTTTAGGGCATATAACCACGGCAAAATTTTGGCAGAATGTTGAAGAAAACGGCGCTCATTTGACATTGGCCGATACAGGATGGGCAAAAGCTGCTTGGGGTAAAATTTACGGACAATGGATATCGGGATGCGCTGTTTTTGTATATGATTTTGATAAGTTTGAGCCTACTGATGTTCTTGATATTATATCAAACAATAATGTGACTTCTTTTTGCGGACCTTCGACTGTGTACAGATATTTGATAAAAGAAGACTTATCAAAATACGATTTTTCAAGATTGAAATATTGTTCAGTGGCCGGAGAAGCTCTGAATCCTGAAGTTTTTAATAAATGGGAAAAACTTACAGGACATAAAATAATGGAAGGCTTCGGACAAAGCGAAAGTGCGGTAATGGTGGCGAATTTTGTATGGATGAAACCGAAACCTGGTTCTATGGGAAAACCTTCGCCTGTATATGATATCGATATTATCGACGATGACGGCAATTCATGTGAGCCTGGAAAAGAAGGAAATCTTGTAATAAACGTAAAAAACGGCAAGCCTTTGGGGTTGTTCTGCGAGTATTACAAAAGTCCTGATAAGACGGCCGAAGTATGGAAAAACGGCTATTATTATACCGGAGATGTAGTATACAAAGACGAGGACGGATATTTTTGGTTTGTAGGCAGAGCCGACGATGTAATAAAAAGCTCCGGTTACAGAATAGGTCCTTTTGAAGTAGAAAGCGCTTTAATAGAGCATCCTGCGGTATTGGAATGTGCGATAACTGCTGTTCCCGACGCTTACAGAGGGCAGATAGTTAAAGCTACAGTCGTTTTGTCAAAAGGATACAGCCCAAGCGACTCTTTGGTTGTTGAACTTCAAAATCATGTAAAAAAAGTCACGGCGCCTTATAAATATCCGAGAGTCGTAGAGTTTGTCAGCGAACTCCCAAAGACTATCAGCGGCAAGATAAGAAAAGTTGCGATAAGAGAAGCCGATTCAAAAAAATAATTTATATAATACGGTTAATCCGAATTCTATGTTTTCCGGTTTTTGTATATATATTACAAAAACCGGAAATTTTTTAGGCATTTTTATATAAATATTTTAAAAAGATGCGTTTTTATAAACTTTAAAATAAATTTAACATTCTTTATTGTGAGCAAAATACGCATATTTTTATAGTATGGAAGTGTTTTTTTGTCTTTTGTATTTTATATGTAAAATTTATATAATGAAACAGATATATTATTGTCGTAAACGGAGGCGGTATGCTTGAAAATATTAGACAAATTGCGCAGCGAATAAAAGAATTGAGAGAAATTTCTGATATTTCTGTTGAATCGATGGCGAAAAAACTTAATATTAATGTTGAAAAATACATAGAGTATGAAAGCGGCAATGTCGATATTCCTGTGAGTTTCCTTTATGAAATAGCCGGTAAATTCAACGTTGAGCTTACAGTTTTGCTTACGGGTGAAGAACCTAAGTTACAAAGATTTTCAGTAGTCAGGAAAGACAAAGGCCTTTCAATAGCCAGAAGAAAGGAGTATAAGTATCAGGATTTGGCGTTCAATTTTATGCATAAGAAATCTGAAATTTTTTTAGTTACTGTCGAACCTGAAAACGAAGGAAAAGCAGTCAACAAATATTCTCATGCCGGTCAGGAGTTTAATTATATACTGGAAGGGCAGATGAAGTTCTTTTTTAATGATAAAGAAATAATTTTAAATCCGGGAGATTCCGTGTATTTTGATTCCGGTTATGAACACGCAATGCTTGCGTTGGGTAATGTTCAATTGAAATTTTTGGCTGTAATTTTTTAATCGAAAAGAGGAAAATATAATGCTTAGTGAAAAATATGTTTGTAAAACATTTTCGTCATATGAAGATTTATTGGAAAAATTTAAGATAAATGTTCCTGATAATTTTAACTTTGGTTTTGATGTAGTTGATTTGATAGCGGATAAAGACCCTGATAAAAAAGCTCTTGTTTGGTGCAATGAGCACGGAGACGAAAGAATATTTACTTTCGGAGATATAAAAAAGTACAGCAATAAGGCCGCAAACTTTTTTAAGTCTCTGGGAATTAAAAAAGGCGACGCAGTAATGCTTATTCTGAAAAGAAGATATGAGTTTTGGTTTGCAATTATAGCATTGCATAAAATAGGAGCCGTTCCAATACCGGCTACCCATTTGCTTACCGAAAAGGATATAGTTTACAGAAATAATGCGGCCGATATAAAAATGATAGTTTCAGTCGCTACGGATAATGTTCCTGAAACAATAAATAAAGCCGAGCACGAATCTCCTTCTTTAAAATATAAAGTTTCAGTACATGGAGGAGTCGAAGGCTGGTATAATTTTACAGCCGAGATGGAAAAGCAGCCTGATGTTTTTAAAAGACCGGAAGGAGAAGACGCAACGGTAAACGAAGATAAATTCTTGTTATATTTTACGTCGGGGACAACAGGAATGCCAAAGATGGTGCTGCACGATTATACTTATCCTTTAGGACATCTTATTACTTCTGCATGGCAGAATCTTGCTGACGGCGGCTTGCATTTAACGGTAGCTGATACCGGATGGGCAAAAGCTGCTTGGGGGAAACTCTACGGACAATGGCTGCACGGATGCAGCGTATTTGTCTACGATTTTGATAAGTTTATGCCGAAAAATCTTATAGAAGTTCTTACAAAATACGGAGTAACATCGTTTTGCGCTCCTCCTACCGTTTACAGATATTTAATAAAGGAAGATTTGTTAAAATATGATTTAAGCAGATTAAAATACTGTACTGTTGCCGGTGAGCCTTTAAATCCGGAAGTTTACAACAAATGGAAAGAACTTACGGGATTAAGACTTATGGAAGCTTACGGACAGACTGAATTGATAGCTTTAATATGTAATTTTCCTATGATGACTCCGAAACCTGGTTCGATAGGCAAACCGTCTCCTTGTTATAATGTGGATATTGTAAATGAAGAATACAATTCATGTGAAACAGGAGAAGTTGGGCAAATAGTTGTCAGAATGTCAGGCAGTAAACCGGTAGGAATGTTTTGCGGTTATTACAGGGACGATGCTTTGACAAAATCCGTATGGCATGACAATATGTACTTTACAGGCGATACGGCTTATAAAGATGAAGACGGTTTTTTTTGGTTTGTAGGCAGAGCCGACGATATTATAAAAAGTTCAGGCTACAGAATAGGCCCTTTTGAAGTAGAAAGCGCTTTGATTGAACACCCTTCTGTTTTGGAATGCGCGATAACGGCTGTTCCTGACCCTGACAGAGGTCAGATAGTCAAAGCTACAATTGTTTTGTCAAAAGGCTATAAGGCCAGTCATGATTTGGCTGTCGAATTACAAAACCATGTGAAAAAAGTCACGGCTCCTTATAAATATCCTAGAATAATAGAATTTGTTGATGAATTGCCTAAAACAATAAGCGGTAAAATCAGAAGAGTTGAAATAAGGCAGACGGATAACAAGACAAAATAATTATATTTGTTCGGCAAAAGATATGCTTTTATCCGCTGTGTTTATGCAAAATATTATTGGCAATAATGCCGTTGAGTTCTTTTATATTGTTAACAACTTTTTTTAATAAGACGCTGCATGCCTGTTAATAATGAAAAATTATGAAATAGAATTAAAGATGAATCAAAAAAAATACGCAGATATTGCGAAACAGCTTATAGAAGAATCTAATATTTTTAAATATACTGTTATAAGCGACAGCATGTATCCTCTTATAAGCAAAAACGATAAGATTATCTGCAAAAAAAAAGAATGCAAAAAAATAAAGAAATACTCTCTTATTGCGTTTTATGCAGACAGCGATACTTCTCAAGTTCCGACTGTACACCGAGTCATAAAAATTTTCAATGAAGACGGAGGACTTTCTTTCCGAACGAAAGGAGATAATAACTTTAATTCAGATAAGAACAAGGTTTACCCTCATCAGATAATAGGGGTTGTGGAAGAGATAATTAAAAAAAATTTTGTTATTTCTTTAACTAAGAAAAGCCAAAAATATATAAGTATTTTAATATATTTCATATTACAGCCTATAAATTTTATAATTTATTGTTATCTTAAAATAAAGAATGCATTAAAATTATTTTTTGCAATAGAAAAGCAGCCGTTGCATGATGACGGTTTAATCGTTTTAAGACAATCTTTTTTGACTAAAAGCGAAGACTGGCATGAAATAGTAAATATCAATACATCTTTAATGGAACATTTATTAAATAATGATTTGAAAATTTGCGATATCTCTTTTGGCGGCGGCTATTGTGAAGAGAGTTTGTTCTTTATAAGGAAAGGGTTGAAAATAGATTATAAGAATATTGAAAATTCAAACAACGAACAAAAATATGATTTTATTATATGTTCGAGAGTTTTAAATATTGTTGACAGTGAACTAAAAAGGCATGAAATATACTGTTTTCTAAAGTCATTGCTTAAGCCGGACGGTAAAATTTTAATTTCTTATGTAAATGAAAAAAATAACTTGATTGTTTTTTTAAAAAGGAGTGCTTATAAATTCTTTAAAAATTATAGCGGTCCTGACAATAATGATATAATATACAAAGACATATTTATTATGAAAACTTTGAAAGATAAAAAGATATTTCTTGAATTAAAAAATGCAGATTTAAACCTTTTAAAATATTGGTTTTACGGTAAGAAAAAAACGTTTTTGCTTGAGTACAAAACAATATAAATGCATAAAATGTTTATTTGATAAAATGATTGAAATTTGATATAAAATAAAAATTATGAACACGAAAATAACAGCTGTTTATCCTGGCAGTTTTGATCCGCCTACAAAAGGGCATCTTGATATTATTGCAAGGGCATCTAAAATTTTCCCTAAGGTAATAATTGCGATAACTGAAAATTACAATAAACACCATATGTTTTCTTTACAGGAAAGAGTTGATATGATGAAAGAGTCCGTATCATCCATTAAAAATGTAGAAGTTGATTCTTTTTCCGGTTTACTGGCAGATTATCTAATCAATATTGATAGTTTTATTGTCATAAGGGGATTGAGAGCATTATCTGATTTTGAATATGAATTCCAAATGGCGTTAATGAACAGGACTTTAAATCAAAAAATAGAGACTATATTTTTGATGCCTGATCAATTATATACTTTTTTATCTTCAAGTATGGTAAAAGAAATTGCAGGATTAGGCGGGGATTTTAAAAATTTTGTTCCGGATGCAGTTTATAAAAGATTCAAAATAAAGAACAATTTATAATTTAAAAGAGGAATATGTATAACTTAACAGATTTGCTTTTAGAGGTAGCCGAAAAAAAAGCATCAGATTTACATCTGTCAGTTGGACTTCCTCCTATGATAAGGCTTGACACTGAGATAAAAAAACTCGGCGAAGAAGTTTTAACTCCAGATATGGCAAAAGCACTTGCTTATTCCATCTTATCGAAAAGGCAAATAGAAAAATTTGAAAACGATAATGAATTAGACGCATCTTTCCCTATACAAAATATGGGAAGAGTAAGAGTAAATATATTTAAACAGAGAGGATCAATCTCTGCCGCTTTCAGATTTATACCGCAGAAAACTTTTACTTTTGAAGAGTTAAGACTTCCGAAAGTAGTATATGACATAGTTAATTTACCTAAAGGGCTTGTTTTGGTTACCGGTGCAACAGGCTCCGGTAAGACAACAACTCTCGCGTCGATGATAGATTATATAAATGAAAGAAGATGCGGACATATAATAACTGTTGAAGATCCTATAGAATATTTGCATGCACATAAAAAATGTATTGTTAACCAGAGAGAAATAGGCGCGGATACACAATCTTTTGCAACGGCTTTAAAATATATTTTAAGACAAGACCCTGATGTTATACTTATAGGTGAAATGAGAGATCTGGAAACGATATCTGCGGCAATTACATTGGCAGAAACGGGGCATCTCGTTTTTGCGACACTGCATACTATGGATGCTTCTTCTTCTATAAACAGAATGGTTGACGTTTTTCCAGGCAACCAGCAGGCGCAGATAAGATCTCAGCTGTCGCTGGCATTAAAGGCTGTTTTTTCACAGAATCTTATACCTCATATATCAGGTAAGGGAATGGTTTTGGCTTCTGAAGTTATGATTGTTACAGACAGCATAAGAAGCATCATAAGGGAAATGAAAACGGAACAATTATATTCTGTCATACAAACAGGAAGGCAAAGCGGAATGCAGACTATGAATCAGTCTCTTTTTGAAGGCGTTATAAACGGATCGATATTGCCTCAAAAAGCTATAGAATACAGTTCCAGAAAAGATGAATTGGTAAGGCTTTTACAAAGCGTAGTAAGATAAAAAAAAGAGGGAATAAATTATGTTTAATAAAGAAGGATTATCATTAACTGAAGTTTTAATAGCGATAGCTATAATCTTGATTCTTACGATTGTTTTATATCCTAAATTTTTAAATATTATAAGAAAGTCGCATGAAGCTACTACAAGAGCAAATCTGACGGCGTTAAGAAATGCCATAGCTATTTATTATGGAGACCATGAAGGCAAATTCCCTTCTAAAGATATTGTTAAAGAATTGACTTCTGAAAACGGCAAGTATATAAAGTTTATTCCGGAAGTTTATTGTCCGCCTTATCATGATATCAGCAACGAAATAACGACTGAGCCTACCGGTGATTCCGGTAAATGGGCATATCAGGCCGAAGACAGCAATGAAAGGCAGTGGGGCGAAATTTGGATAGATTGCAATAATCAGGACAGTAAAGGCGTAATTTGGAATACGTATTAAAAAGGATTTTATAATATGTTTTTTGAAGTATTTGTGGTTTCTTTATTCGGATTGGTTTTTGGCAGCTTTGCAAATGTTTGTATATACAGAATGCCCAGAGATTTGTCAATTGTCAAACCGGGATCGACTTGTCCTAAATGTAAAAGCTTAATATCGTGGTATGATAATATTCCGGTGTTAAGCTATATCTTTTTAAAAGCTAAGTGCCGTAACTGCGGTAATAAGATATCTGTAAGATATCCGTTAATTGAAATCGTTTGTGCGCTGCTGTTTTTATTGATGTATTCATTATACGGGTTTTCTTATATTCTCCCGTCTTTTTGCTTATTTGCATTTTCTTTGCTTATTATTACGGCAATAGATTTTGAATTTCAAATAATACCGGATGAGTTTTCATTGTTTCTTGTGCTTTTAGGACTGGGTACAAGTTTTTTTAATTACTTTTTAGCCGATACTGTTTCTATGAGGGTGCTTCAGTCTTTTTTTGGACTTTTAGCAGGAGGCGGGTCTCTTGTAGTTATTGCTGTTGTAGGAAAATGGATATTTAAAAAAGATGCTATGGGCGGCGGAGATATAAAGCTCATGGCAGGAGTAGGAACTTTTATAGGATGGGAAAAAGTTTTGTTTGCTATTTTTTTGGCATCACTTATAGGCAGTATTGTCGGTATAAGCTTAATTGTTTTCAAAAAAATATCAAAAAAGGAAGCAATAGCTTTCGGGCCTTATTTGGCCGTTTCGTCACTGCTTGTTCTTTTTTTGCCTAAGCCGTCAGTTATAATTCAAACAATATTCATGTTAGAAGAGCAGTTTTTACTGAAATATTTCTTCCCGCACTTACAAAATTTGAGGTAGATAATTAAATGCAAAATGATAGAGAAAATCAATTTAGTTTTATATCTATTATGTTGTCGTTGATTATGATACTTTCCGTCATATCAAAATTTTCTTTTTCTATAACCGTTCAAATTGCTGTATTGCTGTTTCTTTTATTATCGGCGCTGTTTATTTTAAATAATTTTAAAATAAGCGTTAATTCATATGTTTTGCCGGCAATTTTATTTACAGCAGTTTCTTTAGTGTCGTATATCGGCGCAGATTATCAGACAAATGTCAGAGATTATATAATAATTTTGTCATCGGCTTTGTTGGCAGGATTTCATGTTTCTTTTTTGCATATTAACGTAAAAAAAACTTTATTGCATATTCCTATGTTTATTGCATTATTTTTGTCTATGATTCTTTTCTCTAGGTTTATAACAAATCCGCATGGCTTTTTTTACGGTGATAACTTTTATGAAGCCGTAGCATTAAACATAAATGTTATAGCCGGATTTTTAATTTTAGTTTATCCGTTGATGTTCATTTTTATAAAGGATAATAAAAATTTAAAAGTATATATATCAGTCGCTGTTTTTATTTTATTAGCCATTTTTTTAACGAGATCAAGAATTGCGGTTTTTGTATCAATTATCATTACGTGTGTTTCTTTGCTTGAATATAAAAAACAAAAATATGTGAAGGTGCTAATATTTCTTCTTTCATTTCTTTTATTGGCCGGAGTAATATATATATCAATTTTGAAAAGCGGATTTAACAGTTTATCCGAAAGATTAATATGGTGGAAAACCGCTTATCTGATTTTTAAAGAAAATATTCTTTTTGGCGCAGGTTTGGGAAATTACTCTGTACTGTTTAAATTTTTCAGGACAGAGCTTGTATTAAATACATTGTATGCTCATAATTTGTTTATGCAGCTGTTGTCGGATACTGGGATCTTCGGCTTGTTATCATTTATTTACCTTATGACAACTTTTTACAAAAAAGTCGTATATGAAATTAAAAATAATGAAAACGGATACTTCTATAAAATTACAGCTTTGAGCATAACATCTTTTTTAATCGTGAATATGGTTGATTACAGTTTCTTTATACCTGCGAATATGATGATGTTTTTTATTGTTTTTTGCCTGGTTTTTCATGTAAACACCGAAAAATTAAAAAAAGAAAGAGTAAATACATATTTATTGACCGTTGTTTTTGCGGCATTTGCGTTTTTTGCAGTTCAGCCGGTAATAGCTAATGTTTATTATAAAAAAGGCTTGGATTTTTCTGTTTCAAAACAATACAAGCTGGCGGAAGAATCATTTTTAAAGGCTGTAAAGTTTGATAAGAAAAATCCTGAATATTATTACCAGCTTTCAAATACAAATTTCGCATTGTTTGATCGTGACAGAAAAAACGGCGGACAATATATAAATGCGGCAATAGATTTTAATAAAAAGGCGATATCTCTTTATCAGTCAGGCGGCCAGCTGAGAGAATCTCTTGCTTATTTATATTGGAATAATGATGATAAAGAAAATGCGATAAAATATATAGAAGAAGCTTTGAAATATGATAAGTTTAATCCTTATATCCGTGAAACTTATCAAAGGCTTAAGAATTCTTAGGAGAGTATCATAAAAAAACATTTTTTTAAAATAATCGCCGGATGTATTATAAGCATAGTGCTAATTTATTTGAGCGTAAGGAATATCAATTTCAGACAATCTTTTGATTTAATAAAAAATGCAAATCTTTATCTGATTGCCATGGCTCTTGTTGTTTTTGTTTTTTCATATGTCGTGAGAACTATAAGATGGCATTTTTTGCTTCTTCCTTTAAAAAAACTTCATCCTATGAGAAGTTTTTATTTTTTAATTTTTGGTTTTTTTATGAATAATATTCTCCCTTTGAGACTCGGAGAATTTGTAAGGGCAAAAGTTGCGGGAGAAAGATTCCAGATTTCAAGAAGCGGAGTTTTTGCAACGGTTGTAGTTGAAAGACTTATGGATATAATAGTTTTTATAATATGCTTTTTTTTGATAGCTTGTTTTGTCGACATTCCAGTTTGGCTTAAAAATTCATTTTTATTGTGTACGGTAATTTTCGGCTCGATGCTTGTAGTCTTATTTTTGATGTCTAAAAGCAATGATAAATTTTTGACAGTTATAAATAAGCTGCACCTTCCCGTAAAAATATCAGAAATACTGAAATCATTATTTGTAAAATTTGCAACCGGTCTTAAGTTTTTTCAAAATTTCAGGCTGGTGTTATACGTTTTTATCACATCTTTAATAGTGTGGTTTGTAGAAGCGTATTCATATCAGTTATTTTTTTCAGCTTTCGGAGTTCAAGTTTCTTTAATGGAAAGCATTTTTGTTATTATTGTGATAGGAATGGGCGTCATAATTCCTACGGCTCCCGGTTTTATAGGAGCAATAGAATTTATGGGGATAATAGCTCTAGGTATTTTCGGAGTGGAAAAAAGCACTGCTTTTGCGTGTATAGCGTCATTACATTTTGCAGATATGATGGCGATATATTTGCTGGGGATAATAGGTATTATAAAAGAGAAATTATCATTTATTGATTTGTTTAAATTTGCAACAATAGAAGACAATAGCGAGGTTGATAAAAGAAATGAAAAGTAAAGTAATTGTAGTTATGCCCGCATATAATGCTTCAAAGACCCTGAAACAAACATTGGATTCTATACCTTCTGGTTCATACAGCGATATTTTGCTTGTAGATGATAATTCTAACGATGATACGGTAAAAAAAGCAAGAGAATTGGGTTTGAAAGTTATTAAACACGATAAAAATCTCGGTTACGGGGCAAATCAAAAGACTTGTTATAAAACCGCTTTGGAGATGGGGGCGGATGTTATTGTTATGCTTCATCCTGATTATCAGTATGATCCTCGGCTTGTTCCTTTTTTAGCAGGGTTGATTGAAAATGATATCTGCGATGTTATGATGGCTAACCGAATAAGAACAAGAAGAGAAGCTCTGAAAGGCGGTATGCCGTTTTACAAATATTTTTTTAACAGGTGCCTTACAATTACTGAAAATGTCGTATTAGGCTTAAATTTAGGCGAATATCATACAGGATACAGGGCTTTTTCAAAAAAAGTTTTGGAAACTATTGATTTTGAAAAAAATTCCGATGATTTTGTCTTTGACCAGCACATAATAGTACAGATTGCTTTAGCAGGATTCAGAATAGGAGAAATCCCTGTAAGCGCAAAATATTTTGACGAGGCGTCATCTATTAATTTTAAAAGAAGCGTTCAATACGGACTGGGAATATTAAGCATATTGGGTAAATATCTTTTACATAAATGGTCTATAAAGAAATTTGAACAGTTTAACATAAAAAAATAAGGAGAATTTGAAATGGCTTACAAGATTACGCTTGTCCCCGGAGACGGAACAGGTCCGGAACTTGCTGAAGTGACAGCAAAAGTTATTGAAGCGACCGGAGTAAAAATTGATTGGGAAATTGCGCATGCCGGTGTTGATATTATGGAGAAGGAAGGAACTCCTTTGCCTGAATCGACTTTAAAATCAATAGCAAAAAACAAAATAGCTTTGAAGGGTCCGATAACAACACCTATAGGAACAGGTTTCCGTTCGGTTAATGTCGCAATAAGAAAAGAATTGGATTTGTATTCATGTTTAAGACCTTGCAAAACATATGCCGGAGTAAAATCAAAATATAACAATATTGATTTGGTTGTAGTAAGGGAAAACACAGAGGATTTATATGCAGGCGTTGAATTTCCTGAAAATTCATCCGAAGCAAATCAAATTATTGATATTTCTAAAGGTAAAATCAGAAAAGAATCGGCTATTTCCATTAAGCCGTTTTCTGTTTTCGGATGCAAAAGAATAGTAGAATTTGCTTTCGATTATGCTGTTAAGAATGGCAGAAAAAAAGTTACGGCAGTGTCCAAAGCCAATATTATGAAATGCACCGACGGGCTTTTTTACAGAGTTGCAAGGGAAGTTGCAAAAGAGTACGAAGGTAAAATTGAATATGAAGAAAGGCTGATAGATAATATGTGTATGCAGTTAGTTCAAAAACCTGAACTTTACGATGTCATAGCCCTGCCTAATTTGTATGGAGATATTCTATCGGATTTATGTGCCGGTCTTGTCGGCGGATTAGGAGTTGCTCCCGGAGCAAACCTTGGCAACGACTGTGCTGTTTTTGAAGCAGTTCACGGTTCTGCGCCGAAATATAAAGGGTTGAATAAAGTTAACCCTACGGCGCTTATTCTTTCCGGAAAGCTTATGCTTGATTATTTGGGTGAAACTGAAGCGGCAAGCAGACTTGAAAAGGCTGTGTCGGAAGTTATAGAAGAAAAGAAACAGGTTACCTACGATCTCGGCGGAAATGCCGGAACAAAAGAAATGGGTCAGGCTATAATAGATAAGTTGAAATAGAATGGAAAAAACTTTAGTTATAATAAAACCTGATGCCGTTGCGAAAAAATGTGCCGGTGATATAATAAAAATTTTTTACGGTAATGAATTGGAACTTGTCGGATTAAAAATGATAAGCCCTGCAAAAGAAATTATGGAAAAATTTTATTCCGTGCACAAAGAAAAAGATTTTTTTAAACCATTGGTTGAATTTATGGTTTCAGGCAAAATTATCATTTGCGTCTGGCGCGGATATAATGCCGTTTTAAAGGTCAGAGAAATTATAGGCTCTACGGATTCAAGGCAGGCAAAAGCCGGTACGATAAGGAATCTATTCGGCACGGACGGCAGAGTTAATGCCGTTCACGCATCCGATTCTTTGGAAAATGCCGAAAAAGAAATCTCTTTTTTCTTTAAAGAAGAAGAAATATTTGAAAAATAAAAAATAAGAGGAAAAGTAAATGAAAGTTTTAGTTGTTAACTGCGGTTCATCATCTGTAAAATATACGTTATTTTCTATGACGACAGAAAAGAAAATATCATGGGGTCTTGTAGAATGTATCGGGTTGCCTGAAGCATACTACAAAAGGCAGACTCTCGGCACTGAAGAGATTAAGAGCTTGTGTAAAGTTGAAAATCATTTTCAGGCTGTTGAGCTTATAATTAAAGATTTGTTAAATCCTGAAACTGGAAGCATAAAAAATATAGATGAAATATCAGTGATAGGACATAGGATAGTTCACGGAGGAGACAAATTCTCTGAGTCAGTTCTTGTAAATGAAGACGTTAAAGCCGGATTAAAAGAATGTTTTTCCATAGCTCCTCTTCATACTCCGCATCATTATTCAGGTATCGAAGCCGTTGAAAAAATGCTGCCGGGAATTCCTTCGGTTTTGGTTTTTGACACTGCTTTTCATCAGACAATGCCTGACTATGCATATATGTATGCAGTTCCTTATGAATATTATGAAAGAGACCATGTGAGAAGATACGGTATGCACGGAACGTCTCATAAATATGTTATGCAGAGAGCAGCCGGAATGCTTGGCAAAAAGGTTGAAGAATTAAATATTATTACGTGCCATTTGGGAAACGGCAGCAGTATTACGGCTATAAAGAACGGCAAAGTTATAGATACGTCTATGGGCTTTACTCCTCTTGCCGGACTTGTTATGGGCACAAGATGCGGAGATATTGATCCTGCCGTGTTAGTCCATATAATGTCTAAAAATCCTAAAATAACATCTGAAGAAATGAATAATTTATTGAATAAACAAAGCGGTTTGCTAGGTATTTCAGGATTGTCAGGAGATATGAGAACAATTGTTAAAGCAATCCAGGCCGGAAATAAAAGAGCAAAATTGGCATTCGATATGTTGTGTTACAGTGCAAAAAAATATATTTGTATGTATTACGGAATTTTAAATCACGTTGACGCAATAGTGTTTACGGCCGGAATAGGAGAAAATTCTCCTACAGTAAGAGAAAAATCATGTGAAGGACTTGATAATCTGGGTATAAAAATAGATGTGGAAGTTAATAATATGCCTAGCAGCGAAGAAAGATTTATTTCTACTGCTGATTCAAAAATAAAAGTTATGGTTATACCGACAAATGAAGAGCTCATGATAGCAAGAGAATCGATAAAGGTATTGGCAAACAACTAGAAGAATAATTTTAAAATTCACGATCCTGATTTTTTCGGGATCGTGAATTTTATTATATGAATTTATTTGACAAAAAATAGTTAAAATTTATATACTTATAAAATTGATTTTGCTTTAATGTTTATATCGGGGCTATAGCTCAGCTGGGAGAGCGCTTGCATGGCATGCAAGAGGTCAGGGGTTCAATCCCCCTTAGCTCCATTTTTTATTTCAATTAATATCTTCAAGCTTTCCATAATAATATAAAAATTTTTATAAAAACTATTGCCGGAATATGACTTGTTCGTTTTTTATAGTTATCACTATAAAAAAAGCTCATTTTTTTGTAAAATATTAAAAAATATTTTTTAGAGATTGGTTTATGTTAAAAATAATCGGCGGAACAGCAAGAGGAAGACAGTTAAAAACGCTTCCAAAAGATGATGCTTCCATCAGACCTATGTTGGGTATGATGAAAAAGTCCGTTTTTGACATAATTACTCCTAAACTTAGCGGCAGTCTGTTTTTAGATTTATACGCAGGAGTCGGTTCTGTAGGCATTGAAGCTTTATCAAGAGGAGCGGGAAGAGTTGTTTTTGCCGAAATAAGCGATAAATCGATATCTTTAGTAAAATATAATTTAAATATGTTAGGTTTTGAGGATAAAGCGGATATTGTTAAGTGTGATGTGATAAAAGGCTTTCGTAAGTTTCAAAATAAATATGACATAATTTTTTTAGGACCTCCGTATAAAGACGGCGATAAAAATGCTTTGGCGCTCACATATCCTACTTTAAAAAATATAGTTCTTTACTCTGTTTTAAAAGATGACGGAATAGTTATATCTCAAAGGCATATGAAAGAACCTGTCGGTCCTGTCGCCGGGCTTTCAAATTTCAGAACTGAAAAGTACGGTGACACGGTAATTCATTTTTATAGGATTGAAAGGTGAGAGATAATACATTTAAAATCAGTTATTCCAGGATTAACACATTCTTATTTTGTCCGGAAAAATACAGGTTAATATATATCGAGAACAAGTACATACCTTTAAATGCAGGTATTTCTTTCGGGAATTCAATACATAAAACGCTTGATCATTTTTATAAAAACTCTTTAAATTCATGTGAAGCTCTTATTGACAGTTTGAATTTGTGCTGGGAAAGTTCAGGTTATGAAACTCCCCAGGAAGTATACGTGAATTATCTGAGAGCCAATGAAATATTAAAAGACTATTGGCGGACATACGGACAATACAGAGCAAAAAATATTTTGACGGAAAAAAGTTTTCAAACTGAAATAGGAGAATATCCTTTTATAGGAATAATTGACAGAATAGATGAAAACGAAGACGGTACCAGAGAACTTGTAGATTATAAGACTCACAAAGAAATATGGGATCAGGAATCTGTCGATAACGATTTGCAGCTGAGTCTGTACTGTTTTGCATGTAAGAAGGCGTTAGGCTTTATTCCTGAAAAAATAGCTATATATTTTTTATCACATAATAAAAAAATATATACGGCAAGAAATGACGATAAGATAAGCCGTGCTATTGATCTCTCTCTGGATACGGCAAAAAAAATAAACAATAATGAATTTATTCCCGATACTTCAAAGTGCGGCTTTTGTGATTTTAAAAAAATGTGCGGTTATTCCGCTGCGAAGCAAACAGAGGAGAACAAATAAATGAAAAATACTGTGATTGTTAAGTTTGGAGGAAGTCTTACAAAAAATAAAGAGGCACAGAAAAAATTTATTAAAGAATTGGCGGCGCTTTCAAAAAAAGAAAATATAATCCTTGTTCACGGCGGCGGTCCAGAAATAAACAATCTTCTCCAAAAATTCAATATAGAACCGAAATTTGTTAACGGCTTAAGATATACTGATGAACAAACGCTTGAAGTTGTTGAAATGGCGTTAAGCGGGAAAGTCAATAAAATGCTGACGGCAGAACTTATTAAAAACGGCGTAAATGCGGTAGGCATTTCCGCAAAGGACGGTTCTATTGCGCTATGCAAAACCATAAAAGAGCTGGGCTTTGTGGGAAATCCTGTAAAGATTAATAAAAAACTTTTGGAAATATTGATAAAAAAAGATTTTTTTCCTGTTTTATCGTCAGTAGGAATTGATAAAAACTTCAATTCTGTCAATGTGAACGCCGATACGCTTGCAACAGAAATTGCAATTGCTTTTAAAGCTTCGAAACTTATTTTTTTAACGGATGTAGCCGGAGTTTTAGATGAAAACAAAAAAACTATAAAAGAAGTAAGAATTCAGAAAATTTCTGAACTTATAAAAACGAACGTTATCACCGGAGGAATGATTCCTAAAATAAACAGTTGCAAACAAGCTGTCGAAAAAGGAGTGAAGGAAGTTTTGATTATAGACGGAGTTGCCGGGATAAAAAAACTTAAAGGCACTGTTATCAGAAAGTAATAAAAATGCTTTTAATTTGGTATAATTAAAAAACTTTATATAGAGGATATTAATGATAGATTTGCATACCCATACTTTATTTTCTGACGGCGTTTTATTGCCGAGTGAATTAGTCTACAGGGCAAAATATAAAGGATATAAGACGATTGCTCTTACTGACCACGTAGATTATTCAACTTATGATTATGTTATTCCTAGAATCTTGAAAGTCGCCGGTATATTACGGAGCAGTTATGATATACATGTAATAACCGGAGTTGAAATTACTTATGTTCCTCCTAAATTGATTAAGGAAATGGCATCAAAATGCCGTCTTCTTGGCGCTGAGATTATTGTCGTTCACGGACAGACAGTCGCGGAAACTGTTCCCGAAGAAACAAATCACTATGCCGTTCAGGCGGGAATTGACGTTTTAGCACATCCGGGACATATAAGCAAAGAAGATGTCTTGTTGGCTAAAGAGAACAATGTCTGTCTTGAAATAACTACGCGAAACGGGCATAATGCAACTAACAAAGAAGTTGCTGCTCTTGCGCTGGAATGCGGTACAAAACTTGTTTTCAATACAGATTCTCATTCTCCCGAAGATTTAATGGATGAATCTAAAATAGAGAAGACTCTTTTTAATGCCGGTCTGGATTTAAAATATTTTGACGTTATGCAGAAAAATGCGGTTGATATTATCAAAAATAGAGGATTAAAATGAAAAACGGAAATAAAGCTGTTGAATTTATTAATATTATAAAAAAGAATAAAACCACATTTTTTACAATAGTCGGTTTTATAATATTGGTTGGAGCGTTTACAATATTCACTTATACTCGCTTTCAAATGTTAAACGCCAATTCATCGACAAAACTGGCTGCAGCTGCTAAATATATTTCAGGTGGTCAGACTGAGCAGGGAATGCAGCTGATAGATGATGTTATTTCTCAGTATTCAAGAACTCCGTCATCTTACAGGGCAAGGCTTATGAAGGCAAATTATTTAATTACGCAGAAAAAATACGAAGAAGCCGAACTTCTCGTAAAAACAGTTATAAGCCAGGCAAGACCTGAAACTGTAAAGCCTTTGGCTTATCCTGTGTTAATTGCAATTTATGATGAAGCTGGAAATATTGAAAAAGCAATAAGCGCTTCAAATGAGTTTTTGGCAAAGTACAAAAAAAACTTTTTGGCTCCGTCTGTAATGGATAATATGGCAAGACTGTATGAATCGTCAAACAATACGGATGAAGCAAAAAAAATATATAAAGAAATAACGGAAGATTACCCTAATACAGGCTATGCCGTAAAAGCAAAGAATAAATTGCAATAAGTTATTGATTATGAGGTGTTTGCATAAAAATGAAAAAAGTATATCTTGCATTCCTGTGGCATCAGCATCAGCCGATTTATAAAAACCCTTTAGATAATGTTTATGAACTGCCTTGGGTAAGACTTCATGCGACTAAAGATTATTATGATATGGTTGCTGTCCTTGATAATTATCCTTCGGTAAAATCAAATATAAATTTAGTTCCGTCTCTTCTTGTACAGCTTGATGAATATTCAAAAGGAATAGCAAAAGATAAGTTTTTGGATTTGACTTTGAAACCTGCCTTGGAACTTTCTGAAGATGATAAAATTTTCATTTTAATGAATTTTTTCATGGCAAACTGGGATACTATGGTTTTTCCGTACAACAGATACCATCAGCTGCTTGAGAAAAGAGGAAAACAAACTAATGAATCCGATGTAAGAAGAATATTGAATTATTTTAAAATAGAAGACATAAGGGATTTGCAGGTATGGTTCAATTTATCTTGGTTTGACCCTTACTGGAGAAAACATGATGACTTTATAAACTCTCTTTACATAAAAGGCAGAGATTTTACTGAAGACGAAAAACATAAATTGATAGAAAAACAACTGCAGATTTGCGGTATGGTAGTTTCAAAACATAAAGAACTGCAGGACAGAGGTCAAATAGAGGTTTCAGTAACGCCGTTCTATCATCCTATACTGCCTTTGCTTTGTGATACAAATAACGCCTTGCAGGCTACTCCTAATATTAATCTCCCGAAGAAAAGATTTTCGCATAAAGAAGACGCTTTTAACCAGGTTAAAAATGCAGTTGAATATTATGAGTCCGTTTTTGGCAGAAAGCCTTCAGGTATGTGGCCGTCTGAAGGATCGGTTTCAAACGATGTCGTGAAAATAGCTTCAGAAAATAATATAGAATGGCTCGCTACCGATGAAGCCGTACTTTTCAACAGTTATAAAAATAATAATATAAACAGAAAGTATTTGTTCAGACCTTATAATGTCAATATTGACGGACAAAGCGTAAATATGCTGTTCAGAGATCACGGTTTATCAGATTCTATAGGTTTCGTATATTCAAAATGGAATACAGATGATGCTGTTAATGACTTTATTACTAAAGTGAAAAACATAGGAGAATATGTCGGTAATGCATATGAATATCCGTTAGTTTCGGTTATTTTAGACGGTGAAAATTGTTGGGAATATTATCAAAATGACGGGTGGGATTTCTTGTCAAAACTTTATGCGGCTCTTGAAAAAGAAGAAACGATAGAAACAGTCAGAATAAGCGATTATTTAAGAAAATTTCCGCCTAAAGATACGATCAATAATTTAACAGCAGGTTCATGGATTAACGGAAATTTTGGGATTTGGATAGGTCATGAGGAAGATAATATTGCTTGGCAGTATCTTGGACAGGTAAGGGATTTTTTGGTTGAATATACGAAAAATAATCCAGGTTTTGCCGGAAGCGAACTTGAAAAGAAAGTTTGGCAGGTATTTTATGCGGCAGAAGGTTCAGATTGGAACTGGTGGTACGGAGATGATCACTCTTCAAGCAATGATGAAATCTTTGATAAATTATTCAGACAGCATTTAATGGCCGTATATGAACTTCTCGGACAAAAAATTCCTGATAATTTTTACAAAACCATAAAAAGAATGAAGCAGCCTTTGGTTGCCGATACTATAAAGCCTACCGCTCTTATTACTCCTAAAATAGACGGCAGAGTCACAAATTTTTTTGAATGGAAGAAAGCCGGGTTATATTCCGTAGGACACAGCGGCGGCTCAATGCATCAGGTTTCTACGTTGCTTAAATCGTTTATGTACGGGTTTGATTTAAATAAAATTTATTTGAATATATCTTTAAATATTGCCGGCAACTCTAAAGAAATAGAAAATTTATGTTTCAATGTCAATTTTATTAATCCTGTACAGAAAACAGTTTATGCAATTTTTGATATGAACGGTAAAGTTACCTCTTTTTCAGTTTACAGCGAGGATACTAAGGAAACGGTTTCGATTCCTTATGAAAATATTGCTATTGATTCTATTATAGAGATGGCAATTCCGATAGAAATATTAAAATTGCCGGAGGATTACGGGAATATTGAATTCACAATAAGCGTTGATAAAGACAACATGGAAATAGAAAGATGGCCTTATCAATCATCTGTTGTAATTCCAAAGCCCGGTGAAGATTTTAATATGATTTCATGGACGGTATAGAATGATTATAAAAGACATAGCGGTTAATGATTTAATTTTCAAAGCTGTTCAGCTGGAGTTAAGCGATAAAGGCAATTTGTTAATAATAAAGGGCGCTAAAGGATATATTATGTGCGGATATCTGAATATTAATACAGCGCAAAAAATGGGTGATGCCGCCTGTGTCGTAACTGGTGTGAAAACGGTAGAAGATGTGCTGAATGCGAAAATAGTGGCTTTGACTTCGCATGCGCAAAAACTCGGCATTGAAATGGGTATGGCTGTCACTGAAGTTCTCATAAAGCTTTCATAAAATATAAAAAGGATGACATTAACGGTACTTTAGTTAATCAATAAAAATAATATGGAATATATTTTACAAATTTCGGTTCTTTTGTTTTCTGTTATAATTCATGAAGTTGCTCACGGTTTTGTTGCTTACAAAAGAGGCGATGATACGGCAAAGATAATGGGCAGGCTGACTTTAAATCCTGTAGTACATATTGACATATTCGGCAGTATTGTGTTGCCGCTTTTATTGTTGATTGCGAATGCTCCTGTATTCGGCTGGGCTAAACCTGTTCCGGTCAATTTTTATAAATTAAATAACCCTAAAACCGATATGGTTTGGGTTTCTTTGGCAGGCTGTTTAGCAAATTTTATGCTTGCTGTTATGGCAGGATTGGGAATGTTTTTAATCAGAACTTTCGGCTCTGAAAATATATCAATTTTGATATCAGTTTATTCTATTTTAAAAATAATTTTAATAATAAATATAATCCTGCCTCTTTTGAATCTTATACCGATACCGCCTTTAGACGGATCAAGGGTTTTTGTTTATTTATTGCCAAGAGACATGGCCATAAAATATATGAAAATAGAACCTTACGGGTTTTTGATAATATTTGCGCTTTTGGCTACCGGAATATTATGGACTGTAATCAGTCCTGTAGCATATTTTTTGATAGCGCTTTTAAGTTAATTTAACAATATAAAGGGAATACGTTATGCCAAAAAAAAGAGTTTTATCCGGAATGAGACCTACCGGAAGATTGCATTTGGGACATTATTTCGGAGCATTGAAAAATTGGATTTCCATACAGGAAGAATATGATTGTTTTTATATGGTTGCAGATTGGCATGCTTTAACTACTGACTATGCCGATACTGACGGCTTAAAAAATAATTCTTTAGAGATGGTTGTAGATTGGCTAACAGTAGGCATTGATCCTGATAAAAGCGTAATTTTCAGGCAGTCTGACGTTCCTGAACATTCCGAATTGTTTTTGCTGTTGTCAATGATTACTCCTTTGGGATGGCTTTTTAGATGCCCTACATATAAAGAACAGCTTAAAGAAATACAATCAAAAGATTTAAATAATTTCGGTTTTTTAGGCTATCCTGTTTTGCAGGCGGCTGATATTTTACTTTATAAAGCTCAGGCTGTTCCTGTAGGCGAAGATCAGTTGGCCCACTTGGAATTAACAAGGGAAATTGCAAGAAGATTTAACAATTTTTACGGAAACGTTATGGTTGAGCCTCAGGCATTGCTTACAAAATCGGCAAGAGTTCCGGGTCTTGACAAGAGAAAAATGTCAAAATCTTACGGCAATTCAATTCTTATTGCGGAAACGGAAGACGAAATTGTGAAGAAAGTGAAAACAATGTTTACTGACCCTCTTAGAATTAAAGCTACTGATGCCGGACATCCCGAAGGCTGTGTCGTTTTTGCTTTTCATGAAATCTTCAACAATAATTCGGAAAAAAGAAAACATGAGTGTATGCAGGGATGCATAGGATGCGCAGCCTGCAAAAGAGAACTTACTGCGATGATATGTGAATTTACAAAACCTATGATGCAGAGAAGACAAGACATACTCTCTGATAAAACAGCCGTAGAAAATGTTTTAAAAAACGGTTGTATCAAAGCCAGAGAAGCCGCTGTGCAGACAATGAAAGAAATAAGAAAAGCTATAAAACTTTAAGGTGAAAACATATGGGATATGATGTTCATTTAGATACATTTGAAGGACCGTTGGATCTTCTTTTGCATTTGGTAAGAAAGACAGATTTGGAAGTTCAGGAAATTCAGATATCCGAGATAACTTCAGAATATTTATCTTATTTGGGGGTTATTACTAATTTGAATCTTGATGTCGCAGGAGAATTCTTGGTTATGGCGTCTACTCTTATGCAGATAAAAGCCAAAATGCTTCATCCTGAAAACGAAAAAGATTCCGCCGATGCCGATTTTGAACTTGACCAGATAAAAGCAAAACTTTTAGAATACCAGAAATATAAAGAAGTTTCAAAAATTCTTTCAAATAAAGAACAGCAGTATGCTCAAACTTATTACAGGCCTCAGCATGTTATAGATGAACAGGACTATGAAGTGGAAGTAAGCATTTTTGATCTTATAAAGAGTTTTCAGGAAGCTTTAAGAACTTTGCCTGAAGAAGTAAGAGAAATAATGTATAAAGAAATTCCCATAGAAACAAAAATAAGGGAAATTCTTGATATATTGGAAGGAAGGCAGTATATTTCTTTTAATGAAATAATGAAACTGCAGCCCACAAGGCAATCGTTGATAGTTTCTTTTATGGCGATTTTGGAATTAGTAAAAAACAAGCAGGTAATGGCAAAACAATCAGAAATATTTGATGAAATAAGAATTTACAGGGTTTATAATGACGAGACAAAAATTGATAAGGATATAGAGCTTGATTTGCAGGAAGAGAAAGAAGAGGTTTTTGAACAAAAACCGGAAAATCTTCAATTGGAAAATGATGATTTTGCCGAAAATGAAAATATAGACATTGAAGAAGAGGATAATAATGGAAATTAATGAAATAAAAAAAATAATAGAATCTTTGCTGTTTGTATCGGAAAGACCTTTGCTTAACAGAGAAATAAAAGCTGTTATAAAAGAAGAATTATCAGAAAACGACGATGTAGAAAAAATTTTGCTGGAAATGCAGCAGGAATATGTCCAGTTGAACAGAGCGTATGAATTAAAGTTTGTTGCCGACGGCTGGACATTTGCAACAAAACCTGAATATTCAATTTGGATAAAAAAACTGCTTAAAGAGAAAACAATTTTAAAGTTGTCTCCTTCGGCAATGGAAGTTTTGGCAATAGTAGCTTATAAACAGCCTATTACCAGAGCTGAAATAGATAATATCAGAGGCGTTGATTCAGGCGGAGTTATAGATACTCTTTTGGACAGAAAATTTATAAAAATCGTAGGGAGAAAAGAAACTCTCGGAAGACCTCTTTTATACGGTACAACTCAGGAATTTTTAAGACATTTCGGCTTAAGTCATTTGAGTGAGCTGCCTGTCATAGAAAATGCAGGTGACATACTCAATAAAGAAGAAGAAAATATACAGGAACTTCCTTTTGAAGAAGAGAAAAAACAGGATGACGGTTCCGTATCCGAAAATGGCGGAGAATCAAATATTGATACTGCCGATACCGGAGATATGAATGATTCCGCATCTGCCGGACAAGCTGTGTCTGAACCGGAAGAAGTAGCGCAAACTGAAGAAATTGACAGCAATAACAACGGATAATTTGAAAATAAATTATTGTTTTTGTTAAATTAATATGTTATAATTCGCATTGTTATAGGATGTATGAGTCACAATATTGCGAGAGGGTATATTGATGGCGGATAATGAACAATTAGAGCAAAACAAACCGGATAGTTTAGACTTAGGCCTTTTCATAAATAATCAATATGTAACTGTAAAAAAAATAGGTGTCGGCGGTTTTGGAACCGTCTGGCAGGCTTATGATTTTAGTTTGAGAAATTTTATTGCAATAAAAGAACTTCTGCCTGAATATGCAGAGGCAAAATTTGTTGAGATGTTTTACAAAGAAGCTTTGATTGCAAAAAATATCATTCATGATAACATCGTCAGAGTTCAACATTTTTGGCAGGGAAGCAACGGCTCTTTTTATGTAGTTCTTGATTATGTGAGAGGCGTTGATCTTGAAAATTTAATTAAAAGATGCAACGGGATGAAAATAGTTATCCCTTGGAAACTTGCGACTCTGATTTGTATGAATGTTTTGAAGGCTATAGATTATGCGAACAGAATAGCAAGGGATTCCATTACAGGAAATTCTTACGGAATAGTTTACAGAGATATTTCTCCCGGGAACGTTTTGTTGTCTTTTGACGGAAATGTAAAACTTAGCGATTTTGGTATCGCAAAGACTGCCGATGAAATTAAAGACTCAATCCCTCAGAAAGTTATTACAGGAAAATATCCTTATATGTCGCCTGAACAAATTAAAGGCGATCCTGACATAGACCACAGAACGGATATTTTTTCTGTGGCCGTTTTATATTATGAAATGCTTACCGGACAGCAGTTATACCAGGGTACAAACGAAGAAATCAAAGCGCAGGTTTTAGGCGCAAAGTTTGATTCTTCTCAATTGTACAGTCCTACAATGCCTTCTGAAATAGGCGATATTATCGCTAAAGCTCTCGAGAAAGATAAAGATAAAAGATATGACAGAGCTATCGAGATGTATAGAGATATAAGAAGAGTGCTAAAAGGTGTTGAAACTGATGAATTGACAGTTGAATTATCGGATTTTATACTGAAAATAATGCGTGATGTAATGTTGAAATCCGAAAAAATGATAGAAAATGTTAAAAATTTAAATATTCAGGATATTGAAAGAAACAACAGAATTCCTAAAGTAAGATGTCATGATTTTATAGTAGGGCAGTCTAATAATAATTCATCCTCGTCTCAACAAATGCCTTCGTCTGATATAGGAGAGCAAACAGCCTCTTCGCAGCAGAGTGTTCCTCAGCCTCAGATACGCCAGCCGATAAACTCTGATATTTCAAAACCTCAGGCTGAAGCTAAAGGGAAAACTGTTTTTGAGGAAGTTGGTGACTGGCTTTTTAAAAAATTTGACGAATTAAAAAAAGTTGTAATAAAACTTTTCATAGCAGTTGTTTTGGCTTGTTTGCTTTTCGGAGCTATAGACGTATTCTTTATGCAGCTTACGCCGTTCGGGAAAAATATGTATTCGAAGCTTTATCCTCCGGATGTAGTTATAACGACGGTTCCTGCCGGCGCTGTAGTAAGCATGAAGACAAAAGAAGGCGAAGTTATTTTAAATAATATCGCTTCAAATACTCCTATTCCTGTAAGAAAAGTTATTCCTAAAACTTATATAGTGACAGCTTTAAAAGAAGGTTTCAGACCTGTTCAAAGAGTAGTGCAAATAGAGCAAAGCGATAAGTCAAAAAAAGTCAGGAAAGAAAAAATAGAAATAATGTTCGATTTTATTATAAACGTTGACTCTTCTCCAAACGGAGCGGATGTATTTATCGACGGCAATAAGTTTGGCGTAACTCCTTGCAAAGCGCAATTGCTCGCAGGACCTCATACGATAAAGTTGGCATTAGCGGGCTTTGACGATTTGGGTTCGAATGCAAAAGAGGCTAAGGAAGGTCAATGCAATATAGACTTTACAAAAACAAGCGTTGAAGAAATGTTTGCCGGCGTGGATAGAAAATTTTGGACATGCGAACTTAAAAATATTGACGGCGAAAATATTTTCAGCGTCAGCGGAGCACTGTTCAAAAAAGTTAAAATAGAATCTGAACCTAAAGGAATGATGGTTCATATACAGGGTGAATCACAGCCGAGAGGAAATACTCCGCTGGATACTTCTTTAAAAGTAGGGAAATACAGCATAAGATTGTTGGATCCTAGCGCGAGATACGGAGAATCATTGAAAGAAATAGAAGTAAGTTCTTCTTCAGAAACTAACTTATTTGTTAAGATGAATAAGATTATTTCTTTCCGTGTCAAATCTAAAGAAAATCCTAACGATACATTTATCACAAAAGTGAATATTTATAATAAAGATTATAACATCACTAAAGATATTTCCACTTCAAAGGCAATAAGAATTGCCCTGCCTAACGGTGTATATAATGTCGTTTTCCAGGGAGATAACGAATATAAAACATGCAAACTGCAGAATGTTGATATAAACGATACAAGCGCTGTTGTAGGAGAGCTGGAGTATTCAAAAGTTGCTTTGCAGCTGAAAACAAAATCAAAAGAAACAAACGATGCTTTGCCTAACGCTTATGTTTGGCTTGATAAAAAGTTAATAGGAAAAACAGACAGCAAAGGTATGTTTAAAGATAATTTTAAGCCTGGTAAATATGAATTTAAGATAATAGCCAAAGAATATTTAGAACAATTGGTTACTATTGATTTATTATCCGGCAGGAAAAACGTTACCGAAATAATAATGGTTCCGGATAAGCCGGATATAGCGGTTTCATCTTCAACGCCGTTGTCGTCTCCGGCTGTCGCTTCGCCAGCAGCGGCAACAACGCTGCCGCCGGTTGCACCTGTTTCTAAACCTGTAATTACGGAAGAAAAAGCAGTTAAGGCACCTGTGGCCGTAAAACAAAAAGAAACGCCAAAACCTGCAGTTCAAAAGGAGCAAGCTAAGGAAAAAGAAGAAGTATCTGAGGATACTTCAGGAGAACAGCAAGTAGTTGTTTGTTTAAATTGCGGTTATGTTAACACTGCCCCAAAGGGTAAAAAACTTAGATTCTGCGTAAATTGTGCAAAACCTTTGAAGTAATATTATGGAGAGACTATAATGAAAAAATTAATGGTTTTAATTAAAGGAGTGTTAATCTCTTTAAGCTTTTTCTCATTTTCGGTGTTGGTATTTGCAGACAGTGTGCCTAAGACTTTGAATATACAAGGAAGAGTGACGACAGATTCCGGACAGCCTTTAAGCGGTGAAAGTTATTCAATGACTCTTACAATGTACGATAAAAGCGGAAATAAAATAACTCTTTCACCTGAAGTAACAGCTTCAGGTACTTTGGACGATGAAGGTTTGTATAATCAAAATTTGGATATTTCTTCATTTTTCAGCGACGGCAGAACTTTTAACGATGAATACAAATTTGACGTAAAAATCGTGGCAAACGGCAAAACCATTACTTCCGATAAAACTTCTTTTGCAACCAGTCCGAGCGCTTTTTATGCATCAACATCAACATATGCAAAAATACTAGATCCGAATCAAACTGAAAAATTGGTTAATAATAACTTTTATCCGACATCAATATATAAAATTAATGTAGATACAGCCGTAGCAATTTCAACACAAACATATACTTCTGGAAATTCTTTTGTATGGGGAATTAATTCAAGCGGCGTTCAAAGTTGGACAAATCCGGATATTCCTGTATCAACTGCTACTTGGGCGATAAATCTTGATACTGCTAATAAGTTAACAAGCAGCCATTTTAACCCGTCGATTATTTATAATATTAAAGTAGATACGGCAACTTATGCAGTAAATGCTACGACTGCAACGTATGTTTTGGGATCAGGGTTGGCTGACGGAAGCGTAACAACGCCAAAGATAGCCGATGCGAACGTAACGCCTGCAAAACTTACACAGTCTGATTATGCAAATGTATATAAAATTAAGGTAGATACGGCAACATATGCGATAAATGCAGCAGCGGCAGTAAATGCTACGACGGCGACTTATGTTTTGGGATCAGGGTTGGCTGACGGAAGCGTAACGACGCCAAAGATAGCTGATGCGAACGTAACGCCTGCAAAACTTACGCAGTCTGATTATGCAAATGTATATAAAATTAAAGTAGATACGGCAACATATGCGATAAATGCAGCAGCGGCAGTAAATGCTACGACGGCGACTTATGTTTTGGGATCAGGATTGGCTGACGGAAGCGTAACAACTGCAAAGATAGCCGATGCAAATGTCACTGCCGTTAAAATTCAGAACTATGCTGTTACGGCAATCAAAATAGCTGCAGATTCTGTAACTCCTGAAAAATTACAGGAAGGAGATGCTACTTTATATAACATTGTAGTATCAACAGCAAATGCTTTAGATTCAAGTTTTAAGCTGTCTGATGGGAATTTTTCATCAGGACATGTCTATACAGCAACAGCAACTTATGCAACAAGTGCAGGAACGGCAGCAACCGCATCAGGCATTTCAGACGGGATTGTCACAACTGCAAAGATAGTCGATGCAAACGTAACGCCTGCAAAACTTACGCAGTCTGATTATGCAAATGTATATAAAATTAAAGTAGATACGGCAACGTATGCAACAAGTGCTGGAACTGCAGAAACAGCTTCGAATTTATCAAACGGAATAATAGAGTCATCTCATTTCAGATATGCAGGAGATTACGGACATATTTATGATATAAAAGTTTCCTCGGCAGGATATGCCGATGCTCTGGGAGCAGATCTTGCAGAAATATATGCGTCCAGCGAAATTCTAGAGGCAGGAGATGTTGTCTCTATATCCGCGACAAAAGATAACTCAATTGAAAAAACAAAAGTTTCTGACGATGTTATGGTTGCCGGAGTAATTTCTACAGAGCCTGGTCTTTTAATGAATGTTAAGGAAAAAGGCTATAAGCTTGCTCTTGTAGGTAAAGTGCCTACGAAAGTTTGCAACGAAGGCGGAAGTATCAAAAGAGGAGATCTTTTGGTATCTTCTTCAACAGCAGGATATGCAAAGAAAGCGGGCGAACAGCCGAAAGCAGGAACTGTTATCGGTAAAGCGCTTGAAAATTTTGATTCCTCAAAAGGAACCATTTTGGTATTGGTGAACTTACAATGATAAATAAAAAAAATCTTATTGTAATGATGTTTTTGTTGTTTTTCAGTTCAGCGGCGTACTGTGAAACAAAAAATTTTGTTTCTGTTTTAAGCGGTTCGTCTTTTTCAAAGTCGGCTTCAGGATCTTTGCAGACATCTTCTTTTTTGGGGCAGCCTCTTGTTTTTTCTTCTGCAGACAGCAGAGATCTTGTATCTCAATCGGGATTTGCTTCCTCTATTTCGAAAACATCAAGTATATACTTAACTTTTACCAACCAAACAGAGGACAAAGTTTTTTCAAGTCAGGTTGTTCCGGTCAAAATTCTTGTCAAGACTTCTTCGGGAACAATAACAAAAATAAAGTATAAGATTGCACAGGGTGAAGGAGCTGCATTCGGAGATGAAATAACATATTACGACAATGCGGCTTCTACGCAGGATACGATTTTATTTAATGAAAATGTGGCTTTTACTGAAGGGCAGCAAATAAATAAGATAACTGTTTATGCAATGACAAGTTACATGGATAAAACATGGTCTGACGAATATACTGTTAAGACACAGGGCGTCAGTTCTAATGTAAGTATTTTATCTCCGGATCCTCTGACTAAAATGTCTACTCTTGATCCTAAGATAGAAACATCTGAATTCGACATAAAATTGACGACAGTTACAGTATCTCTCTATAAGGGCAACGCTGTTTCAGAAGTAAATAAATTGTATTCCGTTTCTGTTTCGAGCACGTCTCAGGAATATTCAATATTTAACAGTACGACAAGTAAAATTAGTTATCTAAATTCAGATATTATAAAAGAATATAATTCTAAAACGGGCTCTTCAGTGCCTACTGTTTTGACTTCAAATACGGAATATACGTTATATATGACTTTTTCAAATTCAACGGTATATCCTTCATTGCAATTTACATTTAAAGCTTTAGGAGGAGGCGTAGCCGATATTCTTACATATCCTTCGCCGTTTAATCCTAAGAGAGAAAAAGTAAAAATCAGATATTTGTTGGCTAACGAATCAAGCGTTACGATAAAACTTTACAATAAAGCAGGAAAGATTGTAAGAAAATTAATACAAAGTTCATATGAATACGGAAAAGCCGGCACAAACGAAATAGAATGGGACGGCAAGAATTATGCAGGTGAAACACTTGCGACAGGCGTTTATATATGCGAAATAATTGCAAATAGCTCATACGGTGAACAGAGAAGATATACCGCTTTAGCTATTGTGGGAAGATAATTATGACAAAAATAAAAATTAAATTACTGTTTGTTTCACTATTGTTTTGTTTGGTATTGTCCGGTAATGTTTATGCAGGCACGGATGCCGCCGCATTTTTAAAGAAAAGCGTCGGTGCGAAAGCTATTGCAATGGGAGGAGCTTTTACTTCTATAGCGGACGATACGACGGCAATTTACTGGAATCCTGCCGGTCTTGCAAAAACGCAGATGTATTCCGTTTCCGCAATGGGAGCCACAGGCGCTTCTGATAAGTATCCGGGCTTAAAAGATATAGTTCCTTCTCACCAATTTTTGGCAGTATCGGTACCTCTTTCAAAAGCAACAGATATTTTTGGTAAAACTGTTGTAGGCGTCGGATATATATCTTCAACGATGGATAATGTTCAACATACTTCTTCCGACGGACTTACAAGAGACACCATGAGCCATACTGACAATGCTTACTATTTGTCTGCAGGTGTTCCTATATGGGATTCTACTTCAAGTTTATATGTCGGAGCTTCTTTGAAATTTATTTCTTATGAATTTTCAGATATAGGCGTTTCAGATTCCGGTATGGATGTTGATGCCGGTATTATTTATTCGATAGATACATTGAGTTTCGGTGCTTTAATACAGAAAGGCGTAGAGATAGGCGAGGATGAAGCTCCAATGACGACAAAATTCGGCGTTTCAAATAAATTTGCGCTGACGGAAAAGCTTCAGCTTACCGGTGCTCTGGATCTTGTGCAAAGACAACAGGAGCCTCTTTTAGCTAATTTAGGTGCTGAGTTCGGGGTAAAGGAACTTTTAAATATGGACGGATTCGGGATAGACGGTATTTTCCTGAGAGCCGGTATAGAAGGTTATGCAATAGAAAACAGATATGATATTTCTTCTGATTTTAATGAAACAGTCGGTTATAATTTCGGTTTAGGTGTCAATTTTATTATAGCGGATACTTATTTGCAGCTGGATTTGGCTGTATGCAGCGGTAATATTTTTGAGCAAAACACAAAATTTACGGTTAATTTTTATTTTTAGAGGTTATAACACATGAATAGAAAACAAATAAGTATTATTTTGGCTGTTTTGATGTTTTTTAATACGACATCATTAATTGCTGCAGATAAGAAAGATGTTTCCGATCCGGTACTCAGACAAATAATCTCTGAAATGGGACCTAAAATGCCGAGATTTACGGATAAGTACGGAGAAAGCGTTTTTGTCGCAGACGAACAAATTACAAGAGGCTCTTTGATGACGGCATTATATGAATATGATAAAAAAATGTCATTATCAGGCGGAACAAGTTCTGTTTCTAAAAGAGATTTTGATTTATTAAATACAAGACTTACCGCTTTGGAAAAAAGCGGCTCTTCAAAAGGGCTAGGAGCTCCGAGAACGGGCGCGGCAGCAGATGTTGATATTATTAAAGTTATGAACGATTTAGAACCTAATATGCCTATGTTGCTGGATAACAGTTTAGAGAATTCAAAAGTCTTTAAAGCTTTGCAGCAAAAAGTTGATATGGCAAGCGCTGCCGGAACATCATCGTCGGCATCTCTGGCAAATTCTAAGATGCCGTCTTCAGCGGCATTGTCAACCATACAGAAAGATATAGCGGATTTGAATAAAAAAGTTGATAACTTTGAGATGTCGCTGGCGTCTGCAAAGTCCGGCTCCGGCAGATTAACCGATACGCAGGTTTCGGCAAATATTTCAAATATGCAGAGAGAAATATCAAATATGACTACCAGAATAAGCTCTGTTGAGAATTCTCTTCTTTCAAAAAATAGCTCATCTTACAGCGATCAAAACTCTCAGGACTCTCTGAAAGAATTGGCAGATTTAAAAAGATCTTTGGTTCAAATGCAGAAAAGCTATGTCGCTGTTTCAAAAAGAGTTGACGAGTTGGAAAACAAACCTGTCGTTTATGCGGGTAAACAGGATGCCAGCAGTTCTCAGATTAATGTTTTGAATTCAAAAATAAACGAGATAAAGCAGACGGTTGAAGATATTCCGACTAATGCGTATGTACAGGAACAAATATCAAAATCAAACAGTCAGACAACGAGTAATATAAAGCAATTGGAAAAACGTTTAAATAACTTAGAAAGAACAGGCAAAGTTTCAGGAGAAGATTCCTCTAAATCATCCGGAACAAGCACAAGTACTGTTGCAAAAATAAGTCTTGGGATTACTATGGTTGCAGCATTATTTATTGCAAGATAAACTTGAAATCTTAAAAATTCAAAAGCATTTCAAACAGGAGCATTTAAATGCCAAGGTTATTAGTTAAAAAAAGAGAAGAAATTATAGTAGAATATATTGCCAAAAAAAATAAAATAAAAATTTTTATAGGCAGCAGAAAAGGCAATGATATAGTTCTTGCCGATAAAAATATTTCTGAACAGCATTGTATAATCCTGTTTGAAAACAACCAATATACATTAAAAGACCAAAATACGATAACCGGTACTCAGCTTAATTTTAGAACAATAACCGAAGCACCTATAAAATTCGGCGATGAAATATTAGTAGGTAATTACACGATTATGTTTATGGATGATATTTCTGTAAATAAATATGACGTAGTGGTTCCGCAGTATTATCTCGTAGGAATTTACGGTAAATTTTACGGAAAAAAATATTTTCTTAAACAGCAGGCAGATACCTTTATCGGAAGAGAAAATTTATCCCCGAGAGGAATTGAAAACGATATAGTTCTTGCCGGAGATATGACTGTTTCAAAAGGGCATGCAAAAATAACATCCGTGCAGGATAAATATACAATTACCGATATCGGAAGTACGGGCGGCGTAGCCGTAAACGGAGTAAAAGTAGGACAGCTTAACAGTGCTTCGCTGCTGTTGGGTGATGAAATATCAATCGGCAGAACAATTTTCAGAGTAGTTGATTATTTCAATGAAAATTATTCTATGCCTTGCAAACAAAAAATATTTATTTTAAAGGCTTTAAAAATAATTCAGCTGATAATAATGCTGCTTATATTGGCGGTTTCTACTACGGCTATAGGCATCGGATACAGCGGTCTGTCTTTATTAAGATCATCTTCTGATAAAGTAAGTTTGTCAATAGATTCAGAATGGTCTAAAGATATTCCTATGAAAGCTGATTCCGAAACTTACGGAATTTCATCAACGCCTGTTATAGCAGATTTTGACAATGACGGAGTAAATGACATTGCTATGTTAAGCAGTGCAGGTTTCTTGTATGCCTGGAGCGGCGCTACGGGCGAACGTTTTTGGAAACCTGTTGAAATTTATAATTCAGGTATAGCGTCATTGGTTGTTGACGATATAAATAACGATAATATTCCTGATATAATAGCTGTTTCAGATTCGTCTCTGCTTTATATAATAGACGGGCAGACAGGCAATATTATCCGCAGAGAAATTTTGGGAGGCGTTATATCGGAAACAACTCCTGTAGTCTGTGACTTAGATTCAGACGGAAAAAAAGATGTTGTAGTTGTTTCTGAAGACGGAACGGTTCACTTCTTGTATTCTCCTGGATTTGACAGCAGTTATGTCAGATATTCGGAGTTTATAGACGGTCCTCTTTATTCAAGCCCTGTAATTTTAACCAGAAAAGATTTTTCGCCTTTCGTAGTTATTGCAAATTATGACAGTAAAGTTTATTTTATAGACGGCAAATCAAGAACAAAGAAAACCGTTAACCTTTTGGAAAGCAGCGGGAAAGCTCATTTAATTGCCGGCGCGCCGGCAATAGGAGACATAAACGGGGATGGTATTGATGAAGTTATCGTACAGTCAAATTTGCCTCAATATGTTTCTGCGATAGATACGACAAAATTTTCTGTTATGTGGACATATTTTGTGGAACCGACTCCTCCTGCTGGTTTAAAATTTAACAGCAGCCCTATCGTTACGGATTTAACAGGAGACGGAATAGCCGATGTTATGATTGTTTCCGCAAACGGAACAGTTCAGGCTTTAAAAGGCAATACTACTTATCCTTCTGGAGAGTTGTTGTGGAAAATGCCTATTCCTGACGCAAAAAGAATTTTATCATCTCCGTCCGCATTTGATTTTGACAAAGACGGAATTGTCGATATCGCTTTCGGTACTGAAGACGGAAGGATAGTTATAGCTAAGAGCAATATAAAGAGAAAAGAAATGGAAGTTATAACCGATATTAAAGCCAGCAATTCACCGATTACGTCAACTCCTTTAATTGCCGATATAAACGGAGATAAAAATATTGAAATAGTGTATACAAATATACAGGATTCAATACAGGTATTGAACACTAATGTCAAAACCATTAAGAATCTTAGAATTTGGCCTATGTTTTTGGCAAATGCGCAACATACATCAGAAGTGTCGCTGGAGCATTTTAAAAAGAATTATATGAAAATGATAATATTCGGAATTGTTTTATTTATTCTGCTGATATTTATAAAAATCAAAGGGATAATAAAAAAATCGAAAAAGAGAGTTAAGGTTATATATTTATGATATTCCTAAATAATGCTAAAACAGATACCGGTGTTCTAAGGACTGAAAACCAGGATTCTTTCGGGGTTTGTCCTGAAAAAAATTTTTTCTTTGTCTGCGACGGAATGGGCGGCGGAGTTGCCGGCGATTTCGCCAGTAAATATGCCGTAAGCGTAATATTGTCGTCGTTTTTGAAACTTTCAAATGAAGAATGTTTCTCTATAGTAGGCGACAAGTTCGCTTTGTTTGACGAGAAAATTATCAGACCTGCAGCCGCAATAAAACTTGCAAATAAGGCTTTGAATAATTTAACGCTGAGATACCCTAAGCTTTCCGGCATGGGGACAACCTTCACAGGCGTTTGGTTTGAAAGAGAAACGGCGCTGCTGCATATATATAATGTCGGAGACAGCAGAGTATACCGCGTAAGAAACGGAAGCATAAAACTTTTGACCGAAGACCATTCAAAAATTAAAGAATTAATAGATAACGGTAAAATGACAGAGGAAGAAGCTAAAACGGCAGAGATTCAGAGTATGATAACAAGAGCTCTTGGAATTATGCCTACCGTGAAAGTTGATTACAAAGCCGAAGTTGTTAAACCCGGCGATATTTATATTTTATGTACTGACGGTCTTAACGGAGAAATAAGCGATTTTACGATCAATGATATTGTCAGTTTGCATAAACCTAACATATCTTCGATTTCAAGTGAACTTATTTTGGCTGCAAACAATGCTGGCGGAAGAGATAATACTACAGTAATTACCCTGTATGCTCAGGATGAACAGGATTTTAGTGCTCAGATTCCTTTGACAGTGCAGCAAAATATTGTTACTTTTGATGATGAACAGCACGAAGAGTCTTTAAAAGAAGATTTTGTAATACACAGACTTGAAAAAAATTTTAATGTTGAAATACCTAAGCTTGCAAAACAAAAGAACTTTTTTGCTAATCCTTTTGTTATTGCAATAATGCTTGTGCTTTTGCTCGTTATAGGCATTTTCTTACATTCATCTTTTTCTAAAAAAGAACAAAAGAGCATAGTTGAACTGACCGGAAACGTTTCAGGCCTTAAACTTGATGTAAGAACATTATCTAAAGAAAAAATGGAAGAAATACAAAAAACAGAAGACCAGGTCTTTAGAATGCAAATTCTTCAGGATTGCAGAAGAAACAAAGATTTAATGACGATTCCTATGTCAAATGTTACAATAATGCTTGAAAGTAACGGGCAAAATAAGTTTATGGGATTATCAAGTTATATACCTTTGGAGATAAAGCTTCCTAAAGGTAAATATCTAATGACGCTTACTTATCCGTCTTATAAAATTCTTGACGAAAATCTGCAGTTAAAAGATTCTATAGAAGTATATTTGGAAAATTCGGGATCATTGCAAGATCTTGTAATCCTTATGGTTCCTGATTAAAATTTGGAGGGATAGTCGATGGACAATGCAAAGAAATATAGAATTTTAATCATTGATGACGATAAAGTTTTCTTGGAAACAATGTGTACTATTTTAAGAATGGAAGGCTTTGACGTACATGATGCCGAGACTGCAGAAAGCGGTTTTGAAGCTATGGTTAACGTAAGGCCTGATTTAGTCATGCTTGATATAAATTTGCCTGATAAAAACGGGTTTGAAGTTTTGACGTCAATAAAAAACAGTAAAAATTTTTCAAATATGCCGGTTGTTTTGATAACCGGAGACACTGCAGTTTTAGTTGACCAGGCTTTTGAAAAAGGAGCAGACGATTGCTTCTTTAAGCCTATAAATCCTAAAGAAATAATTGCAAGAATAATGAAAATACTGGAACAATATGAAAATTAAAAAAATAAGCGTCTTTTTATTTTTTCTCATCTTTTCGACATCTGCTTTTGCAGATTTTGAAAATTCGTATATTTCCGTTTTAAATCCGGATCCGTATTCACAGTCTCTCGGCGCCAGCATTTTATCTTTATCGCCGTCTGTTTTCGGATTATTTGCCAATCCAGCCTCAAATTATAAAAATATATCTAAGGAAATTCAGTTTTCATATGTTTCTGTTTATAACAATATTTACGGAGCAAATGCAGGCGTTGTTATACCTACGGAAAAAATAGGTAATTTTTCTTTTATTGCTTCCGGTTTTGAATACAACAAAGATATATCTTCTTTGGATTTTAAGAATTCAATAATGGTCGCTCTGAATTATGTTTACCCTATCGTGCAGCAATATCCTATATATACAGAAAAAGGCTCTGTGGGTGTTACTTTTAAATATTATAATTTAAAAATGAAAGATGAAAATGACAAGGATTCATCTTTTTACAGCTGTGATTTCGGATTTATTTATCTTTTGGATTTTATAGACAGAAATTTGACCGCAGGTTTAGCCGTAAAAAATATAGGTAATGATATGGAAATAAAGAATATTTTTCAAAAACAAACTGAAACGGCTGCAGCATCGGCCAGGTATCTGATTTCAGAGGATTATAAAGTTTCCTTTATGGCAGATATGGTAAAAAATCTGCATATTACGGATACCGGTTTTGCGTGCGGGTTGGAAACAGTACCTTTCTATCCGTTATCTTTAAGAGTCGGATGGAGAGATTACAGGGATAACTTTAACAAGGGTCTTACTGCCGGATTCTCCTTGGATTTTGATAAAGTGCATGTCGCTTATTCTTATTCAGACATATTGGATACTTCAGATGATCAGCATACTTTTTCTTTGGGGTTTTATTTCGGAGCAATATCTGATTCAGGCAAAGCGTATGATCATTATTTAGGTTATTACTTAAATATGGCAAAAGACGCTTATTTAAAAAAGAATTATATTTCCGCAAGGCAGCAGTTTGAAGATATATTATCGATTTATCCGGAAGAGCCTGTGGCGAAACATTATCTGCAGCTTTTATCCGATGATTTAGACCAGACTGACAGAGACGTGTCTTCTAAAGTCGATAAATATTTGGCGAAAGCTGATGTCGCTTTATTGAGAAATAATGTTATCAAAGCAAAAAAATACTATACTAAAATTTTAGTTTTGGATAAGGAAAATGAGCAGGCGCTGGAAGGACTGAAAAAAGTTGAGGCCGAAGTGGCTGAACAGGAAATTTATAAAAACAGAAAAAAATATGCGAAGGAAATAACTCAGTCATGGGTAAAAGCCATGAAATATTTTGACAACGGCGAATTTGTTTATGCAAAAGAAGAACTTTTAAAAATTGTTAAAATAGATCCTTCAAATGCCGGTGCTTTGCAATATTTGGATTTTATACAGAAAAAAGTTGACAGAGTTAACGAAATACAGGCTAATGATATTTTTAAGCAGGGAGTAAAAGAATATAATGAAGAAAATTATGAAAAAGCTTTAACCTTTTTTAATGCCGCTTATATTTCAAGTCCGGATAGAACCGATATAAAAGAGTATATAGACAGCTGTAATGAAAAAATAAACATGCAGAGAAAGAAAGATACTGCTGCTTTGCCTGCGGCGGTTCCTTCGTCGCCTGCTTCTTCACAGCCGAGTTTTCTTACAAATAAACAGGTTGAAGAACAAATGAAAAGGGTATACAATACCGGTTTGGAACAATTCAGCCAGAAAGATTATAATGCCGCTTTAAAAACATTCAATACTTTAAAAACAATGTCTTTGAAAAATAAATTTTTTGAGTATAACGAACAGATAAAAAATTACATATCGAAATGTAATGAAGCGTTAGCCGATAATCTTTATAATCAGGCAAAAGATCTTGAGATGAAAGAAGAACTTGATAAGGCTTATGATATGTACAAAGAAGTACTGAAATATGTTCCTAACCATAAAGAAGCAAAAAAAGAAATGGCAAATTTAAATTCAGTAGTGGCGCAAAAATATTATGACCAGGGATTAAAGGCTTTTTCTGAAGGGGATAAAGAAAAAGCAGTTGAATATTTAAAACAGTCTTTGGAATATGATCCAAATAAACTTGAAGCCAAAAGAGCTTTAGACAGGATTAAATAAACATGATAGAATTAAGAAGAGATCCTATATCATCAAGATGGGTAATAATAAATGATAAAAGAGATTTTGAATATCCTGATCATGAAAATATTAAAATTTTAGATAAGAAACTTTGTCCTTTTTGTCCGGGAAAAGAAAATTTGACGCCTCCGGCATTGGTCGCTTTTGATAAAAAAGGAAATAGAATTGATTCTTCTTCAAAAGATTGGAATATAAGGGTTATACCTAACAATAAACCGATATTGGCAATAGAAGGAAGCATCAGCAGAAGAGCTGAAGGCCTTTATGATAAAATGAACGGTGTAGGGGCTCATGAAATTGTCATAGAAACTTCAAGCCACGACAGAAGTATTGACTCTTTCGGAGAAGAGGCTTTTGCACAAGACATAATTGTTGCCCAAGAAAGAATAAATGATCTTAAAAAAGATTTGCGGTTTGAATATATATCAGTTTTTAAGAATCACGGACAGCATGCAGGAGAAACCATTTCTCATCCGCATTTTCAATTGGTGGCATTGTCTATAATCCCAAGGAATATTAAAGATGAAATGGTTACCGCCCAAAAATATTATGAATTCAAAGAAAGATGTTTAATGTGTGATATTATTGAACAGGAATTATCTTCTGGAGCAAGAGTTGTTGCCGAAACTGATTCTTTTTTGGCTTTTGTTCCTTTTGCGTCAAGATACCCTTTTGAAACATGGATACTGCCTAAAGATCATATGCCTGATTTCAGGACGCTTCATGATAAAAAGAAAATAGATGAAATGTCTGCCATATGTATAAGCGTGTTCAGAAGATTATTTAAAGTTTTGGATAATCCGTCTTATAATTTGGTTTTAAAAGCATTGCCTTTGAAACAGGATTTTTTACAGTATTATCACTGGCATGTGGAAATAGTTCCTAAAATTACAAGATTTACTGGTTTTGAGCTTGGAACGGGAATGTACATCAATCCTACAATACCTGAAGAGTCCGCAAAGTTTTTGAGGGAAGCGGAATAATGAATATTTTAATGGTTTCTTCAGAATGCGTTCCTTATGTGAAAGTCGGCGGACTTGCCGATGTCGTCGGAACTCTTCCGAAATATCTGAAAAAACAAGGTCATGATGTAAGAATCATAATACCTAAATACAGAAGTATAGACGGCGTTAAGTATAATTTGGAAACTCTTCCTTACAGACTTACCGTTAAAGTCGGTAAAGAACAGGAAAGTTTCAGAATAAAAACTTGTTTGTTGGACGGAAACGTCCCTGTATATTTTATTGAGAATATGAGATATTTTAACAGGCTTGGCATTTACGGCGACGAGTCAGGAATAGGTTACGGCGATAACAGGGAAAGATATATTTTCTTTTCAAAGGCGGCTGTAGAAGCTGTAAAAGCAATAATGTTCCGCCCGGATGTTATCCATTGTCATGACTGGCATACAGGGCTTATTCCCGCTTATTTAAAAACGACTCATGCTAATGACGGCTTTTTTTGGAATACTTCAACAATTTATACTATACACAATATTTCGTACCAGGGAAGTTTTGAAGCTTCGACAACTCTTCCTTTAGCAGGTTTTTCATGGGAAGATTATAAAAGCGATAAACTTGAGTTCTACAATACATTTAATTTTATGAAGGCAGGTCTTGCTTACGCCGATATTATTTCGACGGTAAGCCCTACTTATGCGAAAGAAATTCAGGGACCGGCCGGCAACGGAATGGAAGTTGTTTTGCAGGTAAGAGAAAAAGATTTATTCGGTATTCTTAACGGGATAGACTATTCTTATTGGAATCCTGCCGATGACAAATACCTGAATGCGAAGTATTCTTCTTCTGATATCAAGAATAAAAGTTTATGTAAAAAACATTTACAGGAAAAATGCCGTTTTGCAGTCGATGAAAAAGCTTTTGTCATAGGGTGTGTATCAAGGTTTGATTCCCAGAAGGGTTTTGACCTGATAATGGACACAATAAACAAAGTTCAGCATTTAAATATTCAAATTGTGGTTTTGGGTTCAGGAGATATGAATATAAGAAACGGATTATTGTATTTAAAACATATATATCCTGAAAAGGTAAGCGTTTGGACTACTTATAACGAGCCTCTCTCTCATGAGATATATGCTGGAGCCGATGCTTTTTTGATGCCTTCAAAATTTGAACCTTGCGGATTGAGCCAGATAATATCTCTTGCTTACGGCACAGTTCCTATAGTTAACAAAACCGGCGGACTTGCCGATACAATAATTAATTTTTCGAAAGACAGCCTGTCAGGCAACGGTTTTGTCTTTGATTTTTCAAAAGGAGAACAGTGTGTGGATGCTGTTATTAACGCTTATAATGTTTACCAGAATCAAACGGTTTGGAATAAAATTATAAGCAATGCTTTTTCAAGTAATTATTCCTGGAATAAATCCATGGAACAGTATGAAAACATGTACAACACCGCGGTACAGAAAAGAACGGCATATACAATATACCAGATATAAAAATGAAAAAAATTACAATTAACGTTTCCAGAATATTGAAGGTTTTAACTTTGACGGCTTTAATGGCTCTGTCGTCTTTTATAGCGCAATATTATCTGAATTTTAAATCTGATAATTCTAAAATGGCCGAAGATTTGAAAATAGCTGTTTTTGTAGACGGGACTGTCGATGAAAAGTCCGCAGTGTCTGAAATTAACAAGTTTTTTTATTTTAATGTTGTAGATTATGTCGACGAAAGCAGATCTTTTGATAAGGCTGTCGAACTTAATCCTGAACTCAAAAATGTAGTTCCAGAGAATACGATTTCTTATCCTTGTTACATTCTAGTTAATAATGTGTCAGCTGAAAATATGCAGCAGCTGGAAGAAATTAAAGACCATCTTTCTTCTCTTTCTTTTGTCAAAGATGTCGTATATGACGCAAAAGCTTTTGAAATGTTTTATAAACGTACCGATTTGCTGTCCGTTTATGAAAAAATTTATTATGTTATATCCTTGTTTATTATGACGGTTTTTCTTATAAAACTGTCACTGGCTGTTATAAAAAAAGAATTCAAGGAAATAATTTCCGAGACGGCATACGGATGTCTTTCTGCTCTTGCAGGCTATGTCATAATATGTATTTTTGCCGCCATAACTCATAATACGGTTTTTGTTTTATATTGGCATATTTTATTTGTGATTGTTCCTTTTGGGGCAATTATAAGTTTTATGATGAAAGAATCAAATGTTAAAAATTAAGCTCTTATTTATTACTGTTGCTTTATTTGCTTTTCCTATAGCGTCTGCCGTTGCAGACAGCAATTCCGATTTGCAGGGAAGAACGCAGGAATTGAATCAGCTGAGGCAGGATATCAACAAGAAAAAAGTTGAGAAAGACCAGCTTGTTAAAGAAGAAAAAAAAGTAAAGAAAGAACTGCAAAGAATAACATCTTCAATAGCCGGAATTGAAAAACAATTAAAATTGCTGCAATCCAAAATCAAAGAGGCCGAAAAAAATTTGGAATATGCTTCACAGCAATATTCCGAAGCCGACAGAGAAAAACATAATTTCGGCAATAAAATCGAAAATGAAGTTTTTTTATACAGCAGGCGTAAATTAGTCAAGTATTTTGATTATCCTTTGGAATTTAAAATGCGTCTTTTATCTATTAACGACAAATACGATAAGTTTAATATTGCCGATAATAAAGAGAAAAAAGCGCAGTCAAATATGATTAAGTACGACAATGCAAAAAGAACATTCATAAGTCTAAAAAATAAACAGGAAAATTTAATAAATCAAAATAAAAAATTGAAGCAGGAAAAAAACGAACTGCTTAAAACCACTGCCGGAAAAAGAGTCCAGGCTGAACAGGATATCAAAGCTCTCAATGATTCCGCGAAAGCTCTTCAGTCATTGATCAACAAATTAATGCAGGCCAGCAAAAGCAAAAAAAGAATAACTTCTCTCAGATCGGCAAGTACGGAAAGAAGAAATAATCTGCCTTGGCCTGTAGACGGCCAAATAGTGCTTAATTACGGCAAAAACAAACATCCTGACTTAAATACGAATGTGATCAGCAACGGGATAAAAATAAAGGCCAGAAATAATGCTATAATAAAATCCGTGGATGAAGGAGAGGTTGTTTTTACAGGCGAATTCAGAAGTTACGGTAAAATGATAATAATTGACCATAAAGGCGTGTTCTTCAGCGTTTACGGAGAGCTTGGAAATATTTTGGTAAGCGAAGGACAGGCGGTTTCAAGAGGCGCGAATATAGCCAAATTAGGATCCGGAGATAATTCAGTGCTTTACTTTGAGATAAGACAGTATAATGTTCCTGAAAATCCTGTTTTATGGCTTGAAGAAAAATAACGGAGAGTGCTAAATGTACATTTTAAAAATTAAAAGAACTTTATTTATATCGGCAGTTATTCTATTCGCAGGCTTTTTGAATGCGTACGCGAAATCCGATGAAACTTATGACGCGTTAAGAATGATGGTTGATGTTATGGAAATAATAGATAACAATTATGTGGAAACGACAAAGCCTAAAGATTTGGTTATAGGAGCGATTAACGGCGTTGTAAGAACTCTTGATCCTTATTCGCAGTTTATGGATGAAAAAGCATATAAGGAAATGAAAACTGAAACGCAGGGCTCTTACGGAGGCGTAGGATTAAGAATAATGATGCAGGACGGGATTTTAACCGTTCTTACGCCTATGCCGGACACTCCTGCATATTATGCAGGAATTCTTCCTGAAGATAAAATCATTAAAATAGACGAACAGTCTACAGAAAATATGTCAAGCGACGAGGCTGTTAAGTTAATGAGAGGCAATCCGGGGACATTTGTAGTTCTTACGATTTCAAGACCTAAAGCAAAAGAAGAGTTGGTTTTTAAAATAAAGAGAAAAATGATTAAGATAGAAACAGTTAAGAAAATGATGCTGGAAGATAATATAGGATATATCAGACTTTCGGAATTTAATGCGCAAAGCGCGGAAGACGTTGCGAATATGTTAAACGATTTATCGAAAGAAAAAGCGAAAGCTTTGATTTTTGATTTGAGAAATAATCCCGGAGGATTATTGGAATCATCGGTAAATATATGTGAATTGTTTATAAAAGAAGGAAGTTTGGTTGTATCTACAAAAGGAAGAGATAAAGCTTTGGAGCAAAATTATTATACAAAGAAGAAACCTCTTTTTCCTGATATCCCTTTAGTTATCTTGATAAATAAAGGTTCGGCATCTGCATCTGAAATTGTTACAGGTACGATGCAGGATTATAAAAGGGCTTTGGTTATAGGAGGGAACTCTTTCGGCAAGGGAAGCGTTCAAACGATAATCCCGTTATCCGACGGAAATGCTTTGAGACTGACCATAGCTAAATATTATTTGCCTTCAGGAAGAACAATTGTAAAACAGGATGTAAAAAAAGGAATAAAAAGCGGCATTACGCCTGATGTTTTTATTGAAGTTTCACCTGAAACCGAAGGAAAATTATATATGCAGTCCGAATCGGTAAAATTAAGTAAAGATGACAATGAACCTAAAATTGAAGATGAAGTTTTGCAGACTGCTGTAAAAATAATTAAAGCCGATAAAGTTAACGAATATATAAATAATCATGAGAAATATTTGCATGATTATCCTAAAGAAACTCAAAAAATTAAATCTGATGAAAGTAAAATAAACAATAAAGAGACAGAAAATGGCAAAACAGAAGAAAGAATCAAAAAATAAAATATTACCGAAAATATATTTAATACTGCTTTTTATTGCTGGAATTATCCTCGCATTTTCTTTTCAAACGGCAAAAAAAAGCAAAACTCTTGACGTCGATCAAATGCTTGATAATAATTTGGTTACAGCTTTAACTTCAAACGGGATAGAACAAAAAGACGTTTTGTCTCAGTTTGCCAGAGAAAAGAAAGATAAGTCTTCGGCTTATAACGAATATTATAAAAAAATAAAGATGCCGAAAAATAAAAAACCTGAAAATTTTGAACCTGTTTTAAAAACATTGGCCAGAAATTTTAAATTGGAACTGTCCAAAACAACATACAAAGACAATTCTTTCAAGTATGTCTTTTCAGATAAAAAAAGAATATATTCCACAATTGTTTTGGTTGAAAGAGATTAGTTTTAATGAAAAATAAAATTAAATCTTATGAATTGCTTGAATTTGCAAAAAAATATTCAAATGAAAGAAAATTCGGCGTTGCACTTGATTATTTAAAAAAATGCGCTAAATTCAAAGAATTTTCAAAAGAAATTTTATTTGAAAAGGCAAAGATTTTTTATGAACTTAACGAGTTGGACAAATCATGCCGTTATTTTTTGAAATATATTAAAAATTCCTCGGATGTTGTGCTGAAAGCAAATGCCGTACTTATAGTATCAAAAATATATAAAATAAAAGGCTGTTATGATAAAGCATTGTTTTTTCTTGACGGTATGGATAAAACACCTGTACTGCCTCAATGGGAAAAAGAAAGACTTGATGTCAGTTATTACAAGTTTAATGATTTTTTTAAAGTACATGAATTTTCAGGAGACGCCGGTCTTTTAATCAAAGAATTTGAAGTTATAAAATCAATCCGTCCTAAAACACAGAGAGAATTGTTTTATGTTTCAAGGATTTCGAATTATCTGCATAATTATGAATTTACAAAAAAATTAATAAACGAACAAATTTCTCTTGCAAACTCATCAGATGCTTTTTATAATAATGCAATCTTAAATGAATTTGAGATCGCTTCGAAAACATTCCTTTTGAAATCAAAGCCGCGCGGCTTGTGGATTGCTCCGGGAAGTAAATGTAACATTTCATGTATTATGTGCTTTTCAAAAGATATAAACTGGGAATTGTCGGATAAAAACATAAAAGATATTTATTCTTATATGCCTTATTTGGAGAATATTGTGTGGTGGGGCGGCGAGCCGACAATTTCTGAAAAATTTTATGAAATGATAACATATGCCTTAAAATATAAAAATATTAAGCATACCGTTATTACAAACGGACAGTATTTACCGCAAAAATTTATTGATTTGGTAATTGACAATTCTATAGAGGTGGCATTTTCTATAGATTCAGTTGACAAAAATAAGTATGAAAAGATAAGATACGGCGCAAGTTTTGAAAAACTTATGGAAAATATTGCAAAACTGAAACCGCTTGCCGATAAAAAATTATTGAAGATAAATTCCGTTATAGCTGATTATAATGCAAAAGAAATCAAATATATATTGAAGTTTGCCAGAAAATGGAATTTCAGAACCGTTTCTTTTATACCGATGATAAGCAAAGATATAAAAAACAATATGTTGAAAAGAACTGATGATTTAAATAAAATAGATAAAATGATTGGAAAAGATGCCGGTGTTGAAGTAAACAGCAGTATAAAAATTTTATCAGGCGAAAACTGCGGTATAAAATGCGCGACAAAAGGATTTTGCCATACGCCGTGGAGTTATGCGACCATCAGATATGACGGTAAAATTGTTCCGGATAATTTATGTACTTGTTACAGAAAAGAGAGTTTTAATTTGACGGATTCGAATTTTCTTAAATACTGGAACAGTACATATATGACTGATTTGAGAAAAAATATCATTTCCCGCGGGGCGTGCAGCGTTTTATGCCCTCAGGCGAATGTTTTAGAGAAAATTAAAAAATGAAAATTTTAGCAATAGAAACGTCATGCGACGAAACTTCGGCGGCAGTAACGGAAAACGGAAGAAAAATTTTGTCCAACGTTATATCTTCCCAAATCCCGATACATGCGAAATTTAACGGAGTTGTCCCCGAACTTGCAAGCAGAGCGCATATACGGAATGTAAATGTTGTTATAGAATCGGCATTAAAACAGGCTAAGATAAATTTTAATAATTTTTCAGACAATATAGATTATATCTGCTGCACATACGGGCCAGGTCTTGCAGGTTCTCTCCTTGTAGGAATTATGGCTGCAAAAACACTGTCATATATTTACAATAAGCCTTTGGTCGGCGTAAATCATATAGAAGGGCATATGTTCTCTGCAGTTATAGAGAATAAATCATTAAAACCGCCGTTTTTGAGCGTTATTATTTCAGGCGGACATACAGAGTTGGTAATAGTAGATGATTACGGGAAATATCAGTTTCTGGGAGGCACCAGGGACGATGCCTGCGGAGAAGCTTTTGACAAAGTTGCAAAAATACTCGGGCTCAGCTATCCGGGAGGTCCTGTCATAGACAAACTTGCCGATTTGGGTAATCCTAAAGCCGTGAATTTTACAAGACCTTTGCTTAAGGGCAGCTGGGATTTTTCTTTTTCAGGAATAAAGACAGCCGTATTAAATTATTCTAAAAAAGCCGATATAAATAATAAACAGGTTGTAAATGATATTTGTGCAGGATTCCGTCAGGCAGTTGCTGAAACCCTGGTTTATAAGGCGTTTGAAGCGGTAGACAAATATTCATTAACTTCGGTGGCGTTGGGCGGCGGTGTTTCTTGTAACAGCTTAATCAGAAAAATGTTTAAAGAGCGGGCTGCAAAAAATAAAGTTAAAATTTTTATCCCTTCACCTGTTTTTTGTACGGATAATGCAGCTATGATAGCGGCAGCAGCATATTATAAAATATCAAACAAGTCTTATAAAATAAATAATCAAATAAGCCCGAAACCGTCATTGGGATTAGAGAATTGGTAATACATGATAAAACTTCCGCAGCTTTCAATAGGCGATATTAAACTCAAAAATTCTTTAATGCTTGCTCCTATGGCCGGAATTACAGACTTGCCTTTAAGAGAACTGGCAGTTGAAGGAGGAGCAGGTCTTGTTTACACTGAAATGGTATCTGCTACGGCTCTCGTTTACGGCGACAAAAAAACTTTAAAACTTTTGGCAACTTCTGAAAAAGAGCCCGTTGTTGCCGCTCAGATTTTCGGGACACAGCCGCAGATTATGTCCGAATGCGCAAAAAGAATTCAGGATTTAGGATATAAAATTATAGATATAAATTTGGGATGCCCTGCAAAAAAAATTGCTAAAGTCGGCGCCGGCGCAAAACTTTTGGCAAGTCCTAAAAGCGTTGAAAATCTTTTGTCTGCCGTTGTCAAAAGCGTATCCGTTCCTGTAACAGCAAAGATAAGAATAGGACTTATCAAAGGACAGAATGTTGCTCCTGAAATTGTTGAAATTGCGCAGAACTGCGGCGTAAAAATGCTTGCCGTACACGCAAGAGCCGCTGAGCAGGGACACAGCGGTTTGCCTGATTTTGAAGCTTTTGAAAAAGCTGCTGAAAATGCAAAAATTCCGATAGTGGCAAACGGCGGAATTATCGATATACTTACTGCAGAAAAATTTTTAAAAATACCTAAATGCTCCGGTCTGATGATAGGAAGAGGAGCAATAGGCGATTATGACCTTTTTAAAAGAATAGAGTATTTTTTTGACAAACAGGAATTACTGCCTCAAACTTCGATACAGACAAGACTGAAGTGGTTCAGAAGGCATGCGGTGTCATCATCACTTTATTACGGCGAAGAAAAAGGTTTGGTTGTTCTGAGAAAAATAGCTCCTTATTATATCAAAGGGCTTCCTAATGCATGCTCTTTAAGAAACAGAATAAACACTCTGACGACTCTTAAAGAATTTGACGAGATTTTTTTTAATATAAACAAAATATAAAGCGTTTGTTTAATAATAGAGTTATTTTAACCCCTGTCTTTTCTCTGTTTCAATGCTTCCAAGCCGAAACAATATTTATAAAAATAAATAAAAAAAGTTGAATATTAGATACCAATTTGATAAAATTACCAATTAATAAAATTGAAAAAACAGAGGTTTTCTATGACAATAGTTAAAGATGGGCATCCTTTTATATTAGCGCCGTTGGCGGCTGCAATTTTGCTGCTGATTTTCGGCTCCGGATTTTTCATTGTATTTTTGTCTTTAATATGTTTTCTTTTTGCCGCATTTTGCTTGTTTTTTTTCAGAGATCCGGATATAAAGATTACTGAAGGAGAAGGATTGATTTTGTCTCCGTGTAACGGGACGGTGATGGAAGTAAGAGAAAACGATAACGGACAATCGGTAATAAGGGTTTTCTTATCGGTATTTGATGTTCATTTACAGAGATCTCCGGTAAGCGGAATTGTAAAAAGCGTCGAATACAGACCGGGAAAATTTTTAAAAGCCAATGAAGCCGAAGCTCATATTGTCAATGAACAAAATTGGATAACCATAGAGAATGAAAAGGGCATATATGTCGTTAAACAGATTGCCGGAATCTTGGCAAGAAGATGCGTTTCTTGGGTAAAACAGGGTGATACCGTTAAAACCGGAGATAAGATAGGCTTGATTAAGTTCAGCTCTCAGGTCGATTTACATATGCCTGCTGGCTATGACATTAAAGTAAAAGCTGGAGATAAAGTTGTATCCGGAGTTACTGTTTTTGCATCAATATTAAAAAATGGAGAAATAAAATAAAATGCCTTCTTTTAGGAAAGGTTTGTATGTTTTGCCAAGTTTGTTTACGGCAGGTAATTTGTCGTCAGGGTTTATTTCAATTATTTATGCCATAAACGGAAATTTTAATACGGCAGCATGGTTTATAATGCTGGCAATTTTGTTTGATATGCTTGACGGAAGAGTCGCAAGACTTACAAAGACTATGAGTAAATTCGGTATGGAGTTTGACTCTTTGTGCGATTTAGTCTCTTTTGGAGTTGCTCCTGCAGTTTTAATGTATTTGCTTGTGTTGAATTCAATGGGAAACGTAGGAATTGCAATAGCTTTGTTTTTCGTCATAACAAGCGCTACCAGGCTTGCGAAATTTAATGTAAAGGCAATGGAGCCGGTTGTTGTATCGGATACGGCAAAACCTTCAGACAGTTTTTCAGGATTGCCTACTCCTGCTTCTGCCGGAGTTATAGCTTCATTTGTTTTGAGCTATGAAATATTCGACGGAACGGTTTTGTCCTTTAAGACAATACCTCTGTTAATGAAAAAAATGCCGTTCTTTTTTGAAGCGATGCCTGTAATAATGGTGATAATTTCGTTTCTTATGGTATCAAACGTTCCTTATAATGCATTTAAAAAGATGAAATGGTCAAGACCGAAGTCTATACAGTTTTTTATGCTGTTAGTTGTTTTTCTTATTGCAGTTTTTTCATTTCCGCAGAATATGTTTTTTATAATATTTTTCGGTTATGCTTTGTCGGGAATTGTACTGCTTATCGTAAGATATTACAGAGTTAAAAAAGCTTTAATAAAAAGTTATAATGAAAATAGACATAAACATGAATAGAAATATAATTTTAAAAATATTAAATATCGGTATACTGGGAAATTGGCGACTTAGAGCCTGTTTATTCATAAGTTGTTTTGTGTATTTTTGCTGAGTTAATGAATAAATAGGAGAATTATTATGAAAAAAGATAAAGTGTTGTTTTTTGATACAACTTTAAGAGACGGAGAACAGTCGCCTGGCGCAAGTATGAATTTAAAAGAAAAAATTCAGGTAGCGCACCAGTTGGCAAATATGGGAGTTGATATAATTGAGGCGGGATTTCCTATATCAAGTCCGGGAGATTTTGAATCTGTAAAATCTATTGCCCAACAAATCAAAGGGCCTGTAATAGCCGGTTTTGCAAGAGCAAATGAAAAAGACATAACAGCATGCTGGGAAAGCGTAAAATATTCAAAAAATCCGAGGATTCACATCTTTATAGCAACTTCGGATTTGCACATTGAAAAAAAATTACAGAAAACAAGGCAGGAAGTTTTTGACATGGCGGTCAGATCCGTCAAATTCGCAAAGAAATTTTGCGATGATATTGAATTTTCTGCAGAAGATGCCAGCAGAAGCGATATAAAATATTTGTGCAGCGTCATAGAAGCCGTAATAGACGCCGGGGCAAAAACTGTTAATATTCCGGATACTGTCGGATACAAAATGCCTGAAGAGTTCGGAAGTTTAATAGCGACTGTGAAAAATACAGTTCCTAATATTTCCAAAGCAGTCATAAGCGTTCACTGTCACAACGATTTGGGATTAGCTGTTGCGAACTCGCTGGCTGCCATTTCGAACGGAGCAAGACAGGTAGAATGTACTGTAAACGGTATAGGAGAAAGAGCAGGAAACGCCGCTTTGGAAGAAATAGTAATGGCTTTAAAAACCAGAGAATATTTTTTTAATGTCGGGTATAATTTAAAAACTAAAGAAATTTATAAATCAAGTAAATTGGTTTCAAATATTACCGGAGTTTTAGTTCAGCCGAATAAAGCGGTTGTAGGCGCAAATGCTTTTGCCCATGAATCAGGAATACATCAGGACGGAATGCTGAAAGACAGAAATACTTATGAAATAATGTCTCCGGAGGCAGTCGGCGTACCTGAGAGTTTATTGGTTTTGGGGAAACATTCCGGCAGACATGCATTTACAAGAAGAATAAAAGATTTGGGGTATACGCTGGAAGCTCCTATAATGGAATCGTTATTTGAAAGATTTAAAATATTGGCTGATAAGAAAAAATGTGTTTTTGATGACGATATAATCGCTTTGGTTGAAGAAGGCATATCGGGCGTTAAAGAAACTTATTTTATAGATTATGTCCATGTTACGTCAGGAGTAAGCGTTATTCCTACGGCAACCGTAAGATTGAAGAAAACCGATAAGTCTAAAACGGAAACCATACAGGAAGCGTCCTGCGGAACAGGTCCTGTTGACGCAATTTATCAGGCTATAAATAAAATAACCGGTATGAAAGTCGATTTGGTCGACTATTCTCTCAGAGCGGTTTCAGTCGGCGAAGACGCCCAGGGAGAAGTAAACATAAAAGTAAAATATAAAGATTCTGTATATACGGGAAAAGGCACTTCCACAGACATTACGGAAGCCAGCGCCAAAGCGTATGTGCATGCAATAAATAAGATAGTCGTAATGCAAAAGGAGTAATATAATATGGGGTTAACAATTACTGAAAAAATTTTAGCAAGTCACTGCGGTAAAAAATTCGTGGAACCTGGAGAATTTATCGAACCTAAAGTCGATATTTCTTTGTCAAACGACGTTACGGCTCCTCTTGCAATAAAAGAATTCAGATCTACTGGCACAAAAAAGGTTTTTGACAAAAACAAGATAGCTCTTGTTATGGATCATTTCACTCCTAACAAGGATATAAACAGCGCGCAGCAGGTAAAGTATGTAAGAGAGTTTGCACAGGAACAAAAAATAAAGCATTACTACGAAGGCGGCAATGTCGGAGTAGAACATGCTTTGCTTCCTGAAAAAGGCATTGTTGTTCCTGGAGACATCGTTGTAGGTGCAGATTCACACACGTGTACTTACGGAGCGTTGGGCGCTTTTGCAACAGGCGTAGGTTCGACAGATATCGGCGCTTCTATGGCAACAGGCAAAGTATGGTTAAAAGTTCCTCAGACTATAAAATTCGTTTATAAAGGCAAGTTGAATAAATGGGTCAGCGGGAAAGATTTAATACTTTATACGATAGGCAAAATAGGAGTTGACGGAGCTCTGTATAAAACTATGGAATTTACGGGCGAAGTTATAAATAAGCTTCCTATGCATGAAAGATTTACCATGGCTAATATGGCGATAGAAGCCGGCGGAAAATCAGGAATATTTCATGTCGATAAAAAGACTGTTGACTATGTTTCAAAAAGAGCTTTAAGAAAATTTAAAATTTTTGAAAGCGATAAAGATGCTAAATACTGCGATATTATAGAAATAAACTGTTCTGAAATTTATCCTCAGATTTCTGCGCCTTTTTTGCCTTCAAATGCAAAAGCCGCAAAATCTTTGAAAAAGACATACATAAACCAGGTTGTTATAGGTTCATGTACTAACGGAAGAATTGAAGATTTAAGAATAGCGGCTGGTATATTGAAAAATAAAAAAGTAAACCCTAACGTCAGAACTCTGATAATACCGGCTACTCCGGCGGTTTATTCTGATGCTTTAAAAGAAGGACTGCTGAAAATTTTCATGGATGCGGGATGCGTAGTTTCAGCTCCTACATGCGGGCCATGTTTAGGCGGGCATATGGGAATACTTGCCGCAGGAGAAAGATGTGTCGCTACCACCAACAGAAACTTTGTCGGAAGAATGGGGCATGTTCAGTCGGAAGTTTATTTGGCAAGTCCGGCAGTTGCCGCGACATCGGCAATAAAGGGATATGTTGCTGATCCTAGTGAAATTAAATAACGGGGAATATGAAATGGAAAACAAAATGAAATTAAAGGGATATGTTCACAAATACGGGGCAAATGTAAATACAGATGAAATTATTCCCGCAAGATATTTGAACACTATTGATCCTGAAGTGCTTGCAAAATACTGTATGGAAGATATAGATAAAGATTTTGTGAAAAAAGTCAAAAACGGCGATATTATAGTTGCGGATACTAATTTCGGCTGCGGATCTTCCAGAGAACACGCTCCTATATCAATAAAAGCCGCCGGCGTTTCAGCCATAATTGCAAAGTCTTTTGCAAGAATATTTTTCAGAAATTCAATCAATATAGGTCTTCCTATACTTGAGTGTCCGGAAGCGGTTGATTCCATAGAAAGCGGAGATCAGCTCGAGATAGATTTAGTAAAAGGCGAAATAAAAAATATTACAAAAAAACAAATTTATAAAGCGCAACCTTTTCCTGATTTTATGCAGAAATTAATTAAAGCAGGCGGATTGTTGTCGTATATAAAAGGGGGAAAGTAATGAGCAAAACATATAAAATAGCTCTTTTGCCGGGTGACGGAACAGGTCCGGAAGTTTTAAATGAAGGTATCAAGGTTATTAAGGCTGCTGCAAAGAAAACAAATGTAAACTTTGAGTTTGTCAATTATGACTTGGGCGGAGAAAGATATAAAAAAACAGGAGAAGTTTTGCCTGATTCTGTTGTTGAAGAATTTAAAAAATTTGACGCTATGTATCTTGGAGCGATAGGTCATCCTGACGTTAAGCCGGGTATTCTTGAAAAAGGTATTTTGCTCAGACTCAGATTTGAACTTGACCAGTATATAAACCTGAGGCCTGTAAAATTATACGAGGGCGTAGAATGTCCTATTAAAGGAAAAGAACCTAAAGATATAGATTTTATCGTCGTAAGAGAAAATACCGAAGGCTTGTATGTCGGATCCGGAGGCTTTATGAGAAAAGATACTCCGAATGAAGTTGCGATCCAGGAATCAATCAATACAAGATTCGGCGTTGACAGATGTTTGAAATATGCTTTTGAATTGACAAAGAAAAGAAATAAAGACAATAAACTTACGCTTTGCGGAAAGACAAACGTTTTAACTTATGCTTTCGGTTTATGGGAAAGAGCTTTCAGAGAAATGGGGGCACAAAAGTATCCGGGCATAAAACTTGATTATACTCATGTTGACGCAACATGTATGTGGATGATAAAAAATCCTGAATGGTTTGACGTTATAGTAACCGACAATCTTTTTGGTGATATTATAACGGATTTGGCTGCAATGATTCAGGGCGGTATCGGAATTTCTGCAGGAGGCAATATTAATCCTGAAGGAGTTTCTATGTTTGAACCTATGGGCGGATCTGCTCCTAAATATACAGGTCAAAACGTCATAAATCCTCTCGCTGCAATAAGCGCAGGAGCAATGATGCTTGACACTCTCGGACTTAATAAAGAAGCAAAAATGATAGAAAACGCCATAGAAAAAGTTCTTGCAAGCGGACAAATAAAAAGTATGGCTGCAGGAAGAATGGGAATGGGGACGACTCAGGTCGGAGATCTCATAGCTAACAGTTTGTAGTGTTATAAAACTCAGCAGTAAACATAATAAATTACGCAGAGAATATAGAAGGAGCAGGAGAAAAATGAAAAAGTATAAAGTTGCTGTTGTCGGTGCTACCGGAGTTGTAGGAAATGAAATGATAAAAATGCTGGAAGAAAGAAATTTTCCCGTAGAATCTGTCAAATTTCTTGCTTCTGCCAGATCTGTCGGTAAAACGTTAAAATTTAAAGGAAAAGATATACCTGTTGAACTTTTAACGCATGACAGCGGTAAAGGAATGGATGTCGCATTGTTCAGCGCCGGCGGTCAGACTTCAAAAGATTTTTCTCCGTCATTTGCAAAAGCAGGCTGTTTTGTAATAGATAATTCAAGCGCATGGAGAATGGATGACAACTGTCCTTTGGTTGTTCCTGAAGTTAATCCTGACGATTTGTCAAAAGATAAAAAAATAATTGCAAATCCTAACTGCTCTACTATTCAAATGGTTGTGGCTTTAAAACCGCTGCATGATTTTGCAAAAATAAAAAGAGTCGTCGTTTCTACATATCAGTCTGTTTCAGGCGCAGGTTCAAAAGGTCTTGCAGATTTGGAATCGCAGACAAAAGCTTACGGCAAGGGTGAAAAAATGCCGGCTCCTGCAAAGTTTCCTTATCAAATTGCGTTTAACTTAATTCCCCAGATAGATGTCTTCGATCCTAACGGATATACAAAAGAAGAAATGAAAATGACAAACGAGACAAAAAAAATCATGGGCGATAAATCCATTCTTGTAAGCGCTACATGCGTAAGAGTTCCTGTATTCAGATCGCACAGCGAATCGGTATGGATTGAGACGGAAAAAGAATTAACTCCTCAGAAAGCTAAAGAACTTCTTTCGAAAGCAAAAGGTATAGAAGTTATGGATGATCCTGAAAAAGGAATATATCCTATGCCTCTGCAGGCGGAAAATCTGCAGAAAACATTTGTAGGCAGAATAAGAAGCGATATATCATGTGCGAACGGTTTAACGTTTTGGGTAGTATCTGACAATTTATTGAAAGGCGCGGCTCTAAATGCCGTTGAAATAGCGGAGATGTTAATAGCAAAAAATATATTGTAATTATAAAATGAAAAAACTTATAATTAATGCGGATGATTTCGGCTATAGGACTTCAATAAACAAGGCTATTGTTTATGCTCATAAAAACGGCGTAGTCAAAAGCACGTCTATGCTAGCAAACAGAGAGGCTTTTGACGAAGCTGTTGTCTTGGCAAAGGAAAATCCGTCATTGTCAGTAGGTCTTCATATTGATTTAGACAAATATTTTAATATTGACCATAATTCAGGAGTTTCTAAAGGATGGGCGGATAATAAGCCTTTGGACAGAAATACAATAAAAGCTGAAATAAAACAGCAGCTTGAAAAATTATTGTCTTCAGGAATAAACGTTGATCACTTCGACAGCCATCATCATACGCACTTGTATAAGGAAGTATTGGAAGTTTTAGTTGAAATATGTAAAGAATATAAAATTTATGCGGTAAGATTTTTCAGTAAATTTTATAATGACCAATATACCGCGCATGAAATGAAAGAACTTCTAAGAATAAATCAGATTAAATTTCCGAATCATTTTATTGAAGGCTGGTATTACGGCAATGTTGATGAAACATTTGATATTTCCGAACTTATGACACATCCGGGATACGGTGAAATTTGGAGAGAAATCGAGCTTGGAGCATGCTGCGATATCGTTTTAAAAGAATATTGTATAAGAAACAATATTTGTATAATAAATTTTTCTGAACTGTAAGCATATTATTTTGTTGACAATAAATGATTTTATAAACTAAAATATTCTTAATTATAGATTTATTTACTGTTTATTATAATATAATTTTTGGAGGAGTAATGAAATTAAAACAACTTTTGTTGTTGGTGCTCTTTTTTACTTTTTGTATATCATTAAATGTTTTTGCTGAAGATTTGAAAATTGAAGACGGTAAAACTGTGAAATATGGATTTAAGGGCAAAAACACTAATACCTATGATGATACTAAGATTTATGATAATGTCTCTATAGGAGCCGGGACAAAAGTTGTTCTTGACAGCCAGTGGCAGTATATGTATGTAAGTTCAAATACAACAACGACATATTCCGAAGGTATTATGTATGACACTACTACGGTCCCTGTTTCTTCAACATCTGTTATAAATTCTACCGAAGATACAAATTATAAATACAGAAATGACGAAGTCATAGCAACTCTCTCGTTAGTAAGTACGGGAACGCTTACTATTAATGCCGGCAGCGAACTGTCTTTAAGAAATCAATACAGTTTAATATCCTCGACCCAGGATGTCTCTTTGAAATATGCGGTTACCGGGAAAGACGCCGACGGCAAAGATATTATATCTCTGGATGAAGAAAATACTACACTTAGCTCTAATAATACCGTTTATAACGGCACAACGAACAGAAATATATTAGGCGGAGTAACAGATCTTTTTACGGGTGATATAGTTTTCGGAGCAGGTATCGAGGACACAGTCTTGACATTTCAAGGGGTAGCGTCTTCTTCCGCCAAAGGAACTACAGGAGTATTGCCTACTGCAAAAGATTCTGAAACTGTTCCGGGCAAAGGTGTTACAGGAACAACTACTCTTATAGATACAATAGAGGACATTTCGGAAGGTAAGCCTACGCAAGATGCGGATTGGGCATCTTTTTCTAATAACTTCAAAATTAATTCAAATAATGCCGTTTTTAACGTTTTGAGCGACGGAGTGTCTTTAAGCGGAGATATTACAGGCGACGGTACTGTTGTCAAATCAGGTTCAGGAAGGCTTCTCCTTATAGGTGATGCCACAGGCCTAACGGGAAATAATACAGGATATGCATGGAATATAAGATCAGGCTTCGTTATTGCTTATGAACAGAAGAATCTCGGCATGGGAGCTGTAAATATCGGGTCATCCGGAATACTTGGACTGGGTAATATTGATTATCCTCTTCCTCAGGTTTATACAAATGATATTACTTCAAATGGAGGACTTCTCTCTCTTTCAGGGAACAGTAGTTATGTATTATCAGGAGATATAAGCGGGGAAAGCGTTTATTTTTCTTTAGGCGGAACTACAAATCTTCGCTTAGCAGGAGAAAACACAGTTAATGATTTTATCGTTAATTTTGAAGGTGCAAACAACATTATAGAAGCTAATTCTGTAAGTTTGTCATCAAATTCAATAAGCGCTTTTAATGTTACAGAAGATGATGCTTCAAAAGAATTTTCTAATTTTACGTTATCGATAAATCAGAGCACTGACGGGGAATATAAAGGATCATTAAACGGAGAAATGTACATTAAAAAGACAGGCAACGGAATTTTAACTCTTTCAGGTGTAAATACGTATAATCAGGGAACATATCTTTCGCAGGGCGGGATATTAATGACTAATGCAAGTTCTCTTGGAACAGGAAAGATTATGTTTGATTCGGGAGTAAGAGGAATCTCTTCCACATATGCTTCTTTGGGAGTATCAAGCTCTACGGTCGGTACAATAGATTTAGTTAATAATATTCATATAGACAAAGGCGCTGTTTTTAATGTGTATGAAAATCAGTCAATGTCACTTTACGGAGATGTGTTAAGCTATCATACTACGGCAGGCAACGAAGCTGAATTTGTAAAAACAGGCTTAGGACTTTTAGAAATAGCCAAAAGTTCATCGACTACAAGAAAAGTAAATATATCTTCGTTTACTGTTCAGCAAGGCGGATTTAATTTAGATGAGAATGTAGTGCTTGATTCTTATTTTTCTTTAAACAGCGATTCCGCATATTTGAGCATGGAGAAAGGAGCCGGAGTCAAAAACGCAATAGATGTTAATGCAGGTGACCTTATAATATTTAACCAGTCAAATATAGCAGATGCTTCGGTAAATTTTAACAGTACTTCGACAGTTAATCTTTCTCAGTTAGTTACTTCGAGCAATACCGTACTTTCTACTACAACTTTAAATAACAGAATAAGCGTTGCAAAAGGCATCGACTTTGTAACGGATTCTACTACGACTGCTAATCTTAACGCATTCAATTTTCTTTCGGCTACGGATTCAATAATAAAAAAGAGCGGAGAAGGAAATTTAAATTTTAATACAAACGGAGTTGATTTTAATATCTCGAATTTATCTGTTAATGACGGATATTTTAATTTAGTTGCAAATTCAAGTATGACTGTTTCAAGCACAACTGTTGTGGACGGAGGAATTTTGTCTTTTGAACAGGGTTCTTATTTCCAGTCAAGCGCAAGCGGAGTTGATGAAAAAATAGTAGTATCAAGCGGCGGTATAAAAATTTACGATGATAATAATATTGAAACCAGCACGCTGTTAAGTTTTGAAGGAACCGATAAAAATAATCTGGCAAAATTAATAGTTGTTGCAGATAACGTAAATCTGACAAACAGCATTTTTGTAAAAACAGGCGTTATTGTTGAAAATGAAAATTCTTTAACGATTTCCGGCGATTCTATAAATTATGATTCGGCTGCAAGCGGTATTTTCGGGAAATCCGGTGCAGGGACAATGACTATAGCTCAAACTTCCGGCGGTGCCGGGTTTAATATGGGAGAATTAGCCGTTATAGAAGGATTAATGAATATTACTACGGATGTGAATGTTTCGACATCGGTAGTAACAGGCAATACTTCAAGCATGTATATAAACACTTCTACGATGACGGTTGTTAATGATTTTAATCTGTTCAATTACGATGAAATGAAAATTTTATCCGCTAAATTGAATGTAGGCAATGATCTTGCTCTTTCCAGCGGAAGTTTCACAGTTAATAATTCAACTGTGTCTGTAAGCAATGTTCTTGATTCTAACAACATGGCTGCTTTTGACGTTATAAAATCATCAGTAACGGCATCATCTTTAGGTATAGCCGATATGAGCAGCAGCGTAAATATAAGTTCATCAAACGTTTTTGTTTCAAGCTCAGCTGTTTTTTCAAATCTGGCAGGGGTTAATATCTCCGACTCAGGTTTGACTTTAGGCAGTAATTTCGATTTGTCTTATTCTACTTCTTCATTATCGTTGTCTTCTTTATCTGTCGGTAAAAATATGATATTTGATGCTTCATACGTTTCAATGAGCACTGCGTCAATAAATGTTTCAAGCGGTGCATATTTGACTAATGTAAATTTGGCAATGAGTTCTTCCAGCATATCTGCAGATTATATGTCTGTTTATAATTCTACGGTAACATTGAGAGACAATTCTGTTTTGGCTTCGGCAGTGGATTTAAATAATGCTGCAATATTAAAAGGGTTCGGTTCTGTAAACGGTTCTCTTAACGTGAAATCAAATGCTGCCGTTTCTATAGGAGAAACAGCATTGCAGCTAGGGCAGATGAGCGTTAACTCTGCAAGATTTAATGCAGGATCAACTTTATATATAGACGTTAAAAGTTCCAACAGTGCGACAAGCAATGATAAGTTGGCTGTAAACGGAAACCTTGTCGTTGAAGACGGAGTAACTCTTAACGTAAATATTACGGGAGACAATTCTGAATTTGCCAGAAAGAAAAGTTTTGAAATTATAACTTATACAGGTGTTTTGGATCCGTTAAATGCTGCGATTTTCTCTAATATAGAGCTGAGCAGCGCAAGATTAAAAGCTGATGTTCAATCTACGGGAAGTTCTGTTATATTAAACATATTCCAAAGATGGACAAATTATTCGCTGCCTGGTGCATCTGTTAACCAGCAGGGTATGATGGATGCTTTGAATGATATTTACGCAGATTCTGAAGCAAGCATTATTCTTGCCGCGACTTTGGCAAAGACAGATGAACTTTACGGAGATTATCAGGATACGGGAGACAGTACTGCATTTATAGCGGCGCTGGCCGATTTATCGGGATTGATGTATGCTAATTCATTTGAATCAAGCATACTTCTTGCAAACTCAAAAGTAGGTTTTATTTATAACAGATTGGCTGATTTTGAAAGCAGACCTCAGAATAACATTTGGGCCCAGGCATATACAAATACGCACAGTATTGCAAAGAACGGCGGCAATTCAAAGTTTGAAAATTCTGTTACAGGTTTGATTGCAGGATTTGATACTTTTACAAATCAGGATTTTGTTATGGGTATCTCCGGTTTTTACGGTTCAGGACAATTTAAACAGTCTGAAGATAAAGCCGATATTGACGAAGCCGGTGTGAATGCTTATGCGTATTACCAATATGACGATATTGAAATAAAAGGATTGATAGGATACGGAGTACAAGATTATGAAGCTACAAGAAAGTTAAGATTTATCAGCCAGGAAGTAAAGTCAAAATACGCTGTTAATACTTTGAGTTTCGATATGGAAGCTTCATACAAATATTCTATAAACAATGAAATAGTTCTTAAACCTTTAATGGGCTTAAACTGCACGGTTGCTTCAAATAATGACATTGTTGAAGACGGAAATCTCGAGCAAAAATTGAAAATAGACGCAGGAAGTTATACAAAAGCCGATTTTAGAATCGGTTTGGGATTACAAAGCAATAATTCGTCAAAATTCAATTGGTATGTTTCAGCCGTTGCAAAACAAGTTGTTGACGGAGATAAATTGACTATGACTGCAAGCTTTGCAGAAGTTCCTGATGAAAAATTTGAAATTGAAAGCACTAAGCTTTCAGATACTGTTTTCTCAGGCAATATAGGCGGCGTTTATTCTCTCACAAAAGATGTTGATTTGTTTATAGATTTATCAACAGATACGTCTTCAAGCACAAATATGTTGAGCGGAAACGTAGGTGCGTCTTATAAGTGGTAATATAAAAATAAAAAAATAACAGCCGGTTTTATGACGGCTGTTATTTTTTTGTTGATAATTTTTCAATCTTTTGCTAAAATATTCAAATCATAAAATTAATTGCCCGATGGAGTAATTGGTAACACGTCTGCCTCTGGAGCAGAAGTCTCCTGGTTCGAGTCCAGGTCGGGCAGTTTGCTCACAAATTAAAAATTTAGTCGAAAGACTGGATTTTTTATTTTTTACAGACAAAAAGATAAAATACAGTTACTTTTTATCACGAGTCTAAAAAGTAACCAAAAAGACCCACCGCAGAGTATATTCCTTTATATTTTTTACTGTCATCACTGAACTTGAATTTTCCTTACAAAATAATGAAACAGAAAATTCTTCAAACAAACAGATGATTAAAAATTTATCTATTTTAAATTTTTACAGTAAAAAATATTTCAGTCATAGACATACTCTAATGCGGTAATACTATAAAATTAGGCACAAAATACTTTGGTTTATCTCGGACTTACATCTGTACGCCCAACAGCACAAATCATAAAATCTTGAAAGACAAAAACAAAACAAAAAAAGAAATCTCGTCTATTAATTTAACATAATGATATTTGATATAATAATTTATATATACTATAATACTACCATGTTTCTTAGCACAAAGGAACTTTTATGATGTTACCTAAATTAATCGTTGAAATTGAAAAATATTTAGAAAAAAACGATATAGATTCTAAGATTGGTTATATTGGTAATTCAAATTTTGCTGAATATAATTTTTACCTTAGCAAAAACCAATGTTTTACAATTTGTTTTCAAAATGACAAATATCATTCTTGGAATGCTCCAAATATATCAGATGAAATTGCCAAAGTTGTAGAAGAAATGATCATAAAATTTAATAAATAATTGCATTTTAGGAGCATTATGAATATAAGGTCAATAGAAGTATCGTGTCTATGTCATGATATTAATGATACTAAAACTTATTTACCAGTAAAATCTAGTCTTACAAAAACATATGATGACTTATGGATTTTGGTATTTCCAGGTGGATGTGAAAAAACTTTGGACTCAACATTTTTCAAAGAAGTTTTAAAGTTTGCTATTTCTAAAACTTTCAATGAATGGTTATATTTCTTATTTTCAAAAAATGAGACAATTTCAGTTGGAAATTTTATTACTAGAAACTTTCCTATTTTTTATAAACCACCCACTAATATATTATACAAAGATGCTTATGGCGCTGAACTTACAGATACTCTTATGTTACTTGCACATTATTTATTGAATAATGATAATTTAAATTTCGATACTGGTAATATTATCTATGATAAGCTAAATTCAAGTTCAGATAAAAAATATAGAAATAAAATAATAATACCGTCTTCTAATTTACAAGCAAAAATAATGGGTGATACTTCTTTTTTTGAACGACTTAAGCAAAAATATTGGTTTTTTGAATGTTTATATGAACTAGAAAATAGTGAGAGATCCACTTTTATATATAGACCTTATAATACTATTCCTCTGTTCTCTAGTGATTATGATATATCTCCTATTGAAAATAGATTATCTCGAGAAAAGATTGTAGCAGAAATTCAAAAAGAGTATGAGAGTCTCCTCCAATGAAATATGTTGTAATGATTATAAATAATCTAACCACAGCAGTCCTATTATATAATGTATATAAATATATTATTGTTGTTATAATCGAACAGATCATTAAAAATAATAAAAGACGTTATAAAGAAAATATTGAAAATCAATATGAGTTAAATAATAGTAAATATAAAATATATGATATAAGAAATCAATCAAAAAATAAAAAAGCGTTGTTAGAATTTAGTATACCTATTATATTTGTTTTGTTTAGCCCATTTGAAAAATTTAATGTTATACTTATTTTTGTAATATTGTTGTATTTTTTATTAAGAAAATATTTACTGCCAAAAAATCTTCCATTCTTTGATTCAAAAAGAGATTATATTATATTTATAATATCTTTTTTTATAGTATTGATATATATATGTATATATATATGTAAATTATTTCTAATTCATATAAAATTATAAATATTTTTTAGATATATCATAGTATTAGTTTTTGTATCCATATCATTCTAATCATAAACTTCGCCGTCGCAGGCGTCGTAAAAACTCCAAATTCTGCGAAAAAATTATTTTCTATTTCCAACTAAACTTTCAAATTTCAATCCGATAAGGAATAATTAAGAGTTTTTGTAGAAAAGGAATTTAATAGAAAAAAAACTCATTTATTGCAGCAAATGTAAAAAATCCAAAAATAAAAATATTGTATTTTAACGAGTATAGATTATATTCACATTGTGTTGACAAATTTATTTTTTTTGTATATAATCATACTTAATTGATATGAATAGTATGAAATAAGAAAAATTGATGTTAGATTTTATTTTGAAAGGGGGAATGAGAATGTTTGGTTATTTTAGAAATTTTAATATGATGATGTGTTGTATGTCGATGTGCGGCTTTGATACGGCAGGTGCGAGCATGTAACAATTATTAAAACATAATTATTAAAACATATATCCACTGCCAAAGCAAAAACAGGCTGTGGTTTTTTTATTTTCAAAAGGATGTTCTAAAAAGGAGATTTTAAAATGAGTTTAAAAGAAAGTATAGTAAATGACGGAATTATAAAAGATATAAGAGATGCAGTGGAAGGATTATCGTACGGCACTGTTATAATTACGGTGCATAATAAAAGAATAACGCAAATCGAAATATCTAAAAAACAAAGGTTTGACGATATTTGGAATGTTGATGAAGGAGGTGGAATTTAAATTATTAAAAAAGGTCGTTTCTCTCAACGGATAAGCCGTAGAGCATTCAAAAAACAAATAGTGTAAATACAACCAGTCAGCTGGAATAAAAAGCACAAAAACAAAATAAGGAGATGTTAAAATGAAAAAAATTAAATTATTCGCAGCGGCTTTATTTCTGACGGTTGTAGCAGTAAAATATGTCTTTGCCGGGGCTCCTCTTACAAATTTGGAAGGTGTGGGAGGTGTGGCATTTAATCCTCTGGCATATTTGGCAGATTCGGAAGGTACAGAAAGTCATTTGAAAATCGGAGATACTGATGTAGTCGGTAAGCCGAGATTTGGAGCATGGTATGTCAGCCTCAGCAATGTAAACGTTGACTGGACTGCTGTCGGTATAGCCGATACATTCTTTAACAGGCTGGAAGTTTCTTACGGTTATGAAACTGTTAATCAGGATAATGCAACGGCAAAGCACAAAAATAATATCGGTGCTAAATTATTGATTTTGCCTGAAAATTATGCCGGTGCAAAGTTCTTGCCTGCCGTGTCGATTGGCACAATATGGAAGCAGACTTCTAACGTCGGCACAGGTGTGGAGGATAATGCTTTTGACTACTATGCCGTTGCGACAAAATTAGTTACCCAATTGCCTGCTCCTGTGTTGGTTTCAGGAGGCGCTCTTTCCACAAAAGGCAAAACTACGGGAGTTTTTGGTTATGACAAAGACAGAGAACTGACAGGATTTGCCAATATTGACGTGATTCTTCCTGTAAATATATTAGCTGGTTTTGAATACAAACAGGGAGCAAATTATTCGGATTGGAAAGATTCTGATTATTGGGACACTCATATAGCGTGGACGCCTGATAAAAATCTTACTTTGGTTCTTGCTTATGTTAACGCCGGAGATTATAAATCAACGAGTAAGGTAGGGCTGGGGGAAGGAGTGGTTTGGAGCGTGCAATATGCGTTTTAAAAAATACAGGCTGTAAATATTACAATTAAAGAAAACCCGTCGGAGCTATTAAATAAATTCGACGGGTTTTTTTATTGGTTAAAGCATAATAATTGAAATTAAGCGGCTTTAAATGTTAATATATAGAAGCTTTAATTTTATAGCAACAGAAGGAGAAAAGAAAATGTTCAATGAACTGATTGAAAATACTATTTTACAAAACAGTCTGAGAGATTATTTATTTTCTTTGATAATGATGGCGATACTAATCGCCGTTATATATATTATAAGAATTATCGTAATAAAACGTCTTGAAAAATGGGCTGCTTCTACGGAAACAACATTTGACGATTTTATTATAATGCATGTTAAAAAAACGCTGACGCCTCTTCTTATAGCCGGTTCTTTTATTATCAGCTTAAAAAATTTGGTTATCAGTCCCGCTGTGACAAAAGTTATATATTTTATCGGCATTGCCGTTCTTATCGCTATGTGTCTTAAATTTTTGATGTCGCTTGTGGATTATTTAATAGATTCTTATTTGAGAAAAAGTAAGGCGAACGAAACCCGTAAAAGAAGTTTGAAATGGATTGTAATTACTGCAAAAATTCTTCTTACCGGAATAGCTCTGATAATATTTTTGGATAATATGGGCGTTAAAATATCAACGCTCGTAGCCGGACTTGGTATAGGAGGCGTCGCAGTAGCTTTTGCATCACAGGCAATATTGGGCGATTTATTCAGCTTTTTTGTAATTTTATTTGACCGTCCTTTTGAAATAGGCGATTTTATAGTAGTTGACGATTTAATGGGAACGGTAGAATATGTGGGAGTCAAAACTACGCGTTTGCGCAGTATCGGTGGGGAAGAACTTATATTTTCAAATACTACTCTTACAAATGCCCGTGTCCGCAATTATAAAAGAATGGCACACCGCCGCGTTGTTTTTAAAATAGGCGTAACATACCAGACTTCTTTGGAAAATACAAAAATGATTCCTGAAATAATAAAAAATATTATTTCTTCAGAGAAAGATACGCGTTTTGACAGATCTCATTTTTTTTCATACGGTGATTTTGCTCTGATTTATGAAACTGTTTATAATGTCTTAGACAGTGACTATAACAAATACATGGATATTCAGCAAAGCATAAATTTAAAAATTAAAGAAGAATTTGACAGACGTAAAATTGATTTTGCTTATCCTACGCAGACTTTATTTATAAATAAATAATTAAATTATATTTTTAAAAGTTTGTTTGCCTGCAAAAATTGATTTGCCGGCAAGTTCATGTTCTATTCTCAGAAGACGGTTGAACTTTTCTATGCGTTCTCCTCTGCATCCGCTTCCCGTTTTCAAATGTCCGGCGTTTACTCCCACTGCAAGGTCTGCTATAAAAGTATCTACGGTCTCTCCGCTTCTGTGTGATATAAAAGTATTATATTTGTTTTTTTGTGCAAGTTCTATTGTTTCTATAGTTTCAGATACGGTTCCTATCTGGTTTAGTTTTATAAGAATTGAATTAGCCGTATTTCTATTAATTCCGTCCTGCAGTATTTTCTTATTGGTGCAAAAAAGGTCGTCTCCGACAAGTTCTATTTTGTTTCCTAAAGCATCTGTCAGTTGTTTCCATCCGTTCCAGTCATTTTCTGAAAGACCGTCTTCCAGTGAAACAATAGGGTATTGTTTTACCCAGCTTTCCCACATTTTTATCATTTCATCGCTTGAAAGCGTTTTTCCTGAGCTTTTAAACATTTTGTATTTCCCGTTATCCCAAAGCTCGCTGGTTGCAGGATCAAGACAAATACTTATATCAGTATGTGGTTTGTAGCCTGCTTTTACTATTGCTTCAAGAATTATATCGACAGCTTCTTCATTTGATTTCAAGTCAGGGGCAAATCCGCCTTCATCGCCTACGCCTGTACTGTAGCCTTTCTTATTTAAGATATATCTTAAAGCATGAAACGTTTCTTGTCCAATCCTGATGGCTTCTTTAAACGATTGTGCGTTATGAGGCGCTATCATAAATTCCTGAAAATCAACGTTATTATCTGCATGTTTGCCTCCGTTTATTACGTTCATACATGGAACAGGCAATATATAATTATCATTGTTTGAGAGATACATATATAGCGGAATTTTGAGACTTTTTGCTTTTGCGCGTGCATAAGCCATAGACACTGAAAGTATTGCGTTTGCGCCTAATTTTGACTTGTTTTGTGTGCCGTCCAAAGCTATCATAAAGTAATCAAGTTCTTTCTGATCTGCAAAATTTCTGTTTGTTATTTCTTTTGAAATAATAGTGTTTACATTATTTACGGCTTTCAAAACGCCTTTTCCTGAGTATCGTTTTTGGTCTCCGTCTCTCAGTTCAAAAGCTTCTTTTTCGCCTGTAGATGCGCCGCTTGGCACCATTGCACTTGATTGGGTGCAGTCTTCAAGCGTTATTGTAGTTTCAATTGTAGGGTTGCCTCTGGAATCAAGGATTTCAATTGCTTCAGCTTTTTTTATCTTCATAAGGAGTTCCTCCGTATGTTTAAAACAGTTGTCTGGCAAAATAGTAGCAAATATTTTTGACAGTTTAAAGCATTTGAGAGTTTTCTGTAATGAAAAAAAACACCTGATATCTGTTCGATATCAGGTGTTTTTAATTTTATAAATAGAAAAAGTTTGTTTTAAAGGTTTCCTATTTTACTTCTGCAGCAGCTTTTTCAGCTTTCTTTTCGGCTTTCTTTTCTGCTTTAACTGCTTTCTTTACAGCTTTCTTTGCTGGAGCAGTCTGAGAAGATACAGCTACTGCTGTTTCAGTAGAAACAGAAACTGTTTTTACTGTTGCTGTACTTGCAAATACTCCTGTTACGAAAACTGCTACGAACAACAAACTTGCTAATCCTTTTACCATGACACTCTCCTTTCTAAATTTACTAATGAACAGTGTTTTACATCTTTTTTAAATCTTTGTCAATAGATGTAAAGTTTGATACTTTATGTTTATATTTAATATAATTTATCCGATGATAAAATAAAAAAATTTTTGTTTTAGAAAAAAATTATATTAATATAAAACGGACAGAGAATGTTGATTTGGGAAAAATTCAAAAAAAATATTATTGAAAATAAAATTGCAGTTTCAGGCGATAAAATTTTATTGGCGGTTTCGGGCGGCGCAGATTCCGTAACTATGGCTCATTTGTTCGTGAGATTAAAGAAAATATTAAATATAGAATTGATTATTGTTAATTTTAATCACAGTCTCAGAAAAGAATCCGCAGCCGAAGCAAAGGTTGTAGAAAACTTTGCAAAAAAAAATAAAATAGATTTTGTCCTTAAAACGCTGCAGACTAAAAAATACGCGGCCGAAAATAATATTTCCGTAGAGACTGCCGGGAGATATTTAAGATATTCAAATCTGGAAGAAATAGCTAAAGACAGAAAATGCAATAAAATAGCAACAGCCCACAACATGAATGATAATGCCGAAACAGTTTTGATGTGGCTTATAAGAGGTACGGGTACGGAAGGGTTAAGCGGTATTCCTTCCGTCAGAAAAATAAGTGCAAAAATATCAATAATAAGACCGTTATTGGTAATTTCAAGAGATTTAATAGATAAATATGTAAAAAAGCATAATTTAAAGTTTTGCACCGATAAATCAAATTTTACATGTGATTTTACAAGAAATAAAATAAGGCTTAATATTATCCCGAGATTACAGGAATTAAATCCGCTTGTTATAAATCACATATTTAATTTGTCAAATATAGTCGGCGCTGAAAATGATTATTTTAAGGTTAAGGTAAATTCTTTCCTTTTAAAGCATGTAAAAATTCAAAAAAACAAAATAAATATAAATCTGCAACCTTTTTTAAGAGCTGAAGAAATTCTTAAATACAGAATTTTAAAAGAGATTTTGCCTGATAAAAAAAGAGCAGTACATATAAATAATATAATAGCGTGGATATGCGATAAAAAATCAAAACAGTATATATTGTCAAAATTATGGATTGCAGTAAAAACCAAAGAGAAAATTGTATTTAAGCAAGTTTAAAAAAACAACCATAATGTTTAAATTACGGTTGTTTTTTTGTCTGTGTAATATTTTTTAAGAATTTAAGATATTTAACGATACTGTTACTTTTGTACCTTTTCCTTTTTCGCTTTCAATAGAAAGAGTTCCGTTGTGCATTTCAACTACCTGATTTGCAACCGTAAGACCCATTCCTACCGCTTTTGCCAATTTAGTTGAGAACATAGGGTCAAGACAGCTTTCAAGAGTTTCAGCATCCATGCCTGCTCCGGAATCAATAATTTCTGTTTTAACTGTATTGTTTTCGATAAGCATATTAACGGTTATGATGCCTTTATTCTGCATAGCGTCTTTTGAGTTAGTTATTATGTTTACAAAAACTTGTTTCATTCTTTCGGCATCGGCATATATTTTTGATGACAGCAGATTTAGTTCAAAGTTTATTCCTTCGGTTTTTGTTTCGTTTACAGCTTGGCTTATAATATCCTGTAAATCGCATGGCGCTTTTGTAAGCTGTTTAACTCTTGTCATGTCCAATAACGTTGTTATTTTCGTGTTTAAATTGGCTACTTCGCTTGACATTAATTTTAACATTGCATTAGGCGTTTCGCCCTCAAGTTTCAAAGTCTTTGAAAAATAATAAGCAATATTTGAAAGTCCGCCTATGACGTTTTTTAAATCATGCGACGCTACGGATGCAAATTTTGCTATTGCTTTGTTTTTTTCCGCATTTAATTCTTTTTTTGTAAGCGTATAAGTTTTTTCAGACATAAGAGTTACTTCCTTATTTTATTTATTAAGCTTATTATGTCGTCGATTTCAAAAGGTTTTGTAAGATAAAAGCATCCTTTCTTTTTCAGAGCCTCAACATTTGCTTCATCCTGTAAGATATAAATTGCGCCTATGTTAGGCATCAATCTTTGCAGTTTGTCGTGAAAGTCTGAGATATTTGTTTCTATTTTTGTGTTAATAAGAACTGTGTCAAAAAAACAGTATTTTATTTCATCAAAAAAGCTTTGGAAATTATTGTAAGGGATAAGATTGAATTTTTTCTCAAGCAGAGAAGCTCTCAAAGAAATAAACTCGTCAGAATTGGCATTAATCATTGCAATGTTGTATTTTCTGTTTTCTTGTCCGAGAATATCAAAAACCTGCGGAATGCATATAGGAGTTTTTATAAAAGATACCGTTCCTATTTTTTGAAATCTTTCCAAAATACCTGCGTTTTCTTCGCTTCCAACCAAAATGGTTTTAGGTATGGACCCTGTCATTTCTTTTAATTTTTCAAGTATTGAAAGGCTTATTTCAGCGTCGTTGTCGATGCTTAAAATCAGAATATCAGGCTTATGTTTAAACATAAAATCTATTTTACTCATATCCATATCTGTAGTGGCGACGTTAAGTCCGCTGTGTTTGAGAGAATTTAAAAAATTTGAGTCAATATTCGCTTCATTGTCAACGACAACTGCAAACGGTCTTGATGTAACGTCTTTAATTGTTGATAAAACCGTCCCTATTTCAAAAGGCTTGCTTAAGCATGTAAATGCTCCGAGATTTAAGGCTTCGACTATCAAATCGTTCAAAGCGTATGCGGTCATCATTACGCCTATTATATCAGGCCTTATTTTTTTTATAAGTTTGAAAGTTTCGGTTCCTGTTCGGCCGGGCATTCTTATATCTGAAAATAAAATATCAAACGATTCTTTTTCTGCCATTTCTACGGCTTTAAATCCGTCTTCGGCGGTCTTAACTTCAAAGCCTTCCATTTCTAAAATGCTTGCCAAAGAAAACCTTAAAGCATCTTCATCGTCAACAACTAAAATTTTCAGTTTTTTGTCCATTTCAATCCCCTATGCCAGCGGCAGTTCTATAGTGAAAGTCGTTCCGACGTTCTTTTTGCTTTTTACTGTAATTTTGCCTAAATGAGCTTCTATTATTTCTTTTACTATAGGCAATCCCAACCCTATGCCCTTCAGTTTTGTGGTAAATAACGGTTCAAAAAGATGAGATTGCGTTTCTTCATCCATACCGCATGCATTGTCTTCGATAATAAGTAAAAAGCTCTTATACTCTTTCTTTGTAATAATAGTAATCGTTCCTCCTTCCGGAGGCATGGCGTCTCTTGCGTTTGAAACTAAATTTATGATGACCTGCGTTATCTTGTCAGGATCTATTACCGCTGAGAAAGATTCAAAATCTTTCAATATGTTTACCTGTTCAGGCAAAGTTACCGCCAACAAAGCTTTTTCAATGAAAGAATCTATTTGTATTTCAAGTTTATTTAATTTTTTTGTTTTTGAATAATCAAGCAGATCCGTAATAATTTTATTTGCTCTTAATACTTCAGATGACAGCATGTTTATCATCTGCTTTGATTTATCGTCGCTGAAAGCTCCCATTTTTGAAAGGAAATATGCAATATTTTTAATACCTGCCAGCGGATTCCTTAATTCATGCGCAACTGAAGACGCCAGTCTACCGATAGTCGCAAACTTTTCTGATTTTATCAAATCCTGCTGAATGCTTTGAACTTTGTCCAGAGTCTCTTCAAGTTCCTGGCTTCTTTGTTCGAATGCAATTTTAAGATTCAGAAGCTCTTTTTTTTCTTTATTTAATTCTCTTATATGTACTTCCATCTCTGTTGCCATAGAGTTGAATGATATTGCCAAATCCCTGAATTCGTCTCTGGAATTCAACGGAACTCTGTAGCCCAAATTTCCCATGGCTATTTTTTTTGTGCCTATTATAAGTTCCTGTATAGGTTTTACAAGAATTTTTATTAGGAATATGGCTATAATTATACCGGCTAAAACAACTATAAGAGTCAGAAAAACTATGCTTTTCGACATCTTATCAATTTGATAGTTTATTCTTTCAAGAGTAAGACCTACTCTTACAACGCCGATTATAACTCCAGTATCCGGAGCTGAAAAAGAGTTCGGATAAGCCATTGAATTTGCGGAGTTTAAATAATCGTAAGATATTATAGGAACAATAATTTCTATGACTTCTCCTATTCCCGATATTACGCTTACGCCTTTTTGCAGTCTTGTTTTTTCAAGAGCCGATATTGAAGAAGGTTCAATCGGAGTAGACGTTATATATTGGGTAATTAACGGATCTGAAATTGACGATTCTGAAAGCGCAATTCCGTTTTTGTCATAAATAATAGAATATAAAACATCTTCTTCTTTTATTGTGTTTTTTGTTAAGTGTGAAAGGAATTCTTTGCTTACCGTAGTTACGCCGTATTCGCTTGAATTTGCCAGAGTATGGGCTAAAATTATTGCTCTGTTTTCGACAAATCCTCTTAACAGAAGCGTTTGTCCGTTAATGAAAAACCATGTTAAAACTATTGAGGTGAATATTATGACGATCGAGATTATTATAACAAACTTAAAACTTAAGCTGAACGATAAATTTTTTTTCATAAACTCTTTTGTTCTTTTAAGTTAGGATGGTATATCTAAAAAGCCGACGAGAGGACTTGAACCTCCGACCGATGGTTTACAAAACCATTGCTCTACCAACTGAGCTACGTCGGCAACAAAACAAATTTTTATGGCACAAAGAATACTAAAAAAATAACTCTTTGTCAATTTTATGTCGGAGAAACGGCATTCTTGACTAAAATTTAATATTATTATAAAATAAAAAAGAAGCCGAGATGGTGGAATTGGCAGACACGTGAGACTCAAAATCTCAAGTTGCTCAGGCGACGTGTGGGTTCAAGTCCCACTCTCGGCATATCTTTTTAACGACTATGTTAATAGTCGTTATTTTTATTTATATCCGAAAATTGTAAAAAACAAACGTGAAATTATGAGTATTACCGGCGTTTTGGCATAAATAAAAAAAGACTTACAAAGAATGTAAGTCTTTTTTTTTATATGGTTGCGGGGGCAGGATTTGAACCTACGACCTTCAGGTTATGAGCCTGACGAGCTACCGGGCTGCTCCACCCCGCGATTAACAACCAATTTTGATTATTTTATATTTTAAAATGCGTTTTGTCAAATATATTGTTATTTTTGACACTATAAGCTTTTTTTTATAAAATTCAAAAGATATGAAATTAAAAAAAGGCTTTTTAATAACTGTCGAAGGGTGTGAAGGATGCGGTAAGTCTACGCAATCCAAACTTTTGGAACAGTATTTGCGTAAAAAAGGTTTCAAAGTCGTTTTAACCAGAGAACCTGGCGGAAGTGTTGTCGCCGAACAGGTAAGAGGCATTCTTTTAAATCCGAAATCGAAGCTTTCTCCTGTCTGCGAACTGATGCTGTATGAATCAGCCAGGGCTCAGCATGTTGAAGAAATAATAAAACCTAATTTAAAAAAAGGATATATTGTAGTTTGCGACAGATTTACCGATTCAACAATTGCATATCAGGGGTATGCAAGGAAAATAGACATAAAAAAAATAGAAAAACTTAATGATATCGCGACAGATTCGATAACTCCTGATTTAACCATTTATCTTGATATTAAACCGCATATCGGCATACAAAAAGCAAAATCCGAGTCATTAAAAGATTCTTTCAAAAACGGAGACAGAATAGAAAGAGAAAGCATTTCTTTTCATAATGCCGTAAGGAAAGGTTTTGTCGCTCTTGCAAAAAAATTTCCTGAAAGAATTAAAACGGTTAAAACAAATCCTGTCATAGAGAAAACGCAGGCAGCCGTAAATACGGAAATAGATAAATTTTTAATGAAAAAGAAGATATATGTTTAAAGATATAATAGCGCAGAATAAGGCTAAAGCGATTATTTCGGAGCAGATAAAAAACAATAAAATACCCCATGCGTATATTTTTATGGGTGAAGACGGAATCGGCAAAAATACGACAGCTTTGGAATTTGCAAAGATTTTAAATTGTACAATAAATGACTATACTAAAACTGATATAGGAGCCTGCAATCACTGTATTGCATGCGAGCAAATAAACAAAAGGTCGTATCCTGATCTGCATATTATAAATTTTGAAAAACAGGCTGAAATTTTAGAAGAAGATTTAGATAAACAGAAAACGCTTAAAATAGATATAATTCGATACATGCAGAAAAAAGTTTACATGAAGTCAGCCGAAGGCCGATGGAAAGTTTTTATTTTGGAGCCGGCCGAAAAAATGACTACAGCGGCGGCTAACTGTCTTTTGAAAACATTGGAAGAACCGCCGGAAAATACGATAATTATCTTGGTGGCAAAGCATAAAGAAACTATTCCTATAACTATAGCTTCAAGATCCCAGACCGTTTTTTTTCAGCCTTTGCCTTCAAATGAAATAGCTTCTTATTTGCAGCAGCAGCATTCTTTAAGTTCTGAAAATGCGGTAAAAATTGCTAACATGTCTGACGGTTCCATAGAAAAGGCAGAAATGCTTATGCTTAATACGCAAAATGAATATTCATCTTTATGGACTGAACTGACAGGAAGAAAACTTGCTGCGGCTGATATATTGAGCAAAAGCAAACAAATTTCGAAAGACAGAAAATCGGTAATGGAGGCAATAGACATAATGACGGAAAGCGCCGTAAAAAACTTCAGAAGAGAACCTGATAAATATACGGATATCATAGAAAAACTGCTGGAAAGTAAAAAATATTTGAATCAGAACATAAATCCTAACACAGTGCTGGATGATTTGTTTATCTATATAAATTCAAAAATAAAATAACGGAGACATAAATGACTATAGCGGTTGGAGTGATTGTCAGAAGAATAAAGGAAAAAATTTATGCGCAGACAGGACAGTACACTATAGAGTTAAACGATAAAGTGATTGTCGAAACGGAACACGGCGTTGAATTCGGAGTAGTTTGCGAGAAAGAAAAGAAGATTGAGCAGACTAAAGACGTTTATATAGGTAAAATTATCAGAAAAGCCAATGAATACGATTTGAAAAGACTTGAAAACAACGCAAATAAAAATCATCAGGCTCACGCCGTAGTTGCAAAAGAAATAAGCGCGCACAAACTTGATATGAAGCTTACATGCGTGCAGTATACTTTCGACAGAACAAAATTGTTTATCTATTACACTTCAGAAACCAGAGTCGATTTCAGAGAGCTTATTAAAGATTTAGGGCATGTTTTAAAGACAAGAATACAAATGGTTCAGATCGGCGTAAGAGACGAGTCAAAAATAGTCGGGGGAATCGGGACATGCGGACAGCAGCTGTGCTGCCAGATATTTTTGAAAGATTTTAATTCTGTCACAATAGATATGGCAAAAGATCAGGATTTGTCTTTGAACACTGCAAAGCTTTCAGGTTTATGCGGAAGGCTTATGTGCTGTCTTTCTTACGAACATGACCAATATCTTAACGTAAAGAAAAATGCTCCTTCCGTAGGCTCAAAAGTAAGTACGCCGGGCGGCAAAGGAACAGTACTGTCGGTTGACTGCGTAAAAGAATCCGTTAATGTGGAACTCGGAGAAAATAACGTAAAAACCTATAAAATTTCACAGATTAAAACTATTGAAAACAATAAAGATAACAAAGAAAAAAAAGATAAAAAGTAAAAATAATAAAATTTTAAGAATTTTACTTTTTGAAACAGATTTTGTATTTTATTGAACAAAATATTAAGTAAGCGGGGACAAAGAAATGAATGTACCAAACGAATTATTCTATGCAAAGACTCATGAATGGGCGAGAAAGGAAGGGAAAAAAGTTTATGTCGGCATTACTGACCATGCCCAGCATGAAATTACCGATATCGTTCACGTTGAGCTTCCTGAAGTCGGAAAAAAATTTTCCAAATCCCAGCCGTGTGCCGTTGTTGAATCTGTTAAATCCGCATTTGATATATACAGCCCTGTATCAGGGACGGTAGTTGAAGTAAATGAAGAGCTTTTATCAAGCCCTGAAATTATAAATCAATCGCCTTATGAAAAAGGGTTTTTCTTCGTTTTGGAAATTGAAAACGAAAATGAACTCAAAGAATTAATGAGCGCGGAAGACTATAAAAAATCTCTTTAAGGCGAAAAAATGAATTATATTCCGGTAAATGAACAAGACAGAAAAGAGATGCTGGACCGTATAGGCGTAAAAAGCATCGAAGAATTATTGGCTCTTCAGATTCCTGAATCTTTGAGAGCAAAAAAATTAAACCTTCCAGAAGGATTATCTGAACAGGAATTGTCTGCGCTGTTTAAAAATTATGCAGGCAAAAATAAGTCGAATTTAGTTTGTTTCAGAGGCGCGGGCGTTTATGACCATTTCGTTCCTTCTCTTGTAGACGAAATTACGGGAAGATCCGAATTCTCGACGGCATATACTCCTTATCAGGCTGAAGCAAGCCAGGGAACTCTGCAGGCTATTTTTGAATACCAAAGCATGATATGCGAGCTTACCGGACTTGACTGTGCAAACGCTTCCATGTATGACGGAGCAACTGCCGTTGCCGAAGCCGTATTGCTTGCAGTAAGAACTTCAAGGAAAAATAAAATTATTATTTCCTCGGGAGTAAATCCCGAATATCTTTCGGTTGTGGAAACTTATACTAAAAATCTCGACGTTGAAATCATTAAGATAAAAATTGATGAAAAAACAGGAGCTTTGGATAAAAATGTTTTACAAAGCATGCTTTCTGATGATATAGGTGCAGTTGTTGTTCAGTCTCCTAATTTTTTTGGAGTTGTGGAAGATATGCTTTCGTTATCGGAAACGGCAAAAAACAAAAATGCTCTTTTTGTGACTATCGTAAATCCGGCTTCTTTGGGTATTTTGAAAACTCCTTGCGAATATAATGCCGACATTGCCGCAGGAGAAGGACAGGTTTTCGGCAACCGCATGCATCTAGGCGGGTCAACGTTCGGATTTTTAGCAGTTAAAAAAGCGTTGGAATGGAAAATACCCGGCAGAGTTGTCGGACAAACTGTTGACAAGAACGGTAAAAGAGGCTTTGTTCTTACTCTCCAGTCCAGAGAACAACATATCCGCAGAGAAAAAGCTACGTCTAATATCTGTACAAATGCAGCATTAAATGCTTTTGCAGGATGCGTTTATATGGCGTGCCTCGGAAGCAGCGGCATTAAGGAACTTGCCGAGACAAATATATCAAAGGCCAGATATGCTTTTAACGCAATAAAAAAGCTGGAAGGTTTTGAACCTTTATTTGCAAATTCACTGTTTTTTAACGAATTTGTTTTTAAGACGGTAAAAAATGTTAAAAAGATTGAAAAAGCATTGTTAAAAGAAAATATTTTAGGACCTTTAAATCTCGGCGCTTTTGATAAAAAATATAAAAATTGTTTAATGTTTGCCGTTACTGAAAAAAGGACGAAGCAGGAAATAGATAAATTAACCGATATTTTAAACAGAGCATAAAAATGAATAAACTTATAAATGAAATCAGATCAAACAGAAACACAGACAGAGTGATAAAATGTGACGTGCCTTTAGATATTGAGATGGATGTCAGGTACAAAGGACAAAAGAGTACAAATATTCCGAATCTGTCCGAGAATACTTTATTGAGGCATTTTACAAATTTATCAAGAAGGAATTACGCTTTGAGCACAACTTTTTATCCGTTGGGTTCATGTACTATGAAATACAATCCTGTAGTTAACGAAAAGATTGCCGCATTTGAAGAGTTTTCTTCTGTACATCCGTACCAGTCTGAAGAAACTGTACAAGGCAGCCTTGAAATTATGTATGAACTGGAAAAAAGTTTATGCGAAGTTTCCGGAATGGATAACTTTACGTTGCAGCCTGCAGCCGGAGCGCACGGAGAATATGCAGGTCTTTTAATAATAGCAGGATATTTTAAAAGCATAAAAGAAAAGAGAACGAAAATTATAGTGCCTGATTCTGCGCACGGGACAAATCCTGCTTCGGCGGCTCTTGCCGGCTTTGAAATTATTTCATTAAAATCTGACGAAAACGGGATAGTTTCTCCGGAGAATCTTAAAGCAGTTTTGACAAAAGATGTCGCCTGTATGATGATGACGGTTCCTAATACTCTGGGGGTTTTTGAAAAAAATATTGCCGAGATTTCGGAAATTCTTCATCAAAACGGTTCTTTGTTGTATTACGACGGAGCAAATTTGAATGCCGTTATGGGAATAGTTAAACCTGCGGACATCGGTTTTGACGTAATGCATATTAATTTACATAAGACGTTTGCGACTCCTCACGGCGGCGGCGGTCCGGGAGCAGGTCCTGTCGGGGTAAAGGCTTTTTTAAAGGATTTTCTTCCGGTTCCGGTAATTGTGAAGGAAAACAATAAATTTAAAATTTCTTTCGGCGACAAAAAAAAGTCAATCGGAAAAATGAAGGCTTTCTTCGGAAATTTTCCTGTCTTGCTTAAAGCTTGCGCATATATTAAAGCTTTGGGAGGAGCCGGTTTAAAAGAAGCTTCGGAACAGGCGGTTTTAAACGCAAATTACGTATTATCAAGTTTGAAAGATAAAGTTTCAATACCTGCCGGCAGCGTGTGTATGCATGAGTTTGTTCTTTCATCAAAAGGGCATCTTGGCGACGGCGTTAAAACCTTGGATGTAGCAAAAAAACTTCTTGATTACGGATATTATGCGCCTACAATTTACTTTCCTTTAATCGTTGAAGAAGCGATGATGATAGAACCTACCGAAACGGAATCAAAGCAGGTTTTGGATGAATTTACGGATGTATTATTAAAAATTATTGAAGAATCGGTGTCAAACCCTGAAATTCTTCATAATGCTCCTGTAAACACTTATGTAAGCCGTCTTAATGAAGTAGAGGCTGCAAGAAAACCTAAATTGCATTGGTAATTGAATTTTTACAATAAAAAATAAAAAAGTCAGGTGGATGAAAATCAGCCTGACTTTTGTTTAATAAATTTGTTGTAGAATGCTGTATATTTTTTGTAGAATATAAAACAAAAAATGAAAGAGGTTTTAATATGATAATACTTACTGGCGGAGCCGGGTTCATCGGAAGTTGTTTCTTATGGAAACTTAATAAGGAAAAGATAGACGATGTTTTAGTCGTAGACCACCTTGACGACAGTGAAAAATGGAAAAATCTTGTAGGTAAAAAATATAAAGATTATATCCAGAAACAAGATTTTCTTGAAGCCGTAAAATCAGGTAAAATCAGCAAACCTGAGGCGATAATCCATCTAGGCGCCTGCAGTTCAACGACAATGACGGATGCAAATTATTATATTCATAATAATTTTGAATACTCAAAAACACTTTCATTATGGGCGATGGAATTAAATATTCCTTTTATTTATGCATCTTCGGCCGCAACTTACGGTAACGGAGAAAACGGTTATGACGACACTATTGATATAGATAAACTGGCTCCTTTAAATATGTACGGCTATTCAAAGCAGATGTTTGATTTATGGCTTCTTAGAAATAATTATCTTGGCGAAGTTACCGGAATAAAATTTTTCAATGTCTTCGGACCTAACGAATATCACAAAGGGTCAATGAAAAGCGTAATATGTAAAAGCTATGACGATGTGGAGCAAAAAGGCATCATGAAATTGTTTAAGTCTTATAAAAAAGAATACGGGCACGGCGAACAAAAAAGGGATTTTATATATATTAAAGATGCTGTTGAAGTTATGTGGTTCCTTCTTAATAATCCTGAAAATACAGGTATCTTTAATTTGGGAACTGCAAAGGCGAGAAGCTGGAATGATATTGCGAATTCTATGTTTGCGGCTGTCGGCAAGAAGTCAAACATAGAATACATTGAAATGCCTGAAATATTGCAGGAAAAATATCAGTACTTTACGCAGGCTTCAATGGAAAAAATAATAAAAGCAGGATGCAGGCATAATTTTATGACGCTTGAAGATTCGGTTAAAGATTACTGTTCTTATTTGAAAAATAAGTCTTATTTATAATTGCGGGGAAAAAAATGAAATTAGCAGACATAGTTCAAAAGTTGTCTAAGCAGTCTGTTTTGGTAGTCGGCGATACGATGGTAGATAAATTTATATGGGGAAAAGTTTCAAGAATTTCTCCCGAAGCGCCTGTTCCTGTTGTTGAAATTTCAAACGAAACAGAAACTTTAGGCGGAGCCGGCAATGTCGCAAGCAACATAACTTCTTTGGGAGCATCCTCTTATCTTGTTACTGTTATCGGTGATGATAACGACGGTAAAAACATGAAGGATATGCTGGAAAGAAAAAATATCAATACTGATTTTGTCGTTGTAGATAAAAACCGCCCTACCACAATAAAAACAAGGATTATAGCTTCTCATCAGCAGGTGGTAAGAGTTGATAAAGAAATAAAAGGTTCTTTTTCCGGAGGCACGGAAGTAAATATTTTAAAAAACATTGAAAAAGTTATGGAAAAAGTCAACGGCGTAATAATTTCTGATTATGCAAAAGGCGTTGTCAGCGAAAAAATTTTAAAAAAGATAATAGCGCTGGCGAAAGAAAAAAATATTCCTGTCACTGTTGACCCTAAAATAGAAAATTTTAAAAAATATAAACATATTACATGCATGACTCCTAATACAAAAGAAGCAATAGAAGGAATGAATGCAAAAAATATTTCCACTGATGAAGATATAGCGATGCTGGGCAATAAAATTTTAAAAACTTTGAAGTCCGAATCTGTCCTGATAACCAGGGGAGAAAAAGGAATGACGATAATCGAAAAAAACAATAAAATAACTCATATTCCGACAAGAGCAAAAGAAGTTTATGATGTAACCGGCGCAGGTGATACTGTTATTGCGACTATGACTTTGGCGTTGTCGGCAAAAGTAGATTTGGTAACTTCGTCGGAAATCGCGAATTTTGCGGCGGGTATTGTCGTCGGTAAAGTAGGCACGGCAACCGTAACTCAGAAAGAACTTATACAGGCAATAGAGGATTTTAACAGAAAATGAAAACGGCCGTAGTTATTCCTGCAAGATATGCATCGTCAAGGTTTCCCGGTAAACCGTTGTTCGTTATAAAGAACAAACCGTTGATTTTGCATGTGGCTGATAAAGTTGCAAAATGTAAAAACGTTGATTGTGTAGCCGTGGCAACGGATGATAAAAGAATTTTTGACGTTGTCAAAGAGGCAGGATACAGCGTTTTTATGACTCCTGAAAATTTAAAAAGCGGAACGGACAGAGTAGCTTATGTCGCTCAAAAATATTTGAAGGCAATTGATGTTTTCATCAATGTTCAGGGTGACGAGCCTTTAATTGATGCCAAGTTAGTTGAACAAATGATTGATCAGTTTAAAACTGATAAGAAAATTGAATATATTACCGCAGCTTACAAAATGAAACCGTCCGATGACGTTTCTAATCCGAATACGGTTAAGGTTATTTTTGATAAAGACATGTATGCAGTATATTTTTCAAGGCTGCCGATACCTTATCTCAGGGATAAAGGGAAAAATAAAATTGATTACTACAAACATATAGGAGTTTACGGCTACAGAAAGAATTTTGTAATTGATTTTTCCAAAATGAAACAAACTGATTTGGAAAAAGCGGAATCGCTGGAACAGTTAAGGGCTTTGGAAAACGGCAAAAAAATAAAAATTGTAATGTCGGCTAAAGATTTACAGGATGTAAATGTCTTTGAAGATATTGCTAAAGTGGAAAAAAAATTATAATAAAAGTGGTATAATATTAATATGAAAAATAATGAAATAAAAATTAATGAAAAAATTACCATATCAAATAATCTTCCTTTATCCGTTATTGCCGGACCGTGTATTATAGAGAGCAAAGCTAAAGCATTTTCAACAGCGGAGAATTTGAAAAATATTTGTTCCGAATTAAAAGTAAATTTTATTTTTAAGGCTTCTTACGATAAAGCGAACAGATCTTCAATAGATTCGTTCAGAGGTCCTGGTCTTGAAAAAGGCTTGGAAATTTTGTCTTATATAAAAAATACTTTGAAAGTTCCTGTCATTACGGACGTACACTGCGCTTATGATGTCAAAAAAGTCGCTGAAGTTGCAGATTTTATACAAATACCTGCTTTTTTATGCAGACAAACTGACTTGATAATAGCCTGTGCAAAGACAAATCTTCCTGTTAACGTAAAAAAAGGTCAGTTTCTTGCCCCTGAAGACACGCTGCAGATAATTAATAAAATAAAAGCTTGCAAAAACAATAAAATTTCTTTGACCGAAAGAGGTTCGAGTTTCGGGTACAGAAATTTAATCGTTGATTTCAGATCAATTGAAATAATGAAAAATTTCGGATATCCGGTGATATTTGATGCTACCCACAGCGTTCAAAAGCCGGGAGGATTCGGCACTTCAAGCGGAGGAGACAGACAGTTTGTTTTCCCTTTGGCAAAGGCTGCCGCCGCAGTAGGAATAGCGGCTCTTTTTGTTGAGGTTCATCCTAATCCGGATAAAGCTCTTTCGGACGGGGCTAACAGCATAGATTTTAAAATGTTTAAAAATATCTTGCAGGAAGTTGTTAAAATAGATAGGATTATCAAGAAAAAATAACATGTCTAAAAACAAAAAAGAACATACATGGATGCCTTCTTTAAAGTGGATGGGAAAAACGCTGATAATAATATACGTTTTGATTATAGCCGCTTTCTTTTCTTTCAATATTCTGCTGAAACCTTATATGAGAAATATTCCTGTTGAATTGACTCCTTGGCTTGATAAAGCAGCTTCAGCGGAGAATAAATGAAAAAATATTCAAAACAACTTCTTTCGGATGCAAAAAAGATAAAATTAATCGCCACTGACATAGACGGCGTTTTAACTGCCGGAGAAGTAATACTTTTAGAAAATAATGAAGAAATAAAAATATGGAATGTCAAAGACAGATTGGGTTCGACTTTGTTAAGAACGCATCTGCCTGATGTCAAGGTCGCATGGATAACCGGCAGACAGTCAAAACAGGTTTCTTTGAGGGCAAAAGAATTATCTGTCGATTATTTGATCCAGTCGTGTAAAAATAAAAAAGAAGCTCTTGTGAAAATTGCAAATGATTTGGAAATAGATTTTTCAAAGATTTTATATATAGGCGATGATATTATAGATATAAGCGCCCTTAAGTATTCGGGTATTTCTTTTTGTCCCAAAGATGCTTCTGACGATGTGAAAAAATGTTCAAAATATATTTCACAGTATGACGGCGGAAAAGGCGTGTTCAGAGAAGCATGCGAGATATTGCTGAAAGCCAATAATCTTTGGAAAGAAATAATCGGTTAACAATTATGAAAAAATATATAAGGAAATGTTATTTTTACGGGGCATATATCTTTTCTAAGCTTGTTTTAGTGCTGCCTTATAAGTTTGCGGTCGGCAAATTAGCTGAATTTTTGGGTGCAGCGGCTTATTATCTTGTAGCAGATGCAAGAAAAAGAGCAAGAAAAAACTTAACGTTATGTTTTCCTGAAAAAAGCAAAGACGAAATAGAATGCATTATTAAAAAAATTTTTAAATATCAGGCAAAAAATTTTTTTGAACTGCTTAATTTTCCGAAATTGGATAAAAGTTTTTTTCATTCTGTGGCTTCAATGTCGCAAAAAGATATAGAAATATATAAAAAGGCTCTTTCAAAAAACAAAGGACTTTTAATCGCAAGCGCGCATTTTGGGAATTGGGAAATGCTTGCATCCGGAGTTGCTGCTGAAAATTTTCCTGTAAACGTTATTGCAAAGAGAATTTATATTGAAGAATTAAATCAAATGCTGGTTTCTTACAGAAGCTCAAAAAATGTGAATGTAATTTTAAGGTCTGAGAGAGATACGGCAAGAAAAATGCTGAAAGCTTTGAAGAATAATGAAATTATAGCTATGCTTATAGACCAAGACACATCGGTACAGAGCGTATTTGTCGATTTTTTCGGTATGCCGGCTTCCACTCCTTCAGGACTTGCTACGATAGCTTTGAAAACAGGAACGCCCGTTATTATGACTGTAAGTAAAAGACTTCCCGGCGATACTCATGTTTTTATAGTAAGCGAAGAAATAGAACCTGATAAAACAACGGATAATTTTGAGCAGGATGTTATAAATTTTACGGCTAAAGTCACAAAATACATAGAAAAATGCATAAAAGAAAATCCTGAACAATGGGTGTGGTTTCATGAAAGATGGAAAACTAAAAAAGTATAAGTACGTTTTGATTCTTTTTTCATTTACGGTTATGTTGTCTTTTTCTTCCTGTCTGGAGGAAGATGCCGCAATTGAGGAAACTCCTCCTACGACAGAGCAAACTATAGAAAATTTTGTAATTACGGAAACGCAGGGCGGAAAAATCAAAACGATACTTGAAGCCGAGTCTGCGATAATAGACGATGAACAAAAAAAAGCTTATCTGACTCTGCCTAAAGTTAAATTTTACGAGAACGGTAAATATACTTCAATTCTTATTTCGGAATCGGGAGAGATTGATTTAAATACTAATAATATAAAAGCTCTCGGAAAGTGCACCGTGGATACCGTGAGAAATGAATATTTGCAGACAAGAGACGTTTCTTATGATTCAAAAAAGAAAATTATTTCATCCGACAGCGATATCAAAATTACGAGAGGAGAAGACGTAGTCTACGGCAGAGGTTTTGAATCGGATACTGATTTAAATAATATTATCATTAAAAAGCAAAGGGCTATCATTGATTCGAAAAATTAGTTTTACGTTTATATTTTTTATGTTAGTTTCTTTTTCTTTTGCTCAAGTAAAAGAAAAAACTGTAATTACCGGCGATATTATGAAGATTAAAAAATCAGGTGAAAAAACAATTGTTGAAGGCAATGCGACTATTGCAAGAGGATCAAATACGGTAACTTCTGATAAAATGACATATTACAAGAATAATTCCAATGTAGACGCTAAAGGAAATGTGAAGTTTTATGTCCGCGACGAGGACGGAAGTACGATAAAGGCGTTGTCTCAGGAAGCAGTCTATAATACTGATAATTCAAGCGGACAATTATGGGGTGGAAGACCGGTTATACAATATAATCTTAAAAATTCGACGGATACGGTATATCTTTTTGCCGATAAAGTTTATCTTCACAATGATTTTGAATATGCGGATGCCGAAGGCAGCGTTGAAATAATTTCTTCCTCCGGAACAATTACGTCGGATAATGCTTTGCTTGATAAAAAAACAAAATCTTTGTTTATGCATAAAAATTTAAAAAAACCGCAGGTAAACGCTTACCAAAAAGACAAAGAAGCTGAATTTACTGCTGATGAAATATCTTTATTTTATGATAATAAAACTATCCAGATGAATAAAAATGTTGAAGGTAAAATTACAATGGATACCTTAGAGGTGAAACAATGATACTGTCCGCCCACTCCTTATATAAGAAATATAAACACAGAATGGTTGTAAATTCAATCAGCATAAAGGTTGAACAGGGAGAGATTGTCGGATTACTCGGCCCGAACGGAGCAGGCAAAACTACAACTTTTTATATGGTTGTCGGTCTTGTTGAACCGTATGAAGGCAATATCTATCTTGATCAGAAAGACATAACCTATGCTCCGATGTACGAAAGAGCAAGATCCGGTATAGGTTATCTTCCTCAGGAAACGTCAATCTTCAGAGGTCTTACCGTCGAGGATAATTTGATGGCTATAGCCCAGACGCTGCCTATATCAAAAAAAGAGCAGGAAAAAAAAGTTGATTCATTGCTTGAAGATTTCGGACTTACGAAATTGAGAAAGCAAATAAGCGTAACATTGTCGGGCGGCGAAAAAAGAAGATGTGAAATAGCAAGAGCTTTGGTTAACGACCCGAAATTTTTATTGCTTGACGAGCCTTTTGTCGGAATAGATCCTATAACTGTTTCTGACATTCAGAATATTATTTCAAGATTGAGTAAGAAGGGACTTGGAATTCTTATTACCGACCATAACGTAAGAGAAACTCTTGAAATTATAGACAGAGCATACATAATTTACGAAGGTAAAATTTTGCTTGAAGGCAATGCAGACGAACTTTTAAACAGTGCGGAAGCCAGAAAAGTTTATTTAGGCGAAAATTTTAAAATGTAAGACATCTGCATAAAATATTGCCGTTTAAAATATGCGCTTTATTCAGACCGAATTATATGAAAAATCAAAAAATCATCATTTCAGGTCCTACCGGAGTCGGGAAGACAAATATTGCTGTTGACCTTTGCCAAAAAATAAACGGAGAGATAATCTCGGCAGATTCAAGGCAGGTATACAAGTATTTGGATATTGGCACAAATAAAGAAGGAATACTTGAAAAAGACAATATAAGAAAAATAAACGGCATCCCTCAGTATTTAACGGATATTATTGCTCCGGATAAAAAATATAATGCAAAAAATTTTGAGCAGGATGCTGAAAAATATGAAAAAAATATTTTGAAAGAAAATAAAACGCCGGTTATTGTCGGTGGAACAGGATTATATATTAAATCTTTTTTATACGGACTTGACGATTTGCCTGACGCAGACGAAGCTATACGCTCTTCGATTCAAAAAGATATAGATGAAAAAGGCTTGGAATACGTATACGGAATGCTTGCCGAAGCCGATATTTTTTCCGCACAGAAAAACAAAGGAAACACGCAGAGAATCATAAGAGCATTGGAAGTATATAAACTTACCGGCAAAACAATGACTGAATTATTAAACCGGAAAAAAATTAAAAATAAAAAATATAAACATTTTGTAATAATTAAAGACAGAGAAGAACTGTATAGAGATATAAACGAAAGATGTATAAGAATGCTGAAATCAGGAATGATAGAGGAAACGGAAAGAGTTTTAAATATGGGTTATGCAAAAAACAGTTATGCTTTGACTGGAGTAGGCTATAAGCATATAATTAAATATCTTGACAATGAAATTACAAAACAGGAACTTACGGAACATTTTTCAAGAGACACGAGACAATATGTAAAAAGACAAATCACATGGTTTAAAAATCAGCAGGATACAGAATTGATTGATATTACAGGTAAAAATTATAAATCGGTAACGGAAATTATTTTGAGGCATTGACAAATATAAAAGAAAATGTTAGTATAGTCAAACAAATTATGATAAGGCTAATTTTATGAGTGAAAAATTGAGTGAGTCGTTGGAAAATTATTTGGAGACGATAGCTTTTTTAAAGAGGGAAAATAAAGTAGCTAGAGTCAAAGATATAAGTAAAATGCTGAATGTAAAAAGTTCAAGCGTTAATATAGCTTTAAATGTTCTTATGGAAAAAGGTTTTGTTCTTCATGAAAGATACGGTTATGTCGATTTGACTTCAAAAGGGCAGGCTGTTGCTGATGATATACAGAAAAAGGAAGATATTCTTTTTTTATTTTTTCATGACATACTCGGGGTTGAAAAAGAAGCGGCTCTTAAAGATGCCTGCAAAATAGAGCATACTATAAGCGATGAGTCTTTGGCTAAATTAATATATTTTGTAGGGATGTTGGATAAAGAACCTGCTTTAAAAAAGAATATTCAGAAGAAGACGAAATAGTACCACTCTTTTTATTTTTTTGATTAATAAGTTAGTCTGAACTAACTCATATAAGCTTTAAGGAATTAGGATTTAATATGCAGTATTTTAATATTTTGTTTTCAATGTTTAATGAAATGGCTCCGTACTTGCTGCTCGGTTTCTTTTTTGCCGGTATTCTGCACGTTTTTATTCCACAGAGTATTTTTTCAAAATATTTGGCAAAAAATAATTTCTCTTCTGTTTTTACTGCGGCTTTATTCGGAGTCCCTCTGCCGTTATGTTCATGCGGCGTTATTCCGGCAGCTATGGCGTTAAGAAAAGAGGGCGCTTCAAAAGGCTCTGTAATATCTTTTTTGATAGCGACTCCTCAAACAGGAATAGATTCAATTATGGCTACTTACTCTCTTCTCGGGCTGCCTTTTGCGATAATTCGTCCGGCAGCAGCTTTTATAACTGCGATTTTAGGCGGCGTTGTGTCAAATATCTTTATAAGAAAAGAAGAAAGTTTTAAAGAAGAGATGCCTGTTGTGTCATGTAAAATTGAAACAAAAACGGCCGGAAATAAAATAATGTCAGCATTAAAATACGGTTTTGTAGATATAATCAGAGATATCGGGAAAAGATTGGCAGCGGGTCTTTTAATAGCTGCGATGATTACTTATTTTGTTCCTGAAAGTTTTTTCAGCTTTTTTGCCGGAAATACGGTTTTGGGGATATTATTCGTGTTAGCTTTAGCAATTCCGATGTACGTATGCGCTACGGCTTCAATACCTATAGCGATAGCTCTAATGATGAAAGGTTTCTCTCCGGGAACGGCTCTTGTTTTACTTATGGCCGGTCCTGCTACAAACATTGCCTCAATTTTGGTAATTTCTAAAATTTTAGGCAAGAAATCAATGGCTCTTTATTTAGGCTCTATTATTTTCGGCGCAGTAAGCTTTGCTCTGATTATAGATTATTTTTTGCCTGCGCAATGGTTCAACGTATCTATGATGCATGAAATGGTAAATTGCCATAACGCTTCTTTTTCATGGCTGAAAATAATATCGGGATCGGTCTTGGTTGCTCTGATTATAAATTCGTTTATTATGAATTATTTTACAGGCAAGAAAAACAGAGTCGTCGTTGCCGGAACACATGCTTATAAAGTCGACGGAATGCATTGTGAACATTGTAAAAACAGCGTAATTGCTTCTTTGAAAAAAATAGACGGTATAAAATCTGTTGCAGTTGATTTAAAAAACGGGATAATATACGTCGAAGGAAATGTTGAAGAGGCTAAGATTAAAGATGCGGTAAATTCTTTAGGATTTGTATACAAAGGCGCAAATACATAGAAATAAGCGCTCGTTTTATATTTTTTTTGTTCTTTAAGTTAGTTTAATCTAATAAATATTTAATAGTCTAATATTTTTTTAAATTGCATAGTCAATCCGTTTAATCGTATTTCGGATTGGCATATTTTTTAAATATTAAGTTAGATTGAACTAAAAAACATAAGTCAAACTAAAATAAATAATAATAAGGAGAAAATTATGAGGAAATTATTAAGCGTTTTTAAAGAAAATGAATCAGGCATTGTTGCCAAGATCTATTCTGAAGACGACAATTTGTCAAGAAAGATACTGGCTATGGGGATTACAAAAGGCGTTTCTGTAACTGTGGTTAAAAAATCACTGCTTGGAGATCCTATAAATGTAAATGTGAGGGGATATTCTTTGAGCTTAAGAAAGTATGAAGCGGCGGCAATATTAATGGAGGTTTTAAAATGAGTCCTTTAACAAAAGCTAAAAAAGATACCATTCTTGTTTTTTCGGCTTTCGGCAATATTGTTGAAAGCGAGAAACAAAAGCTTACGGACCTCGGACTTATACCCGGAGAATCAATACAGCTTATCAATGAAGCAAAAAACGGTTATATAACATTTATTTTAAAAGGCAGCAGAATCGCTTTGGACTGCCATATTGCAGGAGAGATTATAGTAAACGAGGTAATAAATGAAAACTAATTTAAAAGAAATAAATATTTGTCTTGCCGGAAATCCGAACTGCGGGAAATCAAGTTTGTTTAATAATTTGACGGGGCTCAGACAGCATGTCGGAAATTATCCCGGAGTAACTGTTGAGAAAAAAGAAGGAAGTCTTGTAAATGGCAACTATAAAATAAATGTGGTTGATTTACCGGGTATTTACAGTCTTTCGGCAAGTTCCGAAGATGAAGTAGTTGCAAGAAATTTTATCATAGAGCAAAAACCTGATTTGATAATAGATGTTGTTGATGCGTCAAATTTCGAGAGAAATTTATATCTTTACACTCAATTGTCAGAATTAGGCGTTAAAGTGATTATAGCGCTGAATATGATTGATGTCTTAAAAAATAAAGGACAGGAAATAGACTGTGAGTTATTGATGAAAAGTTACGGAATATTGGCTGTTCCTTTAATAGCAAACAAAAATAAAGGAACCGAAGATATCGTTAAAGCAGTTATAGACGTATATGAAAATAAAATAGATGTTAAAACCACAAGAATTGATTACGGTGATTTTATATCAGAACATCTTCAGAAAATTGAAAGTATTATTTATGACGATGTTCTTTTAGCGGCAAAATATTCAGTAAGATATCTTTCTGTCAACTTGATAAAGAAAGATAAATTTGTCCTTGAAAAAATAGGAAAATCCTCAGTTTATCAAGAATTAAAAAAACAAGCTTTTGAAAGCGGTGATAATATATCCGATAAATTTTCAGACAGCATTGATTCCGTCTTTGCCGACAAAATATATACGTGGATACATTCAGTTGCAGCGGTTGTTGTAAGGACTGTTTCAAAAAGCAAATACGATGTTTCGGATGTTATAGACAGAATAGTTTTAAACAGAATATTTGCTTTGCCTATATTTGGTCTTGTGATGTATGCAATTTTTAAATTCACTTTTACTGTTTCTGCGCCTTTTGTCGGATGGTTTGAATCGGGAATAGAATTTTTGTCAGGCTATGCAGGCGAAATAATTCCTGAAGGCGTATTTCAGTCTTTTATAGTTGACGGAATTATCGGCGGCGTAGGCGGAGTTTTAGGCTTTTTCCCTCTGATTCTTTTTATGTTCTTTGCCATAGCTTTTTTTGAAGATACCGGATATATGGCAAGAGCTGTGTTTATTATGGATAAATTTATGAGGAAATTCGGGCTTCACGGAAAATCTTTTGCTTCTATGATTGTTGCCACAAACGGTTGTGCCGTTCCCGGTCTTATGGCTGCAAGAACCATTGAAAGTGAAAAAGACAGACTTATAACGCTTATGGTTACCCCTTTTATGATATGCGGCGCAAAGCTTCCGATATTTGCTCTTTTTATAGGAGCTTTCTTTTCCGCAAAAGACGGAGCGAATGTAATGTTTATTATGTATGTGTTAAGCGTTGTACTTGCTTTGGGCGCGGCATGGATACTCAAGAAAACAATTTTAAAGGGGAAACCGGCATATTTTATAATGGAACTTCCGCCGTACAGAATGCCGAGTTTAAAAGGAATACTTTTAAAAATGTGGGAAAGAGGGGTCCTGTATTTAAAAAAAGCAGGAACGGTAATTCTGTTAATGACTATAGTTATATGGGCGGGACTTTCTTTCCCTAAAGCAGGCGGCAAGGCAGTCGAGAACATAAGCGAAGAACAGGCGGCAAGCGTTCAGGTTGAACAGAGTTATATAGGTAAGCTCGGCAATTTTATAGAACCTGTTATACGTCCTATAGGTTTTGACGGAAAAGCAGGTATTGCCTTGATTTCGGGACTTGCGGCAAAAGAGGTTGTGGTAAGCACTTTGGGAACAATATATTCTTTGGGAGAAATTGATCCTGAAGATGCATCTCCTCTTGCGGAAAGGTTGAAGAATGACCCTGACTGGAATAAATTAAAAGCCGTTACGTTTTTAATTTTCTGCCTTATTTATCTGCCTTGCGTAGTTGCGGTTGCCGTATTCTTCAGAGAATCAGGTTCAAAAATAAAATGGCTTGTTTTTCTTGCTTTTTGGACGACTGTTGCCGCATGGTTAACTTCATTTGTCGTTTATCAGGCAGGAAGACTTCTTGGCTTTGGAGGCTAAAATGGAAATGTTGTTTGTGGTCGTTGTCGTTTTATTAAGTTGTGCGGGATTAATTTATTTGTTTTTAAAGCATTTAAAGGGATCATGCAGTTGTTGTTCCGGGTGTGAATGCGGTGATAAAAGCAGTAAATCGTGTAATTGTAAAAAATAAAGTGATTGTCGGTTATTAAATAAAAAGGGGAGGAAGTAGAATGGCTAAGAAGTTTTTATGCAGTTGTGCAGTTTTTTCTGTTTTGATGTTGTCAGGAGGAAATCTCTTCGCAAGTTCGGGAGAGCATCTGGAAAAAGAACTTGAGAGTTTAAAAGAGAGACTTAATATTATTGAGAAAAAAACAGAAGAAGCAAAAGAATTTAAAGGTGTATTGAGCGATTTGGTTATAGGAGGAGGAATAACTTTGGTTTTGCAAAATGCTCAGAATGCAAATGCTGATTCAACAGATTTGTATAACGGTAAAACTCCTTCAGTTGCTTCATATTCCGTAGATTTGGGTTTTGAAAAAAACTTTGATGAAAACAATAAAATGTTTATTCATCTTGAAACAGGTCAGGGGAGTATAGAAAGTCAGTTAAAAGTTTTTTCAAATGTAAACAGAGACAGTGATGAATCTGACGGAGCAGTTTCTGTAACTGAAGCTTGGTATGAGCATACATTTGCAGGAACAGGGTTGAAAGTAAATATCGGTAAAATTGATGCTACAGGAGGAGTTGATGAAAATACTTATGCTAATGATGAGACGGAACAGTTTTTAGGAAATATTTTCAGAAATTCTTCAGCTATAGATTTCCCGGATGATAATTCTTTTGGAGTAAAAGTTGCATATGAATCAGATAAAGCAGATGTCTCTTTGCAGTATTTAAACGCCGACGGAGCATGGCAGGATGTCACAAAAAATATTTTTGTTTCAGGACAGCTTAATTTAAAACCTGAATTTATTAAAGATAAAGAAGGAAATTACAGGTTTTATGGATGGACAAATACAAAGCAATATGTTAAGTGGACAGATTCATCTAAAAATGATGAAAATAATTACGGTTTTGGCATAAGCTTTGACCAGCAATTAACTGATAAAACAGGAGCTTTTGCAAGATACGGGTGGGAAAACCAGGAAGTTTATTGCACCGGCAGCGATTTTTCTTTGTCTCAAAGCTGGAGTTTGGGATTGCAGTTTGCGGTAAAGTTGATTAGCTCCGAAGATATACTTGCTGTTGCATACGGGCAAGTTATTCCTTCATTAGATTATAAAGATGTAAACGGTTTTAATGCAAAAACGGAAAATCATGTAGAAGTATATTACAAATTACAGATAACTGATTATTTGTCAGTAACTCCGGACATACAAGTAATTGAAAATCCTTACGGAGGAGATGCAGGAAACAACGACACAATTTTCGTAGGTGGAATAAGAATGCAGATAAGTTTCTAAAAAAGTATTAACGGCGCTTTGCGGCTAAAAAAGGATTAAGAATATTTCTATTATTCTTAATCCTGCCGTTAAGAAAAAATAATTTTCTAACATCATGGTTTAAAAAATGAAAAAAATAATAATTTTAATAACACTTATAGTATATTTTATCAATATAATAATCCCTCAGGGAGTAACTGCCGAAAATATCATAAACAGCGAAGTCTTTTACGCAGACGGCAAAACATTGTGCGTAACTCTTCCTGTTTCAAGCGGTGTCGTATTTGAATCTAATGTGAAAAATGGAATCAGACCTGATTTAATCATTATTGAAGATTTGCACTCTAATGCTTATGTCCAAAAAAACATATTTAATATTATAGATTATTGCAGCAGAGAAATAGGAATAGGTTATATATTTACCGAAGGGGCGCCTGAAGGAGAAATAAATCTTGATTCATTGCATTCGCTTACTCCTGCAAAAGTGAAGAATCAGGTTTTAGACAATATGCTGAATAAAGGTTTGTTGGGAGCTGCGGAATATTACGGAGTGCTAAAAAGAGATGCAAAACTGTACGGATTGGAATCATGGTCTGTATATATGGAAAATATAGAAAGATACCAGAATATAAACAGAAAAGAGACTTCTTTGCTGAATATAATATCTTCCGCCGAAATAAACTTAAATATAGATCAATTAAAAGCTTATGATAAAGATATGTTTTTATATGAGGATGTATTTTATGGTAGTTTTCGAAAAGGCAAAAAACATTTTGAAACAATAAATTATCTTATGGAAAAATACGGAATAAAAACAGATTCATATAAAAATATAAAAGCTTTTGTCGTTCTGTCTGCGGATAAGGAGAAAGCATATCCCGTAGGAAATGATATAAAATATTTTTCCGGTCTTTTAAGGAATAATATTTCTTTCTATGAATACAAGAAACTTTTCAATGAACAAAAAAATAAAAATTCCGAAGAAAGATTGATAATACTTTACGAAAAATCAAAAAAATTTTTAACAAGTGAAGAGAATAAAAAGTATATATATATACAAGAATTGAAGAAGAAGCATGAATTTATAAATGCTTTTGACTTAAAAGGATATATTGAAGAAACTGATACTGTAAAACAAATACTGTTTAATAAAATTTTTAAAGGAAAAGAAGCAAGAAACACAGGAATAATGAGTCATTTTCTTACATTGCTTAAAGATTATGTTAAGCTTAATATAACGTTTGAAGATTTAGAGTATATTCAAAACAATAAAGAAAAATTTAAAAGCATTCTGTCAGACAGTTCTTTGCAGGATAAAAAAAATATTACAGATATTATTGATAATAAAGAAATAGAAGAATACTATAATACAAATATTAAAAGAAATAAGATTTTTGTTGATGTTATAAAAAAGAAAAGAAGCGGGTCAAAAACGGATGTGGCTGTTATAGGAGGATTTCATCACGGTATAACAAAAATGCTTGAAGATGAAGGCATCAGTTATATTGTTATAATGCCTAAGTCAGATAAAACGGATTTGCGGAATTATAAAACGACTATAATGGATATAACCGTTTCTCCGGATGCTCTTTCAGACGGATTATTGGTTATGGGTTTGTCAAAACATAAACAAAGAGAGTTTTTAACAATATGGATACAAGAGTTAAGGAACAGCGGTTTTAAAGATTATGAAATAATAGAAATACTTAACAAATGGGCTAATTCTTATAAAAATTTTTTCGGAGTCAGTGGAGAATCCGTAAGTAAAATGCATGAAAAAGAAGAGATGAAATCAGAATTTGTAAATGATGAACATGGAAATATCAAAGAAGATAACAATATATCAGAAACGGCAAAAGCAGATTCCGCAAATACTCAAATAGAAAAAATAGATTTGTCTGCAGTTGTAAAAGAAAGTAAAAAAATAACAGTTAAAAAACTTTTAACAATCGCTGAAGTTGCCGTAAAATCATATTTGGCAAAATTTAAGAAACCGTTTGTTTACAGATATGAAAAAGACGGAGAAAATACAGTTGATGAAAAAACGGTTAAGAAAATGGAATCAAATATACGATATTTTCCTTTTATACAACTTATGCTTGGCTTTGAACTCGCTTCATCTTTCTCGACAATATTTATGCAGTCAAGCGGATATGAGTTAAATTTAATTGCCGTGATATTTTCATTCCTTGCTCCTGCCGGTTTTGTCTTTTCCGGATTTTTCGGCTTTTTAGGAGACAGAATTCCAAAGAGAACAATGCTTATATTGTCGCTGCTTCTTCATACATTGGGAAGCGTCAGTTTTACCGTTATACAATTCTCTCCTGTCCTGTTTGTTGCTTCCCAAATTTTGCCTGTAATAGGAATAGCCGGTCTTGATATAAGTCTCAGTCCGTTTCTTTATAAATCTCTTGACAGCCTGAAGAAGAAAGAATCTTTTAAGGAAATATACGGGCTGAATCTAGGCTTATTTTGGATTACGATGTCGTTGTCATCACTTATAGGAGGAACTCTTGCTTTTTTTGTCGGGCAGCAGATAGTTGTTATAGTAGCCGCAACGCTGGATGTCGCCGTGTTTGCCGGAGCTTTATTCTTTACTCATAAAGAAAGTACAGAGACAGCTGGCAAAGAAGAAAAAGAAATGAATGAAGACACAAACGGTAAGAAAAACCGAATTTCACAAATTTTCAATCCGTTGAGAGCTCTTTTTTCAGATAGAAAAACTTTTACGTCAGTTATAGTAAATATGGTGGTAAATAATATTTTCTTTGTATCATTAGCATTCTTTTTGCAGCCTTTATTTGTATTAAGCGGATTAAGTGCCATATTTCTTGCGCCTATTTATTTTGCCGCAAATGTTCTTCAGTCTTTAGCATCTCATTTTATAAGCAGATTTGGAGTTATTGCTGAAAAGAAACTTTACAGAACGTTGTTTTTAAGCGGCGCTCTCATAATGACGGCTCTTTTTGCCGTTACCGGTCATCCTTTATTTTTGTTTGCCGTATATGTTTCAATGAATTTCTGGCAGGGCACGGCTTCTTTAACTGAAATTTCATCTGTTTATGAAATTCTCGACGACAATATGAGGTCTAAATGGCTTGCGTTTAAATCAATGGCAGGCACGGTTGTGGCAAGCTTCACACAAATAGCCATAAGCGGGCTTCTTTCTTTCGGAGTAACTGGCGATATGATTATTACTGCGGCAATTTCAGTTGCGGTATCTGCTTCAATCGCAATACCTAAAATATTTGGAGAAAGGCATAAAAAGCATAAAGATATTTTTGAAACAATAAATATTGATACCAAGGGGATAACGGCTCTTTTAGCTTCCGCATAATGTTCCGTTGTCAAAGCGATACCGCCGAAGTTGTTTGTTTTGGCTGAACAAATTGATAATAAATTAACTTTTTGCTAAAATTTATCTATGAATACAGATATAGCGAAAGCGGTTTCAGATATTATTGAAGATGTAAAAAAGAACGGTGATAATGCAGTTTTAAAATATATTAAAAAGTTTGACGGGATTTCGTTTGCTTTGTTAAAAGATGCTAAAGTATCCGTAAAACGAATATTGTCTGCTGAAAAAAATGTGGACAAAAAGTTAAAAAAAGCAATTTTATCATCATATAAGAATGTTAAAGCTTTTCATCAAAAAGAATATCTAAACATTAAAAAGAACTGGTTTTTTTCTGACAAATCAAAAACTGTCGGGCAAATGTACAATCCGATAGAATCTGTCGCATTGTATGTACCGGGCGGAAGATTTTCATATCCTTCAACGGTTATTATGACGGCTGTAGCCGCAAAAGTTGCAGGCGTGAAAAGGATTGTTATCGTCACTCCTCCTAAAAAAATGTCAGATGATGTTCTTTTTACGGCAAAGGTATGCGGAATAGATGAAATTTATTCTATAGGCGGACCTGTCGCGATTGCCGCGATAGCCTACGGCACAAAAACGATTTCTCCGGTTAATATGATTGTAGGTCCCGGAAACGCTTATGTAAATGAAGCGAAAAGGCTTGTTTTCGGACAAGTGGGAATCGATTCTTTAGCCGGACCAAGCGAAGTTGCAATAATAGCTGATAACGGAGCATGCAGAGATTATATTTATTATGATTTAATGGCTCAAATAGAGCATGACTGCATGTCAAAAGCATATTTGTTCTGCGCATCCGATAAGATAATAGGATATTTGAAACAAAAAATAGACAAACAATTTTTAAAACAGATAGAAATGCATAAGGTTTCTATAGAAAAAGCTGTTGAAAGGGTAAATGAAATTGCGCCTGAACATTTGGAATTGTTAGTGAAAGAACCTAAAAAAATAGTAAAATATATCAGAAATGCCGGTGCCGTGTTTGCCGGCTATAATACGGCTACGGCTGTAGGCGATTATTGGGCAGGACCTTCGCATGTATTGCCTACGAATGCTTCCGCAAAGTATTCAAGCGGACTTTCGGTAATGACATTCTTAAAACGAAGCAGCTATATCGAGTTAAAGAATATAAATTCAGAAATAAAAAACCAGATTGCGGATTTTGCAGATGCCGAGGGTTTGGTAAATCACAAAAAATCAATAGAAGTCAGGAAGGAACAATGCAAGTAGAATTATCTGAAAGAGAAATAGAATTAATAGTACATATGCTGACCGAATCCGTTACAAAAACTAATGACGGTAAGGCAAAAATAAATTTTTCAGTGGATGAAATTATACTGCTGGAAAAATTGGAACAAAGTTTGAAAATAAAAGATATTGATAATTTTGATCAAACTGGCGGCAGCCGCGCCAAATATTTAAATTAAGAGATAATTATGAAAACAAGAAAAGCTCATATAAAAAGGGAGACTACGGAAACACAAGTCGATTTAGAGATTAATCTTGATTCTTCAAAAAAATCAAACATTAAAACTACTGTCGCTTTTATGGACCATATGCTGACTTTGTTTTCGGCTCATGCGGGAATTTTTCTCAATGTGAAGGCCGAAGGAGATACTGATATAGACGATCATCATCTGGTTGAAGATATCGGCATTACATTAGGGCAGGCTTTTAAACAGGCAATCGGGGATAAAAAAGGAATTGTAAGATACGGACATTTTCTTTTGCCTATGGATGAAGCATTATCTTATGTGGCTTTGGATATTTCAGGCAGACCTCATTTAAGTTATGAGGCTGAAATTAAGTTTCAGACTACAGGTTTTAATTATGATTTAATTGAAGAGTTTTTGACGGCTTTTGTAAATAATGCCGGTATGACTTTGCATATTAAAATGATGAAAGGAAGAAATAACCATCATATAGCGGAATCAATTTTTAAGTGTTTCGGCAGAGCTTTGGCAGATGCTGTAAAAATAAATAAAAAAAATAAAACTATACCTTCTACGAAAGGTGTTTTGTAAGGATAAAAAAATGTTAATAATTCCAGCAGTTGATATCAGACAAGGAAATTGCGTGATGTTGCAGCAGGGCAGAATTGCCGATGAAACTATTTATTCCAAAGACCCTGTTTTTATGGCAAAACTTTGGAAGGCGAAAGGAGCCGAAAGGCTGCATGTCGTAGATCTTGACGGTTCTTTTTCAGGAAACCAGTCAAATAATGCGATTATAGGAAATATTTGTTTGAGCGTTGATATGCCTGTCCAAATAGGAGGAGGCATAAGAAGCATGAAGAGAATAGACGAAATATTTATGCTTGGCGCATCTTATGCTATTTTGGGAACAGTGGCAATATATAATCCGGATGTCGTAAGACAGGCTATAGACAAATACGGAGCAGATAAAATTATTGTAGCGGTTGATATACTTGAAGATAAAGTCGCTATAGGCGGCTGGAAAGAGATTACTCCTGTGACTGCTTCAGAAATGATAGACAAGTTGAAGGATATGGGAGTAAAAGAAATAATATATACCGATATTTCAAAAGACGGAATGTTAAAAGGTCCTAATATAGACGGTCTTAAAAAAATAGCTAAATCAAGCAAAATGAACGTTATAGCATCAGGCGGAGTTACGACTATAGAAGACGTTAAAAAAATAGCTAAACTTGAAAAAGACGGCGTTATAGGCGCAATAGTAGGTAAAGCGTTATATACCGAAGACTTTAAATTAGAAGAAGCCATAAGAGCTTTAAATAAAAAATAAAATGTTGTTTCAGAGGTGAGGAAATGTTGGAGATAACAAAACAATTGAAATTTGACAAAGACGGATTGATACCTGCAATAGTCCAGGATTATAAAGACGGAACAGTTTTGATGGTTGCATACATGAATGCCGCTTCTTTTGAAAAAACTTTAAAAACAAAAAAAGCAACTTACTGGAGCAGATCAAGACAGAAATTCTGGATAAAAGGCGAAGAATCGGGAAATATTCAAAAAGTTAAGGAAATATATTACGACTGCGACGCAGATTGTATATTGATTAAAGTTCATCAGGTTGGCGATTCGGCATGTCATACAGGTTACAGAAGCTGTTTTTACAGAAAACTTTCTTTTACAGGCAACACCAGAGTCGTAGGCAAGAAAATATTTGATCCGAAAAAGGTTTACGGGAAATAGTATATGCTTAAAGTGAAAATTTGCGGTATTACTAATTATGACGATGCGTTAAGCGCAACTAATTTGGGAGCTGATTTTATAGGTTTTCATCTTATGAAGGATTCTCCTAAAAAAGTATCAGATAAAATGCTGAAAGAAGTTAATGAAAAACTGCCTCCTTTTGTCACGGCTGTAGGCGTTTTTGCCGACCAGGACCATAAAACGATAACGAGGATAGTCAAAAAAACCGATCTTAAAGCCGTTCAGTTTAACGGCAATGAACCGCCTGAATTCTGTAAGGCTGTTTCCGTAGCTCTCGGCGTTAAAGTTTTTAAAATGATGAAATTTACCGGAGCTGCGTCAATTATAGCTTTGCAGCCTTTTGCAGGCAATGTTGATTTTTTTGTCTTGGATGTTTCTTCGCAGGATGAACAGGGGAAAGAATTTTTTGCTTTTGAGGCCGTAAAAGAGGTTTCTAAGCTTGGGGTTCCTTTTTTTGTCGCAGGAAACATTACCTGTGAAAATGTACATGATGCTATGGAAAAAGCAAATCCTTACGGAATAGAAGCTGATACGGGAATTGAAAGACTGCAGAGAAGAAAGGATTTTGACAAAATGAGTTTGTTTATCAAAAACGCACACGGGTTAAGGTAATCTGTTTTATGAAAAAAATTAATATACAAAGAGCTGTAGATACTTTAATTATAGAAGCTCAGGCAGTAAAAGACCAGATTAAGCATCTGGATGACCAGTTTGTAAAATCAGTGGATTTAATAGAAAAGACTTCAGGACGAGTCATTGTCATGGGACTCGGCAAGTCAGGTCTTATAGGAAGAAAAATTGCAGCTACAATGTCTTCTGTCGGGGTTCCTTCAATGTTTTTGCATCCCGCAGAATGTTTGCACGGCGACTTAGGCATGATAATGAAAAATGACATAGTGCTGATGTTGTCTTATTCAGGCGAAACGGATGAAATAAAACAGGTTCTTCCTGTTTTGCAGAGAATGAAAATCAAAATAATCGTTATGACCGGAAAAATACACTCACAGGTTTGGAAAGGCTGTGAGTTAATTATTAATTCAGAGATAAAAAAAGAAGCGTGTCCGTATAATCTGGCTCCTACTTCGTCAACTTCCGCAATGTTGGCTTTAGGAGACGCTTTAGCTCTTGTCGTATCTGAAAGAAAAGGGTTTAAAAAAGAAAATCTTGCTCTTTTGCATCCGCTAGGAGCTATAGGCAAAAAGCTTACAATGGATGTTGCGGCTATTATGAGAAAGGGTAAAGCAAACCCTGTGATTAAAGAAAATTCAACCGTAAAAGAGGCTCTTTTAGTAATGACCGGCACAAGGGTCGGAGCTACAAGCGTGGTTGATAAAAAAGGAAAACTTACCGGCTTTTTTACCGACGGAGATTTAAGAAGGCAAATCCAGCTTCATGATAATCTTTTAGATAAAAAAATAACCGATGTTATGACAAAAAATCCTGTGACAGTCACTTCGGATATGCTTGCCGTTGCGGCTGCAAAACTGCTTCAGGAAAGAAATTTTGACAACATACCGGTTGTTGATAAAGACAATAAACCTGTCGGAATTCTTGATGAAAGAGACTTACTGTCCGAAGGAATTGAATAAATAAGAATAAACCGATTCAGCCCTCTCTGTTTTTAATAAAACAAAGAGGGCTTTTTTTATTTATACAATAAATTGTTTAAAAAACTGCTTGCATTTTTTTTTAAAATGGTTTATAATAGACTCAAATACTAAATTAGTCGAAAGGTTTAATTATGAAAACAACAGATGCAGTAAGAGAAGAACAAACGAGAATAGAGATAATAGATGCCGCCCAAAAGCTCTTTCAAAAGTACGGCATAGACAAGACGACCATGGATGATATAGCAAGAGAAGTGGGGAAAGGAAAAAGCACTCTTTATTATTATTATGAAAGCAAAGAAGATGTCTTTTATGCCGTAGTCAGCAAGGAAAAAGACGAAGTTGTCGAATCTGTAAAAAAATCCATAAAGGATATAAAAAATGCTTCAGATAAGCTGAAAGCTTTTTTTATTACTCATTTTAAGGAATTAAGGCATAAAATGAATTTATATTCCGTTATCCTTCATGGTAACGTAAAAAAACATATGGATTTGTTTTACAAAATACAGAAAGAAAGCCTTAATTCAGATGTTGAAATTTTAAAAAAAATTCTTTTTCAGGGAATAAAAGACGGAGAATTTAAAAATATAAAAGAAAATGACTGTGAATCGATTTCAATGTCCATAATGATGATGGTGCAGGGTCTTGATTCAAATATCGTTTTTGGAAGTGAAATGTTGAAGGAAACATTGAAAATGGAAGGCGCTGTAGATATCTTTATAAAAGGACTGAAATATGGAAAATAAAAAGAGAAATTTCTTAAAAATTAATATTTTATTGTTAAGTTTTGTTTTTGTTTGCGCCTGCGGCAATGACAGTAAAGTCATAAATCTTCCCGTTAAAGTAAAAACATTCAAAGTAAGCGAAGGCTCAATACAAACAGGACTTGATTACAGCGGAACGATAGAAGCCGGACAGGATATAAGTTTAAGTTTTCTCGCAATGGGGACTGTAGAACAGCTTAACGTAAGAGAAGGCGATAAAGTCGTAAAAGGACAGCTTCTTGCCAAATTGAACAGCGCAAGCTCATTGAATGCTCTTCAGATTGCAAAAGAGAAATCTGCCCAGGCTGAAGATGCTTTCAGAAGATTCCTGCCTATGTATGAACACGGTAATTTGCCTGAAATAAAGATGGTTGAAATTAAAACGGCAAAAACCCAGGCTGAATTGGCGGTTAAAATAGCGCAAAAAAATCTTGAAGACTGTTCTTTATATGCGCCTGAAACAGGTTTTGTAAGCGAAAAGAGCATAGAAACAGGCGATAATGTCATACCCGGCAAAGCAGTTATGAAACTTGTAACTGTGGATAAAGTTTATGCCGTTATTTCCGTTCCTGAAAAAGAAATACAAAAAATAAAGAGAGGAATGGATGCTTTAGTCGAAATATCTGAAGATGACGTCAAAAAGTTAAAAGGAAAAGTTGCCGATGTCGGCGTTTCGGCAAATATTTTGTCAAGAACTTATACTGTAAGAATTGCCGTAACAAACGGGAAAGCGGAAGTTTTGCCCGGAATGTTATGCAATGTTTACATATCCGGAAATGAAAGAGTTTCAGGGATAATAATTCCTGCAACTGCCGTAAAAATCGACGAAAGCGGCAACGGATGCGTTTATGTCGTTGACAGCGGTACAAAAAAAGTTCATAAACAGAACGTTAAAACTGAAGGATTCAGAAAAGGCGGAATAATTATTTCGGCAGGTTTAAAAATTAATGATTTGATAGTAAGCGAAGGCGTACAGAAACTTGATGATAATACTTTAATAGAATATCAGGATTAATTATGGAAAATAAAGAAAAAAAATCTTTTATAGAACTTGCTTTAAAATACAGACAAATACCTATAATTTTGACTGTAGCTTTATGTATAGTGGGGATATATTCTCTTTTCAATATGCCGAGACAGGAATTCCCTGAGTTTAAAGTAAGACAGGGGTTGGTTATAGGAGGTTTCCCGGGAGCTTCGTCTGAACAGGTTGACGAACAGCTTGCAAAACCTTTGCAGAAATATCTTTTTCAATATAAAGAAGTAAACAGAAAAAAGACCTATTCAGTGTCAAAAGAAGGACAGGTGGTTGTTTTTCTTGAAGTCAATGAAAATATCAAAGAACCGGATTTATTTTGGTCTAAGTTGAGGCTGGGTCTTCAGGAGTTTAAATCAAAATTGCCGCCGCAGGTTCTTTTGCTTATAGGCGATAATAATTTCGGGGACGCATCGGCAATACTTCTTTCAATTTCTTCGGATAAAAGAAGTTACAGAGAATTGGAAGATTATCTTGAAAAACTTGAAAATAAAGTAAGGCAAAATCCGGCTGTTTCAAATGTAAAACATTTCGGTATTCAAAAGGAACAGATAACAATTTACGCTGATCCAAATAAACTTGCTTATTACGGTATAAAACCTTCGTTGATAATGACGGCACTGCAGCTTGAATCCGTTGTCGGATACGGAGGAAAAGTAACTGATAATGAACTTGTAATGCCTATACATTTGCCTCAGCAGTTTAAATCGGAAGCTGATGTGGCCGAACAAATAATTTACGTGTCGCCTGTTGACGGAGCTGTTGTAAGGATAAGAGACGTTGCAAAAGTTGTCAGAGAATATGATGTAGAAGATTCTTATGTGGAAAGCAACGGTAAAAAATCTCTTGTTTTGTCTATGGAGATGCATTTCGGCAACAATATCGTTAAATTCGGTAAAGAAATAGACGCAATTATAAAGGAATTTAAAACGACAGTTCCTCAGGATGTTGAAATAAAGAAAATTGCAGATATGCCTGGAGTGGTTAAAAGCTCAATAACACATTTCTTCAGGGATTTTGGAATGGCGGTATTATCGGTAATTATAGTTATAATCATATTTTTGCCTAAAAGAGTAGCCGCCGTAGCTGCGATTACAATACCGATTTCAATATTGATATCAATGGGTTTATTACAATTTTACGGAATTGAATTAAACACCGTATCTCTTGCGACTCTTGTTCTTGTACTCGGCATGATAGTCGACAATTCAATAGTTGTTATAGATAACCACGTGGAAAAATTGGACCACGGTATTGACGTATGGACGGCAGCATGGAGCAGCGCAAAAGAGCTCTTCGTTCCTGTTTTTACCGCAACTCTTGCCATCATGGTTGCTTTTTATCCTATGCCTATGTTTATGGACGGAATGTATAAAGAATTTATATCTCCTATACCTGCAACCGTGACGATTACGCTGTTTGTTTCTCTTTTGGTGGCTTCTCTTGTAGTTCCTGTTTTGTCATACTATTTTATAAAAAAAGGCGTTCATTCAAAAGACAAGCAGACAAACGGCGGAAAGAAAACAATGCTTGACAGGCTGCAGTCCTTTTATGATTCAAAAATTGCGCTTACTATGAGCAGACCCAGACGCTCAATAGGCATTGCCGTACTGTGTATCGCAGCCGGTATTATTTTGCTTTCAATGCTTCCTCAGGAAACATTTCCTAAACTTGAAAGAAACCAGTTCGCCGTAGAAATATATTTTCCTGAAGGGACTTCTCTTGACAACAATGCAAAAACCACAAAAGAAATGGCAGGCATACTTCTGCAGGATAAAAGAGTAGTTGACGTTATTTCTTTCATAGGAACAGGTTCTCCGAGATTTAACACTTTGTATGCTCCGCAGATACCGGCAAAAAATTATTCCCAGCTTATAGTAATTACAGATACGAATAAAAATACAAAAAAGATTTTAAGAGAATATGATGAAAAATACAGAGACGCGTTTCCTAATGCGCACGTCAGATGGAAAGAACTGGATTTCCTTCCGGTAACCGCTCCTATAGAAATAAGAATAGCCGGCGACACTATAGAGGAAATAAAATCTTTTTCGGATAAAATCAAAACAATCATGACAAATGAAAAAGACCTTATATGGGTGCGTGATGATTACAGAAATCCTCTGCTTGCAATAGATTTGGACATAAATAAAGAAGCGGCTGACAGGCTCGGCATTACAAGAGGAACTTTAGGGCTTTCTACAGCGCTTAACCGCAACGGGATGACTGTTGCAACCGTATGGGAGCAGGATTATTCGAAACCTGTAATCTTAAAATACGAAAAATCAAAAGTTACAAAACCTGAAGATTTGGGCAGTCAGTATATCTCCGCTCCGTTATCTCCTAAACCGGTGATGTTAAGACAAATTGCAAAATTAAAACCGGGGTTCAGCGAAGGGCAGGTGGTAAGAAGAAACGGTAAATATACTCTTACCATGTACGGAGACGTAAAATTTGACAAGCTTGCAAATCCGGTATTTAAAAAAATTGAATCTAAAATAAAAGAACTTCCTAGACCTTCAGGTATTGAGGTAAGCTATGGAGGAGAATACGAAAAGTCTCTTGAGACTTACGGACCTTTTTCAAAATCTCTTATAACAAGCGTTATTCTTATATTTTTAATATTGCTGTTTCAGTTTAAAAGCGTAAGGCTGTCATTGCTTGTAATGTGCACAATGCCTCTCAGTTTGATAGGCGGCGTTTTAGGACTTCTAATAATAGGATATCCGTTCGGCATGACTTCTTTTGTCGGATTTATAGGACTTTTCGGCATGGTTGTCAGAAACGGGGTAATTTTAATCACTTATGCAAACGAACTTGAAAAGGGCGGGATGTCTCTTAAAGATGCGGCAATAGCAGCAGGTAAGAGAAGAATGAGACCTATATTTTTGACCGCCAGCGCAGCCGCAGTCGGCGTTATACCTTTAATAACGTCGGGTTCTTTGTTATGGGGACCGCTTGGAACAGTTATCTGTTTCGGGCTTATAGGTTCTACGATTTTAACTTTGTACGTTTTGCCCGTAGCCTACTGGAAATTCAGCCCTGAGCATAAGGAGCAGAAAAATGTCAAATAAAAAAATATATATTTTTTCTTTTTTTCTTTTTTTGGCATGTCCGTTATTTGCCGAAGAAGGATATAAAATAGAAATAAGCACGGTTTCGGTTTTTTCAGGGCAGAAAGACGTTTTAAAAATGACTCTTGAACAGTATCAAAAAATTGCGCTTAAAAACAACAGCGAGCTTCATAAAACGGAAGCAGAAGCCGAATATGCCCGTCAGGAATCAAAAGCGGCTTTTACAAAATATTTTCCAAAAATTTCTGCATCTGCGGCTGTTGCAAATACCGATATACTGCCTGGATTCAACGAACCTGTAAGCATTCTTCCTGTCACGTCTCAGAGCAACGGAGGTTCTGTCGTGATGTTGAGCGCTACCCAGCCTTTATTTGCCGGAGGAAGAATTGTAAACGGCAATAAACTTGCAGACAGCGCGTCAAAAGCAGCCGATTATAAATTACAGATTAAGCGCAATGAAATCTATTCCGAAGCAGAAAAAAAATACAGACAGTTCCAGCTTCTTGAAGGTAAAATGAACACTTTGCTTTCTTACGAAAAAATGCTTGACGCCCTTTACTCTCGCGTGTCGCAGGCTTTTGAATTAGGAATAGCTTCGAGAAGCGATTTCTTAAGAGTTAAACTTAAAAAAGAAGAGATTGCGGTGCAAAAACAGCAGCTTGAAAAAATTATAGAAATTGCCTCCAAAGATTTAAAGCTTTATGCTGAAATTGACGAAAACACGGAAATAAAAATAGACAAAAATTTTTCTGAGGTGCAAGAGCCTGTTTACAGCAGATCTGATTTTCAGTCTTATCTTAAATTAAGACCGGAATACAAGCTGCTTGAAACGGGAGTAAAAGTGTCAAAGCTGCAAAGAAATATGGAGACGGGTTCTTATTTGCCGACCGTAGCGGTCGGGGCAAGCCTTTTCAGAACGGATTATTTCAGCAATAATTATTTTGATAAAAGCGCAATGCATTATCAGGATTCCATGGCTTTCGCAATGGTAAGCATGCCTTTGAGCGACTGGTGGCAGGCTTCGCATACTATAAAAGGATTAAATGCAAAATACAAAGCGGCGCAGAATGAATTTGAGTCAAAGTCAAAATATCTTTTGCTTGATATGGAAAATAAATTGACTTGTCTGGAAACTGCATATAAGCAGGTAAGGGTTGCCGAGATAGGTCTTGAACTTGCACAAACAAACAGAATTGAATATGAAGACGGCTATAAAAACGGGACTGAAAAACTTTCAGATTATCTTGAGTCTATGGCTCTCGAACAGGAAAAACAAAATAAATTAGACGAAGCAAAAGCTGATTATTTTGAAGCAAAAACGGCTTTTCTCATATCAATCGCAAAATTAGAATACTAGCTTTTGAAAATAAATTATATTTATGATAATCTAAAAGAAATCTGAATATAATTTATTTTTTTATACTATGCAAAAATTAATTAATAAAGCTGAAAAAACACATATACTGGAAAGAGAAGAAATATCGTTTCTTCTTAGAGATTCGTCCGTTAATGACGAGCTTTTCAATGCTGCCGACAGAATAAGAGAAGAAAATGTCGGAAGAGAAGTTCACCTGAGAGCATTAATTGAATTTTCTAATGTCTGCAAACAGCATTGCAAATACTGCGGCTTAAGAGCTGAAAATAAAAATCTTGACAGATATAACATAGATGAAGAAACAATATTTAAATTCGCGGAAAAAGCGGCAGGTTACGGGTATAAAACAGTCGTTTTGCAGTCAGGTGAAAGCAATTTTTATTCTGAAAAACAGCTTGTCTCTCTGATAAAAAAAATAAAATCTTTAAATATGGCAGTAACTTTAAGCATAGGTGAAAAAACTTTTGATGAATATAAAGCGTATAAAAGCGCCGGCGCAGACAGATATCTGCTCAGAATAGAAACTACGGATAAAAATTTATACAGCAAACTGCATCCTGATATGAACTTTGAAAACAGAATAAATTGTCTTTATAATTTAAAAGACCTGGGCTATGAAGTCGGTACAGGCTGTCTCGTAGGTTTGCCTGAACAGACTTTTGAATCTCTGGCAGATGATATTTTATTTTTCAAAAAACTTGATGCCGATATGGTCGGCATCGGTCCTTTTATTCCAAATCCCGATACTCCTTTAAAAGATGAAAAAGCCGGCAGCTTTATTCTTGCATTGAAAGTCATGGCATTGACTCGTCTCCTTCTGCCTGACGCAAACATTCCTGCGACGACAGCAATGGAGACTTTAGATCCTAACGGCAGAATTTTGGCTTTGCAGAGCGGAGCAAACGTCGTGATGCCTAACGCTACTGAAGGGGAATACAGAAAAAAATACGAGCTTTATCCCGGAAAGATTTGCATTAACGACACTCCCGCAAAATGCAGCATGTGCATAAATGCAAAAATACTTTCAATCGGGCGTGAAGTTTCAAAAGATTACGGCAAAAGCAAACATTTCATTAAAAGAATTAAATAGAAAAATTTGTCTAAAATCTTTAAATATTATACTATTCCTATATAAATACAGTATATTTCTTTAATTAAGGAGTTTTTATGAAAATATCAACGAAAGGAAGATATTCATTAAGGCTTATGATAGATTTGGCGGAACATAATAACGGTGAATATATTACGTTAAAAGACATATCATCACGGCAAAAAATTTCGGTAAAATATCTTGAACAAATTATTGCGCAGCTTTCCAAAGCAGGACTGCTGAAAAGCGTAAGAGGTCCTCAAGGCGGATATAAGTTGTCAAAAAGTCCTAAAGATTATACGGCAGGGGAAATTCTCAGAGTAACCGAAGGCAGTTTATCTCCTGTAGCATGCCTTGATTTTAAACCGAATAAATGCGCTAATTATGAAAAATGTTCTACGATTGATTTTTGGGAAGGTTTGGATAAGATAATTCAGGAATATGTCGACGGAACAACTTTAGAGGAATTGGCGGAAAGGCATATAAGTAAGAATGCCTCGGATTTTTCAATTTAAATAGAAAATAAATGTATGGCATTGACATTTGAAAAAATATATTGTATATTTCATTTCATAGTATTTTGATAGGAAATATGGATATTAAAAAAAGAGGTGTGAAATGTCTTATAAAAACATTAAATCATTATATATAAACTACATCTGCTGGCGAATGTGTCTTTTTTGTTGCAGTTGTAAAAGAATAAATTAAAATAACAGAATTATAAAACAGGAGATATAAAATGACAAACAAATATAAATTTGAAACTTTACAAATTCACGTAGGACAGGAAACGCCAGACTCGGCTACAGATTCAAGAGCTGTTCCGATTTATTTAACTACTTCGTATGTCTTTGCAAATTCAGAGCAGGCTGCAAAAAGGTTTGGATTGACGGAAGGGGGAAATATTTACACTCGTTTAATGAATCCGACAACCGATGTTTTTGAAAAAAGAATTGCCGCTTTGGAAGGAGGAGCAGCGGCTCTTGCAACTGCTTCGGGAGCAGCGGCTGTTACTTATGCAGTGCAAAACATCGCCCGTTCAGGAGATCATATCGTTTCGGCAAAAACAATTTACGGCGGAAGTTATAACCTTTTTGCAAATACTTTGTCTGAGTCGGGTATTGAAACTACTTTTATCGATGCCGATGATATTAATAATTTTAAAAAAGCGATAAAGGCAAACACAAAAGCAATATTTATAGAAACGCTTGGAAATCCAAATTCAAGCATAATAGACGTTGATGCAGTTGCAAAAATAGCTCATGAAAACGGAATTCCTCTTATAGTCGACAATACTTTTGCAACGCCTTATTTATTCAGACCTATAGAACACGGAGCTGATGTAGTTGTTCATTCGGCTACTAAATTTATAGGCGGGCACGGCACGGCTTTGGGCGGAGTTATAATAGACAGCGGAAAATTCGATTGGGCTCAAAATGATAAGTTCCCGGGGCTTTCAAAACCAAACCCTAGTTATCATGGAGTAGTTTTTACCCAGGCAGTTGGAAGTCTTGCTTACATAATAAAGATAAGAACAACAATTTTGAGAGATACCGGTTCCGCATTAAGTCCTTTTCATTCTTTCTTGTTTTTACAGGGGCTTGAAACATTATCATTAAGAGTTGAAAGACACGTGTACAATGCGTTAAAAGTTGTGGAATACCTTTCAAAACATCCTCAAGTCGAAAGAGTAAATCATCCTTCTTTACCGGATGACAGATACAATACTTTGTATAAAAAATATTTCCCGCAGGGAGCCGGTTCAATATTTACTTTTGAAATAAAAGGGGATGAAACAAAGGCAAAGAAATTTATTGATAAACTTAAGATTTTTTCTCTTTTGGCTAATGTCGCAGACGTAAAGTCGCTGGTTATACATCCTGCTTCAACAACACATTCTCAGCTTAGCAAAGAGGAACTTTTGGATTCAGGCATAAAACCTAACACGATACGTTTATCAATAGGAACTGAGCATATTGACGATATAATTGCAGATTTAGACGAAGCGTTTAAAAATTTATAGGAGATATTATTATGGTTAAAATTTATAAAAAATTAACAGATTTGATAGGAAATACGCCGTTGCTTGAAATTACGGGATATTCAAAAAAGAATAATCTTGAAGCGGTTATTTTGGCTAAGCTTGAATATTTTAATCCTGCCGGCAGCGTGAAAGACAGAATTGCAAAAGCAATGATAGAAGATGCCGAAAAGAAAGGATTGCTTAAACAAAATTCAGTAATAATAGAACCTACGAGCGGCAATACGGGGATAGGTTTGGCTTCCGTTGCTGCGGCAAAAGGCTACAGAATTATACTTACAATGCCTGAAACTTTCAGCATAGAAAGAAGAAATCTTCTTAAAGCTTACGGAGCCGAACTTGTTTTAACGGACGGGACAAAAGGAATGAAAGGTGCTATTGAAAAAGCAAAAGAACTCGCCGAAACAATTCCGGGCAGCTTTATTCCAAGCCAATTTACAAATCCGGCAAATCCTGCCGTACACAAAGCTACGACGGGCGTTGAAATTTATAACGATACTGACGGTAAAGTAGATATTTTTATTGCAGGCGTAGGTACCGGAGGAACAATCAGCGGAGTCGGCGAATATCTGAAATCAAAAAATAAAAACATTAAGATAATAGCCGTTGAACCTAAAGATTCTCCGGTTCTTTCGGAAGGCAAAGCAGGTCCTCATAAAATTCAGGGAATAGGCGCAGGATTTATTCCTGAAACTCTTAATACGTCGATTTACGACGAAGTTATTCCCGTTGCTAACGAAGATGCTTTCAGCACTGGAAAACAACTTGCAGTTACAGAAGGATTGCTTGTCGGAATTTCTTCAGGCGCGGCATTGTTTGCGGCTTCACTGGTTGCAAAAAGGCCTGAAAACAAAAACAAAGTGATAGTAGTTCTTTTGCCGGATACAGGCGAAAGATATTTGTCTACTCCTATGTTTTCTTAAAAAGGTATTTTAATATGTCACAAAAAGCGATGGTTGCAATGAGCGGCGGAGTGGACAGCTCCGTCGCTGCTTATATAATAAAACAGCAGGGTTTTGAAACCGTAGGCGTGACTTTAAAGCTTGTTTCAAACGAAGATATCGGAGTTTCAAGAGAAAAAACATGCTGTTCTCTTAAAGACATTGAAGATGCCAGAAACGTTTCTTTTAAAATAGGCATAAAATATTATGTTTTTAATTTTACCGATAATTTTAAAAACGACGTTATTTCACGTTTTATTGAATCTTATGAAAAAGGGTTTACCCCGAATCCCTGCATAGACTGCAACCGTTATATAAAATTTGAAAAATTACTGGAAAGAGCCGTAAATTTAAATTTTGATTATATTGTCACGGGACATTACGGCATTATTGAGCATGACGGCGTTTCCGGCAGATTTATATTAAAAAAAGCTTTGGATGATACGAAAGACCAAAGCTATGTTTTATATTCTTTAACGCAAAAACAGTTATCAAAAATATTGCTTCCATTAGGTAAAATGAAGAAATCAGAAATAAGGAAGATTGCATCGGAGCAGGGTTTTATAAATGCAAAAAAGCATGACAGTCAGGATATTTGTTTCGTTCCTGACGGGAACTATGTCGGTTTTATAGAAAACTATAGACTTAAAAAATATAATCCCGGAAATTTTATAGACGTTTCCGGTAAAATTGTAGGCCGTCATAACGGAATAATAAATTATACGATAGGACAAAGACGCGGTCTTGGACTATTTTATCATAAACCTTTATTTGTATGCGCTAAAGATGCGGAAAAAAATACTATTACGCTCGGCAGTGAACAAGATTTGTATTCTAAAAGGCTTACGGCGGCAGATATTAATCTGATAGCGTGTGAAAAAATAGAAAGGCCTTTAAAAGTAAAAGCAAAAATCAGATATAACCAGAAAGAACAGGATGCAATAGTTGAACAAATATCAGAAAGTCAGTTTCATGTTGAATTTGATGCTGAACAGCGCGCCGTTACAAAAGGGCAGGCTGTAGTTTTATATGACGGAGATATCGTCATAGGCGGCGGAACGATAATATAATCAATTTTCCAAATCTAAATCAAAAATTTCAACGCGGTTAGTTTCGGTTTCAAGCACGGCAACCGTGCTTCTTCCGTATCTTTTACCCCAAACTTCTCCGGGATTTATAAAAGTGGCATCGGGTGTTTTTTGTATTGAAGGCTTATGCGTATGCCCGTAAATCATATAGTCAAAGTGTTTTTCAACGCTGCATATCCTGTGCGTTAAAACGAATGTTTTGCCGTCAAGAACAAACATATAAGGAGAATCGTAGATTTGTCCGAACTTGTTTATAGTTCTTGCAAGATCGCAGGTTTCAAAATCATTGTTTCCGAAAACTGCCATAAACGGCGCTTTTAATTTTTCAAAATGTTTTGCCGAGGAAACAAAAGAAAAATCTCCGGCATGCAAAACAAAATTTACCTGCCGGAGATTGAAAAATTCAATAGCTTTTAAAATTTTGTCCGTATTATTGTGCGTATCCGACAAAATTCCTATCTTCATTTATATTGCAACAACGTTTTTAACTTCAGGAATAGCTTCCATTATCGCTTTCTTTACGCCGTACTGTAATGTCATTGTAGCCATAGGGCATCCGCCGCAGGCGCCGGTTAATCTGACTTTTACAATACCGTCTTCCGTTACTTCAACCAATTCAACGTTTCCGCCGTCAGCCTGAAGGCTCGGCCTTATTTTGTTCAATGCTGCTTCTACTTTTTCTCTCATGATAAACTCCTTTGTTAATGTTCCCGATTATTTTATTAAATTATTTTATATAAATAAAGCTGCCAGTTCTGAATCTAAAAAACGATTTTTGATGAGTTTTGTTTTTTAATTCAAATATGAATTGTTTTTTGTTGAGAATAGTTGTATTATATTAACGTATAAACCATTATAAAAATCAAAAATTCCTGAAAAATAACATTTAAGGAAATAAAATGGAAAATAACAAAGAACAAAGCCAAATCCAATTTGAAGAAAGCATAAATAATAAAAGCAGAATTAAACAAAATTATGAAGTAATAAAATTGTTGTTTAAATATATGAAAGCCAATAAAAAATGGTGGCTTTTGCCGTTTTTATTTGTGTTGGCTTTTTTCGGCATATTTATAAGTTTTGTCGGAAATAGTTCCGTTATGCCGTTAATTTATGCTTTATTTTAATCATTAATTAAAAAACAAATAGTCAAAATGAAAAAATATTTTCTAAAGATATTATTGGCGCTGGTTGGTATCATATCAGCTCTGATATTTATTGAAGTTACTTTACAAATCATTTCACTCATAACAGAAAAAACAGAATATTCAAGAACTTCTTATGTTGAACCTGACGATTTAAAAAGAAAAAGAATTCTCTGTATCGGCGATTCTATGACTTACGGTTCCGGAGTAGAATTTTACGAGACATATCCTGCCGTGTTGCAAAAATTTCTGAATAATATTTATCCTGGTAAATATGTTGTCTACAATATCGGACATCATGGAGTAAGTTCATCAATGGTATTGAATGATTTGGAAAAGAATATAAAGAAATACAAACCTGATATTGTTTTGATTATGATCGGCAGCTGCGATAATTTCATTCTTGAAAAAAGTAACAGTTATTTGTTTGCCGACAGTACAATTCAAAGATATCTTACTATATTGAATATAAATTTTAACAAATTAAAAATAGTAAAACTTTTCAGTGTGTTTTTCCTTCATGATAATGATCAAATAGGCAGTAAGAACAGTTTTATTGAGCACGATAAATCTTATTCTCTTCAAATTGAGTTATGGACACAAAAATGTAACAAGAAGCTTAATCCTGAAGAACTTATACGAGAAGGCGAAGATTTTGTCAAAATTCATCCGAATGTGGAAATGTTACATCAAATAGCCTTTTTGTACCAACAGAAAGGCGATTTCGAAAAATCTTTTATATATTTTAATAAAGCTTTGGATATTGAATGTTCCGTGCGGACCGTCCAGTTTTTGATAGAAGGGCAATATATCAGGCAAAAAGATTATAAAACGGCATTGGCTGTATTGGAAAAATATAAAAAAGTATTTATCAGGGAGAAAAAACTGGATCTTTTTCTTGAAATGAAAAGTTTTTGCAGCAGCATTAATGAAAACAGCGAAAGCAAAACTCTTTTATATAATTATTACAAAATGTATTCTATATTAAAGAAAAAAAAGATTAAGATTATATTTTTGGGATATCCTCAGTATGATAAGACTGAAAATGAATTGGCGGTTGTAAAACAAAATCTTAATGCTGAAGTACTGTTCTTGTTTGCAGATATAGTTAAAGATAAAGATATTCTTTTGCGATATGACGGATACTGCACAAAATACGGATACGAAAAAATAGCAAAAATGGTTTTTGCCAGACTGCAGTCTCTCAAATGGATTGAATAACCTGAATCCCTTTCAGAACCAATTTTATAAAAACCTATATATTGTCAGATAATATTCCAACCGTTTTTTGAAGCGTCAGACGGCATACGCCAGTCTCCGCGGGGGCTTAAACTTATCGAACCTACTTTCGGTCCGTCCGGCACGCAGTTTCTCTTAAACTGTGAGTTAAAAAATCTCTTGTAAAACAGGTCAAGCCATTTTTTGATTACGGCATCATCGTATTTATTCTTAAAAGCGTTCTGCGCAAGATAAAAAATCTTTTCAGGCGTGAAATTCCAGCGGATATGATGATATATAAAAAAATCGTGAAGTTCGTAAGGTCCGATAAGATCTTCGGTTTTCTGGGCGATATTTCCTTTTTCGTCAGGAGGAAGAAGTTCCGGTGAAATTGCCGTATCGCATATTGATTCAAGCGTTTGTCTGCATGATTTCAGCTCAATCCATAAACTTGCCTGGTGCACAAGATACTTTACAAGAGTTTTAGGCACGGAGCAATTCACGTTATACATGCTCATATGATCGGCGTTATAAGTGCAAAAGCCGAGGGCAAGCTCAGATAAATCTCCTGTTCCGAGAACTATTTTATTTGTTTTATTGGCGTAATCCATAAGGATTTGGGTGCGTTCTCTAGCCTGTGAATTTTCATAAGTGACCGAACGGTCATTTTCAGAAAGTCCTATATCTTTGAAATGCTGTATGCAGGCTGCAGAAATGGATATTTCCTGTTTATCAATTCCTAGTTCATCCATAAGTTTGAACGCGTTGTTTTTTGTTCTGTCGGTCGTTCCGAATCCCGGCATAGTAATGCCTGTTATAGTTTTTCTGTCCCAGCCGAGTTTATCAACGGCTCTGACGGCAACAAGAAGAGCAAGAGTCGAATCAAGTCCTCCCGATACGCCTATGACGAGTCCCTTAGTTTTACTTGTTTCAAGACGCGTCATCAGTCCGTTAACCTGAATATTTAAAATTTCTTCGGCGCGTTCTTTCATTTTATCGTTTGTTTTAGGCACAAACGGGGCTGAGTCTATATAACGGTTTAGCTCTTTAGGCTGTTGAATGTTATTAATATCAATTTCTATCGTTTTTATCTTTCCGTTTAAAACATCGTAAAAATGGTCGACCTGATCTCCGAAAGTTGTAAATTTACGGCGTTCATTTTCTAATTTGTTTATATCAAAATCCGCGAAAATTTTTGTGCCGTCGCGTTTGTAAAGTTCCGTTTCGGCGAGCATAATTCCGTACTCGTAAGCAAGACAATGTCCTGAAAATACTACGTCTGACGTCGATTCCGTAGGCCCTGATGCCGCATAGAGATACGCGCAGACGTTTCTTGATGAATTTTGACTGACAAGTTCACGTCGGTACGCTGCTTTTCCGACAGTTTCTGTAGACGCCGACGGATTTAAAATCACAGTCGCGCCCATAATGCTGAGACGCGAAGAAGGGGGAATAGGCATCCATAAATCTTCACATATTTCAATACCTGTTTTAAAAGACAAATTTCCTGCCGAAACGTCAAATATTAAATTAGGATTAAAAGGTATTTTTTTGTATTCCGAATCTATATCGAATCCGGAATGGAACCATCTGCGTTCATAATATTCTTTGTGATTTGGAAGATATGATTTAGGAATAAATGCCGCTACTTTTCCGCCGGCAATTACGGCCGCGGCGTTCCAAAGGCGCGACTGATGGTAAAGCGGAAGCCCGACAACGGCTATTATATCTTTTGTTTCAAGAGATATTTTATCCAAAGCATCTTCTGCTTCCTTAAGTAAAATATCCTGCTGGAATAAATCTCCGCATGTATAGCCTGTCAATGAAAGTTCAGGAAATAAAATAATAGAGGCGTTTTTCTTTTTTGCGTCTTTAATTTCATTTATGATCTGACCGGTATTAAAATTTACATCTGCAATTTTAATTCTTGGTGCGCAAGCGCAAACTCTTATAAAACCATGTTCTGTAATCATATATACTCCAACAAGATAGATAAAATTTTGTAATAATATGAGTATATCAAAATTTTCAGCAAATTTAATATCAGCGCATTTTTTTATGCGGTATATTGAAAAAATTTTTTAAAATGATAAAATATTACGCAAATCTAATTATCTAATTCATAAGCTCTTGATAAGATAATAAAAACTCAAATAAATTTAAAAAGTCGGGGTGTAGCACAGCTGGCTAGTGCGCTCCCTTCGGGTGGGAGAGGTCGCTGGTTCAAATCCAGTCACCCCGATTTTATAACCAAAAACCGTCTTTTAAAACAGAAAATTCCGCTTTAAAATTAATTATGAAAAATAAACACATCGGTTTGTATTTACGGCCGGTAAGAAATATCTGCTTGGAAACTGTAAACGCGCCCAAGAGGATTTGAACCTCTAACCTTTTGATTCGTAGTCAAACGCTCTATCCAGTTGAGCTATGGGCGCATTATAAAAACAATAAATAATTTTAAATGATTTAGTGTTTTTTGTCAATAAGGATTATATTCGTTTTTTCTCTGTATTTTTGATAAAATAGCGGTATTAACTTTCAGAGGTGTTCTTGTGTCTGCTAAAAAATTGGAAAAACAAATATTAATAACAAATAAAAAAGCTTTTCATGATTATCATATTCTTGAAGAATACGAAGCCGGTATCGTGTTGTCCGGGTATGAAGTCAAATCTTTAAGACTGCATAACGTAAGTCTTGTCGACTCTTTGGTAAGATTTGTCAACGGTGAAGCTTATTTGGACAATGTCTATATAGCTCCTTATTTGCAGATTTCAAGCCATGTCCAGGAATATGAAGCTAAAAGAAAAAGAAAACTTCTGCTGCACAGACAGGAAATAGTTAAGATAAATTCGAAAGCGAAAGAAAAAGGATTAACGGTAATACCTTTGGAAATCTATGTTTCAAAATACGGCAAAATTAAAGTTCTTATAGGACTGGCAAAAGGGAAAACCACTTACGACAAGAAAGAAATTTTAAAGAAAAAAGACATAAACCGCGAATTACAAAGACAGGGATATTGATGTTGGCGCAAAATAATGACAAATAAACAGATATCAGACCAATTTATTGTTGTTGAAGCTTCGGCGGGATCCGGAAAAACTCATAATTTGGCAAAAAGATATATTACTTTACTGCTGGATTTTGACGCATCTGAAAATAAAAACATTCCTTTAAAAAATATTCTGGCTTTAACATTTGCAAATAAAGCAAGTGTTGAAATGAAAGAAAGAATAATAGAATATTTAAAAAAAATATCATTAAGAGAAGATGTAGGCGATTTACTGAGCGATATTAAACTTCCAAAAGATAAAATAGCTGAAAATGCAAATATTGCGATGAACGTTATTATCGGGCATTACGATAATTTTAATGTTAAGACAATAGACAGTTTTATTAATTTAATTATAAAGGCCTGCGCTTTAAAAATAGGTCTCTCTCCTGATTATCAGATAGAAGAAAATTATAAGGACTATATAGGTTTTTCAATAGATTCGTTTCTTGATAATTCTTTAGTCAGCAAAGAACTGGAGAATTTGTTAAATGATTTTTTTGAACAATATCTGGTTGACGCTCATTTGTCATGGGATATCAAAGAAAATATATCGCAGGAATTTATAAAACTTTACGAAGACGTTAAAAAATCCGCAAAACAGCTTCAAAGTGACGGCGTGATTGATTATAAAAAAGTTTTGATTGATTATTGTGAAAAATTTTACGACTGTTGTCTGGATATGACTAAAATCAAAGAATTTGCAAATATAGACAAGCGTCTGGCTGATAACATACTTAAAATAACAGAGAATAATAAAAGATATCTTCTCACAAACAAAACAATATCTGCGTATTTCAAAAAAGAGAGTATTCCTTACAGGGCAAAAACACAGCAGAATGAACGGCTTGATGAATTGTTTTTCGAATCTCAAAAAATACTTAAGGGCTTTTATGAATTTAAAGCGTTTAATTATTACGGAATTTATATGCGGATGTTTGAGCATATCGTTAATGAGTTTGACAGACAGTCAAAAGCGGACTCAATAGTTTTTCTGCAGGATCTTAACAGAAAAGTATTAAAAATATTTAATGATGACAGCGGGATAGTACCTGAAATATATTTTCAGCTTTCGAGTTATTTTAAAGATTTTCTTATAGACGAATTTCAGGATACAAACCAAATACAGTGGAAAACGCTGAAATTAATAGTTGAGGAAAATCTGTCTCAGGGCGGTTCTTTTTTCTATGTCGGAGACAAAAAACAGGCTATATACGGATTCAGAGGCGGGGATTCAAGAATATTCGACCGTCCTTTAGCCGAATTTGCAAGATACAATCCTAAACGCGTGCAGCTGGACACAAACTACAGGAGCTATAAAGCAATTATTGATTTTAACAATTCCGTTTTTTCAAAAGAAAATATTGCAAGATTTTTTGACGAACTTGTAAAAGACAAAGACCTTGAGGAAATTCCCATGTATTTCAGTTCTATTTCCGATATGTTTGAAACGTCAAAGCAAAAATACAGCGCCGGTAAAAAAAACGGCGGATATGTCGAAATATCGACTATAGAATACGGAGAAGAAGATAAAGAAGACTGTGAATTAAAAGTAAAAGAGTATTTGTATAAAACCATAGATTCTCTTAAAGAAAGGTTTGAATACAAAGATATTACCGTAATATGCAGAGACAATAACGATATAGCAAAAATAGGACAGTGGCTTCTTGAAAAAAACATAGACATTGAATCTTTTCAAACTTTAAATATTATAAACAGCGATATCGTAAAAGAGTTGTTTTCAGCTTTAAAATTTTTTAACTCTCCTACGGATGAAATATCTTTCGCGTCATTTTTGTTAAGTTCAGTATTTTTATTCAGGACAAAAATGTCTAAAGAAGAAATACTGCAGTTTATTACGGAAAATTCTTTGAATAAAAATAAAGAAAAAGAACTTTATGTTTTGTTCAGGGATAAATATCCGGATATATGGCGGGAATATCTAGAGCCGTTTTTTAATTCGGCCGGTTTTATTGCCGTTTATGAATTGCTTGTTTCTGTCATATCAAAATACGACGTTATTAATAATTTTCAAAATAACAATAACGTAATTTTAAGATTTTTGGAAATTGTAAGCATTTTTGAATCGCAGGAGCAGGGACTGCAGAATTTTATAGATTATTTCCAAAATACTGAAGAAAGACGCAAGGATAATAATTTCTTTATTAAAGTTCCGTCTTCAAACGCCGTAAGAATTATTACTGCTCATAAAGCTAAAGGTTTGCAGTTTAACGTTGTTATAATGCCTTATTTGTCTTTAAAGTTTTCCGCTCCGGAAAAGCCTTTCAATGTGCAGAATGACAAATATATTAAGTTTCTTAATATTTCAAAACAAATGCTTTCTTATTCGGATGAACTGGCGGAAATATATTATAAAAAATACTTTAAAAATCTTTCGGACGAGCTGAATGTTTTATATGTCGCAATGACAAGAGCCGTATGCGAGTTTTACGGGCTTATAATGCAGGAAAGCGGCAAAAAAAGAACTCCTATTAATAAATTGCTGCCTGATGATTTAAGAAAATCAGGAGAAAAGAATAAATATTCTCCGGCGATTAAAAAAGAAGACGTTGTCAAAGAAATTTTTGTGACTCAGATGAAAGATTTTACTGAGATAATTTCGGAAAGCGCAATGGAAATATACGGTAAAGAAAGAGAAGATATTTTGTTGAAGGGGAAAATTATTCACTATGCTTTGTCTTTGATATTGACTTATAAAAAAGAAAATATTGAAAATGAAATTCAAAAAACTTTATCTTCGGCTGCTTTAAAATATCCGAATGAAAATATTTCATGGCTTGAGTCTTCATTAAAAAAGATTCTGTCTGATAACGCAATATCGGCGTTTTTTGACGTTTCAAAAAACGTTTATAATGAGAAAGAATTTGTAGATTCTTCAGGGAATACTTTAAGAATAGATAAACTTGTAACAGATAAAGAGAATAAAAAAATAAGCATAGTCGATTTCAAAACATCGATATACGATGCCGAACTTATCAAAAAACAAATGCAGAAATACCTTTCTGTGGTAAGAGATTTTTATCCCGGAAAAGAAGTCTGTTGTTTTGTAGTCAATATCGAAAAAACTGATGTTGTGGAGATTAAGTAATGCCGTCAAGAATTATTAATATCGCATTACATGAAGACATTGTTAAATTTACGGCGGCTCATATACGGTCTCTTTGCGGGACTGCCGATTTCAGCTCTGCGGCTGTTATTATGCCTTCTAAAAGACCGGCGCTGTTTATAAAAAGAGAACTGTCAAAAAATCTTAACAGATCTTTCATTCCGCCGAGTTTTATGACATTTGACGATATTGTCAGCGATATAACGGCTGCTCATTTTAACTTAAAAAGAATCTCTGAAATTGACAGCGCTTATATTATTTACGATATAGTTAAAAAGAATATTCCCCAATTTTTTGAAGAGAAGAATTCTTTTGCCGGTTTCTTTCAATGGAGTTATGAAATTCTGTCTTTTATAGACGCTCTTGATACTGAAAAAATCACGGATGACAAACTGTTAAATATTAAGCTGAATGCTGATATAGGATATGATCTGCCTGCAGGAATAAACGAGTTATTGAAACATCTCTATTTGATAAGGCGCCTGTTTCATAAAGAATTGAACGCATCCCGTAAAACGACGAGAGGATTAAGTTATTACAATGCTGATTTGAAAATACTTCAACATTTAAAACAATATGAGCGCGTCATATTGTTTAATCCTTACTATTTAAACAAATCCGAAACAGACATGTTTAAAAAAATTTATGATGAGGGAAAACTCGATATTATAATCAAAGGCGATAAAAATAATTGGAGCGCTCTGGAAAAAATTTACAAAGATTTTTCAGGTTCTTACGAAAATGGCGTTAGCGATAAAACAAATGAAAATATCAGCTTTTACTGCGCTTATGACGGCGAGTCTCAAGCCTGTTTAGCCGGAAATTTAATAAACAGATTGTCTCCGGAAGATATTTCGCAGACGGTTGTTATCGTGCCGGATAACTCAATTTTGCCATCTGTTATGAACCAAATGTACAGCATTGTCGATGACGTGAATATTGCGGTAGGGTACCCGGCTGCAAAAACGACGGTCTTTTCTCTTATGAACGCTTTAGTAAAAGCTCAAAAGACAAAAAAGAATAATAAGTATTATGTAAAAGATATGCTGTCGGTTTTATCAAATCCTTTGGTAAAAAATATGAGGTTTATTGGAAATCCGAGCGTTACAAGAATAATTGTGCACAAAATTATTGATAACTTTGACAGATTTAACCGTGAAGCTGAATTTTCAGGTTATGTTTTTATTGACCCGGAAGAAATCAAAAACAACGTTAAATTATGCAATGAAATTTCAGATACGGTTTCTTATTACTGGCAAAGAGTTTCTCCTGAAAGAGTAAAAGAACTGTTGGATGAAATTTTTGCTTTGTTTTTTGACAGCCTTTCGGATATTTCAAATATGAGCGTGTTAAGCGGCTGTATTAAAAAAATAGCCGACAGTATTGTGGAAAAAAGCCTGATTAAAACATATCCGTTTAATTTAAGCGCAGTAAATATTCTTTATGACATTGCCGGACAGTTTCAAAATGCTGTTTGTTCAAATGAAAATTTCGACCAATACGAAATGCTTTATATACTTGAAAAAGTATTGTTAAGAGGAACTGTTTCTCTTGTAGGGAGTCCTTTAAAAGGACTCCAGATTTTGGGTGCTCTTGAAGCAAGAGGGCTGAGTTTTAAAAACGTGTATGTTTTGTCCATGTCGGATTCAGTTATGCCGAAAATAAAAGAAGCCAGTCCTTTAATTCCTAAAGATATAATGATTTCTTTAGGAGTCGGCTATGTAAGCAGAGAGGTTGATATTCAAAAATATCATTTTATGAGCCTTGTAGCATCAAGCGAAAATGTTTCGCTGATATATGCCGATGATGAAAAAAACGAGAGAAGCAGATTTATAGAAGAGCTTGTATGGCAGAAACAGTCAAAAGAAAAATCTCTTGAAGTAGCAAATGTTATTAAAACGGTTTTGCCGAGCAGAGTACTGTCACAAAACAAACAAACGTTTGCCAAAACTGATGAAATAAAAGAGTTTTTAAAGAACTTTTCTTATTCTCCTACAAGCATAGACACTTATATGAAATGCAAACTTCAGTTTTATTATAAATATATTTTAAAATTGTCACAGCAGACAGATTTTGAACAAAATTATGAAAGTCAGGATATCGGCAACGTAATACATGAGTTTTTGGAACAGACCTTTCATAAGAGTACGGCAAAAGAGGATTTGCTAAAAAACGGCGCTTATGAACTTTATTTAAACACATTGGAAAAACATTTGGATAAATATTTTAAAAAACATGAGACCGGTAAGATTTTTCTTTTAAAAAAATTAATAAAAAAGAGAATGTGCGATTTTTATGAAAATGAAAAAAACAGGGATTTTCAGGAAATACTTGAAACGGAATTTTCGATAAAATCAACGATTCAAATTGCAGGCAATACGTATAATCTTAAAGTGAAAGTCGACAGAATTGACAAAAACGTCAACGGCGGACTTTCTATCATAGATTACAAAACAGGATCAATAACAGCGCCTTTAAAAAGCGGAATATCTGAAAATGCCGAAGGAGACAGAAGAGAATTTATACGGAAGAATATCAAATCTTTTCAATTGCCTGTATATAAATATGCCTATGAGAATAAATTTTCAAAAAGCATAGAAAATTGTATGCTGTATTCTTTAAGAGACGGCAATATAATCTCTCTGTTTAAAGAAAAAACTTCTCAAGACGATAAAAATAATATATACAATATTTGCATTAGTCATTTGAAATATGTTATTTCCGAAATTAACGGCGATGAGCCTTTTAAAGCGGAGTTATATGATAATGCCGACTGCGCCTCATGTCCTTATTTTTATTTATGCAGATAATTTTTGCAGTCTTTAAAAAGGATGATATTTTTTGTAAAATACGGATAAGATATTGATTGTTTCTTGGAGGAAAAATGAAGGTTGTTGCGTTTAACTGCAGTTCCAGAAAAGACGGGAATACATCAATTTTGCTGAACACCGTTCTTAAAGAATTATCAGATAAGGGAATAGAGACAAAACAGATTCAGCTTGCCGATAATAAAATATCAACGTGTATTGCGTGTTATAAATGCGTTGCAAACAAGGATAAAAAATGCGCAATTGCCGATGATATGATAAATGACTGTATACAGGCGATGACGGAAGCTGACGGAATAATTATAGGGTCTCCTGTTTATTTTTCAAACATCACGCCGACTGCGGCGGCATTAATCTGCCGTGCCGGTATGGTTGCAAGAGCAAACGGCATGCTGCTTTCAAAGAAAGTCGGAGCGGCCGTAGTATCGGCAAGAAGAGCCGGTTCAATGCATGCATTCAGTTCAATCAATCATTTTTTTACAATACTTGAAATGATAATAGTAGGTTCAAATTACTGGAACGTCGGTTTCGGTAAACAAAAAGGGGATGTCTTGGCAGATGCGGAAGGGTTGGATATTATGCGTAAACTTGGGCAGAATATGTCATGGCTGCTGCAAAAAATACACGGGGAAAATAAATAATGAAAAAAATAATTTTGTTTTTATTGATGCTCCTTCCGGTTTATGCTTATTCTAAACCAGACAACAGGTTGTTTATTATAGAAAGAAGTAAAAATGCCAATATTGTTTGTTATGATGCAAAGTTAGACGCTAACGGACAAATTTTAAAAGAAAGTCCTGTTGATGCATATTGGCTTCTTTTTGCCGAGAAAAACGGAGAAAGGGAAGAATTAAGCCTTTTTGATAAAAAAGCGTACGGGTTTAAAGCGAAATATAATGAACAGAACAAAAATTACGATTTTACGTTGAAAGCAGTGGAAGATAAACCTATGACTATCAGTATAATCGGAACTCTTCCTAAAGTAACAATACAGATAAATGATAAAAAATGTTTCTTGGAAAAGGTTTATATAGAGTCTAAAGACGGCGCTTTCGGCATACCAAAAGTCAGTTTTTATACTTTATACGGCGAAGACATTACCACAGGCGCTAAAGTTGAACAAAAAATAGTATTGAAAAAATAAGTATTTTCTGCTAGACTAATATTGTGAAGAAGAGGTATATTATGTCTAAAAAATTGGGTTTTACGCTTACGGAGTTAATAATAGCTTTGGTGATCTTGGTAATATTGGCTTTGGTGGCTATTCCTGTATATAGAGGATATGTAAAAAAAGGTATAGCAACCGAAGGTAAGGCTTTGTTGGGCGAAATCAATGCCGCCCAGCAGATTTACTATTCAAGGCACGGTAAATATTACGCCGGTACTGCAGGACAGCAGATGGGCGCTTCTTTCGGCGTTGATGCAAGAAGGAATAAGTACTTTACATCATATTATGTTACTACAAGCGGTGATACTTTTGATGCTGTTACATCTTCAAAAGAAGGGCATCAATTGACATTGAAGGGTTATGCGACTACTACACCTCAGATAATAGACAATACCCCTGTAGATTAAAATTTAGTATACTAAAGGAACAAGCTTGCGCATAAAGCTTGTTCCTTTTTTTATATATGGAGAGATGGCCGAGTTGGTTTAAGGCGGTAGTCTCGAAAACTGCTATACGGGGAACCGTATCGGGGGTTCGAATCCCCCTCTCTCCGTTCTTTTCTTTTTTAAAGAAACAAATCAACATTAATATTTGGTCTGCAATTTTGTATTTCAAAAGCTTATGTACCGTTTCACTTTTTGTACACCGCACTTTTGAAATACTTCATTTCGCCTGAAATCTTAATGTTTCAAATGACAGAAACAGTCTCAAATTGCACTAATGACATTTATTTACTGTATAACTTTTATATTTTGTATAATGCTTTTATTAAATATTACATTTCAGAACAAGAAGGTAGAATGGATCGTAATTCAAATCAACCATTTTCAATAATAGGTATCTATATTCATGAAAAATGTAAGCAAAGAAAAGTGTTGCAAGCTGGCTATTATTCATTAAATGATGCTTATGAATATAAAAACGGAAAAGTTGCACTTAAGGGTGATGCTTTAAGCGAAGATTTTTTTGGGAAAAACATTTCAATTTCGGCAATTGTTGGTAAAAATGGCACAGGAAAAAGTAGTTTGGTTGAAATTATTTTCAGAATGATAAGTAATCTGTGGTATAACATAGGAAAAGATAATCTAGAATCAAATACAAAGTTGCATAAAAGTAATTTTATTAAGGATGTTGTTGCAGATTTATATTTTACTATCAATGGAAAAATCTGCAAATTTTCGTGTAATACATATAATAATAACTATATATCTGTTTTAGAGTTTAGCCCTAAAAAATATGATCATGATTTTGATAAAAAAATTAAGACCGCAATAGAACTTTTTAAGAATAACTTTTTTTATACGATAGTATCTAATTATTCTATGCAGTCTTACATTTCAAGAGACTACTACAGTGAAATACAATCTGGAGAAGGCGCATGGATTGATAGCCTTTTCCATAAAAATGATGGTTATTCTATGCCAATAGTATTAAACCCCTACAGAAATAATGGGGAAATAAATTTAACCAAGGAATTTAACTTTACCAATGACAGATTAATTTCAATATTAATTGAAATAGGAGAACAAAATAAGAGAAAAAATTCCGTTAAAGATATAGCAGAGTTTTTTGAAAATTATTCTTTGAAAGATATTCATTATTACTATAATATTGATATTAATAATTCGTTATCTAAATTAGAAGATTTTATTAAAGCTGTTAAAAATAATAAAAATAGTTTTGCACATCAATTTTTGAAAAAATTAGATTTAATATCTACTATTGATTCCGATAATAAGCTTCATATAATTGCTTTAGTCTATGTAGTAAATAAAATTTTAAATATAAATGACACTTTGCTTACAGGTTTAGAAAAAATCTATGGTTTTACATGCGGTTATGACGGCATAAGACATTCTATTATCGGGGAAAGCAAAGTTGAACAAGAAGATGCTAAATTTATGTTGGTTATATGTTCAGCATTTATCAACTATATTATTGAGAAAAATCAAAAAACTCAAACCGACTTTAAAAATCAAAATGAAGGAGAACAGTATGAACACAGAAGAACTGAACAGAAATATTAACTTAATAAGAGAAGAAAGCAAAAAAATACATGCTATTCACAATGATGATACAAAAATTTTTGAATATATAAACAATCTTAGCAAGGATAGAATTGATGAACTTTTAAAATTATATGGAACTTCAACAAAACTTGTTAAACAATCTTCTAATGAAGCCAGCTCAGTCAATATAGTCCGTTATGTGACTCTCCGCCAACTTAAAGCAGGAGCACAGATATCAATTGATTCTGTAGAAAAAATTAAACAAGCGTTCATAAATAAAGATATAGACTTTTTTAAACATTATCTTGATGAAAGCATAGTTAAACAAATAGGCGAATATTCAAAGAAAGACCCTTACGGTAAATTATGGAATAAGTCGTTTGCTCTTTTACACCCTTTTTTAATAGCCCCTAACGATTTCTGGACAATGCTTAAACAGATAACATCAAGTTTACTTGGAGAACTTGATATCGCAGATTATATGTCTAATGAATTTGATTTCACAGGTGCTAGGAATGAAGGAACTCCATATTCATGGTTTGCTATTTTCCCTAAAAAACTTAAAAACCATCAAAAAGCTTATCGCCTTACTTGTATGTTTGACAATGGTGTATTAACTGCTTATTTAGATGCCGGCCGTGAAATTATAAAAGAAGAATCAAAAAGAAATATTGAAAAAAACGTTTGTGAAAACTATCAAAATCTTATTTTGAATTTTAAAAAATGGAAAGAAAAACTTTTGCAGTTAAATGAAACTCTTTTAAAAGAAACAAATATCATTGAATCTGAAATAACAGAAAATGATGAAGGAGAACAGACAAATACCGATATTCCACTTAATCAAATTCTTTATGGCCCTCCTGGCACTGGAAAAACGCGTAACACCGTTATAAAAGCATTGCAGATAATCGGAGGAAGTGAAATAGAAAGACTTCTGAAAAATTATAAAACTGATGAGAATATTTATAGTGATTTATTTGAACTTTATAAGAATTATAAAGAAAAAAAATATATTAGGTTTATCACATTTCACCAAAATTACTCTTATGAAGAATTTATTGAAGGAATAACTCCTGATTTGGATGCTAAAGAAGGTAAATTATCCTATAAACTTGGCAAAGGACCGTTAAAAGAAATAAAAGAATTAGCGGAAAAAGACCGAAAAAATAAATATATTCTTATTATTGATGAAATTAACCGCGGAAATATTTCGAAAATATTCGGAGAACTAATAACTCTTCTTGAAAAAGATAAACGTGACGGTAATGAGTATCCTATTTCTATTCCTTTGATGTACAGTAAAAAGGAGTTTAGTCTGCCAAACAATTTATATATTATAGGCACTATGAACACAGCAGACAAATCAATAGCACTTGTAGATGTAGCGCTGCGACGCAGATTTGCTTTTACTGAAATGATGCCACAAGCTGAACTTATTGAAGAAAATATTGATGGTGTCAGGCTTCAGACTGTTTTTAAAGCCTTAAATAAAAAGATAACAATTCTTCTGGATAGAGATCATCAAATAGGGCATAGTTATTTTTTAAATATTGAAAATCTTAAACAGCTTAAAAACAAATGGTTTAAGGAAATAATTCCATTATTAAATGAATATTTTTATGGTGATTGGGAAAAACTCAAAGTAGTTCTTTCCGGAAGTTTCATTAAAAAAGTACAAGAAGAATTATTGAAAGATATTATTGAAGAAAGTTGGACTTTTAAAGATGAAAATGAAATAGATGATACACAATTTATTAATGAACTAAACAATATAGCGATTTAAAAAATGAAAACCATAGAACTTAAAGAATATGAATATTCAGAAGAACTCGACAATGATTTTCTTTTTTCATTTAAAGCATACTTGAAATCTCTTTCACTTGAAAATGCTTTTACTTTTGAACTTAACAGAATAAAAACATCTTCTTATGTAGGAACCATACGGTTTAAGGGAATACAAATAAGTATACTGCCTAAAATATTAAGTGAAAGTGATGATAAAAAACAAATTCTTGACAACCTTATCTTTATGCTCTCATGTACAAATAAACTTAAAATTAAAAACTCTGGCAATGCTAATATTTCTAAAACTAAAAATTCATTTATAGAAATTCTTATTTCATTTTTTGCAGAATCATTATTGAGAGCATTACTTAGCAATATTCCACATGATTATGAAGTACAGAATAAAAATTTGCGTTATATAAAAGGAAAAATTGATTTCAAAAATGATATTAAGCACAATTCTTTCAACAAATCAAAAATATATTGTCTTTTTGATGATTTTAAAGAAGACAATATGCTTAATCGTATCTTTAAATTTGTATCTTCTGTACTTATTAAATTATCTGAAATTGAAGAAACAAAAAACAAATTAAGGAATATACTGACGATATATGATGATGTAACATTTGAAAGAGTTACTTTAGAAAAAATAAATAAAATAACTCTAAAACGTAGTCAACAAATTTTTGAAACTCCTTTAAAATTGGCAGAGTTATTTATTGAAAATTCTTCCATACATATGATAAATAATCGTTTTAAATCTATTGCTTTACTTTTTGATATGAATGAACTTTTTGAAGAATTTGTTTTCAATTCTTTAAAGCGGATTTATGGAAGCAAAGTTCAATCACAATTTAAGAAAGGCATGTTAAAAAATCTTTCATTCGGCGATGATATACAACCATTCAGGAAGCACACGAGAAGTGACATACATATAAAAGACTTAGCTGATTGCCCAATAATTATAGATACCAAATATAAAATTATAAATTCTCCAAAAGATATATCAATATCAGATATCTACCAGATAATGGCATACAGCAGAGTTTATAAATCGAAAAAACTTATTCTACTTTATCCGCAAGCTAAACTTAAATTTATCCATAAAGTAGGTTTCTACGAAGATGTTTTGTTTGATAACGATCTGAATATTTATATTGCAACATTGAACTTAAGTATGAGTTTAAAAAATAGGCTTTACGAAAACGATTTAAAAAATATTGTTGAAAAAACTGAACATATTAAGTTTTAAAAAACAGCTTTTCACTAACTTCAAAGTTGTTGAACTTTTGGGGGAAGGGCAATAAAGGTACTTTTATTCTACAAACGGTGGAAGTCTTTGGTTTTTTAGAGGAAAGTAAGATGGAAATAACAAATAATACCGAACAAAGTGGTAAGCAAAAATTTACGTATATCTATAAAGATATTATTAATGAAGTAAGTAAAGCCGTGAACGGTATTGAAAATAATGTTAAGAATATAGATGACGACGAAATCAAGGCAACTTCAAGCGATACTATCGGTATATTAAGTGAAATTAAAAACTACATTTCAGATTCTCTTGTGGAATTAGAAGAGGATTCCGATTGGGATACTTTTACTATTGCTTTCTACGGCGAAACCAATGCCGGAAAATCTACCATAATAGAAACACTAAGGCTTGTCCTGCAGGAAAAAACGAAATTGCAAGAACAGCAAAAATTTCAAGAAACTTCTGCCATAATCAGTAATTTAAATGCCAAGTTAGAAAAATTGAATGAAGATATAGTACAAGCTAGTAAAGATATGGATGTTCAGGAAGATAAAATTTTAAACATTGAACGTGAAAGAGCTCTAAAGTTTAACGAATATCAAAAATTACTACACAGTTTCCGTAAAGAGAGAATAGAATATGTAAAAAAAATTAAAAAAGGCAGCATTTGGCGTATACCAATTTCAACAATTCCGTCACACTTGCGACAAAGGAAAGAAGCAAAAACGGCGCTAACACAAAACAGGACTGAACGCTATAAAATATTAAACAATAAACAAGAATTTATGCATGCAACTAATAACAATTTAGCTACTGAAAATGAAAACAAAGCAGTTCTAGAAAAAATTAAAGGAAGCTTATTTATTGAAACTAAAATTCTTAACTGCGAGATTCAAAACAATAAAGAGTGCTTGCAACTCAACGCTGATGGAGCCATAATTGGTGACGGGCGTTCAGATAATACTCGCATAATGGTTCGTTACGAGTTTGATGTCGACGGTAAAAAGTTTGCAGTTTTGGACGTTCCCGGTATAGGCGGCAAAGAAGATGATGTAGCTTCAGAAATTAAAAAAGCCCTGCGCAAAACACATGTTGTTTTTTATGTAAAATCGGAAACAAAGATAGAAGGCGGCGATACTAATACCGCAGGAATAATAGAAAAAATTAAAGAACAGCTTGGTGATCAAACGCAAGTGTATGTTGTTTACAATCACAGAGTTACTAGCCCATCACAAATAGGCGATTCGTTTCTTTGTGATGAAATAAGTAAGAGTTTGGCTGTTCTTGATTCCAAAATGAGTGAAGTTTTGGGCAAGCATTATGTAAAGCATATTCCTTTAAGTGCACACTTTCCCTTTTTGGCTGTAGCAGAAAAATTTGTTAAAGATAAATGGGTTAATTCTCGCCAGAAAGCTTTAGACAAGCTGGGTAAAGAAGATTTATTTGAAAAAATGGGTTTTACAGCATTCACTGACTTGATAAAAAAGGAAGTTACCGAAAATAAAGAGCAAAAACTTATTGAAGCAAATAAAAACAAAATAACAAGCTTAATTAAAAAAGCAGAAGAGGAAGTAAGAAATGGACAAGCTGATTTCGAAAAATTGTACACCAAAACAACAAAACTAGCGCAGAAAGCATCTGAAGAAATTGATGATGCTTATGACGAGTTATCTAGTAGGTTAAGTGCAAATATAAATGATGCCATAAGCACTGCCAAAAACAATATTAGAATAGATGTCTACAGCTACATAGAACAAAATGTTGATAATGATGCGCTCAAAGCTGAATTAGAACGTTTAAGCGAGCTATATACAGAAAGTGCAGCTTTGCAAACCAAAGAGAATGGAAAGGAAAGTTTAGCCGACTATCTCAATAATTTACAAAACGCACTAGAGCGTTTTAGCCGTTTTATGGAAGAGTTCAGCAAAAAAATATTTGAAGATAAATTAAAAATGGAAATGAATATTAACATAAAAACAAAAAATGATATAAAATGGTTGAGTGGTATTAGTGGAGTAACAGGTATAGTTACAGGCAGTGCAGTGCTTATAGCTGCGACTGGTGGGACTGCTATACCAGTGCTTGCAATAGTAGTTGCAGTAATGGGAGTTGTGAGTGGTATTTTGGCTGTATGGGATAGTGTTAAGTGCTTTTTTTACGATAAATATAAAAAGCAACAGCAGAAAAAATCTGCGGATGAAAATATTAAAGAAGTTGAGAAGGTATTAAAAAGAGAACTGGAAACATGGAAAAAACATGCATTACAAGAAGAGACAAGGAAAAACCATAAAATCAAAGAAAAAATAAATAAGACTGTTATAGCTATAAAGCAGCAGAAAGATACAGTTTTTGGATTTAAAAAGTTTTTATATCAACAAAGAATGTCTATTCATAAAGGAGAAATGTTTTATGGGTAATAAAACAAAGCAAGTATGGGACAGTGCTCTTGAAGCTATATCTAAATTGGAAAATCTTTTACAGGATGGTCACAATCTAGGTGTTGATATAGATAAAAAGTTGAGCGAAAAAATAGTTGCGTTAAAGCAAGATGCCGTAGCCGGAAGAAAACTGCGAATAGCTTTAGTTGGTGGTTTTTCGGAAGGTAAAACGTCTATTGCGGCTGCATGGCTTGGGAAGTTAGACAAAACAACAATGAAAATACGAGAAGAAGAATCTTCCGATGAAATATCTATCTATAATACCGATAATGATATAGAAATAGTGGACACTCCAGGGCTTTTTGGTTTTAAGGAAAAGGATAACGGCGAAAAATTTAAAGAAATAACACGACAGTGGATAAGTCGTGCTGATATTGTGTTATATGTAATGAACCCCAACAATCCCATAAAAGATACACATAAAGAAGAACTTGAATGGTTGTTTAGAACGCTTAATTTGTTGCTTCGCACAGTTTTTGTATTAAGCCAGTTTGATAGAGAGGCAGATATTGAAGACGAAGTTGACTACAGAGAAAGGCTTGCTATAAAAACGGAAAATGTTAAGGGTAGACTTAGTGATTTTTTAAATCTTTCGCAAAAAGAAATGGACAGTTTGACAGTAGTTGCAGTATCTGCAAATCCGCATGGCAAGGGTTTTGAGTACTGGATTGAGCGGCGTGAAGATTACAACAAATTATCACATATTCCGACATTACAGCAGGCTACCGCTGAAAAAATTGTAAGAGAAGGTGGAGCAGTTGCAATAATAAAAGAAACAGAAAAAAGCATTATGAAAGATATTACAACCAAAACTTTGCCAGTTGCAGAGCAGAAATTTTCAGAAATTTCTACAGAATGTGAAAAAATGGAAAATATGTCTGCTGTTTTTACAAAAGAGCTTGATTCTCTTGACAAAACGATCAGGGACAGTCGCAAAAAATTGAGAGAAGTTGTTATGGGGTATTTCTCAGATCTAATATTGCAGGTAAAAGGGTTATCACAGGATTCTTATGTGGACTTTTTTGAAAGAGAAATAGGTTCTAATGGGATTATTGTAAGCGGAAAAATAAAAGGTTTTTTTGAGGACTATGTAGATTCTACCAATTTGAAAATAAAAAGACAGGTGGAAATTTACAATGCTGAAACCAGTCATTTTCGAGACCTTTTTAATAAATATGGTGGTCAGGAACTTATAAGGAAAGCTGGTGACTTTGTGCGTGGTATAGATGGCAACATGGTTTTACAAGCTCGCGATATGTTAGGTCTTTCCATTAAATTTAAGCCATGGGGTGCCATAAACCTTGCTGGACAAATCAGTACTTTGGGTGGTGCTATACTTTCTGGGCTTGGTTTAGTGTATCAAGCATGGCAAACATATGATGCGCATAAAAAGGAACAAGCTTTTAATGAGGCTATGGCTAAAATGGTTTTAAATTTTGAAGGACAAAGAGAAGAACTCGTAGAAAAAATTATAGATAGCGACGAGTTTATAGAGCGGTTTTTTTCAGACTATATTAAACTTGCAGAGCAAGTTAAAAACACAAGAGAAAAACTTTTTCAAATAGAAGAAGATTGTAGAAAGTTTGAAATTTGGAAAAAAGATTGTGAAATTATTGATGCTGAAATTATTGCTTAATTTTTTGTAGAAATGTAATTGTATACCCTGATACCTTCTGTTAATTCCCTGTTAAGTGTTTTAGGAAATTCTGCTGACTTGACGAGTTAGGAAATGCTTCAAAAAGCCCTAAAACTTGCCAAAACTGCACAAATTCCCTGTAAATTGCCTGTTATTCAGGGAATTTGCTATAATTTTTACAGAAGATTGCTGTCTGTACTGCAATCTCCGTTCTTTACTTCGTCTTTTGATTTTATACTTCGTTACTCAACCTCCGGCTCCGCCTCTTCACAGTACACTCTTACCACCTCGCGCCTTGTCTAAAATCAAAATACTTTGTAAAAAGAAATCACTACAGTATTATAATGTTTTATTTCTTATATTTTTTTTGAAAAATATTCTCATCTTAAATATAAAAATTTGACGAATAGGATTTTTGATAATATGAATGAAAAAAGAACAACCGACCAAGTTGTAAATGATATAAAGCAACTCGTAAACAATAAGGGCTATATCTATGCTCTTTGCATGATTCTTTTTGAAGAGTCTCATGTTAATCCAGAAAAACTACAAGATATAGATTATAGAGCTCGTTTAAGTATAAAAGAATTATCGTTGTTGCTAGGATTTATTATTCAAAACGAAATTAATTTTTCTACACCAGATACACCACAAGACTTGATTGCACTAAAACAAAAAACTTATGAACTCATGGAAGAGTTGCATAATTCTTTTATGATTCCATTTTTTGAGAAATTACAAGAAAGCATTAAGAATAAAAATAACATTGAAGATTATAGAAAAGAACGAAAAGAGTTTTTTGGTAAAGGCAATATGTTAACAGAGCCAATTTTCTATTCTGGCACTGGTGTGTATGATTTCCAATACTTAGATTTTTTGGAAAGAAAATATCAATATGACAAAGATTGGCTACTAAAAAATAAAAACTTTGATATTGGCAAATCAAAAAATATTGTTATTCAAATTAAAAATATTTTAGAAGAAAAATCAAAAAAAGTTAATTTATATATCTTTAAAGAAAAATTGCCTCAAATAATCGAGGAATTGAAAAATAAAAATCCAGATGAAGACTGGTCTAAACAAGTAAAAGAAATATTTCCGATGTTTGAGCTTTATCAATATGTTCGGTTATTTTTTGATGCTCAAACTGATGAAAAAAAAATAAGTATGGATGAAATAGCAAAAAAATGGTTAGAATCATTTTACAAAGGATTGATTGATTTATTTGTCATTAGAAAAACTGACTTTCATGAAGATTCTGGCATTGATTCATTTCTTAAAAACTTTTCAACCGTTCCTAAAGAAAATTTCAATTTGCAGTTTCAAGGAATTGGATGTTTTAATTGGTTTAATGCAAAACCAATAATCCAACTAGATGAAGAAAGATATTTTATTCCAATTAGTTTTATGGTTTTTGAGGCAGTTTATGAAAGTCCTTTTTATTGGATGTTGGAAGATAAAAATTACAGAGATATACTCGGTAGAAATAGAGGTAAAACAGGAGAGGAAATTACTTATGGTTTTTTGTTTAATGTATTTGGTCAAGGCAAGACTTTTAAATCTATAAAAATCACCACAAAAAAAGGGGAAGATGACACAGACATAGATATTCTTTGTATTCTTGGCAGTAAAGCATTATGTGTTCAAGTAAAATCAAAGAAATTAACAGAACTTTCAAGAACAGGTAATGACGAACAATTACAAACTGATTTTCAGGGAGCTGTGCAAGATGCTTATAATCAAGGACTTATTTCTCGTAAAAAAATACTTGATAGAAGTGCAAAATTTTTTGACGAATATAAAAAAGAAATAAAGCTCTCTGAAGATATTGACGAAGTATATATAATGGGAATTACAACTGAGAATTATCCGTCTCTAACTCATCAATCACATGTAATGTTAGACAAAAAAGATGATGAGCCATTTCCAATATTTTCAACAATATTTGATTTAGAATTAATGACATATTATCTAAACGATCCTTATGATTTTTTATATTATATTAGACAAAGAACATTCTTGATGGAGTATTTCGAAGCTGATGAGGAAATGGTTTTTCTTGGTTATCACCTAGCACAAAAACTTTGGAAAATTCCAAAAAACGACTTTATAGCATTAGATACAACTTTTGGACAGCTTATTGATAGAAATTATTATCCATTAAAAGCCGGATTAAAAGTTTCAGATGAAGGAGATATAATAAAAAATAGATGGAAAAATGAAGATTTTAACAGATTCTGTAACCGATTAAAGACTCTTGATGAACCAAAAATCACAGACATTATTTTCCATTTGTTAGATTTATCCGCTGAAGCAAGAAGAAATCTTGTAGATTTTATGATTCAAACAAAGCAAAAAACTTTAAAAGAAGGGAATTTTCATAATTTTTCATTGCCTCCCAATGATAGCGATTCTTTCCGTTTAGGTTTTACTTATATCTCCATAAGTTCTGATGATTTAGAAGAATTAAAAAAAAGATTGTTGTCTTTATGCCAAGTAAGAAAATATAAAAGCAAAGGAGATGTTTGGATCGGATTTGGAAGTTTAAAAAACAGTGATGAACTATTTGATATCGTTGTATTCAATAATCAACAATGGATATATGATGAAAAAATAGAAAATTTAGCCAATTTTATGCTGAAAGGACAAAGAATAAATTTAAGTACTGGGAAAAAAGTCGGCAGAAATGAAAAATGTCCTTGTGGAAGCAATCTGAAATATAAGAAATGCTGTGGAAAAAATTGATAAATTTGTTATTTTGTCCAAAAATAAATTTAAAATTATTTCTGTTTACTTTGTAAATTAAATCTTAAAACCGCCGATGAAGGATAATGTTTTTGCTGCGGATTTGGAACCTTTTATCATAGACTTTTTTATGTTTTTGCTTGATAGATATTCCATAATGAAACCTGCCTGATAACTGTCGCCGCAGCCGGTTGTGTCAACGACTTTTTTAGGTTTTATTGCTTTGCATACATATTTTTTGCCTTTTTGATAGGAAATGCTTCCGTATTTTCCGAGAGTTGCCGTAAATATCGTGTTATATTTTTCAGACCATTTTTTTAAGATATCTAAATTCTGTCCGTTTCCGCTTATAAAAAATAAATCTATATATTTAAAATATTTTTCCCATGATAATTTTATTTTTTCGTCGTGAAAATCGACGCACATAATAAATTTTCTGTTTGAGACTGCCTTTATTATGTTTTTAAAGTCAGGTTCATAATATGTAGTCGCTACGGCGTCCATATCTTTTATGATTTTTTTGTCATGTACGCTCATTTTATAATCAGCCCAAACTCCGCTTGTCCAAGAATTTTCCTTGAAGTATCTGTCGCCTGTTTCGTCTATATGTATTATATGGTTTGCCGTTTGTCCTTTGACTTCATCAAGGTTTGAGCGGTTTATTTTATATGCGTCAATTGATTTTTTAATAATAGAGGCATAGTTGTCTTTCCCTATATTGCCCATTACAAACACTTCAGTATTTTTGATTGCCGTACAATTAACGGCGAGGTTTAATGCGTTTCCTCCCGGAAGAATTTTACCGCTTTCAGGAAAGACGTCCACGCAAAAACAGGCAAGAGCTAAAATTTTCATTTTAAATCCTTTTTTTGATAAAACCGATTATAATATATGAAACCGTCTAAGTCAATTATATGAAAAAAATAAAAATACAAAATTTGCAGATAAAGAATATAAATATCGGCATTATACAAAGAAACGGTTTCTGAAAACATAAAAAAAAGATAAAATAAATAAAAGAATCTGCGGCAAAACTGCAAATACAAATAAAAAGGAAAAAATCATGAAAATTTTAAAAGCATCGGTCAATGATGCAGGTGAGATTTTATGCCTTCAAAAAGCTGCTTTTATGAGCGAAGCCGAACTTTACGGCAATTATAATATTGAGCCTTTAAAACAAACAATAGAAGAAATCAAAAAACAGTTTGAAAGTTATGTTTTTTTAAAAGCGGTTTCTGAAGAAAATATAATAGGAACAGTCCGCGCTTTTGAGAAAGGCGGGACATGCTATATCGGTAAACTGGCTGTTTCTCCTTTGCACCGCAATAAAGGAATTGCAACTCTTTTGATGAAAGAAATAGAAAAATACTTCAAATGCAAAAGGTTTGAACTCTTTACAGGGGTAAAAAGCGAAAGAAATATGCATCTGTATGAAAAACTCGGTTTTTCAGTTTTTAAAAAAGAGCAAAAGGGTTGTGGCGGCGGGGTAGAAATAGCATATATGGAAAAGTCAGTTTAGATAAATTTTCACATATTTTTTTATTCATAATTTGTTATATTACTGATATAATATGAAAAGATAATTATGTAATAAAAAAAGACTAAATTTTTGTTAAGCCCAAATATGAAATATTTAAAAAATATACCTGATGAATATAAATCAATAATAGATAAAATAACGGGGATAGCTGTTGATAACGGCTATGTCATTTATGCCGTAGGCGGTTTTGTAAGAGATATGGTGCTAAACCGTATTCCGAAAGATCTTGACATTATGGTTGAAGGCGATAACGGCGGCATAAAATTTGCCGTTTTGCTGTCTCAGAAATTAAACATTCATCCTCCTGTAATATTTGAAAAATTTGCCACTGCAAAATTAATTATCGACAATCAAGAAATAGAATTTATTATGCCGCGTCAGGAATATTACGATAAAAACTCAAGAAACCCGAGAACCGAAAAAGGAACTCTTGAACAGGACGTTTTGAGAAGAGACTTTACGGTTAATGCGTTGTTTTTAAGGCTTAATGATATGGCTTTGCTTGATTTGACGGGCAGAGGTTTTAATGATATACGGGATAAGGTTATAAGAGTTACCGATGAAACCGCTTCCGATTTAATTTTCGAGCAGGACCCTTTGAGAATTTTGAGAGCCGTACGGCAAAGTTTTCAGCTTGGCTTTAAAATAGAAAAAAACACTTATTTAAGCATGTCAAAAAAAGCGGACAGGATAACAATAATATCTCCTGAAAGAATCAGAGACGAAATAAATAAAATTTTAGTTTTTGAAAAACCTTCGGAAGCATTTTATATGCTTGACGATATAAAATTATTGGGAATAATTTTTCCCGAACTGAAAGAAATGCAGAAGATTAAGCTTAACGGAAATGCTTTTGATTACGCAATGAATCTTATTGATAAAATTCATTCTGATTTGGCGTTGCGCATGACGGCGTTATTTTATTATTCAGACTGCTGCGGACAGACAAGCGGCGTAATCTTAAGGAATGTTCTTTCAAGATTAAAATATTCCTCCGATTTTATAAAAAAATCCGTTTCTTTGCTTGAAGGATGTTCTTCAGCGAAACAATATGAAGAAAAATGGACGGATGCCGAGATAAGAAAATTTGAGAAACAAACATATATAAATCTAAAAGATATAGAGACATTTGTTAATGTTGATTCGGGACAAGAAAAAAAATCGCTGTTTGAAAGAATAAAAGTCCTTGAAAAAAACAATATGCTTGTTCCAAAAAAAGAATTGCTCGACGGAAATGAAATGTCGGATATTTTCGGGTATCCTTCAGGAAAGTGGATAGGAAAGGCAAAAAAATATATAGAATCATTGCAATTTGAGAATCCTTTAATATCTAAAGAAAAAGCAATAGCGGAACTTAAACTTTATATTGAAAAATCAAAGGATATATTGCTATAATACACAGAGGTGATTTTATGGATAATGAAGATATAAAAACTGAAGAAAAACAAAAAGAGCAGGAAGAGGGACAAGAACAGGAACAGCAGCAGGAAGAGCCGGAACAAAAAACTTACGATAAAGAAGGCCTTTTGATAGGAGGAGTTGTCGGTATTATTCTTTCCATCTTCGGAGTAATGTCTTTTTTGATGGCGGTTACTGTAGGTTTGTTTGTAGGTCTTCTGGTTGGTACTTTCATAAAAAAATGAACTTTTGCGGGGATTAAATGGGACCGGATTATAAAAAATATATTAAAGCTTTTATAGATAAAACTGTTGAAGGTATTGAATTCCATCCTGAAAGATTTTATATAAATTTTCATAAAGTAATTCCTAAACTGCAGCAAAAAGAATTTGATAAATTAATAGAGCAGTATACTTCAAATATACTTTACAATCCTTCGGATGCGTCGGCTTATTACAACAGGGGAATAATATACCACAAAAAAGCATTGTATAAGCAGGCAATAGATGATTTTACAAAGGCTATAGATTTTGATAAAAATTTCACTTTTGCGTTTATCGCAAGAGGAGAATCATATATATCTCTGAAGAATTTTGATTTAGCCGAAGAAAATTTTGAAAGAGCTCTCAAGCTTAATCCTGAGAACTCTACCGTTTACAACAGCCTGGGAAATATCAACAGAATAAAACGCAATTTTGAACAGGCAATTTCTTATTTTGACAAAGCAATAGAATTAAACGAACATAACGAATCGGCTTTTTACGGCAGGGCAATGTCGTACAGATCGCTGTCTAAATATTCTAAAGCGATAGAAAACTTTACAAAAGCCATAGAATTAAATCCGAATGACGATTATGCATTTTGCAACAGAGCCATAACATACAGCAGCATAGATGATTTGGATAAAGCGGTTTCAGATTTGAATGAGGCTCTTAAACTGCAGCCTACTGATTCTTTTGCTCTGAATAACAGAGGAATAATACACAGAAAAAAATTAGAAGAAGATTCGGCTGAAAAAGATTTTAAATACGCCATTGAAATAATTCCTGAAGACAGTTATGCATATTATAATCTCGCAAATCTTTACAGAGAGCAGGGGTTTGACGATAAAGCTTTAAAACTTTATTCGGAAGCGATAGATACGGATTATTCTTTTGTTCCGCCTTACCTTGCAAGGGCAAATATCGCTTTGTCCTCAAATGATTTCAAGAAGGCTAATGAAGATATTTGTCAGGCAATAGATTTAATGCCGGACAGTTATATTTGTCATGCAATGATGGGATATATCAATCTTATAAATGAAAGTTATGATGATGCTCTTGATAATTTTAAGAAAGCCGCAACTCTTGATATTGATAAGAATCCCGAGCTTCTTTATGCCTGCGGCATATGCCTTTTGGAAAAGAGCGAATATTCAAATGCGGAGGCATATTTTAATAAAGCTTTGTCATTGGCTTTTGACGTTCCTGAATTGATGTATTCAAGAGGATTATGTTATTTTAATTCGGGGAATTATGAAGAAGCGATAAACGATTTTTCTTTGGCATTGGATAAAGACGATAAACTTGTCGAAGCCAATTATTACAGAGGTTTGATATACGCAAAACTTGCCAATTACGATTTAGCTTTAAACGATTTTGAAAAATGCGTAAACGATAAATTTAAGCTGTACGAAAGTTCATATTACCTCGGTGTATGTAATTTGAAATTAAAAAATTATGATTCTGCTCTTCTGAATCTTCAGGATGCCGTTTCCGGAGGATATACAAACATAGAAGTTCTAAAAAGAAAAGCTTTCGTTTTCAGCAAGCTTGAAATGTATAACGAGGCTTTGATAGATTATAATGCCGTTTTGGATATAGACAATACCGATATTAAAACTTATATTGATAAAGTAAAAGTACTGATTTTGCTTAAACAGTACGATAAAGCCGTTAAAGACTCAGACAAAATACTGGAGCTTTCTCCGGATAATAAGTATGTCTTGTTTTTAAAAGCAAAGATTAATTTTCTTACATACAATTATGACGAAACTATAAAATTCGCAACAGCTTATCTTCAGGATAATCCGAAAGATACGGATTGTCTTGAAATGAGAGCCTCTTCGTATATTATCGCAGGCAAGCTGACAAAGGCTTATAATGATTACAGCGCAATGATTTCCGTAGAGCCTAAAAATTTAAATTTGTATGTTAAAAGAATCAAACTTTGCATTAAAATGAGAAGTTATGAAGAAGCTTTGGAAGATATTTCGTATCTCTTAAGTCTGGATGATAAATTTGTATACGCATATTTTTACAGGGCGATAATAAACAGAAATAAAGGGTATGTCGTAGATGCTGTTAAAGATTATGATATTGCTCTTAAACTTTTAAGCGAAAATAAAACGCTTGATTTGGATTTAGAATTGCTTGATACAAAGAGATATTTTTATACTGAAAAAAGAAAATCGAAAAAAACAGTAATTGCCGATGACCAAACAGAGCAGCTTGACAGGATCCAAATACAAGAAGATAATAATATTGCGGCAGTCGAACTTAATGAAGTAAAAGACGATGAAAATGATTACGGATTTAAAGAACAAGACTCTTTTGAAAAATTTAAAGAAGCTGGACAGCCGCAAACGATAATAGCTGAACAGCCTGCAGAAAATAAAATTAAAGACGATACGGATTTGCCCGAAGTTGAAATTAAAAATCAAGCGCCTGTTGTTTTTGAAAAAGAAGAAAAAAAACAAGAAGAACCTGTAATTCAGGATATTGTTGACCAGCCTGTTGCCGTATCCATAGATCAGCAAAGCAATCCGGAATCTGAAAAACCGGAAAAACCTGCGGCGGAAGAAACTGCTGAAACCGTCAAAGACAATAATGTAAATATCTATCCTGCGGAAGCTCAGAAACAAGAAGAAAAAATACAGGAAGAAACCGTTACAGTTTCAGAAAATCCGTCGAATACAGCAGATTTAAAAAATGAAGCTCCTGCTGGTAAACAAAACGATTTGCCGGCTGAAGCCTTACAAAACGAAGAAAATGACGATGCTTTCTCCAGTTTGGAAGAAGCAAATAAAGCTATAAGAGAAAACGGAAACGACTGGTTAAATTATAAGAAAAGAGGCAATTTATATTTTAGACAGTCAAATTATAAAGATGCGGTAAAAGACTACGATACTGCGATTAAATATCATAAATTCGGAGATGCTGAAATTTTTCTTAACAGAGCGGAATCTTTTAAAGCTTTAAAAAAATATAAAGATGCCGTTTATTCTTTGGATAAAGCGATAGATATAGAACCGGACAATGCGGTGCTTTATTATAAAAGGGCTTTGATGTATAAAGCAAACGGCGATGCAAAAAATTATTTAAAAAATTTAAACGAAGCTATCGAGTATGAACCTGAATACAAGGATGCTTATATTGCCAGAATTAATTACTACGTTATGCAGGCAAAATATAAGGAAGCTTATGAAGACATATTGTTCCTTTTAGATTTCTATGCCGATACAGATATTAAGTATTTAATGGCAAAAGTTTCTTTTCATATCGGAGATTACAGAAAATGTATCGATATTTTAACCGAGATATTTGAGAATAAACAACAGGAAACAGAAATTAATTATTATTTGGGAATGAGTTATTTTAAAACAAAAGATTATGATAATGCTGCTGTTTATCTGACAAGGTCAATAGCCAGAGGATATAAAAACAAATTAATTTATTATTCAAACGCTTTGTCTCATTTTTCAATATCTAATTTTGCGGCTTCTTTGGAAAACGTAAACAAAGCAATAGATATTGAATCAAAGGATTTTGAACTGTTTTGGCTGAGGGCAAGAATATATACGAAATCAAATAATTTTTTAAAAGCTTCTCAGGATTATGAAAAAGCTGTAAAACTCAATTCTAAAAGACACGATTTGTTTGCCGAAAAAGCCGAATATTTTGCAAGAAACGATAAAAATGTGCTTGCAGTTAAGGATTATACAAACGCGATAATACTTGATAAAAACAATCCGAAATATTATTACAACAGAGGTTTGTTGTATAAAAAAATAGGAAATAATAAGGAAGCTGAATCGGATTTTAATAAATCAAAAATGCTGGAAGAAGAACAGCATAGTTCTGTTAACGAATCATATGAAAAAGAGCAGGTTAAAACACAAAACTCTGATGTTCATACAGAAATAGACGTTCAAAACAGCATGGTTTTTTTTAACAGAGGAAATGTTAATTTAAAGAAACAAAAATATGACGAAGCGATGGATGATTTCACAAAAGCAATAGCATATAATCCGAATGACATTCAGTCTTACATTGCCAGAGCCGAAGTCTATTTTGAAATAAAAGAATTCGATTTGGCGTTGGATGATTTGTTAAAGGCCGTCAAAATATCGCCGAATTCGTCATTGGCAAACTGTAAAATAGCAGATATATACAGAATTAAGAATAATTTTAAGCAGTCTCAGCATTATTATAAGATGTCAATTGACCTTAACCCGAAAAATTCTATGGCGTATTTCGGATATGCGCAATTGTGCGAGAGTAATAATCAAACTGATTTGGCTGTTGAAAATTATCAGAAAGCTGCAAAATTGGATATAAAAATTTCAAAAGAATGCAATTCAAAAATTTCACAGTTAACAGCGCTATAATGAAAAAAGCAAAATTAATAATACCCGTTTGTCTGATATTTGTTTTTTTTATATGCGGGTCCGTATATTCAGGCAGCACTTTGAATTCAAATGTGATGCTTGAAGCAATACTGAGGTCTGATTTAAAAACTGTTGTCAGATGTCTTGATAACGGGGTAAGTCCTAATTCAAAAGATTCAAACGGAAATGCCGTTTTGTTGACGGCAATAAATATGGGATTTAGAGACGGAGCCAATTTGTTAATAAAGAGAGGGGCAGACGTTAACGAATCTTACGGAAGAGGAATGAGTTCTTTGATGCTTGCCATCAATAAAGATATGGAGTCTACGGCCGAATTGCTGATAGATTACGGCGTGGATTTGGATAAGAAATTAAGCGACGGAACAACTGCTCTTATGCTGGCATCCGAAAAAGGTATGGTAAAAATCATAAAGTATATGATTAAACATAATGTTAACGTAAATGCAAAAAACGACAACGGGCTGACTGCTTCGTCAATAGCTATGAAAGCCGGTCACAGCAATATAGTTAAAATTTTTAACAAGTCAGGGTCAATACCGGGTACTTTGGGGGAAGCGGTTGTTACTTCCGACATAAGGCTTACTGACAGATTTATAGCTTACGGCTCAGATGTAAATGAAAAAGGCGTTTCAGGAAAAACGCCGTTGTTAATTTCTTTTGATAACGGAGATTATGATATGGCCGCTTTTCTTATATCAAAAAATGCGGACATAAATATATCTGATGATAACGGAATAAGTCCTTTAATTTCTGCTTGCGCTTCAAATAATATAGATCTTGTTTCTCTTGCCATAAACAGCGGCGCTGACGTTAATTCTCATGATGCAAACGGAATAACTCCGTTGATGTATGCGTTATACAAATCAAATATAGAGACGGTTAAATTGTTGATAAATAATAAAGCAAACATAAATATTGTAGATAATAACGGCGTTTCGCCGATAGTTATTGCCGTAAGGCAGGGCAATTTAAATTTGGTTAAATTGCTTGTTTCAAACGGAGCTGTAATAAATCAGAAACAAACAAATGTTCCCAGACTTTTAAATACTGCCGTTGACATCAATAATATTGACATTGTCAGGTTTTTGCTTGAAAAAGGAGCCAGAATAAATACAAAAGACATAAACGGAATGACTCCTTTGATTTTAGCCAGTTCAAAAGGCTATTTTGATATTGCGAAACTTCTTCTTGATAACGGCGCAAGGCTGCATTCTGACGACAACAGAGGGTTAACGGCTGTTGATTACGCAGAAAAAAATAAAGATTACAGTATGATTTCACTTTTAAAAAGCAGGAAAAAATAGACGCAAAGGAACAGTTTTATGTTGAAAAAAATCTTTGTAAAGCTTTTTGTAAATACAGAAATTAAAGATGATATAGAATTTCTTTCAAATATCAGTTTTTTCAGTAAACTTACTTCGTGGGAATTAAAAAAAGTTATAAGCATAATGTATAAAAAAGAGTATTTGAAAGGGGAAGTTATCTATAATAAAGGCGAAGATTCAAAATTATTCTGCATATTAAAAAAAGGCAAAGTTGAATTGTTTGACGGAAAAGATAAAAAAAATCTTGAAGCAAACGATATTTTCGGGCAAAAATCATTAATGAACGAGAATGCAGTTTATGCAAATACGGCCACAGTACAGGAAAAAAGTCTTGTTTATATAATATATAAATATGATTTTGAAAGGCTAATGGCGGCTGATACGAGAATAGGCTTTAAAATAGCTAAAATATTACTTGATAACTTATATGACAGGTATAATAATAATTTATGAAAAATAATTTATTGACAAGAGGATTTGTCATTTCAATTCTTGCTTTTTTTGTTTTGGCTCTTTTCCTGTATTTCAGCAGGGGAGTTCTTGCTCCTTTTATAATTGCCGCTTTTTTAACGTATCTGATATCTCCGTTAGTCAGAAAGATAATGATGACAGGCGTTAAAAGATGGGTAGCCGTTATTTTTTTAGTGGCTCTTTTTTCTGTTTTTATGGTATCGATAATAAGCTTTATCATTCCTGTAATAACGAATGATATAAATATTATAATAAAAAAGACTCCTCAATATACGGTTTATGCACAGAATATAGTCGTAAAAATACAATATTATTTAGACAGATTTATGCCGTTTTTGACTAAGTACAATTTAGTGGATATCTTTACGGTTAAAGCAAATTCTTTTATTACTGCAGAAGCGGCAAGACTGCCTAAAAGCATATTTTCGGTTGTTTCTGTTATGGTACTGGTGCCGTTTTTAACTTTTTTTATGCTTCTCGGATACAAAAAAACGGTCAATTCCATTATTCATCTTGTACCGGCAAAGTATGTTGAAACTGTTTTGTATATTTTTTACGAAATAGATTTTGTTATGGGTAAATATATAAGAGGACAGATTATAGAAGTTATGTTTGTCGGTATATGTTCAATAGTAGGTTTGAGCATCCTTGGCGTCCATTATGCTTTTCTTATAGGAGCAATTGCCGGCATTTGCAACCTTATACCTTATTTGGGGCCTGCCGTCGGGCTGATAACGGCGGTTACCGTTGCTGCAATTCAGTTCCAATCCATGATTGTCGTAATTAAAGTAATTTGTCTTTTTTTAATAATACAGCAGATGGATAATCATATTATCCAGCCTGTCGTTATAGGACAAAATGTGAATTTAAGCCCTGTCCTGATGATATTTGCGCTTCTTGCCGGAGCAGAAATATTCGGATTTTTAGGGATTGTTTTTGCCGTTCCTGTAACGGCATTGCTTAAAAATATTTTCGTCATGTTCATAAGAAGATATAAAAAAATATATTAGTAAAAGGATAATTATGGAAAATCATGTCAGAGGCTTTTCTCTTTTCAGTGCTCAGGATATTTATCTTTTTAAAGAAGGCAGTCACTTTAAGTTATATAATTTATTAGGCGCTCATCAGGTAAATTATGAAGGCAAAGACGGCGTTTACTTTGCCGTATGGGCTCCTAACGCAAAAAATGTCTCTGTTATCGGTGATTTTAACTATTGGGATAAATGGTCTCATCCTTTAAATTTGCGCGGCGACGGTTCAGGGATATGGGAAGGTTTTATTCCCTATTTAAAACAGGGAGACATATATAAATATTTCATAGTTTCAAATTGTAATAATTATTCGGTTGAAAAATCAGATCCGTATGCTTTTCATTGTGAAACTCCTAAAAAAACAGGTTCTAAAGTTTGGGGACTTGATTATCAGTGGAATGACGGAAAATGGATGACTACAAGATATAAGCGCAACAGTTTAAAAGCTCCGATGTCTATTTATGAGCTGCATTTAGGCTCATGGAAGCGGAAACCTGAAGAAAACAACAGAATGCTTTCTTACAGGGAGATAGCCGAAGATTTAAGAGATTACTGCATTGATATGAACTTCACTCATATTGAGCTTATGCCTATAACGGAACATCCTTTGTACGCTTCATGGGGGTACCAGACTACCGGATACTTCGCTCCGACAAGCAGATACGGAACTCCTCAGGATTTAATGTATATGATAGACGTTCTGCATCAGGCGGGGATAGGAGTAATAATAGATTGGGTGCCGTCGCATTTCCCTACGGATATGCACGGTTTGTCTTTTTTTGACGGAACTTATTTGTATGAACATTCGGACAAGAGGCTTGGTTTTCATCCGGACTGGAAAAGCGCAATATTTAATTACGGAAGAAATGAAGTTAAAAATTTCTTAATATCGTCTGCATTGTTCTGGTTTGACAAATACCATATAGACGGGATAAGGGTAGACGCCGTAGCGTCTATGTTATACTTGGATTATTCAAGAAAAGAAGGAGAATGGCTGCCTAATAAATACGGAGGAAAAGAAAATATAGAAGCCATAGCGTTTTTAAAAAGGCTTAACCACGTAATATACGAAAATCATAATGACGTTCAAATGATAGCGGAAGAATCAACCGCATGGCCTATGGTTTCAAAACCTACTTATTTAGGCGGGCTCGGTTTTGGTTTTAAATGGAATATGGGATGGATGAATGATACTTTAAGATATTTTAAAACAGATCCTATTTTTAGAAAATATAACCATACAAGTTTAACATTCAGTTTGCTTTACGCGTTCAGCGAACAATTTGTTTTGGCTTTTTCTCATGACGAAGTAACGCACGGAAAAGGGTCTTTATTGGGTAAAATGCCTGGAGACGAATGGCAGAGGTTTGCGAATTTAAGACTGCTTATAGGGTACATGTACGGACATCCGGGTAAAAAACTTTTGTTTATGGGATCCGAATTCGGACAGGTAAAAGAATGGTCTCACGATGAAAGTCTTGAATGGCATGTTTTAAAATTTTGGCAGCATTCCGGAATGCAAAGATGGGTAAAAGATATTAATAAAGTTTATAAAGAGGAATTGTCTTTATATGAGGACGATAACAGCTGGGACGGATTTGAATGGATAGACTGCAACGATTCAGATAATTCCGTTTTGAGTTTTTTAAGAAAGTCTCCTTCGACAGGCGAAGTGATGGCATGCGTATATAATTTTAATCCGGTGCCTAAACATAATTATAAGGTAGGCGTTACAAAAAGAGGCTTCTGGAAAGAAATATTAAACAGTGATTCGGAGTGCTATTTCGGCAGCAATATGGGCAATCTCGGAGGCGTTAATACTTACGATTATTCTACCCATGCAAAGCCTTATACTTTAGAAATTACACTGCCTCCTTTGGGAGCTGTTTTTCTTAAATATAAAAAATAAAATTTAATATTAAGATATTAAATATATTTCTTTATTAATATATTTTATCTTGTAAATTTTATCTGAGTTTTTTTCTTTTATATAATTGTACAATAACAATAATGCAGGCAGTTTAGGGAGTCTTATGAATATTTATTTAACAGCCGTAATATCTTTTTTGCTGATTGCTTTTATAATTGACGCCGTTGCAGATTATTTTAATATAAAAAATATGACGGACGAGCTTCCCGGAGAATTTGCCGGTTATTATGACGCTGATAAATATAAAAAATCGCAGAATTATTTAAGAGACAAAACGGCGTTTTCATTTATCTCTTCTTTTACTGTTTTAGTTATTGAAATTATATTTATTATTTCCGGCGGTTTTAACTTTATCGATATGATTTCAAGATCTTTCGGATACGGAGAAATAGCCACTGGCTTGTTTTTTGCGGCGTTTTTGATGATATTGCTTAATATAATACAAATACCTTTTGCGGCATACAATACCTTTGTTATTGAAACCAAGTACGGATTTAACAAAACTACTGTAAAAACATTTTTTATCGATATTTTAAAAACGGCATTTTTATTTGCTGTTATAGGATTGCCTGTTTTTGCTCTTATCGTCTGGTTCTTTGTCAAATTCGGCTCTTTTGCATGGATTTACGCTGCTGCGGCAGTCGTTTTATTTGAAATTTTGATAACTTTTATCGCGCCGGTATTTATTATGCCGCTGTTTAATAAGTATATTCCTCTTGAAGACGGAGAATTAAAGTCTGAGCTTGAACGTTATGCCTTGCGTGAAAATTTTAAGATGAAAGGCCTTTATAAAATGGACGGTTCAAAACGCTCTACAAAAAGCAATGCTTTTTTTGCAGGTTTCGGTAAATTCAGAAGAATAGTTCTTTTTGACACATTAATAGAAAAGCATACGACGGATCAGCTTGTTTCCGTTCTTGCTCATGAAATGGGACATTATAAAAAAGGGCACATAACTAAATTTATGGCAATGTCTTTTGCGAATACAATTTTAATGTTTTTTATTTTGTCTTTTTTTATAGATAATCAGTATATGTTTGAAGCTTTCGGAATGCAGAATATATCCGTTTATGCGGCATTGGTATTTTTTGGTTTTTTGTATACTCCTGTATCAATGTTCTTATCTGTCATTCAAAATGTTTTGTCCAGAAAATATGAATTTGAAGCCGATAAATATTCCGTTGAAACTTATAAAAAGCCGGATTCAATGATTGAGGCTTTGAAAAAACTTTCAGTTGACAATCTTACAAATTTAACGCCTCATAAGTTTAAAGTATTTTTAGAATATTCGCACCCGCCGGTTTTGGAAAGAATAAAAGCAATAAATAATATAAAAACAGAGGAGTAGGACTATGGACAATTTACTTAAAGAACTTTTGTTGGCTCCCGGTATTTCAGGTTGTGAAGAAGCCGTTGCACAAATTATGAAGCGAGAACTTGAGAAAACCTGCGATGAGGTTAGAATTGATAATTTCGGCAATGTTATCGCAAAAAAAGGAAACGGCCCGAAAAAAATAATGATAGCGGCCCATATGGATGAAATAGGTCTTGCCGTTAAATATGTAAATAACGAAGGTTTTATATATTTTATAAAAGTCGGCGGAATAGCTGATATGGTTTTGCCGGGACAAAGAGTTATTATTAAAGCGAAGAAAGGAGATGTCTGCGGAGTTATAGGAACAAAACCTCCTCATCTGCAGGGTCCTGACGAAAGAAAAAAAGTTATGACCCACGACAATATGTTTATAGATATAGGATGCGGTTCAAAACAGGAAGTCTTGGAAAAAGTCGAAATAGGCGACCAGATTATTTTCGAATCGAATGCAGGCGTTTTGAATAAAGACGTTTATTACGGTAAAGCGATAGACAACAGAGCAGGGTGTTATGCAATGATAAAAGTAATGGAGCAGCTTGCATCTCCTGACGCCGAAGTTTATGCTGTCGCAACAGCGCAGGAAGAAGTAGGTTTAAAAGGCGCAAGAACTTCATCTTTTGCGATAAATCCAGACTTTGCTCTGATACTGGACACCACGGTTGCAGGAGACGTTCCCGGTATTGAAGACAAAATGTCTTCATTAAGATTGGGAGAAGGAATAGCTATAACTCTTATAGAGGCAAGCGGCAGAGGAACGATTGTAAGCAATAAAGTCAGAAGATTAATGATAGATACCGCAAAAGAAAACAATATAAAGCATCAAATTGACGTTATAGACGGCGGTATGACAGACGGAGCCGTTATTTATATGAACAGAGAGGGAATTTTGACAGGTATATTAAGCATACCTACAAGATACCTGCATGCTTCAAGTTCAGTATTTAATATAAAGGATTTGGAAAGCGCCGTTGAGTTGTCGGTTAAAGTTATATCAAAAATAAAATAACGGAATGATTTTTCAATATTTCCAAAATATTTAATTTGTCATTGCGTAAATTTGCCAAAATAAGGAGCTTTTGATAAAATAACATATTATGAATAAACAATCAGCAAATATAAGAAAAACTTTTTTAGACTTTTTTGAACAAAAAGGCTGCAAAATTGTAGAATCGGATTCTTTGGTTCCGTCCGGAGACAAGACTCTGTTATTTACTTCTGCCGGAATGGTGCAGTTTAAACAGCACTTTTTGGGACAAAGCAAAGACACTTTCACTAAAGCGACTACTTCCCAAAAATGTTTCAGAACGTCCGATATAGACCAGGTCGGCATTACAAACAGACACTTAACTTTTTTCGAAATGCTTGGCAATTTTTCTTTCGGCGATTATTTTAAACAAGAAGCTATCGCATGGGCATGGGATTTTTTAACCAATGTTATGGCTTTGCCGAAAGATAAATTATATATAACCGTTTATAAAGATGATGATGATGCCAAAGAAATATGGAAAAGAATTGTTCCTGAATCAAGAATTATAAAAATGGGCGATGAAACTAATTTCTGGACGATGGGTCCTACTGGACCGTGCGGACCTTGTTCTGAAATATTGATAGACCTCGGTCCTGAAATGGGATGCGGTAAGCCTACATGCAGCCCTGCATGCGACTGCAACAGATATCTTGAAGTTTGGAACCTTGTTTTTACGCAGTTTGACAGACAGGAAGACGGAAGTTTAAAACCTCTTGCAAGAAAAAACATAGATACGGGCATGGGGCTGGAGCGTTTGGTTGCCGCCGTTAACGGAAAAAATAATGTTTTTGAAACGGATTTATTTCTGCCGATAATGAACGCATCTTCCGAATTATTGAAAGTTTCCATGAAAGATAACGTTCAGAAATTAAGAATGATAGCCGATCACGCAAGAGCCGTTACGTTTCTTATTTCAGACGGTATACTTCCTTCAAACGAAGGAAGAGGGTATGTCTTGAGAAGAATTTTAAGAAGAGCCGTGAGACAAGGGAAAGTTTTTGGCATGAATGAACCGTTTTTATATAAGCTCGTAGATAATGTCCATTCCATAATGTCATATGCTTATCCTGAATTGACGGCAAGACTTGACAACATTAAGTCGATGGTAAAAGTTGAAGAAGAAAAATTTTTGGAAACTTTAAATACCGGCACGGATATATTGAACAATTTAATAACTGATTATAAGAATAAAAAGAATTTTGTAATTAACGGGAATGATGTCTTTAAACTGTATGACACGTACGGTTTTCCTCATGAACTTACAAAAGAAATTGCCCAGGAAAACGGACTTTCGATAGACGAAAAGTCTTTTGAAGAAGAAAAAAAGAAAGCTCAGGAAAAATCAAGAGGAGCTTGGAGCGGCTCAGGCGAACAGGACATAACTTTTTATTCAATTTTGCATAAAGAAACAGGAGATACGAATTTTAAAGGTTACGAAAAATGCACTTTGAACTCAAAGGTTTTATCTTTGATAAAAGACGGCAAAAAAGTCGATGTTTTATCAAAGGGCGATAAAGGCGAAATAATACTTGACGCTACGCCTTTTTATGCCGAATCGGGAGGACAAATTGCCGATTTTGGAACTTTGTTCAACGATAAGACAAAAATATACGTATCTGAAGTTACAAAACCTATAGGAAGTTTGTTTGTCCATAAAATAGAAGTCAATGAAGGCAGCGTTAAAACGGGAGATGTTTTGACGGCTGCAATTGACGCTTCCAACAGACAGCAGATAGCGAGACATCATACGGCGACGCATTTGCTTCATAAAGTCTTAAGAGATTTATTGGGCAGTCATGTAGCCCAGGCAGGTTCTTTGGTCACTGCAAATTCTTTAAGATTTGATTTTAACCATTTTAAAGCTCTTAGCAAAGAAGAACTTTACCAGATAGAAAAAAATGTTAATGAAGCCGTAAGAGCAAATTTCCCTTTATCAATAGTTGAAATGCCTATACAGGAAGCAAGAGAAAAAGGAGCAACTGCTTTGTTCGGAGAAAAATACGGAAACGTTGTAAGAACCGTAACCGTAAAAGAAGATAACGAAAATATTTTTTCAATGGAGCTTTGCGGCGGTACTCATGTGAGAATGACAGGTGATATCGGAATGATTAAGATTGTTTCCGAATCTTCAGTCGGCAGCGGAATAAGAAGAATAGAAGCTGTTGCCGGGAGCGCGGCGGAAAAATATTTTGACGATTTGGAAGAACAGATACACAATATTTCTAAAACTTTAAAAGTTTCCAAGAATTTGCTGTCAGGAGCAGTAGAAAAACTTTTGGCGGACATAAAGCATTTGGAGTCTGAATTATCATCTTTAAAAAGTAAATGCATATCAGGCGAAATAGACGAATATCTTAAGAAAGTTAAACTTGTAAAAGATATAAACGTTTTAGCCTTTGATGTTGAAGATGTTGACGTGAAATCTTTGAGAGATATGTCAGATAAGGTCAGAGAAAAACTTTCTTCGGCAATAGTCGTTATATCTTCAAAATCGCAGGATAAAGTTTCTTTTGTCGTTTCAGTAAGCGGAGACCTTGTAAAAAAAGGATATCATGCCGGTAAAATAGCAAAACGTTTTGCGGCAAAGATAGACGGTTCAGGCGGAGGGAAACCTGATTTTGCGCAGGGCGGCGGAAAAAAGTCAGAACAAATTTCTTCGGTAATAAATAATATAGAGGAAGTAATAAATGACTAAAAAATTATTGTCATTATCTGCAATAGGTAAAGATAAAACAGGCATAGTCAGTTCTATTTCAAAAGTTCTTTTTGAACTCGGATGCAATATAGAAAATTCTACGATGACTCTTTTATCCGGACAATTTGCGATGATACTTCTTATAGCTTATCCGAAAGATGCAGATGTTTCTAAAATAAAAACGAAATTAAAGCATGCTTTAAAAGATACCGGTCTTTCTTTTTCAATAAATGAAATTGACGACAACAGCAAAAATATACAGACTTTCGGAGATTATGTCATTTCCTTGTACGGCGCGGACAAACCCGGTATCGTTTACAATATAAGCAAATATCTGGCGTCAAAGAAAGTCAATATCACAGACGTGCAAACGTCAATAATAGGCGTAAAAGATAAAGTTTATGTGATGCTGCTGGAAATACAGCTGCCGAAAAAAGTAACTGCGGATGATATTAAGTCGCAAATGAAACTATTGTCAAAGGAACTGAACGTATATATATCCGTAAATCAGGCGGATTCTCCAGAGATATAAAGTGGCAATTTTAAAGATTTTGACAATCCCAAACGATATTTTAAAACAGATAAGTTCTCCTGTTGATGTTATTGACAACGGCGTAAAAAAACTTATAGCGGACATGTGCGACACTATGAAAAGTTCTTCGCATTGCGTAGGAATTGCCGCGCCTCAGGTAGGCGTATTGTCAAGAATTATAGCGGTTGATGTCTCTTTAAATATGAAGCCTCATAAAAATAACGGACTTTTAATAATGATAAATCCTGAGATTGTATATTCTTCAGGAAAATTAAAATCCAGAGAAGGCTGTTTGAGCGTTCCTGATTTTACCGGCAACGTTACAAGAAAAGCAAAAATAGAAGTTAAGTATTTGGATATTAACGGCGAAAAGAAAATATTAAAAACTTCAGGATTTGAATCAATAGTTTTACAACATGAAATCGATCATTTAGACGGTTTTCTCTTCTTAGACAGAGTTTCTTCACTTAAGACGGATGTCTTTAAACGAATTTGATATTTTGTATATATAAATATAAAATCTGGCTGACATTATTCTGCTGAAAATAAATGACAATAAGGATGAAATTTGTTACCTTTTGACGTTGACATCTATTTATTTGCAATAATTATACTGGACTTGCTGTCCATTATGATTATGATTTTTAAGGAACAGAAAAGACCGTCGTCAATTATGGTTTGGTCTTTATTGTTTATTATTCTGCCTATAGCGGGATTCGTATTATACATCTTTATCGGGAAAGGGCCTTCCCTTAAGAAGCAAAGAACATTTCATTTAAAAATGCAGACTGATAAAAAGCTTGCTTCAAGCGCTTTGGACGATAATTTAAATAAATTTAAGAATCTTAACATATCAAAGCAGCATATCAACGATATCGTAGAATTTAACGCAAAGTACAATCTTGCCGCTGTCGCAATTTATAACGATGTTACCGTTTATACTGATATCGCAAAACAATACGAGGATATGATTGCAGATATTTCAAATGCGAAAAAATCGGTTAATATATTATATTTTATTTATAAAACAGACAGCATAGGAACAAGGCTTAGAGACGTTCTTGTGCAAAAAGCAAAAGAAGGCGTAACAATAAGACTTGTAGTTGATGATATAGGTTCAATGGGAGCAGGCGATAAATTCTTTAAGCCTTTGACAGACAACGGGGCCGAAGTATTAAGATTTTTGCAGGGAAAGTGGAAATATCTTAATTTTAACATAAATTACCGTAATCACAGAAAAATGGTTGTTATAGACGACCGTATTGCCTATACGGGTGGAGCAAACGTAGGAGATGAGTATATGAATAAAGGGAAACTCCCATGGAGAGATACTCATATGAAAGTTGTCGGAGACGGCGTTTATCTTATAAATTTGAGATTTTTTAAAGATTATTCTTATGTCACCCATAAAGATGTTATAGCTTATGTTTTGGCAAAACCTAAACATAATGTAACTAATATTTTGCCTATGCAGCTTATAAGCAGCGGTCCCGACGTCGCTAATGAAGAAATAAAGCAGACATATATAAAACTTATTTATAATGCGAAAACAAGAATTTGGATGCAAACGCCTTATTATATACCTGACGAAAGTTTTGCCGATGCAGTTTCAACTGCGGTAAGAAGCGGAGTTGACGTGAGAATAATGATTCCTGAAATACCCGATAAGAAACTTGTATATTATGCGACAAAAAGCTATGCAAGCGATATGGCAAAGATAGGCGCAAAGGTGTATTTTTATCCTGCTTTTATACACAGTAAAACTTTAATAGTCGACGATGATATTTGTTCATTGGGTACATTTAACATAGACGTCAGAAGCTTTAAACTTCATTTTGAACTGACGAACCTTATGTACGGTAAAGAAATAACTTCACAAATGGCCGGAATGTTTGAAAATGATGCCCAAAAAAGCTCAATTATGGATATAGAATATATCAATATGCAGTCTAAAAATGAAAAATTTATGCAGGCTATAATGAGACTGTTCTCGCCTATTTTTTAACCGCTAATTTATTGAATTCGGGTTTTTCTTTTCAAAAAGAGTGAATTTGTTTTTATTAAAGGATAATATTCCTTCATCCCTGAGTTTGCATATTTCATTAGACATAGCGCTTCTGTCTACATAAAGATAATCGGCAAGTTCCTGTCTGTTAAACTCTATTGTAAAAGAATTATTGTCCGCTTTTTTTGCCTGTTCGGAAAGGAAAGAAAGAATTTTTTCTCTGGTTGTTCTTTTTACGATATGTTCCATCTTTTGTATCAGAAGAATATTGTTGTCGGCCAGTATCTTAAGCATATTGTCAATAATCTTAGAATGAAAGGCGCAAGAGTTCGGACATACCGTAATTATTTTTTTGTAATTAATAAAGAGAATTTTTGCTTTTTCTGAAGCTACCACGCTCACAGGCAGTTTTGCAAGTTTGGAACAGGAAAACGCTTCTCCGAACATTTTACCGCTTGAAAACTTGGATATTATCGCTCTGTTGCCCCAATAATCTTCTTTAATAACATTTACGCTGCCTGACAAAATGATTCCGGCTTCAGAAACTTTGTTTTCCGCCGACCATATATATTCGTCTTTATTGTATGTTTTTTCCTTTGCGCACAGACATGATAAAATCGAAATAATGTCTTTTTCGTCTATATTGTGAAAAAGAGGCATTTTTTTTAGTACGTCTATATACTCTTTCATAGAAAAAACCTTTTTTAAGTTTGTTGTAAAAACAACATATTTGTTTTGTATATTTTATTACAATAATTCCACAAAAGCAATAATGCCGGATAAATATTGCAGTATGCGGAGGGTAAATATGATAAGAAAAATAATAAATATTGACAGAAAAAAATGTAACGGCTGCGGACTTTGCGTTCAGGCCTGCCATGAAGGCGCAATAGGCATGTACGAAGGAAAAGCAAAATTACTGCGCGACGATTACTGTGACGGATTGGGAGACTGTCTGCCTGTTTGTCCTACGGGAGCAATATCTTTTACCGAAAGAGAAACCGTCCCGTATAACGAGCAGGCTGTAATGCAGAATAAGTTCGTCAGTAAAAAAGAAGAAGCTCATTGTTCATGTCCCGGCAGCAAACCTGTTTTTAAAGAAAAAGAAGATTGCGGTTTTTATCAATGGCCTGTTCAAATTAAACTTGTCCCTGTAAGTGCTCCTTACTTTAAAAATACGGATTTAGTGATTGCCGCTGATTGTACTGCTTATGCATACAGCGATTTCTATAATAAATTTATAAAAAATAAAGCGGTCGTAATAGGATGTCCGAAATTGGATGATATTGATTATACTGAAAAACTTACGGCAATATTAAAAAATAATGAAGTTAAAAGTTTAACAATTATCCGTATGGAAGTTCCCTGCTGCGGAGGTATTGAAAATGCCGCCGTAAATGCGCTGAAAAACAGCGGAAAATTTATTCCGTGGCAGGTTGTTACGGTATCAACAGACGGAAAAATATCAGGTTAAAGGAGGAATGTAAAAATGAATCAAATGTTTTGTTTTCAATGCGAGCAAACCGCAGGTTCAACAGGATGCAAAGGACAGGCAGGGGTATGCGGAAAACCTGCAGATGTTGCAAATATACAGGATAAATTGACAGAATCATTGATTGAGCTGGCGATGGCTGCAGAAGGAAAAAAGGTCGGAGAAACAACTCATAAGGCCGTTATTTCAGGTTTATTTATGACAATAACAAACGTCAATTTTAATGAAAAAAGCATAAATAAACAAATTGATATCATAAGAAAAGAGAAAGAAAAATTGTCTTCATCATGCTGCTGCACATGCGGCTGCGGCGAAGTTGAACGCTTTGACATTAAAAAAATTTGGGAAGGCAATGAGGATATCCGTTCGTTAAAATCATTAATTCTATTCGGCTTGAAAGGCGTCGGCGCTTATGCTTATCATGCTATGGTTTTAGGGTATGAAGATAACGAAATAAACGAATTTTTTTATAAAGCTTTGGCAGGAATCGGCAAATTATCAAGCGCAGACGAACTGTTGCCTTTAGTTTTTGAAGTCGGTAAAATTAATTTACAATGTATGGAACTTTTAGATCGCGCAAATACAGAAGTTTACGGGATTCCAAAGCCTGTTACTGTTCCTCTGACTATAGAAAAAGGTCCGTTTATCGTAGTTACGGGACATGATTTAAAAGATTTACATTTACTTCTTGAACAGACAAAAGATAAAGGCATTAACATTTATACGCACGGAGAAATGCTTCCGGCTCACGCATATCCTAAATTAAAGGCTTATTCTCATTTAAAAGGAAATTTCGGGACTGCATGGCAAAATCAGAAAAAAGAATTTGACAACATACCTGCTCCGGTTTTATTTACTACAAACTGCCTTATGCCTCCTAAAGAAACTTATTCGGACAGAGTTTTTACAACGGAAACAGTTTCATATCCGAATACCGTACATATAGGCGACGATAAAGATTTCACGCCTGTGATACAAAAGGCTCTGGAACTAGGCGGATACAAAGAAGATAAAGTTATGACCGGAATTAACGGCGGAAAAGAAGTGACTACTGGTTTCGGGCACGGAACAGTTCTTTCAGCTGCCGATAAAGTCGTAGAAGCCGTAAAAGCCGGAGCCATTAAACATTTTTTCCTTGTAGGCGGTTGTGACGGCGCAAAACCAGGAAGAAATTACTATACTGAATTTGTAAAAAAGACTCCTAAAGACACGATTATACTGACTCTTGCATGCGGTAAATACCGTTTTAACGATTTGGACTTGGGAACAATAGGCGGATTTCCGAGAATTATGGATATGGGACAGTGCAATGATGCTTACAGCGCAATTAAAGTGGCTGTAGCTTTGGCGGATGTTTTTAAATGCGGCGTTAATGAACTGCCGTTGTCTCTTGTATTGTCATGGTATGAACAAAAGGCAGTATGCATCCTTTTAACCTTGCTGCATCTGGGAATAAAAAATATTTATTTAGGACCTAGCCTACCGGCTTTTGTTTCGCCTAATATATTAAAAGTTTTAGTCGACAAATTCAATATTACGCCTATCAGCACTCCTGAAGAGGATTTAAAGAAAATATTGGGATAGAATAAAAAATAGAATATGAAAAACGGCTGCCGGCATTTATTTGCCGGCGGCGTTTTTTATTTGTTTAAAAAATATAAAAGCATACAAATACATAGAAAGTTATATTTTTTGTATAATAACAAAATGTATTATTTAATTAAAAGAATCATATTATCAATACCTATTCTTTTCGGCATAACAATAATAACTTTTTTTGTAATGCATTTGACGCCCGGGAAACCTACCGATTTAATGACTGATATGAATGTTAAAGTTACCGCCGAGGCGAAAGAAAGGCTACAGCAATTATACGGTTTGGACAAACCTATACATATTCAATATTTTGACTGGATAAAAAGATTTGTTTGTTTTGACTTCGGAGATTCTTTTAAAGATTCCAGACCTGCAAGAAATAAAATATTTGAAAGACTGCCTGCAACTATTCTTCTCAATTCGTTATCACTGTTTTTTATTTGCCTGATAGCGATACCTCTCGGCATTTATTCGGCCGTTAAAAAGGATTCTTTTATAGATAAGGGTATAACTATCATTCTTTTTATATCTTTCTCAGTCCCGTCATTTTGGCTTGCATTGATATTTATGATACTTTTCGGCGTGCATTTGGGATACCTGCCTATATCTGGTCTGTATTCTTTTGATTTCGGCAATATGTCGGTTCTTATGAAATTTTTTGATTTGTCAAAACATTTGGTGCTTCCGGTTGCTGTTTCAGTAATTACTTCGCTTGCAATATTATCAAGATATACAAGGTCCGGTATGTTGGATGTACTGAAACAAGATTACATAAAAACAGCGTACGCAAAGGGATTAAATGAAAAACAGGTAATTATAAGGCATGCTTTAAAAAATGCGCTTCTTCCACTGATTACGATAATAGGTTTGTCTATTCCGGGATTAATAGGCGGCAGTTTCATATTTGAAACAATTTTTTCATATCCGGGAATAGGAAGACTCGGATATGAAGCCGTAATGGCAAGAGATTATCCTGTTGTCATGGGCATTGCGACATTGACTGCCGTTTTAACTCTGCTTGGAAATATCGTTGCGGATATATTATATACTTATGCCGATCCTAGGATAAAATATAAATAATGGAAAATAATATAAAGAAACTACTTCGAAATAAATTTGCCGTTGCCGGACTGCTTATAATATTTTTGCTTATAACCGCCGCCGTTTTTGCGCCTTTAATTTCGCCGTATGCGCCTTCGGAACAAAATCTGTCAGAAAGGCTGATGAAACCTTCAATGACTCATTTTTTCGGAACTGATGATTTGGGAAGAGATATTTTTTCAAGAATGATATACGGAGCCAGAATATCGCTGACAGTAGGCTTTATATCTGTCGTTATTATTCTGATTATAGGGACTTTTCTAGGTATCGTATCGGGATTTTACGGAGGCAAAATCGATTATGCAATAATGAGGTTTACCGATATCGTATTATGTTTTCCGACATTTTTTTTAATATTGCTTATAATAGCGTTTTTGGAACCTAATATATATAATGTGATGATTGTCATAGGCTTAACTTCATGGCCCGGTCTTGCAAGGCTTGTAAGAGCCGAAGTTCTCTCTCTTAAAGAAAGAGAATTTATTTTAGTCGCAAAAATGATGGCTTTAAGCAATATAAAAATATTCACAGTGCATATCTTGCCTAATATCATTTCTCCGATTATGGTATATTCTTCACTTGCCATAGGCGGCGCAATACTTACAGAATCGTCGTTGTCTTTTTTAGGTTTGGGCGTTCAGCCTCCAATGCCGTCATGGGGGCAGATATTAACGTCGGGAAAGGATTATATATATATTGCATGGTGGCTGTCCGTTTTTCCGGGAATTGCAATATTATTGACGGTATTGTCTTTTAATTTATTGGGCGAGGCGGTTAGAGACGTTTTTGACCCTAAGGAAAATTATATTGAAAAACAATAGAAACATAATATTATCAGTTCAAGATTTGTCGGCAGGATATTATATTGACGGAAGATATGTTAATGTTTTGCAAAATATAAGTTTGAATATCCGTGAAGGAGAAACTTTTGCCGTAGTAGGGCAGTCCGGTTCCGGGAAAAGCACTCTGGCGCTTGCAATAATGGGATTGTTGCCGATAGACAACGGCAAAATAATAAACGGACGGATTCAATTTTATAAAGAAGATTTAATTAAGACAATAAAAGATATAAGAGGAAAAGAAATATCAATAGTCTTACAGGATCCTCATTCTTATCTGAATCCTGTAATTAAAGTAGGGCGCCAGGTAAGGGAAGCTTTGGAAATTTATGGTGTTGGAATGACCTCATCAGAAATTGACGCTAAAATTAAAGATACTTTTAAAAAAGTCAAACTTGACGATATAGAAAGAATTTATAATTCATATCCGCACCAGCTTTCAGGAGGACAGAAACAAAGAATTTTAATAGCAATGTCTATAATAAATAATCCTAAGGTTTTAATTGCCGACGAACCTACTTCAGGTTTGGATCTTCCGGTTCAAAAACAGATACTGGAGCTTTTTGCCGAATTAAAAGAGCAGATGAATTTAACTTTATTAATTATTACTCATAACATTTTGATAGCAAAAAAATTTTCCGACACGGCGGCTGTATTGTTAAACGGAGAAGTCGTTGAGACCGGAAATTCCGAGGAAATATTTTTAAAGCCGAAACATGAATATACAAAGTTATTATGCGGACATGCCGCAAGAATGTACAGAAAAGGTTAAAAATGTTAATAAAAGCCGAACATATTTATAAAATATATAAAACTAATGCTTCTTTTTTTCACAGAGAAAAAGAATTTAATGTCTTAAATGATATAAGCTTTTCGTTGGACTGCGGCAATACATTGTCAATTATAGGGGAAAGCGGATCGGGGAAAACGACATTGGCAAAAATACTTTCGGCGCTAATCCCTTTTGACAGCGGAATGCTTGAAATTAACGGTAAAAAGATTCAGTCTTTTACAAGAAGAGAATTGTCTCAGACAGTACAAATGATATTCCAAAATCCTTATGCGTCTTTTAACCCTAAGCTGACAATAGGGGTTTCTCTGTCACAGGCATTTGACGGTAATGAGGATAATAAAGAAACGGTAATAAAAGACAAATTATTTCTGGTAGGATTGGAAAAAAATATTTTAGACAAATATCCTCATCAGTTTTCAGGCGGACAAAGACAGAGGATTGCCATTGCAAGAGCTCTGCTCAAAAATCCTGAAATTTTAATTGCCGATGAACCGTTTGCATCCTTGGATGCGGTCTCGCAAACAAAAATAATGGATATATTTTTAAAAATAAAAAAAGAAGAAAAGACAAATATAATTTTTATCACTCATGATGTTGCCGCAGCTATGGAAATATCGGACAAAATATTAATATTAAAAGACGGGTGCGTCGCAAGATATGACAGCGTTTCAAATATAGATAAAGACAAAACGGATGCATATGTCAACGAATTGCTTGCGGCAACTTATATGACGGAGTAAAAAAATGAAGAATATAATAAAAGATTTGCAAATGATAGGTGAAAAAACAAATACCGGGGTTTTTGCCGTAGGCGGATATATAAGAGATAAATTATTAAATAAAGATTCTCTTGACTTGGATTTGGTCGTTTCAAAAAAAGCCGATATCTTTGCAAAGAAAACAGCGGCTGCGTTAAACGGGAAATCTTTTATTCTTCATAATGAGACTCAGGTTTACAGAGTTGCAGTTTTTAACAACCGTGCTTTAAAATATATCGATATCTCTTTAATGCAGGGAAAAACAATTAAAGAAGATTTACAGAAAAGAGATTTTACCGTTAATTCAATGGCTGTAGATATTAAGCATTTTAACGATATAAAAAATAATATTATTGATTATTGCGGCGGATATAAAGATTTAAAAAACAAAAGGTTAAACATTGTTTACGGTAAATCTTTTTTGGATGATCCTTTAAGAATGCTCAGAGCTTTCAGAATTGCAAGCGAATATAATTTTAAACTTTCTGCCGAACTTATTGAATCTGTGAAAAAATACTCTAAAAAAATTAATTCCGCAGCCCCTGAAAGAGTCAAAAATGAATTTTTCAGAATTTTAAACAATAAAAATTCATCGCAGTATATTTTGCAGATGGATGACGCAAAATTACTGGAAGCGGTTTTTCCTGTTATAACGTCAATGAAAAAATCGGCTAAAAATTTTTATTATCACCCGAAGGGATTATTCCAGCATTGTTTTCAAACTTTGGAGTCGCTGGAGAAAATATTAAGCAAACTTGATAAATATTTTCCGGAATCAAAAGATAAACTTATCAAACATTTAAATGAAAATTTTTCTGATAATGTGAATAGAATAAATCTTTTAAAGTTTGCCGCGATTTTCCACGATTGCGCAAAACCGGAATGTGCAAAAAAAATGGATAAAAAAATAAGGTTTTTAGGACATGAGGAACTCGGAGCTAAAAAGACGTCAGAAATAATGAAAAGTTTAAAAATGAGCAATAAGGAAATTGACTTTGCAAAAAGTATTATCGCTCAGCATATGAGACCTTCAAATCTTGCAAAATCGGATATTATAACAAACAAAGCCCGTTTTAAATTATTCAGGGATTTAAAAGAAAACGTTCCTGATATATTGATATTGGCTATGTCTGACTGGCATTCATATAAATCTTTAAAAGTTTATTCGAAAAAAATCTTAAAACAGCAGGAAAAAGCAGTTGCGGAGATAATAAATAATTATTTTGAATTTCAAGGAAAAACCGGACGCAGAAAACTTATTGACGGAAATATACTGATGAAAGAACTTTCTTTAAAGCCGGGAAAAATTATAGGCGAGCTTTTAAACCTTGTAAATGCTTCTCAAGATGAAGGAAAAATAAGCACAAAAAAAGAAGCGATACTGCTTGCTAAATCAAAATTGACAGTGCTTAGAAAAAAACATAAAATATAACAACTTGCGGGCATAGTCTAGTGGTAAAACCCCAGCTTCCCAAGCTGGAGATGTGGGTTCGATTCCCATTGCCCGCTTATGTTTTTTTATAAAAAACCGCAGACAGCAAAAATACTAAAAAACTTTTATTTTTTCAATTTTGATTTCAAGTTCAGATTTTCTTTTTTAAGGAGAGCATTTTCTTTTTTTAGGAGATCGGCTTCTTTCCTTAACAGATCTATTTCTTTTGACAGCAAATTAGCTTCGCTAACTTGGTAAGAGTCCTGGTTTTTATATTCGTAAGGGGTATCTTCGGCATTAATAAAAAATGAAACAGGCAAATTTAAAATTTTTGCAATCTTTTCAAGATTTTCCAATTTAACTTTATATTTTCCCGAGAGCATTCTGCTCAAAGAAGACGGTTTTATTTTAATTTGTTCGGCAAGGCTTTTTTGCGAAATATGTCTCTTTCTTAATACTTCCAAAATTTTTAAATAAGTTTTTATATTGTCGTTCATAAAAATCCTGTAAAATAAAAAACACTTGACAAAACAGCAACTCTATGTTATTTTATTATCATAAAATCAACATATAGGGCAAAAAGTTAATAAACAATGTTTTAATGAACAAGGAGATAAGAGTGTCAAACTCAAATAATTTTAATATCTCAGACAATCACAAAATATATGCAAAAAAGCTAGGCGGTTTGTTTTTTATAAACAAACTGAAAAAAGCATTAAAACATTTTGCGGTGTCTTTAATGTCCTGGCTTTATTTTATCAATTAGTTGTATAAAATATCAATAGCAAACAGAACGGAAGACACGAAATGCAGAGTAAACGGCATAATGAGTTTTTGAAACTGATAAAAAGACTTGAAATTAAAAATCAAATAAAAGAAGTAAGATATTATAAAATAATGGTTCTCAAATATTCATATATTTTTAAAGAAAATTTAATATCGGCATATAAAGAACTGCATAAACTTCTTGCAAACAGACATAAAAATAACCAATAATTTTATCTAACCTTTTATTATATTTTGCAATAAATCGGCAAAAATAATACAATTATCCGATAATGAACATAAAAAATTTAAATTATAAAATAAGCTTGGCAGTTACAATTTTATTTTTTTTGTCTTCGGGTATTGTTTATTTTGTAAAAAATAAACATTATTCCGTTGATAATTTTTTAAATAAGGCAAATTCTTATTTTATAAATGAAAATTTTCTGCAGTCTGCAAGGTATTACAGAAAGTTAATTTCTATGGGGTTCGTCGATGAAAATGTTTATATAAACATTTCCAATTCATTGATAAAGCTTGGCGATTATAAAAAAGCAAAAGACTATCTTAAAGAAGCGTTGAATAATCATCCGTCTTCCGAGCTGTACTATCTTTTAGGATATACATACTATGCCAAGCTGCAAATTTCATTTTTGCATGAAGACGCCGAAGAATCAATCAAATATCTCCAAAAAAGCATAGAAATGGATAAAAAAAATAAGTTGTCATACCGCTTAATAGGGCAAATTTACGAGCAGTCAAAAAATTTTGAATATGCAAGAATCTGGTACAAAAAGGCATTGATCGAACATATTGAAAACATAAGCGAGTTTTACGGATTTATTGCGTACACGTATTTTGAAGAGTCAAGATGGGATGAAGCCATACAGTATTATAAGAAAGCTATAGACGACAATAAAAATTATATTTCAGCATATTGCAGTATGGGCGAAATATACAGAATAAAAAAAGATTTTGTTAATGCGGAGCAGTATTATAAGCAGGTAATATCGATAAATCCGGATTATGTGCTTCCATATTACAAAATAGGTAATATATATTACGAACAAGAAAATTATCAGGAAGCTGTAAAGTGGTACCAAAAAGGATTGGAAAAAGAAGCCAATAATAATATGATAAATTACTATATAGGCATGAGTTATAAAAAATTAAATATGGTGCCTGAAGCGGTAAGATATTTAAAAACAGCCGCTTATTGCGGTAATGACGATGCTGTCGAAGAGCTAAGGAGTATGATAAAAACTTTTTAATTATGTTTTATAAAAATAAAATTTCATTTTTTATTGTTTTGGGAATAATATCGTTTATATTGTATTATTTTATTGACCAGCAGATTGTTCTGATCGGTTTGTTGAACAACTTTATAATATCAATAGGAATATTGTTTTTTTTGATAATTTTCATATCTTTTTTTTCTTCACTGATAATGTTGTCGGTTATGTCGGCAGCGTCAAAGATTTATACGAAAATAACAGGTAAACAAGCCAGATACAGCAAAAAATTTGCATTATGGCTGAATTTTACAGTTATGTGTTATATAGTTTCTTTTATCATTTTTCTTCAATCGATAACATATTAAAACGCTTGTTCAAATGCAAGATTGCCGTTAAAACAATTATTTGAAAGAAAACGTCAAACAGGCTTACGGCTAAAATTTTAGAAGTTAAACTGTTGTTTCCTGTCAGCAGAAGAGACAAAATCAGCATAAATTCAAAAATTGACGAAATATAATTAGTTTTAATAACAAATTTCTTTTTATGCAATTTCAGATTAATAAACCACAATAAAATATATGAGGATAAAATAATTAAAGAAGCATAGATAATACAGGCGGCGTAATCCATCAGTAAGAATTTTTCTCCGTTTAAAATCAGAAAAGAAATAAAAATCATCAATAAGTGTCTTATATGCGCTGTTTTAGAAAATTTAAAATTTAAAATTAATAAGACGGCATAAACGTATTGTAAAAAGATTAGTAAATGGCCTAAGTATACAGAATGTCCTTTGAATAGCAGACTTATGAGAAAGCCTGCCAGAATCCAGAGACTTAAAGAATTTTTAAATAAAAAAAACAAATTATGAATTTTATTTTATCCCGTTAATAATTATTGCCATCCTGCTTAATTTTTATTGTTATTCGGCGCAAATAAGCAAAGAAAAAACTACAGTAATTATATTAAATTATTAAAATTAATACGGCGTAAAATTTGCAGTAACAAAAAAACATAAAAAGTTTGCAGATAAAATTTTATTTATAAGTTGAAATAATATGTTGTAATTGATACAATAAGCAAAATAATTTTAAATTTTTTTGAGACGGGAATTTATTGAGAATAAATGCCATCATCGTCTAGCGGTTTAGGACATCGCCCTCTCAAGGCGGAGATCATGGGTTCAAATCCCATTGGTGGCATTCGTTTATTTATAAGGAGTTTGAAAAATGCTTGATATTAAGCTTTTTAGAGAGAATATTGATTTTGTAAAACAGGGATTGCTGCGCAGAGGTGAAAATATTAACTTAAACCAGCTTATTGACTGGGATAATGAAAGAAGGTCTATAATTGCCGAAATAGAGCAGGACAGACTCAGAAGAAATACGGATTCGGAAAAAATAGGCAAGTTAAAAAGGGAAGGCAAAGAACCTGAAAAAGGTTTAATGGAAGAATTGGACCAGCTCCGCGACAGAATACAGGAAAAAGAAAGATATCTTTTAAATGTAGAAAACCAGATTGAAGATTTTCTGATGAGACTTCCTAATATTCCTGATGAAACTACGCCTACGGGAAAAGATGAAAAAGATAATGTTGTCGTAAGAACTTTCGGGACTGCGCCTGAATTTTCTTTTAAACCTAAACATCATTGGGAAATAGGCGAAAATTTGGGTATTTTGGATTTTGAAACTGCTTCTAAAATTTCAGGTTCAAGATTCGCTTTGTTAAAAAATGAAGGATGCGCTTTGGAAAGAGCAATAATTTCATTTTTTCTTGAAACGCACAAACAGAAAGGATATCAGGAAATAATGGCTCCGTACCTTGTAAATAAAGCTTCTATGAAAGGAACCGGACAGCTTCCTAAATTTGAGGAAGATTTATTCAGATGTCCTGATGATGAAATGTATCTTATACCTACGGCGGAAGTTTCAGTTACAAATATTCACAGAGGGGACGTTTTGGATGATTCTCAGCTTCCTATTAAGTATGTTTCTTATTCCGCATGCTTTAGAAGAGAATCAGGCACTTACGGAAAAGACACAAGAGGTTTGATAAGAAATCATCAATTTAATAAAGTTGAACTGGTTAAATTTGTTAAACCGGAAGAATCTGCGAAAGAGCTGGAATTGTTAACTGCAGATGCTGAAAACGTTTTGCAGCTGCTGGGAATTCCGTACAGGGTCGTTTGTCTGTGTTCCGGAGATATAGGATTCGGTTCGTCAAAAACTTATGACATAGAAGCATGGATGAGCGCTGAAAAGATGTACAGGGAAATTTCTTCATGCACAAATTTTAAAGATTTCCAGGCAAGAAGAATGAACGTAAAATCAAAAAATAACTCTACTAAAAAGAGGGAATTTGTCCATACATTAAACGGTTCAGGGGTTGCAGTAGGCAGAACTTTTGCTACAATACTTGAAAATTATCAGCAGGAAGACGGCTCTGTCATTATTCCTGAAGTTTTGAGAAAATATACCGGGTTTGACGTAATCAAACCTAAAAAATAAAAGCGCAACTATAGATTTTGATGTAAAAAAATTGTAATTTTATTACATTTAAAGGAAAGCATGTACAGCTTATATCAAAATTTTCTTTATATATCTTCTATTGTAGCTATTATATTATCCGTTTATGTTTTTATAAAAAATAAAAAATCGCAGATTTCATTTAATTTTTTTGCATTGGCGTTCACTATATTTATTTTGCTTTTTTCATACGCCCAAATGTCAGGAACTTATAATTTAGGCACGGCTTTGGTTTGGGCAAAAATAGGTTTCGTCGGAATAGCATTCTTCCCTTTGGCTGTTTTTCTTTTAATCTTCACGTTCATTAAAATTAAATTGGAAAAAATTCAGTATTTGCTGCTTTTGCTGCCGCCTTTCTTTTTTATAAGTTTAACAGTGTTTTCAGATTTAATGATTAAAGAAGTGACCGGAAACTCGTGGGGAATTTATCCGGAGGCCGGTAAATTATACATATTGTTTATCGCCTACAGTATTGTAATGTTTTTGTGGCCTGTATACAATTCATACAAATATATACAGAAAGATGAAGTGACTTCTATTAAAAAACAAAAAGTAATATATATGATGCTTGTTTTTCTGTTATCGTTGATTTTATTTTTGTTCGACAATTTGTTTTTTTATGATATTTTCGTTTTTGAGCCTATATTGTATTTGACGACTTTATTTTGCCTTATTTCATCTACAATAATAATTTCAAGTTTTAATTTAACAAACGTTAAAGTTACTTTAATAAAATTTTTGATTTTTATTTTTATGCTGTTTTTGGTTTTAATTCTTTCAAATTATATTTTAGTTTCTTCTACAAATATCTATATATCTAATTTTTTATCGTTTATGCTGACCATAGGCTGTTTTATCGTATACAAAAGAGTTATCGTTAAAGCGGAAGAAGTTTTGCTTGCGCAAAATAAACATTATCAAAATTTGCTTATACATGCAGCCAGCGGCATGGCAAAAGAGCATAATTTAGACAGACTGCTGAAGCTTATAGCAATTATCGTATTAAAGACGATAAAAGTCAGTTTTGTAGCCATTTTTCTCGAAAATAAGCATGAGCAGAGCTTTGAAATAAAAATTTTAAGATCTTTTTCTAACAAAACAAACGAGTTGATGTTTTCTTATGATTACGATCATCCTTTTGTGAATTTTGTACGCCATAAAGAAGAGCCTTTTTTATTTGACGAAATGCCGCAGTATATAGCTCATTCAGTTGTTCTTCCTTTCAGAGCGGCTTTGGTAGTGCCGTCTTTTTTTGAAGGGGTCAAAGGCTTTATGGTTATCGGTGAAAAAAACAACAGGGATATTTTTACCAGAGATGATATAAGTATTTTTAAAATGCTGGCAAGACAAACATCTCTTGCCATGGAAAACTGCCTGTTTTTTGATGAATACAAACATGCGCAGGAAAAAATTTTTACAGCCGAAAAACTCGCTTCCATAGGAGGACTCGCAGAAGGAATTGCGCATCAAATAAGGAACAGATTAAACCAATTTTCAATGATATCGGGCGAATTAAAGTATGAAATTAAAGACTGCAAAACATCAAATGACAATATAATAGAAAACAACAAAAAACTCAAAGATTCGTTTACATATCTTGAGGAATTGTCAGAATCTTTAAAAAACAACGTTGAAAAAACCGATGACGTTATAAAAGGAATACTTGATTATGCAAAGATAGAGTCCAGATACAGAATGTTTGAGGTTTTTCAGTTAAAAGAAATCGTTGATTTGGCGTATGATCTTTTAAAAGTTAAACACCGCTTGTCTAAAAAATTGAAAATTATAAATAATTTTGAAGATCATGACGTAATTTTTGCGATGAAATCACAAATGATGGAAGTTATATATAATTTGATAGATAACGCATATGAAGCTATAGATGAAAAATTTTCTATGCTGAAGAAAGACGAGCAGCTTAGTTTTGTGCCTAAAATTGAAATCTCTTTGACAAAAAAAGAAAAAACGGATGTTTTTAAAATTTCGGATAACGGAATAGGAATAAAAGAAGAAAACATGGCAAAGATATTTATTCCTTTTTTTACTACAAAATCATCATCTAAGTCAGGAACAGGAATAGGCATGTATATAGTAAAAAGGATGGTTGAGGAAAATCATAACGGCAAAGTATGGTTTGAATCTACTTATATGCATGGAACAGATATAATTATTGAGTTGCCAAATATATAATCTTATGTTATACTAAAAACATATAGTTTTGAGGGAAAGTCTGTGAATAAAAAAGTTTTAATAGTTGATGACGAAGAAGAAATAGTAGCTTTTATGGCCAGGTTTTTAAAAAGACTGAATATAGACAGCGTTACCGCTATTTCAGGAGAAGAAGCGTTGAATTATTATCAAACCGATAAGTTTGACTGCGTTTTCCTTGATATTCATTTAGGCGGAATTAACGGACTTGAAGTTTTAAAAAAAATAAGGAAAATGAATCCGAATGCCAAAGTTATTGTGATTACGGGAAGCATAAGCGCCGATAACAGAGACAACGTGATTTCTTTGGGAGCGACTGACTATTTGCAAAAGCCTATAGATTTAGCCGATTTGAAAGAAAAGATTTTAAATTATATTTAACATATCATGGAACAGAAAAAGGATTTTAGGAATTATTTGTCGAAAGTGGCAAAGCAGATGATTTTGATTCATGACGCTAATCTTTTGTCAAAGCTTGTCATCAGGACGGTTACGAGAAGTTTAGACGTTAAACATGCGGGATTATTTCTTTATAACAAAACTAACCACGAATATATAATTGAAGTGTCAAGAGGGAAAAAAGGTCTTAAAATACCTGTCGGCTTTACAAAAATAAGGAACACAAATCCTATAATAAATTTTTTTTCCAATCCAAATTTGTCTGCTAATTACAGAGAATATCTTTTGCTTTCTCATATTCAAAAATTAAAAGAAGAAAATAAAGATAACAAAGAGCTGGCTGATTTTTTCACGGATTTGGAAAATGAATTGTCTTTATACAGAGCCGAGCTTATAGTTCCGGGTTTTTTCAGAAAAGATTTGACGGTTGTTTTTTTTATAGGCGGCAAAACTGATGACCAGGATTTTACTGATGACGATATAGAATTTGTTACAGTTCTTGCTTCAGATGTGGTTATGGCTATACAAAATGCAAAGCTTTTTGAAGACATCAAGCAGCAGCTTGACGTAAACAAACAGCTTCTTTTAAATACTGTGGAAACTTTGGCTACGGCGATAGATATAAAAAATACTTATACCCACGGACATGCCGAAAGAGTTATGAAATATTCAATGGCTTTGGTAAAATATTTACCGAGAGAATTAATATCTGATTTTCAGTCTTTTGAAGATTCTCTGAGAATTTCGGCTTTGTTGCATGATATAGGAAAAATCGGAATACCAGAAAGCATATTAAACAAGCCTACAAGATTATCCGATGATGAAATAGATTTAATCAGAAAACATCCCGCTATGGGAGCTGAAATACTTGAACCGATAAGCGAGCTGCAGATTGCAAATTTAGGCGTGAAATTTCATCATGAAAAGTATGACGGTTCCGGTTATCCTTACGGACTGTCGGGCAGCAATATCCCTCTGATAGCGACGATAATATCTGTTGCCGACGCTTATGACGCTATGCTTGGCGACAGACCTTACAGAAAAGGTTTGGAAAAAGAAAAAGTAATTAAAGAAATAGAATCAAATAAAAACAAGCAATTTCATCCGGCGGTTGTCGATGCTTTTCTCGAAGCAGTTTCAAAGAATGAAATATAAAATAAAAACTTGTTAATACGGACAGCATATTATGAATTTAAGATGTATAGTTGATATATCAAGAAATTGTCAGATGAATATGGCAATAGACGAGATGTTTTTTATAAAAGACGATTTTACACCGGTATTAAGATTTTATACCTGGTCGGAACCGGGATATACGATAGGATATTTTCAGAAAAAATCGGATATAAAAAATGAAAACAATTATCCTGTTGTAAGAAGAATGACGGCGGGACTGGCTGTATTACACGATTCTGATTTATCGTATTCTCTGGTAATATCTGACGAACTGTGGTCTTATATTTATAACCAGGAAGAAACATATAAAATTATTCATAATGAAATTAAAAAAGCTCTTCAAAAAATAGGTATAATATGCGATGAACAAAAAAAAATAGATACGACGCATAAAGACATATCATGCGTTAAAACATTTTATAAAGACGACGTTTTTTTCAAAGGGAGAAAAGTCGTAGGGTCATGTCAGAGAAGAAGAGGAAAAAGAATTTTGGTTGAGGGTTCAATACATATAAAATTAAGCGGAGAACAGATTAATGCTTTTGCCTGCGAGTTTTTTGAAAATATTTCAAAAACATTAAAATGCGCCGTTGAAGTAAGTAAATTGGATGATCTTGAAATTGCGGATGCAGACATAATAGCGTCTTCAAAATATAATACTGATAAATGGAACGGGTTATTCTAAAATGACAAATGAATTTTTATTCTTAATCACTTTTTTGTCAGCTTGTTTAAGCGCTGTTGTGCTGACGCCTCTGTTTAGATATGCAGCCGTAAAATTCGATATATATGACAGACCTATTACGGAGGTCAAAACCCATAAAATAAGCACGCCGTATCTTGGCGGACTTGCCATATGGAGCGGATGGCTGATAAGTTTGCTTATTATAAGGTTTATTACGCATTTCCCTACGGGAACGTTAAACAGCATAAGATCTTTGTTTATAGGCTCTTTTTTAATGCTGCTGCTCGGTTTGTTTGACGATATCAAAAAAGGCGGATTAGGTTTTAAATTTAAATTTTTTATACAGATTGCCGCCTGTGTGGTTGTAATTGTTTTTTTCGACATCAGGATTAATTTTATAGAGAATTATTTTCTTTCCGTAATTTTGAGCATGCTGTGGATTATAGGTTTGTCAAACGCGTTTAATATTATTGACATTATGGACGGTTTATCCTGCGGTATTGCTGCGATAGCCGCTTTATTCTTTTTTGTTATAGCGCTGCCGAGTGAGATGATTTATGTCAATTTTTGTTCTATTGCTTTGGCCGGCGGATGTCTCGGGTTTCTTCCTTATAATTTGTCAAAAAACAAAAAAATATTTATGGGTGATACAGGCAGTTTATCAATAGGCTTTATTCTTGCGACGATAGCAATGGGGACGTCTTACACAAAAATAAATCCTATAGGTATTTTTGCTCCTCTGCTGATTTTGGCTGTTCCTGTGTATGAAACTGTTTTTGTCAGCATTATGAGAATGAGAAAAGGCAAAAACCCTTTTCTTGGAAGTAAAGACCATTTCCCTTTAAGACTTGAAAAAATAGGATATACGAGGAAACAAATACTGCTCTTCGTTTATGCGGCTTGTTTTGTGCTCGGGATAACGGCGTACTTAACTGTTAACCTGTCTCAGTCTTTGGCTCTAATGCTTTTCAGTTTTATTGTAATAGTTTTAATTTTTATTGCGGTTAAATTATCAAAAATAAAAGTAGATTAAATATGCCAAATAATATAGTCATAGGCGCAGGAATAAGCGGATTGTCTTTCGGATATTTTTCAAAAGACGCATGCATTATATTTGAAAAAGAATCTGTCGCCGGAGGTCTTTGCAAATCTTTTAAAGACGGAGAATTTACGTTTGATTATTCAGGACATTTTATACATATAAAAGATAAAAAAATAAAAGATTTTCTTGAAAAAATACTCGGCAAAAAGCTTTTAACTGTAAAAAGAAATGCCGTAATATATTTTCGCGGGCGAGAAATCCCTTTTCCTTTTCAGGCTAATTTATATTATCTCGGCGAGAAAGAAAAACAGGAATGTATAAAAGGAATAAAGAACAGAAAAAATGTCAAAATTTATGACGATATGCCTTTTATTGACTGGTCTAAAGCCATGTTCGGTGACGGAATAACAAAATATTTTATGCAGCCTTACAACCAAAAACTTTGGAGTTATGACTTAAAAAAATTGACTGCGGCATGGACGGCTCCTTTTGTGCCAAAACCTTCCGCCGAAAGCATTATAGAAGCAGCTTATAAAAAAAATGACGTAAAATACGGTTATAACAGCGAATTTTATTATCCTCCGGAAAAAGGCTGCGGCGCTGTTGTTGAAGCTTTGTTTAAAAAAATAAAGCACAGTGTTTTAACTGATGTAAAAACGGAGAAGATAGACTGGGAAAATAAAACAGTTTATGCCGGCGGCAGAAAATATTTTTATGATAATTTAATATCTACACAGCCTCTGCCTGAACTTATAAAACAGCTGCAGAATCCTCCGCAGAATATATTAAATTGTTTGAAGAATCTTTCATCTTCTTCAGTAAGGTGCGTAAATATCGGCATTAAGTATAAAAAAGAACTTCCGAAATTAATTCAGGGAAAACACTGGATATATTTCCCTGATAAAGAATATCCTTTTTACAGAGTAGGCATTTATTCAAACGCCTGCAGCAAACTGGCTCCTGAAAAATCTTATTCTTTATATGTCGAATTTTCAGATGCAGATAATAAATACGACAGCAAATGCGAAGATACGGTTAAGTATTTAAAAAAAGCGGGGATAATGAATACTGACGACGAAATCAAGGCAGTCAGCGTTGTCGATATGCCTTGCGCTTATGTGATTTTTGATAAAAAAAGAAAGAGAACTCTTGAAGTTATAAACGATTTTTTAAACAAAAATAATATTTATACTACAGGAAGATACGGAGCTTGGGAATATTCTTTTATAGAAAAAAATATTACTGATGCAAAAAATCTTGCGCTTAAATTGAACAAAAGAAAATGAAAAAAATTAAACTATGCATAATCGTTACAAAGTTGGAACTCGGCGGAGCCCAGAAAGTTGCCCTCGCTCTTTGCGAAAAAATAGATTTAAACAGATTTGATCCTTTTCTTATCTGCGGCTGCGGAGGGATACTTGATAAAGAAATTTCCGGCAAAATAAGAGTTTATTTTATTGATGATTTAATAAGAGAAATCAATCCTCTGAAGGATATTAAAGCCGTTTTTAAAATATATAAAATATTGAAAAAAGAACGTCCGGACGTTGTGCATACTCATTCTTCAAAAGCAGGAATCGTCGGAAGGTTTGCGGCAAAATTGGCCGGTATTAACGGCATTGTTCATACAATACACGGGTTTAGCTTTAACGATACTCAAAAAAAAGCAAAGAAAAAAATGTTTGTCTTTCTTGAAAGAATCGGCGCTAAAATATCAAAATATCTGATACCTGTCAGCGTCGAAAATATCAATAAAGGACTGGAAAATAAAATAGGGAAAAAAGAACAATACAGATATATAAGACTCGGGATAGACATCGATAATTTTAAAAATTACAAATTAAAACCTTCTTTAAGGGAAGAACTGAAATTTTCCGGGGAAGATTTTGTAGTTACTACGATAGGACCTTTTAAACCCCAGAAAAATTTGCCTGATTTTGTCAGAATTGCCGGTAAAATGGTAAAAGATAATAAAAATTTTAAATTTGTCATAGTCGGAGACGGCGAAGGAAGAAAAGAGCTTGAAACTTTAATAAAAAATTACGGAATATCGGACAGCATTTGCCTTATAGGATGGAGGAAAGATATTTCGAATATCTTAAATTCAAGCGATGTTTTTGTTATGACGTCTCTATGGGAGGGGCTGCCTATTTCCACTATAGAGGCAATGAGCTGCGGGCTTGTTCCAGTAGTCAATGCCGTTGACGGACAGATTGAAATAATAAAAGACAACTGCACGGGTTTTTTGATTCGTCCTTATGATATAGAAACAAGCATTGAAAAAATATTGTTTCTGGCAAAAAATCCTGATATAAGAAAGCAGATGGGAGAAACTGCAAGAAATTCTATAGACAACAGCTTTTCAATAGAGTATATGATAAAGCAACATGAAAAACTTTACTCAGATATGCTATAATCTGCAATTCCGGAGCAGGATTTTACATATTTGTGTTCTCTTCTATAATGTGCAGCACGATTTGATTTAATATCCTTTTCTCTAAAAAATAATTTATAAATTAAAAAAATGATGATAAAAAAAATATTCTTAAAATTTATTAAACGTTACAAGTGCAAAGCGGGATACGGGGAATTCTTAAACATAGCTGTTCCTCTTATTATCTGTACAGGCATGATTTCAATCCAGCAGTTTATAAACAGAATGTTTTTGTCATGGCATTCGCAAATTGATTTGGCGGCGTCTCTGCCTGCCGGAGTTTTAAACTTTACCATTATGAGCTTATTTGTCGGGACAGTAAGCTATGTTGACGTATTTATTGCACAGTACTACGGCAGAGAAGATTATGAAAAAATAGGTCCTGCGGTATGGCAGGGCGTATACTTAGCTGTTGCCGGAGCCGCGGTATTGTTGTTAATTTCTTTCTTTTCAAAAGACATATTCGGGATAATAAACCATAATCATGATGTTATGATAAAAGAGATATCATATTTTAAAATATTGTGTTACGGAGCTTTTCCCGCGCTTGCATGTTCCAGCTTTTCAGGTTTTTATGCAGGACAGGGCAAAACTAAAATTATCGTTCTTATAAATATTGTTACAATAACGATAAACTGTATCTTGGATTATATTTTAATTTTCGGCAAATTAGGATTTCCTAATTTGGGAATAAGAGGAGCCGGCATCGCTACAATTATATCTTCGTTCATAATGATGGTGATATACATTGTATTGATTACTTCAAAAAACAACGACGGTCTTTTCAGTACAAGAAATATTCGTATAGATTTTTCATTTCTAAAAAGATTGTGGAATTATGGTTTTGCAAACGGAATTCAATTCTTTTTTGATATGGCAGGCTTTACGTTTTTTGTATTCGTTATCGGCAAAATAGGCACGCTTGCGCTTACGGCAAGTACGATAGTATTGAATATTAATATGCTTATGTTTATGCCTGTTTTGGGTTTGGGAATGACTACTTCTATAATGGTCGCACAAAATTTGGGCAGAAATAATACATTTCTTGCTGTAAGAAGCGTTTATTCCGCTTTGCATATAGCTTTTGTACATGTTTTGTTTGTAATAAGCTGTTATTTGTTTTTAGCTGATTTTTTCATAGCGCCGTTTTTAAAAGATTATCCTCCGGAGCTTTATAATCAAATCTATCCTATTTGTATAACTTTGCTGCAATTTCTTGCGGTATATGCAGTAGGCGATCCTATCTGCATAATATTTTCTTTTGCAATAAAAGGAGCAGGAGATACCGCTTTTGTTATGAAAACGCTTATATTATCGGTTCTTTGCGTCATTATAATACCTTTAACGGTAATAATTCTTATTTTTAAACTCGGCGGACTGTATACCAGCTGGACAATTTTGACAACAAATATTATTGTTCTGGCTGTTTCTTTCTTTTTGAGATACAGAACAGGAAAATGGAAAAGAATGAGAGTTATTAACCAGAATTAATAATTAAGCTTTTTATCAATTCCGGAGAAGACCTTAAATACTAAAGGCGTAAGCACTAAATTATAAAGAATCGACAGCCATACAAGGTGAGTGAGTTCAAAAGACGTGCCTGAGATTTCATTCGGCATTATTATATAAATTAAGCTTATGCCGAATTGTGATACTATAAGACAAATAGCCATTACTATAACCTGCGTTAACGGCTGGTTTTTGTTAAGTTTCTTGTTAAATTTGCCGGCTAAATATCCTGATACCGTAAAAGTTAACGTTCTGATACCGAAAACGTCCGTCGATAAAATATCCCATGTTAAGCCGTATAAAAAGCCAAGAAGTTCTCCTTTAAGAGCTCCTTTGTTTAAAGCCTGGTAAACTATAAACATAAGGATGAAATTAGGATATATTCCTCCGAACGATATGTATTTTGACAATACAAATTGAAGTATGACAAGAATAAGATAATAAATAAAAGATATTATAAAAGAATACATAAATTAATTGACCTCGTTGGGAACTAATACTACAACTTCATAAACTCTTTCCATTTGAGAATACGGCATTACGCTCACATCGCTGTACTCTCCTGCATTTATTTTTGATATTTTTACGATTTTACCGATATCAAGTCCTTTATCAAAAGAAGAATTCAGCTGGCTTGTAATAATTTCATCGCCTATTTTTAAGTCTACAGACTGCGGTATATAATTTAATTTTAAATATTGTGAATTATATCCGTCTGCCAGACAGTCAATTTGAGAGTTTTTTATTTGTACCGGTATTGAAGAAAGCGAATTTGTAAGCAGGGCGACTTTAGAAGTCGATTTGAAAACTTCCACAATTCTTCCGAAAGCGCAATATTGTGAATTGTTTACGATTGCAATTACCGGTGAATCTTTTTTTATGCCGTCTTTTGAACCTTTGTTGATAATCATCCATTGAAACCATTGGGAAGGTTCTCTGATAATTACGTTTGCAAATACCGTAGTGGAATTATTTTTTTGCGGCAGTTCCAAAAGCTGGCGGAGCCTTGTATTATCGTCTATTAAAGACTGGTAGTCTTTGAGCTGGTCGGATAAATCGAGAATTTGCTTCTTTAATTTTATGTTTTCCTGGTTTACTTTGATTATATTCAATATGTTAAATATAAGATTGTTTGTGCCTGTAAAAGAATCGGAAGTGAATTTTATTGTAGGCGACAGTATAGAATATGCAAGGTATTTCATCGCCTGTATGGTCGGTGTCAGCCTTGCCGAAATCATAAATACAGAAATAAAAACCAATACCCAAAAAAGCTTATTAGCATTCCTGTCTGATTTATTATTGGAATTAAAGGTCATAATTTATATAAGGAATATAATTGTTAGATAATATTTCTTTTTTGAGCAAACTTTATATTATCAAGTTCTTCCAGATATATTCCGGTTCCTCTGACAACACAAGTTAGAGGATCGTCGGCAATGTTGATAGGCAATTCCGTTTCTTGTGCTAAAAGTTCAGCAAGACCTCTTAATAACGCTCCGCCGCCCGCCAAAACAATTCCTCTGTCGACTAAATCTGCCGATAATTCCGCAGGAGTTTCTTCAAGAGTGTCTTTTATAACTTCAACTATTGATTTTACAGGTTCCGATAATGCAGAACGTATTTCTTCGGATGTTACGACTATTGTTTTTGGAAGACCTGTTACCTGGTCTCTTCCTTTTACTTCCATGCTCAATTCTTCCGTCATAGGAAATACCGAACCGATTTCTATTTTAACGATTTCTGCTGTATTGTCGCCGATCAGCAAATTATATTTTCTTCTGAAATACTGGACGATAGCTTCGTCCATTTTATCTCCGGCAATGTCGACTGCTTTTGAGACTACCATTCCGCCGAGCGATATTACGGCTACGTCGGTAGTTCCTCCGCCGATATCGACAATCATATTGCCTTCGGCTTCCTGTATAGGAATTCCTGCGCCGATAGCAGCTGCCATAGGTTCTTCTATTATATGGACTTCTCTGGCTCCTGCCTGTTCTGCAGATTCTCTTACGGCTCTTCTTTCAACTTCGGTAATTCCCGAAGGTACGCCTATTACTATTCTAGGATGAAGAAGTCTTTTTGATTTGTTAACTTTTTTAATAAAATATCTTATCATCTTTTCGGTTGCGGCAAAATCCGCTATGACACCGTCTCTTAAAGGCCTTACCGCCACAATGTTGGCAGGGGTTTTGCCCAACATTTTTTTAGCTTCCGTACCGATTGCCAAAACATTCTTTGTTTCTTTGTCCATCGCCACTACGGACGGTTCGGTTAAGACAATACCCTGTCCTTTTACGTAAACAAGCACGGCGGCCGTTCCCAAATCAATTCCCAAATCGTTTGAAAATAACTTAAAAAGATAATTAAACATTTTAACCCTTCTATATAAATAAATTTTATAAAAATACGTAACTCTTCGAATTCTGTTATTATACTAAAAATATAATAAAAAACAATGCCTTTGCTTTTAAAATCTCAGCGTAGAAATATCCGAAGCTTTCTTTTTTTTATAAAATAATGTAGAATATCTCAAAAGTCTTCGGGGAAGGTGAAAATCCTTGCCGGTAGTGAGCTGTAAGTTAAGCGAGCCTACGAGTCTGCTTTAAAAGCGGATTGAATCTGTGAAAATCAGATGCCGACGGTAAAGTCCGGATGAAAGAAGATATTATATTTGTTTTATATTTCCCCGAAATTATTTTTTATTTCGGAGTTTTTTGTTTTTATGGAAGATTATAAAAAATTTATGCAGGCAGCGTTAAATTTAGCTTCAAAGGGACGCGGATATGTATATCCTAATCCTATGGTAGGCTGTGTTTTGGTAAAAAACGGAAAAGTAATTGCCGAAGGCTATCATAAATTTTTCGGCGCGGAACATGCCGAAGCCCAAGCTATCAGAATTGCCGGAGACAAATCAAAAGACTGTGTTTTATATGTGAATCTTGAACCGTGCAACAAGTGGGGGAAACGTCCTCCATGCGTGGATCTTATAATAAAATCAAAAATAAAAAAAGTCGTATGTTCAATGAGTGATCCAAATTCGCATGCGGACGGTAAAAGTTTTAAAAAATTAACGGAAAACGGAATAGAAGTAATTACCGGGATTCTCGAAAAAGAAGCTGTTAAATTAAATAAAGAATATATAAATCATATTAAAAAAGTAAAGCCTTACATAACGGTAAAATCGGCTGTTTCTCTTGACGGGAAAATAGCAACGTCAAAAGGCGATTCAAAATGGATAACAAACAATAAATCAAGAGATTTTGTGCATAAGACAAGAACTGAATACGATGCAATACTTGTCGGGACAAACACCGTTCTTAAAGATAACCCTTTGCTCTCGTCGCATAATAAGGGTAAAAATCCGGTGCGTATAATACTGGATGAAAAGCTGGCTACGCCGTCAGATTATAAAATAATCAATTCAAAGATTCCGACAATTATTTTTTATGACGAAAATATTAAAGATATACCGGTCTATTTTTTAAAAGATTTTGTAAAATTGATGCCTGTTGATTTTAAGTCGGCAAAACAAGATTTTAACGTAATTATAGATAAACTTCACAATATGTCATTGAAACGAATTTTTGTGGAAGGCGGAGGGGAAATAAACGCTTCGGTTCTAAAGACAGGAAAAGTAAACGAAATAATGCTTTTTACGGCTCCTTTAATAGTCGGCGGGAGAAATGCTAAGACTTTTGTCGAGGGAGACGGCTGCGATTATATAAAAGATTCATTAAAACTTAAAGACATAACTATAAAAAGGTTTGGAAACGATATTTTGTTAAGAGGAAAATTTTAATGTTTACCGGGATAATTGAAGATGTAGGTAAAATTATTGATTTTGCCGATTCGGCGATAAGAGTAGAAACAAATCTTGACGGAATAAAAATCGGCGACAGCGTTGCCGTAAACGGCGTATGTTTGACGGCTACGAAAATTTCAAATAATTTGATTGATTTTGATTACAGTCCGACTACAAGCAAATTAACAAATATATCTTGTCTGCAAAAAAATTCATCAGTAAATTTAGAAAGGGCTCTTCAGCTTAATTCAAGGCTGGGAGGTCACATCGTTTACGGTCATATAGATACTACAACGGCTGTTGCCGATATCAAAAAGGCCGGAAATTTTTATTTTATTAAATTTAAAATAAATGAAAAAATGAAAAATTATATAGTTGATAAAGGTTTTATTGCCGTTGACGGAATAAGTTTAACCGTATCAGAATGCGGCAATACGGATTTTAGCGTTACAATGATACCTGAAACTTTTAATAAAACGATATTTAAAACAAGAAAAATAAATGATATCGTAAATATAGAATTGGATATTTTGGCAAAGTATGTCGAAAAAATGTTGAATAATAAGAATAAAGAAACGGATATTTCTTTACAAATGCTTAAAGAAAACGGGTTTATTTAAGAGGATAAAATGGAAACAAAGTCAAAGTTTGCATCAATTGAGGAAGTTTTAAAGGATATAAAAAACGGCAAAATGGTTGTCGTCGTTGACGATCCGGGCAGAGAAAATGAAGGAGACTTGGTCTGCGCGGCAGAAAAAGTTACGCCTGAAATAATAAATTTCATGACAAAATACGGCAGAGGTTTAGTATGTGTCCCTGTCAACGGCAAAACTTTGGACAGACTTGAAATAGATGTTGTAGAAAGAAAACACGGTATAAAGACCAACGATAAAATAAGCTGCGCATTTACGGAATCTATAGATTACAAAAAAGGAACTACTACAGGAATATCTGCGTATGACAGAGCAAAAACAATTAAAGCTATTACAAGCAATAAAAGCGTGGCTGACGATTTTGTAAGACCGGGGCATATTTTCCCTTTAAGATACAGAGAGGGAGGCGTTTTGGTAAGGGCAGGACATACAGAAGCATCAGTTGATTTGGCAAGGCTGGCGGGGCTTGACAGTTCAGCCGTTATCTGCGAAATAATGAAAGATGACGGAACAATGGCAAGACTAAACGATTTAATTCTTTTTGCAAAGAAACATAAACTTAAAATTGTTACGGTTGCCGATTTGATAAAGTACAGAAGACAAAATGAAAAATTGGTAAAAGAAATGGTTTCAGTTAATTTTCCTACTAAATTCGGAAATTTTAAGCTTTCTCTTTTTGAAGACACAATTAAGAAAGAGAGTCATTTGGCCATTATAAAAGGAGACGTAAAAAATAAAAAGAATGTTTTGGTAAGAGTTCATTCTTCATGCGAAACAGGGGATATTTTTCATTCTTTAAAATGTGACTGCGGAGAACAGCTTGAAAACGCTTTAAGAATGATAGAAAAAGAAAAAACAGGCGTAGTTTTATATATGCATCAGGAAGGGAGGGGAATCGGTTTATTAAATAAGCTGAGAGCCTATAAACTGCAGGAAGAAGGATTGGATACCGTTGAAGCAAATGTCGCCCTTGGCTTTGAACCTGATTTGAGAGATTACGGCATAGGGGCTCAAATTTTATGTGAACTAGGCATTTCGAGCATCAGGCTTATGACAAATAATCCGAGAAAAATAGTCGGGTTGCAGGGGTACGGTTTAAAAGTAAACAAAAGAGTTCAGATAGAGGTACCGCCAAATTCAATAAATAAAAGGTATTTAAAAACTAAAAAAGATAAAATGGGTCATAAATTGGAAAAAGTTTAAAAAATGCTTATATAAAAGGAGTAAAAAATGAAAATAATCAACGGGCAGTTAAATTCGTCGGGCAAAAAGTTCGCTATCGTAGTTTCAAGGTTTAACGAGTTTATAACGAATAAACTTGTTGCAGGCGCAGTGGATATGTTGACAAGACACGGGGCAAAAGAAGATGACATTACAGTTGTTTGGGTTCCTGGAGCGTTTGAGATATCTTCGGTTGCAAAAAAATTGGCCGATTCATCAAAATATAACGCAATTATATGCGCAGGATGCGTTATAAGAGGCTCTACTCCTCATTTCGATTATGTTTCTTCTGAGGTTTCAAAAGGCGTTGCAATGGTCGGATTATCAAGCAAAGTTCCTGTTATATTCGGCGTTTTAACTACTGACAGCATAGAACAGGCAATAGAAAGAGCCGGAACAAAAGCGGGAAATAAAGGTTCCGATGCGGCGCTTACAGCTATAGAAATGGTAAGTTTGTACGAACAATTATAATAACAGTATTAAATTCATTTCATATAAAAATAATGGCAAATCGCAAAACGGGTTTGCCGTTATTTTTTTATGTCCAATCTTTTCTTCTTATAAAATTAAGCAAAAAATACAATTGTATGTATTGTAGGCTAAATATAGTATTTTTACTTATTTTTATCTCCTTTCATGGTTTTTTTCAATAAAATATTAATAATATTTATGCTTTCTTGTCTTTTCTGCTTAATTTTTCTTAAATTTTTTAAAAATCACAAAATTCATTAATAAAGGGGTTTCCGGTGGTAAAATTACAATTTTTTGCCAAATCATTTTAAAGGTTTTGTTTCTTTTGCCTAAAAATAATATTTTTGCTTATTTCGGTATCTTTTTTATTGGTTATATTTTCGTTTTAATCATTTTTTAAGAAATTAATTGTTTGGAAAAAATTTTAAAAATAAAAAATTTCAGGTAAAAATATTAAATGCTTATTTTTTTAATTTGAATTTTTTTCGGGAAAATTAGAAATAAAAAAAATAGAAAAAAATGTCAAAAATATGCCAAATTTTTTATTTTATTAAGTTCCGATAAGATATATTATGTTAAGTTGTATGTATGAAAAACAAATAAACTAACATTAAAGTTGGATATTAAGTATATAGTTATTTTCTATACTTATCAATATAAAAAAACGTGTAATTTGTATTTTATTTTAAAAGTTATACAATAGCACTCACATACGCTTTTTTACTGTTTGTAAAAAATGGTTATTCTTTAATTTTTTTAAGATTTCTAAGGTTTTATTTCTGAAATTATCTAAACAAAGTCTGATTTAAGATTAAAAAGATATGCGGATTATCGAAATGGCTGTATGGCAAGGTTACATATTTTTTTGAATAAAGGGCGGTTGATCTGCTTTCTCCCCATTCTTAAATATGTGATTGAATATAACAGGATAAGGTAAGTTTCTTATCGTTATATAATAGGTATGATATATATTATTATATTTCCTAACAAGTATGTTTTTTATGGTAAATTTATACAAAAGCAAGTATATTTGTATATATGTAAAATTGTTAAAGGTGTGTTTGCAGGCATTTAATACTGAATACAAACAAGTACTTATGTATTATATTATTTGTGTTTTGTATATATTTATTATTCTGTTGCTATATTATTTTTTTTGCATTTTGGCATGAAAAAAGCCGGCAGTCTTAAAAAAAGGCCGCCGGCTTAAATAATTTATTTGATATTAGAAGTCAAAACCATAATAGAAGAGAATGCTGAAAATGCCTATTTCCTGGTCTTTTATAGAATCAGGTTCACTTCCGTCAACAGTTGATTTTGTATATCTTAATTCACATCCGCTTATATTTCCGGAATCATTTCTCCAGTTTCCGCCTAAACCTATAACATAACAAGTTCCGCTTCCGGAAGCACTGTCGCTGCTGTTATAGCCGAGATAATTGGCGCTTACTGTATAACTTGCAGATCCAAATCCTATACCTATAGGTATGTAAAATCTTGACTCTTCCTGTATGTTATTTAAGTATATATGCGCTAAAAGTAAAAAGTTTGCAAAAACAGTGGATTGGGTTACTTCAATATTGGTGCTTTTATCTGTTTTTCCTAAGAAAGCGTCAAGTCCGAATTCCGCTCCTAATGCGAAATAATTTGTAATATAATGCAGATATGTTGCACCCAATTCAATACCTACTACACCCCAACTGCAATCTAAAGGTTCATAACCCGGTATACGAATTTTGCCGTCAGGCTTATTTGTAGGTACTGAAAGACCAAGTCTGCCGTATAATATGTTACTTCCGGGTTTTAGTCCTTTTTTCATAACAGGGGCTGCAGGTTGAACTGGCTGCTGCTGAACTACAGTTCTTTCTTGCTGGACAGGAGGTAATTGGACATTGTCCGCAGGCGTTGCCGGCGCGGAGGCAGAGTAGATGTTACGATATTGTTGTTTGCTGCAGGTACTGTCATTTGATTACCTTGAATCTGTGTCTGAGGATTTACTTCTTCCTGATGATTGATAATGGTTGTTGTTTCATTTCCGTACTGGTCAGTTTCCGTGATTGTCGTTTTAATCGCATTTCCCTGTGAATCTTTTTCAATTACTTTTTTTGTTGCCGCTTCTGCAGTGACAAAAGAACAAAATGCTATCAGCAATGACATACAGAATATAAAAAATGATTTTTTCATTTTCTGCTTTCTCTCCTTTATAAAGATTTGGTAAGCGCATTATATATTACATTTTTGTTTTTTTCAACATGTTTAAATTTGCCGCTAAGATTTTTCTTGAAAAAAAAACGTAAAAAATATATAATCATCAGACTATAGATAAAAGGATCTTTTTTTTTATGGGAACTCGAAGACAAGCAAGAGAATGTTCTTTACAGATGTTATATGCATATGACAATTGTTGTATGCTTGAACCGGATATTTTAAAATGTTTTGATGAAATTTTACCTGTAGAAATACCCTACAGGGAATTTGCAATTGCAATTTTCAGAGGTGTTTGCGGCAACCAAAAGCAAATAGACAGCCTTATTGAGCAGGCAGCTGATAATTGGGAAATAAAAAGAATGTCCGTGATAGACAGAAATATTATGAGACTTGCCACATATGAAATACTTTATATGAAAGATACTCCGATCAGCGTTATAATTGATGAAGCCGTAGAAATATCAAAAACATATTCAAACAGAGATTCAAGTAAGTTTGTTAACGGTATATTAGATAAATTGAAAGATGAAAGAAAAAAACAGTAAGGTCTTTTAATGCAAGAAGATATAAATAATATATCCAGGCAAATAGAAGAGTTAAAAAATCTGATAAGGCAGCATGATTATTTTTATTACAGCCTTGATGATCCTAAAATTTCAGATTTTGAATACGATAAATTATTTAAACAACTGCAGGCATTGGAAAATGCTTACCCGCAGTTTATATCCAAAGATTCCCCGACCCAAAGAGTTTCAGGGTCAGTATCATCCACTTTTAATAAAATCAAACACAAAATTCCTATGTTCTCGCTGGATAATTCTTATTCAACGGAAGACGTTCTTCAATGGTATGAAAGGGTTAAAAAAATTGTCGGCAGCAATATGGATTTTATAGTTGAACCTAAAATAGACGGACTAAGCGCAAGTTTAACTTATATAAATAATTCTTTTATTTCAGGCTGTACAAGGGGTGACGGAGAATACGGAGAAGATATAACCGAAAATTTAAAAACCGTTAAAAACATACCTTTAAAACTTATGTATAATAATAAGTCTTTTTTACCGAAATTCGGTTCAAAAAATATAGACATTAATTTGAACGAACTTAATATTTTTGAAGTCAGAGGCGAAGTTTACATAAACAAAAAAGATTTTCAGCTGCTTAATGACAATTTATCGGATTCCGGTTTGCCTAAATTTGCCAATCCAAGAAATGCGGCGGCAGGTTCGCTGCGACAAAAAAATCCTAAAATTACATCGGAAAGAAAGCTGAGTTTTTTTATACATTCTTTCGGACAGGTTAGCGGAGCCGAACTTTCAAAGCATTCAGAATTTATTGATTTTTGTTCAAAAGCAGGCTTTGCTGTGCAAAAGGACATAAAAGTATGCGGAGATATAGGCGAAGTTTTAGAATTCATACAATATCTGCAGGAAAAAAGAGATGAGCTCCCTTATGAAATAGACGGGGTTGTCGTTAAAGTAAACGATTACGAAAAGCAAAAAATTATAGGTTATACAAATAAAAGTCCTAAATGGGCTATAGCTTATAAATTTCCGGCAAGACAGGCTGTTACTAAATTATTAGCCGTAAAACTGCAGGTAGGCAGAACAGGAGTCGTTACGCCTGCGGCATCGCTGGAGCCGGTAAGTTTATCGGGAGTCACGATATCTAATGCAACGTTGCATAATTTTGATGAAATTGAAAGGTTAAATTTAAACGAAGGTGATGACGTTCTTGTGGAGAGAGCCGGAGACGTTATCCCTAAAATAGTTAAAGTCGTTGAAAAAAAATCTCAAAATTATTTTGTTCCCCCTTTATTCTGCCCGTCATGTAACAGTAAAATTGTAAAAGAAACGGAAGAAGACGTCTATTACAGATGCGTAAATCCTTCATGCCCTGCGCAGTTTCAGAGAAGTTTAGAACATTTCGTTTCAAGAGACGCCATGAATATTGAAGGGTTCGGAGAAGTTGTAGTTGATCAGCTTTTGAAACTTAATAAACTTCATACTTTTGCAGACATATATAAACTTACTTTCGACGATTTTATGATGCTTTCTTTGTTTAAAGAAAAGAAAGCCAATAATTTAATAGAATCTATAGTAACAAGCAGAAACAATCCGCTGAACAAACTTATTTTTGCTTTAGGCATAAGGCATGTAGGAGAAAAATCTGCTGTTATTTTAGCCGACAGATTTAAAAATATTGACAATTTAATAGCGGCATCAGAAGAACAGCTTCTTTCTATCAACGAAATAGGGACAGTCCTTGCAAAATCAATTAAAGATTATTTTGCTAATTCTGAGACATTATTAATGATAAAAGAATTACAGTCCCTTAAAGTTAACACCGTTGAACCGGAAAAAGACACTTCTTTTTCCCCTTTGCAAAATAAAACTTTTGTTTTGACAGGAGAACTTACATCTATTACAAGAAAAGAAGCTGAAAACTATATATTGTCTTTAGGCGGTAAGACAACGTCTTCAGTAAGTAAAAAAACAGATTTTGTCGTTGTCGGCAGCGAACCCGGTTCAAAATATAAAAAAGCGCTGGAACTAAATATAAAAATATTAAATGAAAACGAATTTAAGGAATTAATAAAAAATGAAACAAAACAATCTTGATATAATATTTGAAGATGAAAATGTCTTGGTTTTAAAAAAAATATCAGGAATTACTGTTATTCCTAAAGAAGACCAGCCTGTCGGGAATACAATTTTGTTTCAAGTGAACGATTACATAAAACAGGAATCTTTCCCTGTTTTATCTCTTGATTTTGACGCTTCAGGCATAGTCATTTTTGCCAAAAATAAAGAGGCATATGATTATATATCCGAACAATTTAAAAATTCAAAAATTAAAAGAACATACCATGTGATAGTAAACGGCATTATGGATGAAGAGAAAGGCGAAATAAGAAAATCTCTGATTGTTGACAAAAATGATACCGTCGTAAGCGAGAAAGGACTTGATTCCGTTACAAAATATGAGGTTAAAGAACAATTTAAAAATTTTGCTTTTGTAGAAGCTGTTCCCGTAACTTCAAGGAAAAAACAGATAAGAGCTCATTTTTGGTCTATAGGAAATCCTTTGGCAATAGATGATATTTATGCGGGTTCAGAGCCTTTAATGCTGTCAAAACTAAAAAGAAGGTATAAAGGCGTTGACAAAGAAAAACCGTTGCTTTCCAGACTGCCTTTGCATCTGTCAAAAATAGAATTATTTTTGCCGGGCATGAAAAACAAGACTGTTTTCGAACAGCCTTTGCCTGATGATATGAACATTACTTTAAAACAATTGAGAAAATATAACAAAAGAGGGTGATTGATATGGCCGGAAAAGTTTATTTTCTGCCTTGGAACAGAAAAAACGAATTATATGAGTTTTTAAAAGCGGCAAGGGCTTTTGACCATGTCAAAGCAAGACACTTTCTTGCAATAAAAATGCATTTCGGCGAAGACGGTAATGAAGGATATATAAAACCTGAATATACAAAAGTTTTGACTGACATTGCAAAAGAAAAGACGGCGTTTCCTTTTTTAACAGACGCAAGCACTATATATGTAGGAAAACGCTCTGATGCATATCATCATTTGCTTCTTGCCAATAAACACGGATTTACGATAGACAACTGCGGATGTCCTGTTATCATAGCCGACGGTTTAAGAGGCAACACTTCCGTGGACATTGAAATAAATAAGAAACACTGTAAAACAGTTTCTATTTCCAGGGATATTTATTATTCCGATTCTTTTATATTTTTAAATCATTTTAAAGGGCATGAGATAACAGGTTTCGGCGGAGCGCTGAAAAATATAGGAATGGGGTGCGGAAGCAAATCAGGTAAATACGCAATGCATCATAATGCAAATCCAGATATTGATTTGAACAAATGTATAGGGTGCGGAGTTTGCGTTAAATGGTGTCCGGCAGAAGCTTTAAAGCTTGAAAATAAGAAAATCAAATTTAATAAGAACAAATGTATAGGATGCGGAGAATGTGTTTTAAGTTGTCCAAAAAATGTTTTTCAGCTTGGCTGGAACGAAAATACAAAGAATATACAGGAAAAAATAGTTGAATATTGTTACGGCGTTTTACAGAATAAAAAAAGTTTCAGCATTAATTTTTTAAATCATATAACAAAATTTTGTGATTGTTACACAACTAAAGGCAAAGTTCTTATGGATGACATAGGAATAGTTGCCGGAGCGGATCCTGTGGCAGTTGATAAAGCAAGCGTTGATATAGTGAACGACCGTTTTGGAAAAGACTTTTGTAAGCATATTTTCCCTGAAATTGATTATAATATACAATTTAAATATGCTTTTGAGCTTGGTATAGGTTCAGCTGATTATGAATTGGTAAATTATCCGGCAAAATAATAAAAAATATTGAAAAATAAATATAAAATTTATATTTATTTTCAATAATTACAGATAATTTATATATAATTTGTGAAATATTTGTAAAAAAAGTCCTTGATTTTATACTTATATGAGCTAAAATATAAATAGGAGAGAAAGGAGATAAATAAAGCAAAAAGGAGAAAACGATGAAAGCTTACACTCTTTTTGAAGTAATAATAACAATCATCATCGTTGGGGCGCTGGCAATGATTTTTATGTCCTTTTATGCAAATTATATAAAACAGCTTATGAATTTATAATTTATAGCCTGCTTTTTCCCGCCCCTCTTATAATAATCATCAAAAAATCAAAGAATTTAATTTCACAAAGTTTTTAGTTGACATCCTTTAAAAATATCATATAATAATGCTACTAAGCGTAAAGGTTTTTTATGGAAAGAAATAAAGTTATAGTTTCATTGGAATTTTTAATCGTATTATTTATAATTTTTTCATTGACGGTGATTATGTTTTTCAGCTATTTAAAACATATTCGTTACGCAATGATTACCGAAGGAAAATCTTTAATTTATTCTATTGCAAAACTTGAAAAAGCTTATTATGTCGAATACAGCTCTTTTTTGCCTATAGAAAACTCAACGCATGATCAAATTTTAGACATAGATATAAGAACAAATTCTTATTTCAATACTTTTTCGGTTATTGTTCCCGGTACTGAACAGGATGCTGATTTTTCAGTTTTTACAAATTCGACCGGCAAAGGGCTGCTGAAAAATATCACTCTTATATTGCACGGATATAAAAATAAACCGTCAATATTTATCATGAACGAGCACAGTAAATAATCAAACAAAAATTGTTTTCTGCAAGTTGTTCTTATGTTATTAAAATGCTAAAATATTTTTTCAAAACAGAGAAGTAAAAATGCCTAAAATTTTAGAAATAAAGAAATATCCGAAATTTAAAGACAGCTTTAAAGTAGTTTTGGATAATGATTTTTCTGTTGTTATTGATGCCGAAACTATTGTAAAATTCGCTTTAAAAAAAGATTTGTTTATAAGTGATTTAGAGTTGGATTCAGTTGTAAAACACAGCGGTTCAAACAGAATAATGAGTTATGCGCTGTATTTGATTTCTCATAAAGCTTACAGTAAAAAGTCTTTGACTGATAAGCTGCTTGAGAAAGGTTTTGTTTCTGAAGATATAGAAAGAGTTATCAAAAGATTTATTGAATTAAATTACGTAAATGACGAAAATTTTGCCAAAAATTTAGCTGAATACTTAAAAAACAAATCAAAAGGTACTTTTTATATTAAGAACGAATTAAAGAGTCATAATATTGAAGACAGTACGATTGCAGTCATATTAGCGGATGTTTTTAAAGATATTCAGCCGTATTCGCAGATAATAGAATTAATTAAAAAGAAATATCCTGAATTTGACGGAAAAGACGCATCGGAAACAAAAAAAATAGCAAACTTCTTCTTGCGAAGAGGTTTTGCCGCTGAAGATATATCAAAAGCTTTCAGAGAATATAAAAATATTACAATATTATAGAAAATACGGGAGAAGAAAATGGCAACAGCATTATTAAGCGTATGTGATAAAACGGGAGTAGTTGAATTTGCCAGAGAACTCAAAAGTCTCGGGTACAATATTATTTCCAGCGGAGGAACGGCCAAAACGTTAAAGGAGAATTCTGTAGAATGTACGGAAATATCAGACGTAACAGGTTTTCCGGAAATGCTTGACGGAAGAGTAAAAACATTAAATCCTAAGATTCACGGCGGGATTCTTGCAAGGAGAGACATTCCTCAACACATAGAAGAATTGAAAAAATATAACATAGAACAAATAGATATAGTTGCCGTTAATTTATATCCTTTTGAAGAGACTGCAAAAAAGATACAGAAACCTGAAAACAAAAAAATTTCACAGGACATAATAGAGAATATTGATATAGGCGGAGTAACCTTAATAAGAGCCGGAGCAAAAAATTATAAAGATGTTTTGATAGTTTGTTCCCCTTGCGATTATTCTATGATTATCGAAAATTTAAAAAATAAAACAATAAATGATGATTTAAGATTGAATTTGGCTGGAAAAGCTTTCAGGCATACGGCTTATTATGATGCTATGATATCAGGTTATTTGTCTTATGAAGATTTTCCTTCTCAGGGAGCGATACCTTTAAAAAAACTTGCTTCTTTAAGATACGGAGAAAATCCTCATCAGAAAGCTTCTTTATACAGTTTCGGCAATGAAGAAAACACATGTTCAGCTATATCCGCAAAACAAATTCACGGCAAAGAATTATCTTACAACAATTATTTGGATTTGGAATCTGCATGGCGTCTTGTTCATGAATTTGACAATACTGCGTGCGCAATAATAAAACACAATAATCCGTGCGGCTGTGCTGAAGGCAGCAATGTAAAAGACGCGTATTTAAAAGCTTTGTCATGTGATCCTGTAAGTGCTTACGGAGGAATAGTCGCTTTTAATGTTATTGTTGAAAAATCTGTTGCGGAAGAACTTGCAAAATTGTTTGTTGAATGTATAATAGCTCCTGATTTCACGTCTGAAGCGACTGAAATTTTGTTTACTAAGAAAAACATCAGATTGTTAAAGCAGCCTAATAAATATGTAAAACCGGCATCATCAATAGAATACAGAATGTTGACTAACGGAATGCTTGTACAGGAAAGAGACGAACAACTGTTGTCAGAAATTAAAACAATAACAAAAAGAGAACCTACGCAGGAAGAAAAAGATGCTTTGGAGTTTGCATGGAAAGTGTGCAAGCATGTAAAGTCAAACGCAATAATTCTTGTGAGAGGCAGACAGACGGTAGGAATAGGCGCAGGTCAGATGAGCAGAATTGATTCTTTAAATATAGCAGTCAAAAAAATGAAAACTATTAATCACGGTTTGGATGAAAGTAAATATCCTTTAGTTTTGGCTTCGGATGCTTTTTTCCCTTTCCCTGACGTTGTTGAAGGTTCTTCGGCAGAAGGAGTTACGGCGATTATACAACCGGGCGGTTCTATAAGAGACGATTTATCCATAAATGCATGCAACGAAAGAAACCTTACTATGCAGTTTACGTCAATGAGACATTTTAAACATTAATTTTTATATATCTGCATAAGAAGAATTTTTTATATTGATTCTTTTATGTACGATTATTGGCTGCGGTTAATAAATGGAAAAGAAAAAAATAACGCTGGCAGATTTAGATACTTTGAAAAGAAGTTTTCAAAGCAAAGGGCTCCATACTGTCTGCCAGACTGCAAAGTGCCCCAATATCGGCGAATGTTTTAAGAATAAAACGGCAACATTTATGATATCCGGCGATATTTGTACAAGGAACTGCTCTTTCTGCGCGACCGGACACGGGAAACCGCTTCCTTTGGATTTAGACGAGCCTGAAAAAATAGCTTTGACTGTGAAAAATTTAGGTTTAAAATATGTTGTTATAACATCCGTTACAAGAGATGATCTTTCTGACGGCGGAGCTGAACATTTCAAAAAAGTTTCTGAAGCAATAAAAAACACAATACACAATATTAAGCTTGAAGTATTGGTTCCTGATTTTAAAGGATCAAAAGAATCTTTGGATATTGTTCTTTCGTCTGGAATAGACGTTTTTTCCCATAATATAGAAACGGTTCCTTCTTTATATAAATTCAGAAGCAGCGCTGAATATCAGAGATCTTTGGCTGTTTTATCATATGCAAAATCAAAAAAAATTATTATAAAAACCGGTATTATGCTGGGGCTCGGAGAAACAGAAGATGAACTTATGCGCGTTTTTTTTGATTTAAAGAATATTGATTGTGATATTTTGACGATAGGACAGTATCTTCAGCCTTCAAAAAATAATGTTCTGCAGGTTAAAGAATATACAGAAGACGAATTTAAACATATAAGGCAAAAAGCTCTTGATGCAGGAATAAAAAATTGCGTATCGGGGCGGTATGTAAGAAGTTCTTATTTCGCCGAATCATCATATAATTCTTTATTTTCAGCATAAAATGGAAAAAAAATATACGGCGTTGATAAATAACAGTATTGTTTGCGATAATATTTATCCGGCAGAAACTTTTTATGAAAAATTTAAAGGGTTAATGTTTTCTTCTTCAAACAGTAAAAAAATTCTTTTAATTAAAAATTGTAATTCCGTCCATACCTGTTTTATGAACTACAATCTTAATGTTGTTTGTTTAGATAAAAATTTTATAATAAACAAAATATTTTATGATGTGAAACCTTTCAGATTTATTTTACCTCAAAAAAATGTTTCTCATATTCTTGAAATTCCTTCCGGATGTGTTTTCGATATATCTGTCGGCGATACAATAAAATTTATACAAAAATAAAAGAAACAGCCGTAAATTTTAATTGACGGCTGTTTCTTTTTAAGTTAATGCAAGTTATTTACATTTGTTCAATATATGTTTGTTTGTCAATTCTAAAAGTTCTTTATGCGTTAAAGGATTTACGCGGTCGCCCTGAAACTGTTTGTCTATTGCCGCCTGTATTTCCAAAAGTCCGGGATGCGTTTTTTCAAGTTTACGTTTTTTGTCTTTAAATTCAGGATGCTGCGTATTTATCCAGTAAGCTATTCCCGCAAGACCTGCTCTGTCTGTTATGGCAACTTCAGGAGGTCTGTTTAGAAGAGCATTAGTATCGAACACATTATAAATCTCCTGCTCTTTTAAAAGTCCGTCAGCATGAATGCCTGCTCTTGTGCTGTTAAAATGCGGGCCTACAAAAGGCTGCATATTAGGTATGTCATATTTCAATTCATATTTGAAATATTTTGCTATTTCGGTAATAACAGGAAGCTTCATTCCGTTGTGGCTTCCTCTTAATGCTATATATTCTATTGCCAAAGCTTCAAGAGGCGTATTCCCCGTTCTTTCTCCTATTCCCAAAAGAGTGCCGTTTATTCCGGAACATCCGTATAACCATGCAAATGTTGAATTTGTAAGAGCTCTGTAAAAATCATTATGTCCGTGCCATTCAAGCCATTCCGAAGGAACTCCGGCATGATGTGTCAAACCGTACATTATTCCGTTCACGTTTCTAGGCAGCGCAGCACCTGGATATGCAACTCCGAATCCGAGAGTGTCGCATGCTCTTATTTTAACCGGCATTTTCGCTTTCTTTGAAAGTTTCATAAGTTCCCTTGCGAAAGGAACGACAAAACCGTAAAAATCCGCTCTTGTTATGTCTTCGAAATGACATCTAGGAATAATACCTTCGTCAAGAGAGGCTTTTACTATGTCAAGATACATATCCAAAGCTTGTCTTCTTGTTTTTTTAAGTTTCAAAAAAATATGATAATCCGAACATGACGTTAATATTCCTGTTTCTTTTATCCCCATTTCCTTTACTAATTTAAAATCATTTTTTGTCGCTCTGATCCATGATGTTATGATAGGGAATTTATATCCTTTTTCCTGACATTTTCTTACGGCTTTTCTATCTTTTTCGGAGTAGAGGAAAAATTCAGTTTGTCTGATCATTCCTTTAGGCCCGCCGAGTTTATGCATCAATTCAAATAAATGAACTATTTGTTCCACTGTAAACGGAGGAAATGCTTGTTGTCCGTCTCTAAAAGTTGTGTCCGTCATCCAAATGTTTTTAGGCGGATTCATAGGAACAACAGTATTGTTAAATCCTATTTTAGGAACATCTTTATATGAAAAAGTTTCTCTTAAAAGATTAGGTTCCTCGACATCTTGAAGTTCATAATTATATTCTTCTGATTCAAGAGTTCTTTTTGTCTTATTAAAAACTAACATTTTACCCTCCTTTATAATATGTATATATCCTGATAATTATAATAATTTTTTGCTATTTATACAAATGTTTTTTTATTAAACAATAAAAAAAGAATTAATTACTTTGTTTATCATATTTTATTTTTAATATTATCTGAGTTAAAGCCAGACAAAAAATCACTATATTTGCAATAAAAACAGGCTTGCTTCCTGTCAGAAATCCGTAGATTATCCATAAAAAAACGCCTGTGCTGAAAAGGGCAAACATTCCCATAGACACGTCTTTTGCCGATTTTGTTTTAAGCGTTTTTAAAATTTGAGGAATAAAAGCGATTGTTGTAAGAGTTGCCGAGACATATCCTAATATTTCTATAAAAATCATTTCCATTTTATATCTCCGAGAGGCAGGCCGGTATGTGTTTTGTTTTTATATAGAAAGCGGCTTATAATTGCTTTTTGAGGGCAAAAAGAAACACATCTCAGGCAAAACTGGCATTTCGTAGAAAAAGCAGGATATCCTCCGTTCATCGTTATATTTTCAACGGGACAAATTTCCGAGCAAATTGCACATTTCGTGCATTTGTTTTTATCCAGTTGAAATTTTGCGATTTTTTGCGAAAACTTAGTTTTCCAAAGAGAAATAACAAATGTTGTTAATATAAAAAACAAAGATGATATTATTGTCGGTTTTACTTTAGAAGAGTTGTTTTCTGCTATTGATTTTGCAAAATTTTCGACTTTCGGAAGAGTCTTGCTTAATTTCAACGCTTTTTTATTGTCATTTTCCACAAGCAGGAAATTGTTGGGCATAATAAATTCTGCAGATGCTATAACGGCGTAATCTTTTTTTTGCAGAATTTTACCTATATGCGCAATCATCTTCAAAGAACTGTCTCCCATACTGTTAAACAAAAAAACTTCTGCGCCTTTACCGTCAGGCAGGCTGTCAATCCATTTCCTTACAAAAGGATATGTATTCCAGCAGGCAACCGTAAAACCTATGCCTATCGTCGAATTCAGATTTATTTCCGCCGGATTTACTCCTTCCATTCTGTGTACTTTCGAAAAACAAGAATTTTCATTCAGAACATCAGATATTTTTTTAGCTATCAGAAGGGTGTTTCCTGTGCCTGAAAAAACATAAATGTCAACGTTTTTATTTTGCATTTTGGCTCCTTGAGAGTTTTTCAATAGCAATATTTAAGAAAACTATATCAGTAGGAGTAATACCAGGTATTCTATGGGCTTGTCCTAAAGTTTCAGGATTTATTTTTTCCAATTTTTCTTTTGTTTCTCTCGATAAAGAAGATATCGCTTTAAAATCTAGATTTTTAGGAATTCTTTTGTTTTCATATTTTGCAATTTTATTTGCATTAATTTCCTGTCTGTTGATATAACCTTTATATTTTGAAGAAATTTCAAATTCTTCCTGTACTTTCTGCATATTCCAAGGGAACAATGCTTCATCTTCTGGCAAATTGTCAGTTTCTTTATCGTATATTTTTGCAAGCGTTTCTCTGTACAATTCAAATCTTTTATACATAGCATCTGAAATCAAACCTATTCTGTGCCCGATGTCCATTAGCCTTAAATCAGCATTATCGCTTCTTATGCTTAATCTGTATTCTGCTCTTGAAGTAAACATTCTGTAAGGTTCGTCAACGCCTTTAGTAACCAGGTCATCTATAAGTATTCCTATATAAGCTTCATCTCTGTTCAATACCACCTGTTCTTTATCCAATACTTTCAAAGCGGCGTTTATACCTGCTATTATTCCCTGGCTGGCTGCTTCTTCATATCCTGTTGTGCCGTTAATTTGTCCGGCAAGAAACAAGTTTGAAATTTTCTTTGTTTCAAGCGTATGTTTAAGCTGAGTAGGCGGCACATAATCATATTCTATTGCATATCCGTATCTTATAAATCTTGCATTTTCCAGACCTTTTATTGAATGAAGAAGATCTTTCTGTACTTTTTCCCCTAAACCCGTAAAAAGACCGTTGATGTAGACTTCCTTAGTGCTTAAACTTTCCGGTTCAAGAAATAACTGATGTCTGTTTTTATCCGTATATCTTACAATTTTGTCTTCTATTGAAGGACAGTATCTTGGTCCATGCGCATCGGCTAGTCCGTTATACAATGAAGAATCGTCAATATTGTTCTGAATTATTTTATGTGTAGTTTCATTTGTGTAAACAAGCCAGCATGAAATTTGTTTCTTTGATTCCTGCCATTTCTTTATGTCTGTAAAATGAGAAAAAGGCATAGGAGGATTATCTCCTGGCTGTTCCGTCATAACTGAATAATCTACGGAATCTCCGTTGATTCTAGGAGGCGTGCATGTCGTAAATCTTTGTATTTCAAGTCCGCAGTCGTCTTTGAGAGAAGTTGAAAGACTGATGGAGGACATTTCGCTGAATCTTCCGCCGTCAAATTCGTTTTTCCCCACAAAAATTTTACCGTTTAAAAAAGTGCCTGTAGTAATAATCACAGATTCTGCCGATATTTCTTCGCCTATTTTTGTTATTACCCCTGTGACTTTATTGTTTTTTACGAGCAGTTTCGTTGCGGCTACCTGCAGAATATCAAGATTTTTTTGAGAAATAAGAGAATTTTGCATAAATATTGAATATAATTTTTTGTCGCATTGGGCTCTCGGAGACCAAACGGCAGGACCTCTCGATTTATTTAATACTTTAAACATTATACCGGCTTTGTCGGTTATAAAACCCATTTCACCGCCTAAAGCGTCAATTTCCCTTACCATTTGTCCTTTTGCTATTCCGCCGATTGCAGGATTGCAGGGCATATTTGCTATGGAATCAACATTTTGTGTAAGCAGTAAAGTTCTTAGCCCCATTCTTGCCGATGCCAGAGAAGCTTCACATCCCGCATTGCCTCCGCCGATTACGATTACGTCATATTTATTGTTTTGCATTTTTTAAATTACTCCCGTATTATATATGTATATAAAATGTTTATAATACATTTACATCAGTTTTTTATTAGAAATATTAGAATTTATGTAAGATTTGTGTTTACATCTTTGTAAACTTTAATCGTTGTAATATTTGCCTGTTTTTAAGTATTCAAATAATTTTACAAGAATACTAATTTTTTAGCAAATAAGGATTGAAAAAAATTATATGATTAATTAGTCTACAAGATAAGAAAAAATTTGTCAAATTGCCGCAATATCACAGCTGTTAAAATTTTAAAAAATATAGTTTAAGTCTTTGAAATGTTTTGTATAATCTTGTATAATCAGGCAGTTAGTTAGAAATTAATAATCTTTAATAAGAGCGGTTTGGAGGAATGTCATTATGATGGTTGATCCGTCAACTTCAAGTAAGAAAAAAGGTTTACCGGAAGGACTTTGGACTAAATGCAAAAAATGTGAACAAATAATATTCCAGAAAGATTTTATAGAAAATTTTATGGTATGTCCTAAATGCGGATATTATGTAAGATTAAATTCAACCGACAGAATTGATCTTCTTACAGATAAAAAATCATTTAAAGAGATAAATGCGGATCTTAAACCTGTAGATATTCTAGGATTTCCCGGTTATAAAGAGAAAAAAGATTCTTATAAAACAAACGATGCTATTTGTACCGGCGAAGCAAAAATAGGCGGATATCCGGTAATGATAGGCGTTATGGATTTTGAATATATGGGCGGCAGTATGGGCTCTGTAGTCGGAGAAAAAATAGTAAGATTAATTGAAAAAGCCATGGAAAAGAAACTTCCGGTTATAATAGTTTCTTCTTCGGGCGGCGCCAGAATGCAGGAAGGAATATTGTCTCTTATGCAGATGGGCAAAACCTCGGCTGCTTTGGCAAAGCTTGCAAAAAAAGGGCTTCCGTATATTTCCGTACTGGCAGATCCTACGACCGGAGGAGTTGCCGCTTCTTTTGCTATGTTGGGCGACATCATCATAGCAGAGCCTAATGCTTTAATAGGTTTTGCGGGGCCTAGAGTTATAGAACAGACAATAAGGCAGCAGCTTCCTAAAGGATTTCAATTGTCTGAGTTCCTTTTAAAACACGGTATGGTTGACATAGTTGTTGAAAGAAAATATTTGAAAGACACGATAATAAAAGCGTTAAAGTTCTTTGTAAAGAAATAAAATGATTTTTTCTGACGGTATAAACGAATATAAATCTATGGTTCCCGGATTAGGAAGAATAAAAAACTTTCTGTTTCAGTCAGGCATAGATTATAACAGTATTCCTTATGTACATATTGCAGGAACAAACGGAAAAGGTTCAACCGCAAAAATGCTTGCGGAAGTCTTGTCTTTTTCAGGCTATAAAACGGGATTGTATATTTCCCCTCATATAGTAAAAATAAATGAAAGAATACAGATAAATGCTTTACCGGTTTCAGACGCGGCGCTAAAAAAAATATACGGAGAATATGCATCATTAATAGATAAAAATAAACTGACTTTTTTTGAATCTATAACGGCATTGGCTCTAATATATTTTAAAAAAGAAAAAGTTGACATAGCCGTTTTGGAAACAGGTCTGGGCGGAAGATTTGATGCTACGAATGTAATAACGCCGGCAGCCTGTATTATTACAAGTATAGATTTGGACCATAAAGAAATTTTAGGAAACACGCTGTCTAAAATTGCTTTTGAAAAAGCAGGTATTATAAAGAAAAATGTTCCTGTAATTTGCGGCAGAATAAAAAAGGAAGCATTAAAAGAAATTTTAAAAACAGCAAAATTAAAGAACTCTGAATCATATTTGTTCGGTAAAGATTTTAAAGCTCTGAATTTAAGTTATAATTGGAAAAAATATACGCAGAAAGTTGAGTATACCGGTTTAAAAACAAATTTAAAATTTGATTTGAATTTGCTGGGAGCTTCTCAGGTTTACAACGCCGGTATGGTTTTGTGCGCATGTGAGCTTTTAAAAGGGCATGGTTTTAAAATAGATTTTCAAAAATTAAGCGATGTTTTTAAAAATATAGAGTGGAATGCGCGTTTTGAAGTAAGAAAGCTTAAATTAGGGAATAAAAGAATAACTTTAGTTATAGACGGGTGTCATAATTTACAGGCGGTAGATAATTTTTTGCAGTTATATAAAGAAAGTCCTTTTTCCGGAAAAAGAAACAAACTTATTTTTGCCGTAATGCAGGAAAAAGAATATAAAAAAATAATAAAAAGAATAAGTCCTTTTGTATCGACTGTAAATTTAGTTGATATTAATAATGGCAGAGCCGTAAAAACAGAGGAATTAAGAAAAGAATTTTTAAAGTACAAAGACGCGGAAAACGTTTCGGTATATGAAAGTATTGAAGACTGTTTAAAAAATGCCGTTAACAATGATGTGTTGTTTTGTTTGGGGTCGTTTTATTTGGCAGGTAAGATTATAAAATTTATAGAGGAAAAAAATGTCTAAATTCTATTTGGGTATAGATATGGGCGGTACCAGCATAAAAATTGCTGTTGTTGACGATAAAGCAAATATTCTTGAAGAATCTTCTTTAGATACTGACATAAAGGCTCAGCCGAAAAAAGTTATTAATGATATTGTTAATGCCTGTAAAATTTTAAAATATTACGGTAAGGTTAAATCAATAGGCATAGGTATTGCCGGAGATATTGATTTCAAGAAAGGAATAGTGAGATTTTCCCCTAACTTGCCCAGATGGAAGAATGTTCCGTTGAAAAAAGAAATTGAAAAGACAACAAAAAAAACTGTTTTAATCGATAATGACGCAAATACGGCGTGCATAGGCGCTTTTTGGCTTGATCTCAAATCAAAATCCGACAATATGATATGTGTGACTTTGGGCACGGGCGTAGGCGGCGGTATAATAGTAGATAAAAAACTATACCGAGGAAATACGGGAACTGCAGGTGAAATAGGGCATATGACTCTGGAAGTCAACGGCAATAAGTGCAATTGCGGAAATTTAGGCTGTGCCGAAACTTATATCGGAGCTAAATATCTTGTCAACCGCGCCGTAGAACTGATGAAAACAAAATCTTCAAAAAATATATTAAAGCTGAGCGGCAATAATAATTCAAATATAACTCCTAAAATATTATCTGCTGCGGCAGCGGCAGGCGATTTGACGGCAAAGCAGATTTGGTCGGAAGCAGGAGAAAAATTGGGCGTTTTGCTGGCGAATATTATAAATTTTTTCAATCCGGACAGCATTGTTTTATGCGGAGGCATCAGTAAAGCAGGAGAAGAATTATTGAAGCACGCAAACAAACAAATAAAATCAAGAGCATTTAAAACTGCGGCTGATTCATGCAAAATCGTAATTTCAAAATATACAAACAAACTCGGCGTAGTCGGCGCAGCAATGCTTGTTAAAAATTAATAGATGTTAATAAAATTTAAAAAAAAATCTTATATCTTATCTCTCTGTACAGCTGCTGTTTTTCTATATGCTGCATCATTGTATGCATATGAAGTCAATATAAAAGCAGATTCTCTTACCTATAGGCAGGATACCGGCGTAATGACTTCTTCAGGAAATGTTAAGTTAGACTGGCTTGGCAAAATAATGCAGGCTGACAACATTGAAATGAAAATCCAGACAAAAGAACTCAAGGCCGACGGAAACGTGTCTATTAAAGAACCGGGCAATACTATTTTCGCAGAAAGTATTGATTATGACATGGAAAAGCAGGCAGGTACTATGAACAATACTTTAGGCTATTCTTCGGCTATTTTTTTCAGAGCTGAAAAAATGATAAAGGTTTCGTCGGATACTTACAGAATAGAAAACGTAAAAATTTCAAACTGCGATTTAGACTGTCCTCATCATTATGCTTTTGCCAAGGAAGGTCTTTTTATAGTTGATAAGAAAATAACAATATATAAAGCCACTTATTATGCTGGAGGCATTCCTATATTTTATTTTCCGAAATACACAAAATATTTAGATTCCGGAGAGGGTTCAAAATTCAGTTATGAAGTTGAACCGGGATACAGCAATGACGGCGGAATAATTGCAAAAGCAAAGCTAAAATATAAATTTACAGATGAATTTGACACAAAATTATATTTGGATTATTTAGGCAGAGTAGGAGAAGGAATAGGGCTTGAAGCAAATTATTACGAGAAAGATAAAATAAAAACAACTTTGTACGGATACGGCGTTAAGGATGTCCTTGACGATTCTCAAAGATGGATGGCTAAACCTTCATACTGGCAAAAAATTAACGATTTATGGACTGTTCAGGCTCATGCCGAATTTGTAAGCGACTCTTATTTCAACAACACATACCAGCAGGATGACTGGGACAGAGTTTTGAATAAAAGGAAATCTTATTTGTCTTTCACAAGACAAAGTTCAAAATCGACTTTAAGAATGCTTACGGAGTTATACCAGATATATAATCCTGACACGGATAAATTGCAGGAAGGTTCTTATACAAAACTGCCCCAGATAGCTTACTCTATATATCCGGCTTCTACTTACGGAGCAATAAGCAATTTTACGTTTAATTTTGAAAACCAGTATAATTACGAATATGAATATAACGGCGAAAATTATAATTATAATTATGTCACTTCAAATGCCGATTACAATATTACAAAAGATTATAAGATATCCAAAAGGCTTACTTTAAAGCCGACTTTGGGGTTGAACGAAACTTTTCAGGACAGTATCAATCCTGAAGACAATTCCGATAATTTTGTTACAAGATACTACGGCTCTTTAAACGCCAGATACAGACTTGCTTGGTGGATGGACTGGAATTTATCTTATGAGTCAAAAATAAGGTCAGATGCCAATTCTTTAAGCATTGACGGTGATGCAGACGACAAAGGTTTTGAAAAAAATGCGTTAATATTTAATAATTATATGTATCTTTCGTCTAATTTTATTGTAAGAAATTACACCGGATATGATTTCAGAGACGTTGAAAATATTGATTATATCGATTGGTATCCGTTAATTACAGAAATTACTTATGCTCCGAGTTCAAAATTTACCGCATACATAAAGCAGCAGCAGGATTTGAATCCGTTCAGATTTAACTCTTTACAGCTTGATACAAAAATAGGACAGTTGGAACGTGTTTATTTGAATTTTTCGGCATTTTATTATGAATATCGTCCTGAAGAAGCTGACATTGTCGGCGGCATAGGATTTTGGCTTAATTCAAAATGGAGACTTGATTATTTAATAAGGACAACGTGTAAATTCAGAAATTTTTATCTTTCCGGACATGATCAGGAATTTAAATTATACAGAGATATGCACTGTTTCAATTTTGGAACTTCTTTCCGTTTGAGAGAAAGCTATTACGAATTATATTTCAAATTCGAAATGAAGGCAAATGTCCCTACTCTGTCTAAAAAAGACGGAACAAAAGAAATAGAAGAAGAATTTTATCCTTGGAGATAAAATTCATTCCCCCCGCGTAATTGACTTTTTGCGGTTTCTTTTACAAATTGTTTTTTAGTATAATCTAAAGTATGAAAAGAAATACAATAATTTTAGCTGTGATAAGTTTTATATTTTCTTTTGGCTTTTTGTATTTTTTTACTGCATATATATATCATGAAAGGCTTTCGGCATCGTTGTCTTCTGCAAAAAATTCTTCAATATCTGTTGTAGACATAATTTCTCCTGAAATTAAAGCGGCATTTTTAAAGCCGGACGATATCTCTCTGCTGTATTCAATCGAAAGAATGTCAAAAATAAAGAATGTAACGGAAGCTTTTATCCTTGATAAAAATTCAAATGTCGTAATCCATAACGATTCGTCCAAATGGAATAAAAAATATAATGAGCCGGTGTTTTCTAATGCAGTCTCGGCAAAAGATAAAAAGTTACAGTCATTGTCGCCGTCGTCTTTTTTATATTCAGTTCCTATAAATGAAAATGCTGTTTTATGCGCGGTTTTCTCATTGGATGACATATTAAGCAGTTTTAAAATATGGAAAATAAAATTATATGTTTTGTCTTTTCTTTTTTCTGTAATATTTACTTTTTTCGTATATTATTTGTTAAAATTTTTCTTTATCAGACCTTTTGAAAAAGCAAAAAAATATTTATCGCTTAATGAAAGAAATAAAAAAACAATTTATTCAGATTTGGTCAATATGGCATTTCAAAGTTCTGAAATTAATAATGAAAAACTGGATAATATTGAGTTTAAAAGCGACAAAATAAAAGAATTGTTTAAATATGTTTTAGAGAGCCGGTTTGACACTTCAGCGTCTGTTTTTTCTGTTTTGGACGATTCTGCTAAAATTGTATATTGTTCTGATGTCAATAAAGTCATTTTTAATAAACAGACAATCAATACTCATATTGTAAACGCCACCGCAAATATAAATATCATTCAGGAAATATCAAAAATTATAGACAATGCCGATTCTTCTTCAGAACTCAATATAGAAAATTTAAAGATAAACATTATTCCCGTAAGAAACGAGGCAGGCAGCTTCATAGGCATAGTTATAACAGGAAAATAAATTTATCGTAATTTTTAAAGATTATTTGTTATTGAAGAAGAAATTTTTTGCAGAAGATCAGAATAAGCTTTGCTTTCCGTTTTCCCGAATCCCCTCTCTTCAAAAGAAGTGCTGTTTATTTGTGTTTTATCATCGTATGATGAAAGTTCGGCTGTTACGGTTGCATTTGCTATATAAAGAGGAGCATATGAACCGGAAGAATCCTTTATGGTGCTTTTTGTCGTTTCTATTATTGAAACATTCGCTCTTAAAATAAAATCATTGTCTTTTGCCGCAGTGACAAAACCGTTCTGAATGAGATTTGATTTGACGAGATTCTCAAGTTCTTCGTTTGACTTGTTTGATGAAATATTAACAAGTATTCTTTTTTTGTTACCGAGAAAATTTAATTCTTTGCTTACTTCTTTAAATGTGTATGCGTTTATAAAATTTTCATCAAGATTATAAGTCGTTTTTATATCTAAATCCAGTTTATAATTTGATTTTTTAAGAAAGGCAACTTTTTTAAACTGATAATCAATTTCTCCGGCATCATTTGTTAAAACTTTATCGATTGAAAAATTGCTTAAAGTATTAACCGTAAATGAGAAATTTTTGCACAACTCTTGAGTAGCAGAAAAAGAAATTTTAAATTTTGCCTGTACTCCGCTAAGCTTATCTGATGAGGAATATGAATCCTGAATATCAATATATGACAACAGCTGATTTATCGTGGACAATATTTCAGATTCGAGATTTCTGCTGACACCGTAATTGCATATGATTTTTAAAGATTCAAATAACTCAGGCAAAGCTTCACGGCAGTTATTTGTCTGAATAAGCTGTTTGGCTTTTGTATATCTGTTGGCTACATTCTGCTTGAATCCTTCATATTCTTTTGCAAGCCTGTCTTTTTCTTTCTGATAATCTTTTTTATCATATTGCATAAGAACATGAACGGTATATGTATGGCTGCCGTTATCTTCATATTCTTCAAAATATACGTCTTTTATTGTCGCATTTAGTATTTTTACGTCTCTTGATTTTGAAGAAGACGAATCTTCAAGAGAAACGCTTGTTTCTGTTATAAGTCTTTTGGTATTTACCGACATAGTTAAATCAAGGCTTTCTGCGATTTGTGTTAAAGCGTCTGAAACGGCAAGCTTTTTTGCTTTCTCGAAAGTATCCTGAGTTGATGACCCTGAAAAATAGAATTTACTTTTATCTTCAGTGGTCATTCCTATCCATGAAGGCATTTTTTTCGAAGATTTACTGACAAGCTTAGCTTGCAATACGGTTGTATTGCAAGCTAAGGCTAATACCAATAAAACAACGAAAAATTTTAAATTCATTATTGTTGTTGAACTGCTGCAGGTGCCGTTACTGCCGGCGCTGCGACAGGTGCTGCTTCTTCTTTATTATAGAATCTCTTTTCTGCTTCAACTAATAAGTCTTGCGCACTTTTATTTTGCGCAACTTGTGCAGAAGTGTCAGAAAATGCTCTTTTTACTAAATCTTTATAAGTTGCTTCCGGTATTGAAACCAAAGAATATGTTCTGTAGTAGACTTTACTGTCGCTGCCTTTCTGTTCCTGAATTTTTTCAGAGTATGTAGATTCGACAACAACACCTGAAATATTTATCTTGTTTACGTTTGACATAAACACGTCTTTCAAATAACCGCCTGTAGATTCTTCATACATCCCTGTTTCCAAAGATCTTCCGAATTCTACGCCGATTGTGTTTTTTACTTGTTCTGCAACTTTTGTTTGTGCGGATGCAAAAGATGCTCTTTTTGATGCTTCAAGATTTGTAAAACCTTCCGAAACCGCTACATAGAACATTTTTGAATTTTCCTGGTAAAAATCTTTTCCGCTTTTTACCCATGAAGGCTGGTCGCCTTTAGGAATGGTTTCCAGAACAGTTATTTTTACCTGATCTGCAGAGTTGATTTTTCCTGTGCTTGCACAACCTGCCAGTCCTAAAAACATAAAACTGAATGCTACTACAAATAATTTCTTCACTAGCTTTTCTCCTTTTAAATGAGATTATACACCGTTAAATCTTTGAAAAATAAAATCTTATACCAGCCTGAGGAAGCCAATCTGCATATGTTTTAAACCGGCTGAAGCTGGGGTTGCTGTTAACTGTTTCAAAGGATAATCCAACTTCCGTAAGAATTGAAAGACATGGAAGAATGTAGTATTCTGCTCCGAATCCTCCGATAATTCTAAACGCAGTGTCAGATGAAGAATTTAAATTTGAGTTATTTACGGATACAGTGCCAAATTGTATTCCGCCTAAACAATAAATATCTAAGTTTTTTAAAGTATATATTTTCCCTAAAAATTTTCCGCCGAGCATACAAACATCATCTCCGTCTCCAGTTTGGAACCCTAGGGTAATATCAAGACCCATATCTTTGTTAAACCAATATCTTCCTGCCAGAGAAGAAACGTTATTTGTTCCGCTTGTATCGCTTGGAACTGGTATTTGAGAGTATCCTACAGCAAAATTTTCAAGAAATGTATTCTTTTGCTGTTCTGCCGAAAAAGACATCCCGGCAAAAATAAATAAACATAAACACGATAATGCTATTTTTTTCATTGGAATCTCCATAAAAAATCTTGTTATTATTATATAATTTATATTATAAAAAATCTACTTTGTATTTTGTTAAAATTATAAAATTGCCTCTTTCATGGATTTTGTATAATCATATATATGTTTCCCGGCATCGCTCCCGTATTTTTCAATGATTTTTACAATTGCGCTTCCTACAATGATGCCGTCAGCCGTTTGTGATATCTCTTTTGCCTGTTCAACAGTATTTATTCCGAAACCCACTGCGGCCGGCAGAGAAGTCACTTCTTTTATTGAATGTAAAATTGAATTTAAGTCTGTTTTTATTTCACTGCGCATTCCGGTTACGCCCATTGATGACACTACATATATGTATCCGGACGCGTCTGAAGCTATTTCTTTTATTCTTTTTTCGGATGTGGGAGCAATCATTGAAATGATATCGATTCCGTTGCTTTTAGCTTCCGAAGAACACTCTGCTTTTTCTTCAAAAGGCATGTCAGGAATGATAATTCCGTCGACTCCTGTCTGTCGGCAGGAAGCAAAGAACTTTTCATAGCCGTATTTAAAAACAGGGTTTATGTATGTTAGAAAAACTATAGGTATTTCTGTCTTTTGTCTGACTGATTTTACCATGTCGAAAATTTTATCCGTAGTTGTTCCTGCCGATAAAGCTCTGATGTTTGCCGCCTGTATTACCGTCCCTTCGGCTATAGGATCTGAAAAGGGAATTCCTATTTCAATTAAATCTGTTCCTGCTTTTACCATTTCCAAAATAAATTCTTCTGTTTTTTCTACGGAAGGATCTCCTGCCGTTAAAAAACCGATAAAGGCTTTTCCTTTGTTAAATGCATTATGTATTTTACTCATTTATGTTTATCCCCCTGTATTGTGCAATTGCCGCTACGTCTTTATCTCCGCGCCCTGAAAGGCAGATTATTATTATGTCGTCTTTTTTCATTGCCGAAGCCGTTTTTTGTACGTAAGCTACCGCATGCGCGCTTTCTATTGCGCATATGATGCCTTCTGTTTTTGCAAGGTATTCAAAAGCATTTACGGCTTCATTATCGGTTACAGGCACATATTGTGCTCTGTTTGTATCGTGAAGATTTGCATGTTCAGGCCCTATTCCCGGATAATCAAGTCCTGCCGAAATGGAGTAAACTGGAGCAATTTGTCCGTATTTATCCTGGCAAAAATATGATTTCATTCCGTGGAATATTCCTAATGAACCTCTGGCTATTGCCGCCGCCTGCTTTTCGGTATCAATTCCGTGTCCGGCGGCTTCGCATCCGATAAGTTTTACGGTTTTATCATTAATAAAATTATAAAACATTCCCATGGCATTGCTTCCTCCGCCTACGCAGGCTACTACCGCGCTTGGAAGTCTTCCTTCAGCTTTTAATATTTGTTCTCTGGCTTCTTTGCTTATTACGCTTTGAAAATCTCTGACAATCATAGGAAACGGGTGCGGACCCATAACAGAACCCAGAACATAATGAGTATCGTTGACTCTTGCCGTCCACTCTCTGAAAGTTTCGTTTACGGCGTCTTTAAGAGTCATAGTTCCGCTTGTTACTGTATGAACTTTTGCGCCGAGTAATTCCATACGGTAAACATTTAGCGCCTGGCGTTTAACGTCTTCTTTTCCCATAAAAATTTCGCATTCAACATTAAGCAAAGCTGCCGCCGTAGCCGTGGCAACTCCGTGCTGTCCCGCCCCTGTTTCGGCTATCACTCTTGTTTTTCCCATCTTTTTTGCCAACAAAACCTGTCCGAGCACATTATTGATTTTATGCGAGCCGGTATGGTTAAGGTCTTCTCTTTTCAAATATATTTTTGCTCCGCCTAGATCTTTTGTCATTTTTTCCGCAAAATAAAGAAGAGAAGGTCTTCCTGCGTAATTATTGAGAAGATCATTTAATTCTTTTTTGAATGACAAATCATTTTTATAGAATTCATAACTTTTTTCAATATTTATCATCTCGTTCATTAACGTTTCCGGAATATACTGTCCGCCGTGAATTCCGTATCTGCCTTTAGACATTTTTTACTCTCCTGGTTACATTTAATATTTTTTGTTTATCTTTTAAGCCGTTACTTTCTACGCCGGTGCTTAAATCTACGGCGTAAGGATTTATTAATTTTATTGCATTTTCAATGTTATTTTCGTTAAGCCCGCCCGCAAGAAAAAAAGGTTTTTTTATTTTCGGGACAAAGTCCCAGTCAAACGTTTTGCCTGTTCCGCCGGACCCGTTGTCAAATAAAAGAAAATCAGCGCTGCTTTTTTCCAATTTTTCAATTTCTTCATATGCGTTTAAATTAAACGATTTAATTATTGTTATGCCGCTTTTTCTTTTCAAATTTTTTATATATTCATCGTTTTCATTGCCGTGCAATTGAACAGCCGATATTATTTTATCGTTATATAAACTGAGTATTTCTTCCTCTTTAGTATTTACAAATACTCCCACCGTCATTATTTCTGAATTTAATTTCTGCCTGAAAGAATAAGCCTGTTCTTTTGTTATTTGTCTTCTGCTTTTCGCAAAAACGAAACCTGCGTAATCCGGCATTGCTTCGTTTACAAAATCAACATCGCATTCCCTGAATAGTCCGCATATTTTTATTTTTGTCATTAAAATGCACCTCTTAGCTCTTGCAATGCTTTCTTTTTATCTTTGCTGCACATAAGAGTTTCTCCTATAAGAACCGCATCAGCGTTGATTTCTCTCAGTTTTTTTATGTCACTGCAAGTTTTAATTCCGCTTTCTGAAACAAACAAAACATTTTCCGGCACAAATTCTCTTAAATTTATGCTGTTGTTGATATTTACTTCAAAAGTTTTAAGATTACGGTTGTTTATGCCTATGATTTTTGCTCCCGCTTTTACCGCGGATTCGACTTCTTCTTTGTTATGGGCTTCAACAAGCGCAGAGAGTCCGAGATTTTCTGCTGTTGATATATATTCGGAAATTGTTTTTGTATCAAGCAGAGAACAAATTAACAGAATTGCCGATGCGCCTATGCATTTTGCCTCATAAATTTGATAAGGATCTATTATAAAGTCTTTTCTTAATACGGGTATTTTGACTGATTTTGCTATGTCTGACAGATATTTATTATCTCCTAAGAAAAAATCAGGTTCCGTAAGAACGGAAATTGCCGAAGCTCCTGCGGCTTCGTATTCCAGAGCGATGCTTAAATACGGAAAGTCGCGGGCGATTAATCCTTTTGACGGCGAAGCTTTTTTAACTTCGCAGATAAAAGAGATATCTTTTGTTTTTAATGCGCATTCAAAAGGAAAATTAAGATTTAACGGCATTGCTTCAGCCTCAGTCTTAATTTCATCAAGACTTTTTTCATTTTTTAAATTTGAGATTCGTATTTTCGTTTTGGCGACAATTTTATCAAGAATCATTTTATTACTCCGTTTGATAACTTAATAAGTTTTTCAAGCTGTGAAAAAGCTTTTCCGCTGTCGATTATTTCTTCCGCTGTTTTTATTGCGTCTTTTATTGACATTTCAGGTTTTGCAATATGTATAGCAGCGGCAGAATTAAGCAAAACGGCGTCTCTTTTAGGACTCTTTTTGCCTTTGAGTATATCTCTTGTAATTTGCGCATTCTCTGCAGGATTTCCTCCTGTAATATCTTCTTTTTTACATTTTTTAAAACCGAAGTCTTCGGGCTCTATCATATATGTCTTTTGAGTTCCGTTTTGTATTTCGCATATTTTTGTAGGAGCGCTCATTGAAATTTCATCCAATCCGTCCATGCCGAAAACAACCATTGCGCTTTTTACTCCGAGATTTGAAAGAACATGAGCCATCGGCTCGACAAGACTTTCTTCATAGACTCCCAAAACTTCCATATTTGCTCCTGCAGGGTTTGCAAGAGGTCCGAGGATGTTAAATATTGTCCTGATGCCGAGTTCTCTTCTTACAGGAGCAACATATTTCATTGCTATATGATAATTTTGGGCAAACAAAAAACAAAAATTTATATCTTTCAATAATTGTTTGCTGTGTTCGGGAGATATTGATATATTTACTCCGAGGGCTTCCAAGACGTCAGCCGCTCCGCATTTGCTTGAAGCAGCGCGGTTTCCGTGTTTTGCAACGGGTATGCCGGCTGAAGAAATGACAATGGCGGATGTTGTTGAAATGTTAAAAGAATTTGATTTATCTCCTCCTGTTCCTACTATTTCAAGAACGTCCATATCATGAAGAAGGCGGATGCAGTGTTTTCTCATTCCGTGCGCGGACGCGGTTATTTCGTCTATTGTTTCTCCTTTAAGAGACATTGCCGTTAAAAATGCCGACATCTGTATTTCCGATGCATGTCCTGTCATTATTTCGTCCATTACGGCTTCAGCTTCCTGATAGGTTAGATTTTTTTTATTGACAGCTTTTAATATGGCTTCTTTAATCATTTTTTACCTTCCTTCATTGACAGAAAATTTTTAATAATTACTTTGCCCTGCGGCGTCAAAATTGACTCGGGATGAAACTGAACTCCGTAGGTGTTGAATTTTTTATGTCTTACGGACATAATTTCTCCGTCTTCGGATTTTGCGGTGATTAGCAGCTCTTCAGGCAGCGTATTTTCAATCAGAGAAAGAGAATGATATCTTGCTGCTTTTATTTTTTCAGGCAAACCTGTAAACAACGGACATTTTTCGTCGATAGAAATCTCAGATTGTTTCCCGTGCATAAGTTTTTTTGCGTAAGATATTGTCCCTCCGTACGCTTCGCATATTGCCTGATGTCCGAGGCATACTCCGAGAATTGAAATTTTTCCTGAAAAATATTTTACGGTTTCTATGCATATTCCCGCATCTGAAGGTTTTCCAGGTCCCGGAGACAAAACAATTTGTTCCGGATTAATCTTTTCAATCTCTTTAACGGTTAATTCATCGTTGCGTACAACTTTTATATCCGGATTGAATGAGCCTATAAGCTGATATAAGTTATAAGAAAAACTGTCATAATTATCAATTAGCAAAATCATTTGTCTATTCCTCCCTGCGCTGTTTTTAAAGCATTTATTACTGCTTGAGCTTTATTTATGCATTCCTGATATTCGTTTTCGGGAATACTGTCTGCTACAATTCCTGCTCCGGAACGTATGAAAACTTTGCCGTTTTTCTTAAAAGCGATTCTTATTGCTATGCAGGTGTCCATATTCCCTGTAAAATCAATATACCCTATAGCGCCTCCGTAAATTCCTCTTTTGTTGTTTTCAAGTTCGTTTATTATTTCGCAGGCTCTTATTTTCGGAGCTCCCGATAACGTTCCGGCAGGCAGAACGGCTTCTATTGCATCAAGAGCTGATTTGTCGTCGCTGATTATTCCGTGGACTGTAGAGCCTATGTGCATTACATGCGAAAAACTTTCAATTGAAAGATAATTTTCAACTGATACTGACCCGAATTTGCTTATTTTACCGAGGTCATTTCTGCCCAAATCTACAAGCATATTGTGTTCGGCAAGTTCTTTAGGATCCGTTAAAAGTTCTTTTTTCAGCATTGCGTCTTCTTCTTTGTTTTTACCGCGCGGTCTTGTACCGGCCAAAGGAAAAGTGTATAAATTCCCGTTGTTTAATTTAACAAGTGTTTCAGGAGAAGCGCCTGCTATTTCAATATCATCGCTGCTGAAATAAAACATATAAGGTGAAGGATTTGTCGTTCTGAGAACTCTGTATGTGTCAAAAAGGCTTCCTTCTGCGTCGGCTTCTATCCTGTTGGACAAAACTACCTGAAAAATATCCCCTTCGATTATATATTTTTTAGCTTTTTCAACCATACCGCAGTAATCTGTTTTATCGAATAAGTAACGGAAACCTGATTTTATTGTTAACGGTTTATTAACCGAAGTCTTTCCGTTTCTGATAAGATTAATTACTTCATCTATTTCTTTTGCGGCAGCAGCATAATTTTTTTCGAAATTTTCCGTTTTTACGTTTGCGATTATTATAATTTCCTGTTTCAAATTGTCAAAAGCAATAACTTTGTCAAAAAGCATTAAATCCACATCTTTGAAGTTTTCTTCGTCTTTGGCGTCTAATTTTAAAGAAGGTTCGCTGTATTTAATATAGTCATAAGAAAAATATCCTACAAGCCCGCCTGTAAAAGGAGGCAGATAATTAAATTTAGGACTTTTGTTTTCGTCAAGAATTTTTTTAATGTGTTTTTTGGGATCGCCTTTTATTTCAGAACCGTTTATTTTTACGGTGCCGTTAGTGCATGTGATTTCAAGTTTAGGGTCAAATCCCAAAAAAGTATATCTTCCCCATTTGCTTGAATCTTCCAAACTTTCAAGCATATAACAGTTTTTGCTGATTGACTTTAAGATTTTTAATACTTCGATAGGAGTACGTATATCGGAATAGATAGTACGGCTTACCGGAATTACTTTGTAATCCTGCAGTAAATGATTAACTTCGTTTAAGTCTGGTTTATACATTGCGGCACCTCTTTTAAAAAAATAAAAACCGTCCATAGCAAATAAGCCAAGGACGGATCTTTTAAAAAATCCGCGGTGCCACCTTGTTTCGGGACATATAAAAACATCCCACTCTTGTCGGAATACAATCATATTCCTTGCAATTAACGCATGCATTACGTTGCAGAATACTCGGCTTGCGCCTTTGGCTGCACCCTCTGCGGTCCATTTAATAAGCTGCTTTCTGCCGGATTCTCAGCACCCCGACTCTCTGTAAGCGCATATCTTATTTTTATCTCCGCATCAACGGTTTGTACTACTTTCCCGCATTATATAATTGAAATTTTTATTTGTCAAGCCGGATGTCAAAAAAATTTATAATAAATCGCTAGGGTCCAATTCAATATTTATGAAAGTTTCATACGGAGTTTTAACTGCGTTTAATTCTTCCAAAACGCTTTTAATTTCTTTTCTGGACCCTTTTAAAATTATTTGCCATCTATATGTTCCGTTTAATTTGAAAATATAAGACTGAGACGGTCCCAGCATGTCAATCTTATGTTTTTTTTCTGATATTTTTACTTCAAGGAAATCATAAACTGTTTTTGAAAAATCAAAAGATTTTTTATCGTCTTTATTGCGTACTGTTATTTTTGCTATATTGCAAAAAGGCGGATATTTTAATTCTTTTCTGAACTGCATTTCCTGTTCATAAAATTTTTTATAGTTATATTCCTGAGCATATATTAGCGCATAATTGTCAGGGTATTTTGTCTGTACAAGCACTTTTCCCGCGATTTTTGATCTTCCGCATCTTCCTGCTACCTGCGTTAATAACTGAAATGTTCTTTCAGAAGAACGGAAATCAGGCAGATACAAAGATGTGTCCGCATCAATTACACATACAAGAGAAACTCTCGGAAAATCAAATCCTTTGGCTACCATTTGCGTACCGAGCAAAATAGAATAGTCTTCGTTTTTTACTCCTTCGTACACTTTTGTATATATTTCTTTTGATTTTGCGGTATCGCCGTCAAGACGGAATATCTTTGTATGAGGAAAAAGCTTTTTAAGATCTTCTTCTATTCTTTGAGTTCCTACGCCGAAAATATTAAATTCTTTTGAACCGCATTCAGGGCATTTTAAAGGGAATTTAAGTTCTTTTCCGCAGTAATGACATTTTAAATGCTCCGGATTTTTATGATAGACCATCGCTATTGAACAGTGCGGGCAGTGTATTACTTTACTGCATTTTTGACACATTATTGAAGGAGAAAATCCCCTTCTGTTTAAGAATATTATTATTTGTTCTCTTCTTGCAAGGGCTTTTTTGATTGCATTGAGCATTTTTTTTGAGAAAACGGAAACTTTTGTCTTGACGTCTTTAAGCGAAATCATTTCAATAACCGGCAGAGGTTTTGAATCCACCCTTTCAGGCAGTTCAATCAAATTAAGTGTTTTGTCAAGGCATTTTTTGTAGGTTTCCAAAGACGGTGTTGCCGAACCGAAAACAGTTACGGCGTTATTATATTTTCCTCGCCATAATGCGATTTCTTTTGCATCATAAGACGGTTTATTGTTTTGCTTATAGGAATTTTCGTGTTCTTCGTCTATTATGATAAGACCGAGATTTGTAAAAGGCAGAAAAACGGCAGATCTTGCTCCAACAACTATTTTTATTTCGCCGTTTTGGATAGCATTAAATATTTTGTATTTTTTAATTGTTGACACGCCGCTGTGCCATAATGCGACTATCCCTCCGAATCTCGAGTTTAGTATTTTTATAAATTGCGGAGTCAGAGAAATTTCCGGCAGAAGAAAAATTGCAGACTTGTTGTTGTCTATGGCGCATTGGATGCTTCTTAAATAAACCTCAGTTTTACCAGAACTTGTGACTCCGTGGAGCATAAAATTTTCATTTTTATTGTTTTTTATGCATGAAGTTATTTCTTCAAAAGCTTTTTGCTGGTATTTTGTAATTTGGAAATCCGGATTGCAAATTTTTGTTTTGCTGTTTTTTTGTTTAGTTGCCCTTTTAGGTATCTTTAAAGATACAGGCACTATCGTTGAAAAAGCTTCGCCTTCAGAACAGAGATAAGTTTCCGACAGCCATTTGGCCATATTTGTTATTTCGTCCGTTAAAACGGCTGAAGAATCTATGATTTCAATAATGTTTTTCAGTTTGATGTTTTCTTCAATTTCCGAAACGTCTGTCATGGATAATACATAACCTGTCAATATTCTGTTGCCGAAAGGAACTTTTACCCTTCTGTAAATGATTTCACTTTTTTCAAATTCTTCAGGTATTGAATAGTAAAAATATTTATTGACAGGAACTGGAAGTACGACTTTAGCGGCTTTCATATTAACCTTTTTTCAAAACGGAAAGGACTTTTTTCATATCCGACCAAACGTCTTTTTTTAGGTTAGGGTTCCTGAGAAGCGCAGCAGGATGATATGTAGGCATAAGTTTAATCCCCATATATTCCTTAAAGTTGCCCCTCAAAGAACTTATGACCTCTTCCGTTTGGATTAAAGCTCTTGACGATGATGCTCCCAGAGTAATTATTACTTTAGGAGAAATTATTTCTATTTGTTTATCAAGATAAGGTTTGCATACGGACATTTCCTCAGGAGAAGGAGGCCTGTCGTTGCTTCTTAATTCAGGATCAGTCGGATCTTTCATAGGATGGCATTTTACGATATTTGCTATATATACGGACTGTCTTGAAAATCCCATGGCTTCTATTATTTTATCAAGAAGGTTTCCCGCTTTACCGATAAAAGGTTCTCCTTTATGGTCTTCCTGGAAGCCCGGACCTTCTCCTATAAACATTATGTCTGCATACTGATTTCCTACGCCGAAAACGGCGTTTAGTCTGTGTTTTCCCAAAGGGCATTTTTTGCAGTTGCAAACCTGTTTCTGCAAATCTTCCAGCAATTCGCCGGCATTTTTGTTTTTCTTTGGATAAATTGTATTCTTAGTCATTTTTTGTTCCGGGATAACTGAATTTTCTTTATCTGTGGAAATTTCTTCTTCATCCCAATTTTTGTATTCTTCAACAGCTCTTTTTGCAAGCGTTATTATTTTCGAATATTCTGACTGCTTCATTTATAATCTCTTTTGATATATTTTCTTTTGACGATAAACTTATTTTTTTTGTTTTGCCGTTTTTAAATAACAGGCACGGCTTGGACTTGTCGGAACCTATTGTCGCAACTCCGTTTGCAACTATCATGTCTAAATTTTTTTCTGTCAGCTTTTTTTTTGCGTATGTAATCAGATTTCCTGATTCTAAAGCAAATCCGACTACCACCTGATTCGTCTTATGTTCGGAAACATATTTTATTATATCAGGATTTTTTATAAGTTTTAAGTTCAAAACGTCTGAATTTTTTTTAATTTTAGTTTTAGAAACTTGAGCGGGTCTGTAATCGGAAACTGCTGCCGCTCCTATAAAAATATCGGCGAATTCCAAATTTTTTTTCACCGCGGAAAGCATGTCTTTTGTGCTTATAACGTCTATTATTTTGCATCTTTTATTAATTTCAAGCGGCAAAGATGGACCTTTGATTATAATAACGTTAAAGCCTTTTTTCAAAGCATATTCAGCAATTGCTTTGCCCATTTTTCCGGAAGACGCGTTTGAAATAAATCTTACCGGATCTATATATTCCCTTGTAGGACCGGAAGTAATTAGTACGGTTATTTTTTTATTCACTTTAATTCCGCATCAATTTGTTCCAAAACCGTTTCGACAGGCGCAAGACATCCGTCGCCTGTAATTCCGCATGCAAGTTTTCCTTTGTGCGGCATAACAAATTTATAATTGTAATCCAGTAAAATTTTAATGTTTTTTTCTGTAGCGGCATGATGAAACATATTGTGATTCATTGCGGGACATATCAGCACTTTTGCTTTAGTAGCAAGTATTGTCGAGCATACAAGATTGTCGGCCGTGCCGTTTGCAAGCTTTGCAATTGTGTTTGCGGTAGCAGGAATTACGACGACAATATCAGCTTTTTGCGCTAAAGAAATGTGTCCTATCTCCCAATAAGAAGTGTCAAACATGTCCGAGTATACTTTGTTGCCTGACAATGTCTGGAAAGTAAGCGGCGTAACAAACTGCTTTGCGCTTTCTGTCATCACGCATGTAACATTTGCGTTTAAAGCGACAAGCTTTCTTGTCAAATCGCATACTTTATAAACTGCGATTCCTCCGCATACGGCCAGAACAATATTTTTATTTTTTAAATTATTTGGCATTAGTTTCCGTTTTTTCTTCTTTTACCGATTTTTTGTTTTCAATATCGGCTATTTTTTCGTATGAAGCTTCCCCGCTTAAAACGTCTCTTATTGCTTTATCGAGAAGCTGCGGCTGTGATAATTTCCTGTAATCTTCGTCATTTTTTCTCACTTTTATCCATTCTATTGCAAGCTTAACAATGTCATATTTCCCGATTTTTGAGTCAAAAAACAACTGGTCTAAAGGTTTTTCGCTAACCATTTTACTTCCCCCTAAAATTTAATATTATTTTTAATTTTTTTAACAGAAAGTCTTTCCGCGCAAATCACGGATTCTACGTTTTTAATGCTTGTTTCCAGTTTGTCATTTAATACAAGATAATCATATTTATCCATATAAGACAGCTCTTTTTTTGCGTTAGCCATCCTTATTTTTATTGTTTCCATGGAGTCTTTATTTCTTTTTATAAGTCTTTCTTTAAGAATTTTTAAGCTGGGAGTCATAATAAATATCATTACGGCAGATTTGTATTGCTTTTTTATTTTTAAAGCGCCCTGAACGTCGATGTCAAGAAGAATATCTTTCCCTTTGTTTATAGTTCCTTCAAGACTTTTTTTAGACGTCCCGTAATAATGTCCGTGAACTTGCGCCCATTCGGCGAATTTTTTTTGCTTAATCATTGTTTTAAATGTTTTGTCGTCGACAAAAAAATATTCTCTGCCGTTGCGCTCGCCTTTTCTCGGAGCCCTTGTTGTAGTTGAAATCGAGTAAACTATGTTTTTGTCGTTTTTTATAACAGCATCCGCAATGCTTGTTTTTCCTGCACCTGACGGCGCTGAAACGATGATAATCATGCCTTTTCTTATCTTCATAATCTTTTTATTCTATTAAATACTTATAATAAATACAACAAATCCCGTTTTATTTATTTTAGTTCGCTTGTGCAATTAGGGCATTTTGTAGCTTTTATATTTATATTTGAACAGCAGAAAGGACATTCCTTTGTCGTCGGAGTTTCATCTTTTTCAGTTGTTTTGTCTTTTAATTTGTTTATTGATTTCAGAAGCGCAAAAATTACAAATGCTACAATCATGAATGTCAATATGCTGTTAATGAAGAAGCCGATATTTAGTGTTTTTGCTCCTGCAATTTGCGCAGCTTCCAAAGATACGTAAGGACCTGCGTCTTTGCTTCCGTTTTGCAGAACTATAAACCAGCGGCTGAAATCAATGTTTCCCAAAAGAATTCCTAAAGGAGGCATTATTATGTCCGCCACCAAAGAGTTGACTATTTTTGTGAAAGCGCCTCCGATTATAATACCGACGGCCATATCCAAAACGCTGCCTCTTGATATAAACTTTTTAAATTCGTCAATAAAATTTTTAATAATGATTTTAACTCCTTTCGGACATTCTTAAATGCTGTAATATTTTACAAAAAAGCGGTTAAAAAGTAAAAATCAAAAAAATAAAAATTAAAAAATTATTGACACGAAAAAGTATATTTTATAAACTTATTAATCTTTATTAAAAACGGTTACAAAAATGAAACTAAAAACGCCTTATTATTTTATTGATGAAGAAAAATTGCTGATTAATTTGAATAAGATTAATTATATAAGAGAATGCTCAAACGCCAAGTTTGTTTTGGCGTTAAAATGTTTCTCAACATGGTCTGTTTTTGATTTGATGTCAAAATATATGGACGGAACGACAAGCAGTTCTTTATATGAAGCAATGCTCGGACGCGAGAAATTCGGTAAAGAAGTTCATGCTTACAGCGTTGCTTATCCGAGAGAAGAAATTTTGGAGCTTAAAAATTTTGCGGATAAAATAATTTTTAACTCTGTATCACAGCTTAACGCTTATTATGAAGACGTTAAAGGTTTAAATCTGGGGCTTAGAGCCAATCCCGGAATCAGTTACAGCCATTTTGATTTGGCGGATCCTTCAAGAAAGTATTCAAGGCTTGGCGTTACAAATAAAAAAGAGATAACAAATAACATAGATAAAATAAAAGGACTGATGTTTCATTTCAATTGTGAAAACGATGATGTCATCGAACTTGAAAAATCATTCGATTTCATAGGGAATCAGTACGGAGATATTTTAAAGAGATTGGACTGGGTTAGTTTCGGCGGCGGAATATATTTTACAAAACAGGGATACAACATAAAAAAATTCTGTAAAATTTTAAAAGATTTTTCGCAGAAATATGCCGTTCAGATATATTTGGAACCCGGAGAATCGTCAATAACGGATTCTGCCGAACTTGTAACCACCGTTTTGGATATTACGAATAATAAAAAAAATATTGCCGTTATAGACGCTTCGACTGAAGCTCATATGCTTGATTTGTTAATTTACTGTACTCCCGCAAAAATGAAAACGAGCAAAAACGCAAAATACGAATACATCGTCGCAGGGAGAAGCTGCCTTGCCGGAGACGTCTTCGGAACTTATAAATTTAAAAAACCTTTAAAAGTCGGTGATAATATAGTAATATCTGATGCAGCAGGCTACACAATGGTGAAAAAAAATTGGTTTAACGGACTTCCGATGCCTGCAATCGTAGTAAAAAGACTTAACGGTAAAATAGAACTTGTAAGAAGCTTTGAATATAAAGATTTCTTAAATAACTTATCTTGATGGAGGCACTGCTTGAAATGAAAAGAAATGTTTTAATTATTGGGGCCGGAGCCGTTTCTCACGTGGTATGTCATAAAATTGCGAAAAACAACGATGCTTTCGGTAAAATCTACCTAGCTTCAAGAACTTTAAAAAATTGTGATGAAATATTAAAAAGTGTTGAACGAAAAAACAATTACAAAATACCTGATAATAAAATAATTTCAAAGCAGATAGACGCCTTTAACGTAGAAGAAATAATCAAGCTTATTAAAGAATTAAATGTTTCCATAGTAATTAATGTCGCAAGCGCTTTTTGCAATATGTCTATTCTTGAAGCCTGCATACAGACCGGTTCTGCGTATATAGATACAGCTATTCACGAAGATCCTGATAAAGTATGCGAAACTCCACCGTGGTACGCTAACTACGAATGGAAAAGAAAAGACAGATGCGCGGAAAATAAAGTTACGGCTGTTTTGGGAGCAGGTTTTGATCCGGGCGTTGTAAACGCTTACTGCGCTTTGGCTGTTAAGCATCACTTTGATAAGATAGCAACAATAGATATTATGGATGTTAACGCCGGAAGCCACGGCAAATATTTTGCGACTAATTTTGATCCTGAAATAAACTTCAGGGAATTTTCAAAAGTTTGGACATGGATTGACAAACAGTGGGTTGAAAAACCTGTTCATGCCGATAAATTGGTTTATGATTTTCCCGTAGTCGGAGAACAATCAGTCTATTTGACCGGACATGACGAACTTCACTCTCTTTCAAAAAACATAAAAGCTAAATCAATAAGGTTTTGGATGGGGTTCAGCGATCATTATATTAATGTTTTTTCAGTCTTGAAAAATATAGGTCTTTTATCAGAAAAAACCGTTAAGACTTCAGAAGGGCTTGAGGTTGTTCCTCTTAAAGTAGTTAAAGCCTGTTTGCCTAACCCTAAGACGCTTGCCGTAAACTATACAGGTAAAACTTGTATCGGCTGTTTGATAAAAGGCAAAAAAGAAGGAAAAAATAAAGAGCTTTTCATATATAATGTCTGCGATCATAAAGATTGTTACAACGAAGTCGAAGCACAGGCTATAAGTTATACGGCCGGCGTTCCTCCTGTTGTAGCCGCTATGCTTATCGCAAACGGAACGTGGGACGTTAAAACAATGGTAAACGTAGAAGAATTGGATCCGGATCCTTTTATAGAACTTTTGGCTGAAAACGGATTAACGACTGAAATTATTACGAATATTCCGTCAAAAAAGTTTATTTAAAAATTAAAATATAGTATTATACTTAGGAAATTTATGGATAAACAAACAAAAGCACCAATATTTGACACACTTTTGGCTCATGCAAAAAGAAATGTCACGTCGTTTCATACGCCGGGTCATAAAAACGGTAAAGGTATCGATAAATCTTTAAAAGACTGGACGGGTCCTAATCTTTATACTTTCGACGTTACGGTTTTTGATGAAGTTGATTCCCTTCATGACCCTGTCGGCCCTATTAAAAAAGCCGAAGAATTAATGGCTGAGGCATACGGCGTAGAACATTCTCTTTTTCTTGTAAACGGAACTTCCGTCGGAAATATTGCCATGTTTCTGGCTGCATGCGATCCGGGAGAGTCAATAATAGTATCCAGAAGCTCGCATAAATCAATAATGGCAGGTATAATTTTTGCCGGAGTCTGGCCTATTTGGCTGCAGCCTAAGATAGAACAGAATCTTGATATAATTTTCAATTCGACCTATGACCAAATAAAAGATGCTTTGGAAATGTATCCTGAAGCAAGGGCTGTTTTCGTTACAAACCCTACTTATAACGGCGTTGCAACTGAAATAAAAAAAATTGCCGAGTTATGTCACAGAAAAGGAAAAGTCCTTCTTGTTGACGAGGCTCACGGTCCTCATCTTAAATTTCATGACCAGCTTCCTGTTTCTGCGGTTGACGCAGGCGCAGATTTGTGCGTTCAGTCAACGCATAAAATTTTATCGGCTTTGTCGCAGGGGTCGGTACTTCATTTCAATTCTAAACTTGTTGACATTAACAGAGTCAAAAAAATAGTTTCAATGCTTCAGACAACAAGCCCTAGTTATTTAACTCTGGCAAGCATAGACGTCGCGAGAAAACAGGCTGTTTTGCACGGTAAAGAAATGCTTTCTAAAGTTATCGAAGCGGCGCAGTGGGCAAGAAAAGAAATCAATAACATTCCTTCAATGAAATGTTTTACAAGACAGGAAATGAATGCTCTCGGATTTGATTTGGATGTTACAAAATTGACTATCAATGTTACAAAAACTGGTCTTTCTGGCTATGAAGTAGACGCTATTTTGGCGAAAGAATACAATATTCAGGTAGATTGTTCGGATACGTTTAATTTAATAGCCATTATGGGAATAGGCTCTGACAGAGAAGACGTTGAAAAGCTTGTAAGCGCTTTGAAAGATATAAGCAAGAAATATAAAGGAAACCAGAAAAACTGGATACTCAAAATTCCTTCGCTTGCCACTGAAATGGTAATGACTCCAAGAGAAGTTTTTTTGTCTCACGATATTAAAAAAATCCCTCTTGCAAAGTCTGTAGGCCATGTTTCGGCGCAGACGCTGACTCCTTATCCTCCGGGAATTCCCGTAGTTATACCCGGCGAAAGAATTACAAAAGAAATCTGCGATTATCTGCAGGATATGGCATCTAAAGGAATAAGAATAAGCGGACAGGAAGGTGAAAAATTAAAGATGGTGAAAGTTTTTGCAAACTAAAATGTGGAGAAAGCAAAATGAATAAAAAGGGTTTAGAACAATTACGAAAAGTCTTGATTCAGAAAAAAGCTTCGATAGTTAACAAATTGAATTTCAACAAAGGAACTGAGACAGAAATTGAAGTCGGCGACGAAGTCGATACTGCAACTCAGAGCAATGAAAGAGAAATTCAGTTTGAACTAGGTTCTCTTGATGCAAAAATGATAAGGGATATTGATAATGCATTGGCAAAAATAGAAAAAGGCACGTTTGGTTTGTGCGAATGCTGCGATGAAAAAATTCCCGAAGCAAGACTTAATGCCATTCCTTGGGTCAGATATTGCGTAAAATGCCAGGAAGAAGCGGAAAAAAATTCAAAATAAAATTAATAAATTTTAAACAGAAGTTTTCTTTTGATTTGAGTTTATTAGGTTTTTTATATTTCGTACCCGAAAAATTCTTTTTAAAAATATATTAGTTATTGACGTTAATTTAAGCGGAGATGAGTTAAAATGAGATTTGTTTTAAGTTCAAAAATTTTTAGGGCGACTGTTACCGAGGCTAATCTGGAATATGAAGGCAGCATTACAATAGATTCAGATTTAATAAATAAGTCAGGCCTTTGGGTCGGCGAAAAAGTTTTAGTCGTAAGCAATACTACGGGAGCAAGACTTGAAACATACGTTATTCCCGGAAAAGCAGGTTCAGGAACGATTTGTATGAACGGAGCGGCTGCTCATTTAATTAAGAAAGGCGAAAATATAATAATTATGGGGTTTCAGCTTTCGGATAAGCCGATAAACGCAAAATTTGTTTTTGTTGACGAAAATAATAAATGCATTAAACAACTTTAATATGTAAAAGGATTTTTTAAATGACAGATTTATTACAGTCATATTTTACAGAATTAAGACATGTTAAGACAGCTACGAAAGAAGAAATGCAGCAGCTTTGGGCAAAAGCAAAAAAAGGCGATAAACAGGCTATAGAAAGGCTGGTTGAACTTAATTACTGCCTTGTAATACCTATAGCAAAAAGATTCAGCAAAAAAGGCGTAGATTTTATGGATCTTGTAGCCGACGGAAACATAGGGCTTATAAGAGCCGTAGAAAAGTTTGATGCGACAAAAAACATAAAGTTTTCTACCTATGCGACATACTGGATAGAACAATATATCAGAAAATCTATAGAAGATAATTCGAAAACGATCAGAATTCCGTCTTATATGTATGATATCATCAACAAATGGAAAAAAGCCAGAAATTTTTTGATGTCAAAGTTATATAAGGAACCTTCTGTTTCAGAAATAAGTAAAATAATAAAAATTCCCATAGAACAGGCTGAGGAAGTCAGCAAGACAATTTTTTCTTTGGACAATATAGTTTCTCTCGATGTTCCTATTACCGAAGATTCAGATTCTTGTAAAAAAGAAACTTTAACCGATACGATTGTTAAGACTCCTGAATCAATTACGGAAATAATAAGAAATTCGCAGAATGTCCAAAAAGCAATAAACCTTCTTCCAGAAAGAGAAGCAGAAATAATAAGGATGAGATTTGGAATAGACAATACTCCCACCTTTTCTTTGGACGAAATAGGCAAAAAAATGGACTTATCCAGAGAAAGAGTAAGACAAATAGAATTGAAAGCGTTTCAGAGGCTTAAAGGCATATTCTTAAGATTGAAGTTTGCAGACGGCACTGATATTGAAAAATTGGTTCTTGACCAAAGAGGAACTAAGCCTGACAGAAGGGCAAAATCAGTTAAAGTAGATGATGATAAGAGAAAGCAAAAAGACAGGAGAAAAACATGGATGTAATTGAATCTTTAAATAAGACTATCAGAGATATATTGGATTTTCCTGTTAAAGGGATTGTTTTTAAAGATATTACCCCCCTGTTGTCTGATATTAAGCTTTATAATTCCGTTATTGATATTATGGCCGAGCAGTACAAAGACAGGAAAATTACTAAGGTTGCAGGGCTTGAATCAAGAGGCTTTATATTCGGTATATCATTGGCTCAGAAGTTAGGAGTTCCTTTTGTTCCTATAAGAAAAAAAGGTAAACTTCCCTATAAAACGATATCAGCCGAGTATTGCCTCGAATACGGTACGGCCTGCATTGAAGTTCATACTGACGCAATATCGGAAAGTGATAATGTCTTAATAGTTGACGATTTGCTTGCGACCGGAGGGACTTCGTCCGCAGCCGTTGAACTTGTAAAAAAATTAAAAGGCAATGTTATTGCTTGCGTTTTTCTTATAGAATTGTTATTCTTAAGCGGAAGGTCAAAGCTTAAAGACATCGAAGTATTTTCAATACTCAAATATTAACTAATCAAATGCCCTGGTAGCTCAACTGGATAGAGCAGATCCGTCCTAAGGATAAGGTTGGAGGTTCAACTCCTCTCTGGGGCGTTTTGAGTTCTTTTGCGCCCTTTTCAATTTCTTTTGAACTTCGGATATCCCCTCGCTGCCGCTCGGCTGTGCTTGATATACTCTTGTTCAAAAGAAATTGAAAATCATCACAAAATACTTGCAAATTATTATGACCCACAAATTTTTGTCTTGTCTAAATTCAAAATAATCTCAAAACTAAATATTCATTGTTTTTAAGATTGAAAATCATCATAAAATACAAATAAATTTAAATGTTTTTAGGATAAAATGGATAATAACCAAATATTTTAATACAATACTAAAGGATTCATTTTATTATACGGGGTTGTTATGTTTGATAAAGATTTTGATGATGTCTTTTCAAGGTCAGAAAATAATGAAATATTGAAAAAAATCATTAGTGAGATAGATTCTTATAACATAGAAAAAGATGAGATAATGAATCCGACGGTTAAAAATAAAGAAATCATTAAAAATCTTATACAAATGCGTAAAGAGTTATGGTCTTTATTAAAAAAATATTTTGATAAAAAAATAAGTTATTCACAAGCTTATACGGAATTATATGTAATTGAAGAAAAAATTGAAAAATATGCCGATAAAAAAAATTGTTTGAAAGAATTTAAGTTTTATGGTGCAGAAAAGATTCATCTTGATAACAGCGAATACATACGATTTATCAAGAACTTTGATGATATAGATAAAAAGGTTCAAAAAATTATATTGTCAGTAAAAAATGATGTGCAAGTAAAGAGAAATAATCCATTGGTGCGATATCTTCTTAAGAACCTGTCTAAAATATTTAGTATAATTAAAAAATGAGATATTTTTTAATTTTAAGTTTGTTATTTGCGAGTGCCGGTTTATTTGCCGGACAAATCAACAATACGGGAATTTGTTCCGATACAGTTCAAATATCATCCAAAACTGTTTTTATTAAAAATCCTTTTGAAATAATTTACAAAGAAGTCAAAGAGCGTCTGCCTTTTTTTGACAATACTCCTCGCATAATGAAGACGTCAGGTTATTGGATTTCTAAATTGGACAATCCTGATAAAATTATTCTTTCCAAAAAAGAAATAAAAGAATTTAATGAAAGAATTTTTAAAACAAAAGTTAATATAAATAATTTAAAAGATTATCCTGAAACGATAAAAACTGCTGATTTTTTAAAAACATTAAACACAAGGTTTTTAATGATAACCGATAAACAATATTTTAATGCAAAGTTTGAAGAACTCACGCTGTCGTATTTTCAGAATATATGCGACAAAATTGATGTCTCTGAAAGTTCTGAGACATTGCATGTTAAATTTGCCGTTACGGTAAGGTACAGCGACATAAGAATTATGCCTTCTGAAGATAAAATTTTTTCAAGCAAAAGCAGTTTTGATATAGACAGACTGCAGGAAGAAAGTTTAGACTTTGGTACGCCATTAGCAGTAATCTGCCAAACTAAAGATAAGCAGTGGAGTTATGTGGCAGCTCCTGTGGAAGAAGGATGGATTAAAACGGCTAATATTGCTTTCACGGACAGGAAAACTCTTTCTAAGTGGATTAATGCAAAAAAAACAGCGGTAATTATTAATACTAAAGCGGATGTTTATTTAGACGAATCAATGAAAACTTATTTTGAGTATGTCAGGATGGGCAGTAGGTTCCCCCTGTTAAAAAAAATCGGCAAAACAAAAATATGCGTCAGTATACCGGCGTCTGATGCACAAGGTAATTTGTATTTAAAACAAGGATATATAAGCAGTGACAATATAAACAAAGGTTTTTTGGAATATTCGCAAAGGAATATTTTAATACAGGCTTTCAAACATTTGAATTCTCCTTATTCATGGGGCGGTTATAACGGAGAGCAGGATTGTTCTTCTTTTATAGGTCAGATTTTTAATTGTTTCGGCATTGTTTTACCTGAGATGTCTTTCCAAAAAATAAAATGCGGTACTTTAACTGCGGATTTTTCGGATGATATTTCATCAGATGAAAAAAATAAAATTATTTTTAAAAATGCGGCTGCCGGCTTATCGCTAGTTTATTTACCAGGACATATTATGCTTTACATAGGGAATAACGATAATAAACCTTATGCTATACATGCAATAAACGGGTTAAGCGCCTATAATCAGGATAATGAGAAGACAATGACGGATATTAATAAAATAATAATATCGGACTTGGATATTGGAAATAATGTAAGCGGTAATTCTCTTATAGACAGAACTGTTAAGGTTAATTTGTTGAAATAAAAGCATTTTAAATACGACAAGTTACTTTTTGCCACGAGCCGAAAAAGTTCAGGACAATCTAATAAATATAAAGCAATTGTGTTAGCTGTCAAAACAGATGATATGCAAGGCAGAGTGACGAAGTAATAGCGAGTCTATTACGAGGAAGTCTAACGAAGAAGATCACTGTATAGGCACTAACCCTTTGGGCTGCGTTACTTTTTGATAAATTTGTACATTTTATTTGTAAAGTAGTGAAAGCTACTATCCTTCACAAAACATACAAATTGATTTTTAAAAATTTTAGCAGCACAAATGTTTTATATTTGTTAGCTTGTCCTAAAAAAAAGCCCCACCGCAGAGTATAGTCCTTTATATTTTTTACTGCCATCACTGAACTTTTAAAATTTATAGTTTTTTACAGTAAAAAATATTTCAGTCATAGACATACTCTAATGCGGTAATTAATGCTCTAAGGCACTAACAAAAAGAAAAAACTGGACGTTTTTACAACAAGTTAAAAAATATTTCAGTATTTTTTGACTTTGAACTTATCGTAAAATTTTGGTGCTTCTTTGACAGCTTTATGTTTCTTGAAAGTTTCTTTTTCGGGAGCTTTTTTAGTTTCAAAAACATTTGTGTTTTTAATTGCCGAAGGATTGTGCTTTTCTATTTCTTCTCTGACTATTTTTTCAATTTTTAATTTTGCCAGCTGCGTTAAGATTGTATATGTATATATTTTATTGTCACTGCCTGTATAGCAAACAGAAATATGCTTTTTATTAGGATTTAATTTAGGATATGTTTTACCGTTTGTTTCTATGAAAAATCCGTGCTGTGCTGCGTTATTGATTTTAGTTTTATCCCAAAAAGATTCAGGAATAACGGCTAATAAACACTTGGCGTTTGATATTTTACCGGGGACGGTTTTTTTTGTTTTTAAGCAAAATAAAGATGTTGCCGCTTCGTTGCTTTCCGACTTTATAACTGCAAAACTTGTAAAACTGTCAGGAGATGCCGGCTGAGTGTATTCCTGTTCGGACACAACTTTTTCCCACTCGCCGTTTTTCATTATTAAGTGAGGCTCTCCGATAAAATATTTGTTTGATAAACTTTCCGCTGCCTGTATAAGCATATAAACTCCGTTTTTTTAACTTAATGGTCTTATTATACAAAATTCCCTGACATATGTTTTACTTTTCGATTTGTGTTTGTTCAGTTTATTTTTTTAGAAGTTACCTGATTAGAGTCTGTGGTTTTTTGACCCAACGCAGAGTATATTCCTTTATATTTTTTACTGCCATCACTGAACTTTCAAAATCCTTACAGCCTAATGTAACGGATTTTGATTCAAACAAACAGATGATTAAAAAACATTTCAGTCATAGACATACTCTAATGCGGTAAAGATAAATAATTTTAAATTTGTTTTTAAATGTCTTATTAAGATCTGTTTGATGAATAGCTCTAACACTGAAAAAAGAGAAAAACAAAAAAATCAAAGAATTTAATTTAAAATAGAAATGCTTTTAAATAAAAAAATTAATATTTCTTTCTGTATGATGCCGGTCCGCTTTTACGTGAACCGCTGTATGAGCTGTGGTGATTAGGATTTCTTCTGAAAGAATGATGTCCTGATTTCTTTTCAAAGCCTTGAGTAATAGTAAGTTTTTGTTTCATTCTGCCGTTTCTGTCTTTTTCTACAAAAATTTCGTTTCCGTTGATATCTCTTTCTACGTAATACATTAATGTAGAATATGTTGACGGAGTCGGCGTAAATACCTGAACTTGTTCAGGCTTAAACTGTAAATTCTTTTTTATAAATACCAGCAGTTCTTTAATATTATCCAAACTGCAGCAAGGATGGGCGACCATAAAATAGCAGGTTAAAAATTGGTTTAAGTCTTTATTTATGCCGGTAAACATTTCGACAAATTGTTTGAAGGATTCCTGTTTAGGCTTATTCATTGCGTCCAAAACATTATCGGCTGTATGTTCCGGAGCTATTTTTAATTGTCCCGAAATATTGTTTTTTGATATGAATTCAAGGTATTTTTTCCCGTTTTCTTTGTCGGCAATAATAAGGTCATGCCTTATTCCTGACGATACGAATACTTTTTTTATTTTTGCGTTTTCTTTACTTCTTTCAAGCAAATCCATTTGCTTGTCGTGAGAAAAAACTAAATTTTTACAGATTGACGGATACATGCATTTTTTATCTTTGCACATTCCTACGGTATTATGTATTTTACATGATATTTTGTACATGTTGCCTGTAGGTCCGCCGATGTCTGAAATATACCCCTTAAAATCCGGTTTTAGAGCCAGTTTATTTATTTCGTTAAGAATTGATTCTTTGCTTCTTGAGATGACTGCTTTTCCCTGATGAACGCTTATGGCGCAGAAATTGCATTCTCCGCAGCAGCCTCTGTGCGAAACAACTGAAAATTTGATAGTTTCCTGCGCTTTTACATTTCCTGTTTTAGCATAATAAGGATGAACTTCCCTTGTGTAATCCATATCGTAAATTTCATCAAGTTCCTGTTCTGTCAATAAATCCTGCGGAGGATTATGAATTAAATATCTTGTGTCATGCTGCTGGTATAATCCTTTTGAATTTGTATAGGCTGAATTTTCATAAAATATTTTAAACATTTCTACAAAATTCTGCTTGTTATCCAAACATTTTTCAAAAGAAGGCAGTTCTGTGTAGTCGTCTTTTTTCGTTTTTGATATATAGCATAAGCCTTTTATATCGTTATAACTTGTTCCGTTTTTTATTGCCTCGGCAAGCTCTAACATAGTTTTTTCAGCCATGCCGTATGCTAAAATATCCGCTTTTGCGTCAAACAGCAGAGATCTTCTGAGCTTATTGTCTTTAAGATCGTAATGTGTTACTCTTCTGAGGCTTGCTTCTATTCCGCCTAAAACAATCGGCTTGGTATCCTTAAAATACCTTCTGATAAGGTTTGTATAGACCATAGAAGCTCTGTCAGGTCTTTTGTTGTTAATCCCGCCGGGCGTTAGATCATCTTCATTCCTGAATTTCCCGGTTGCCGTATAATTTGAGACTAAAGAGTCCATAGCGCCTGCCGTAACGCCCCAGAAAAGAGCAGGTTCGCCAAGTCTGGCAATATCATTAGTCGTTATATCCGGCTGCGCAATAACGGCTGTTTTAAAGCCTTTAATCGATAAATAGTTCCCTATTACGGCAGCGCCGTTAAAAGGCGAATCAATATAAGTATCGCCTGATATAATTATAATATCAGGTTTATCCCAGCCTAATTTAATAAGTTCTTCTTTAGTCGTAGGTAAAAACATTTAATTCCATTTATGAAAGATAAAAAAAACTGCCAATAATATAAAAATAAAACCGATTATGTAATTCCACTTCATTGATTCATGCAAATACAAAACAGAAAAAAAAGCAAAAACCGTTAAAGATATAACTTCCTGAATTGTTTTTAATTCTGCCGCATTAAACTGGCCGTAACCGATTCTGTTTGCCGGAACCATTAAGCAATATTCAAAAAAAGCTATTCCCCATGCTATTAAAATAACTTTCCACACAGCCGTGTTTGTAAATTTCAAATGCCCGTACCATGCAAAAGTCATAAATATATTTGAAAATGTAAGCAAAATTATAGTTTTCATTTTTTCAATTGGAAAGTATTATAGCAAATTAAATTTTTATTTATTGTTATACATTTAAACCCAATAATTTTTTTGCCATTATACCTATGAGAAAAGAAATTACTGCAACAGATAAACTTATTGTAAGCATCCCGATAAATCTTTTAAAAAACGGCTCGTCTTTGGCCACTGAAATATAATAATTAAAAAAAAGTATTATCAGTATAACAGTAATAATCATTGCCGCAAACGCCGCAAGATACATATCTGCAGGAAAAAGAAGATAAGGAAGCACGAGAAAAAAAACGGTAATAATATAAGCGATTCCCGTATAGACAGAAGATTTTAATGCATTTTTATTGCCGTCAGCATGTTCTGCCAGATAGTTTGACGCCGCCATTGATAATGTTGCCGATATTCCCGTTACGATGCCGGTTAAGGCGACAAGCTTTGTATGTGCGAGAGCAAACGTAACGCCTGCTATTGCGCCTGTAAGCTCAACTAAAGCGTCGTTTAATCCCAAAACCATTGAGCCTATATACTGAAGCCTTTCCTCATCAAGCATATTTATCAGCTCATGCTCATGTCTGTTTTCATCTTCAGCCATTTTCTCAGCTTCAGGAATTTCGTTCTTTATTAAATTATAATCTTTTGTTGCTAATTGTTCCGTCTTTTTTAATTTTTTCAGTATAAACGTATATCCGAGCAGAACTGTTATTATTTTATTTATAAAAAGAGTTGTTTCCTGAGCGTTGACTGTTACTCCTGTATATTTTTCCCACATTTCTGCATGGGTTATTTCATCGTTTGACATATGCTCGAGAATTTCTCGGTTTTTTGAATTTTTTTCTCTTTTTGCCATAAAAGAGTAAAGTCTGGCTCCCATCATCTCATCTTTTTGATATTTGATTAAACGTTTTTTTAATTCTGATGAAATTTCAGTCATTTTTTTATTGTCCGGTAAATAATTTTTTAAATTTTATATCTGTTAAATCGTAAATGTCAAATATAAACGATGCTGAATTTTAAAGATTAAAAGCGACGGCTTTAAAGAAAGTATAGCAGAAAACGCCGTCATTCTCAGTTGTTCTGTATAATGCTTTTATTCCTTCGTCAAAAGTTTTTTCATCAATTAAGTTTTTTTCAATTGCAGACATCCGTATTCCTTCTATCATTGCCGTAAAAGTCTTTTTTGTAAACCCTTCGACAAGAGACGGTTTGCTTGAATCTGCATATATCATTCTCGGAGAAACATTAATTTTTTTGAATCCGGTTTGCTTTAACAGAGGGTAAAGTTCTCTCCCTATATTTGGGTTGCCGCCTGCCGCTCTTTGCAATTCGGCCTGGCAAGAAACGGCTTTATGAGCCTGTATGCTGTCAGGATAAAAATAAGCGGAACCGTGGTCGCCTTCTATGACTGTAATCGTTCCGCCTGGTTTGAGAAGTTTTTTTAGACAATTAAGAGCTTTTGAAGGATTTGCTAAATGTTCCAAAACAAAACAGACAAAAATGTGGTCGAATGATTTTTCTTTAAAAGTTAAATTCAAAATATCTTCTTTTTGAAAAGAGACGTTCTGATAACCTGCGGCTTGGATTCTTTTTTTTGCTTCCGAAAGAGAACTTTCGGAAATATCGACAGATATGATTTTTGCGTCAGGGCTGTTTGATGCAAGAGAAACAGTTTGTGAACCTACTCCGCATCCCGCTTCAAGTATAAGAGAACCGGCAGAATATTTCGTATCACAATGAAGCAAATCTGCAAGAGTTTCCGCCTGGTCTTCCAAACGAACGCTTTCTCTTTCGGCATATCCGTGGACATATGGCATATTTTTTCTCCGGATTTACTGTAAAAAAACAAAAAAACGGAGAGAGAGGGATTCGAACCCCCGGTAGGGAAACCCTACGCTAGTTTTCAAGACTAGTGCCATAAACCAACTCGGCCATCTCTCCATTTCATCTTCTAAAATACAATGCCAAATATTATACTATTTTTTATTAATTCTATCAAGATATTTTTTTTGACAATATTTAGCCCTATATTATATAATCAAAAGACAACAATCAAAGGAGAATTTTATTATGACAAACTCTCTAAAAAAAATCATACCGTTATTTTTAATATTATCCGTTATATTTTTATGCCGCTCAAATCTTATTGCAACCGATATATTCGTAGCTGCAAGAGACGGTTATACAGATGACATCAAGATGCTCGTAAAAAGCGGAACAGATGTAAACCAAATAGACAGATTAGGAAAAACGCCTCTGATGTATGCATGTTCTCAAGGCAATACGGAAATTGTCCGTATTCTTCTCAAAAACAAAGCAAATGTAAAAACAAAAGACAGCAGCGGGAATACAGCTTTAATGTATGCCTGCATAGCCGGACAACCTGAAGTTCTTAATTTGCTTGTAAAATACAAAGATTCTTTGAATGAAACTAATAATTCCGGCGCGACACCTTTAATATTGGCAACTCTTAATGATTATCCGAAAATAGTTGAAATTTTGATTTCAAAGAAAGTTGATTTGGATATAAAAGATAAGAGAGGTTACACGGCTCTTATGTATGCCGCAATAAACAGCAGGCTTAATATTGTAAAACTGCTCGTTGAAAATAAAGCTTCCATAGATATGGAAAATAATTACAAAATGTCGGCTTTCTTTTTGGCTGCAAGATCGGGGAACCTTGAAGTTGTTAAATATTTGGCGTCAAAAGGAGCAGACGTAAATAAAAAGAATATTAACGGAATAAATCCGTTGATTGCCTGTTCGGCTTTGGGAAATCTTGAAACAGTTCAATATATGGTTGATGTTCTGGGCGTGGATGTAAATTCAAAAGATAATAACGGCAACAATGCTCTTATGGCTTCTGTGGCTTTTATGTACGCTGATATAATAAAGAGTTTAGTTGATCAGATAAATGAGCTTCTTACTGAAGATGACAGCGAAAAATTTTCATATATAAAAAATGCAAAAGCCCATTGTAAAGATATTACCGAATATCTTATATCAAAAGGCGCATACATAAATAATGCCAATAACAACGGTTATAATACATTTATGGTGGCTATCGCCGAAAATGATATTGATATGGCATCATACTTAATATCAAAGGGCGCAAATATAAACCAAATGGATACCAACGGAAATAACGCCTTGCTTCTGGCGGCTGCAAGCTCAAATATGAATGCTTTTTCTTTTTTGGTTAATTCTGTCGGAATGGATATAAACGTTTCCAATAATGACGGAAAAACGCCTCTTATGTTTGCCATAGAAAACGGCAACTTTGATATGATAAATTTACTTATGTCCAGAAATGATATAAATGCTAAAAAATCAGATAAAGACGGAAAAAGTTCATTGATGTATGCTGCTGAAGCAGGATATATTAAAGTTATCAAGGACCTTATAAACAAAAAAGCAGACATAAACGATATTGATGTAAAAGGCAACACTCCTTTGATGTATGCCGTAATGGCGGGTAATTTAGGCGTTGTAGAGTCCTTGGTTGATTTAAATGCTGATTTTTCCATAAAGAATAAACAAGGTTTATCCGCTCAGGATTTAGCGAAACTTTATCCTAATGACGAAAACTATGTCGAGATAGACAAATATTTCCAGCAGTTGATAAATCCACAGCAGAAGGTTTCTTCAAAAAATAAAAAATCATCAAAAAAATAAGCTGATAATTTTTTGAGCAATAAAAAAACACGGCATATAGAATTTATATACCGTGTTTTTTATATTATTATTACGTTATGCCGAAACTTTAAATTTCTTTAAGTATTTTCTTATATCGCTTATGACGTCATCTTCTTTATATTTATTTAAGAACTGGTTCCATTCCTGAAAATCTTTTGCATAAATATACGGATCTTTTACGATTGATATATATTTCTTTATATATTCAAGTGCAGAAGGAAAGTCTCCTGATAAAATACATGAACCTATCAGCTGATAATAGGCATCCTGATAATTAGGAAGACGTTTTATGGCTTCGGTGTAGTTTTTTATGGAATCTTCATACATTTTAAGGATATACTTAATATTTCCTGTTTTATAATATATTTCTGCCGAGACATTTGGATTTATTTGAATGGCTTTATCAAAGTCGGCAAGAGCTCCGTTATAATCCTCCGTGACAAATTTTACTTCCGCTCTTCCTATGTATGCCTGAGCATAAAGAGGCTGCATATTTATAACTTTTGAATATTCGTCTATTGCTCCATCATAATCATAATTAAATGCTTTTATATTTCCAAGATCCATATGAGTATTTATAATGTCCATTATTTCGTCAGAATTATTTTTCTTTGAGCTTAATTCGACGGCTTTATTGTAATCTGACATTGAACCTTCATAATCTTTTAAAATGTCTCTTATTAAAGCTCTGTTAAAATAGGCGTCGACATAATTTGGATTCAGCCTTATCGCTGTTGTATAATCCCGTACTGCGCCCTGCAGATCGTTGTTATTATATTTAGAAACAGCCTGCTTGAAATAATTTTCAGCTTTTTTTACGTTAGAGACAGACGCTGATTTTTGGTCTCCTTCCGGCTGAGCAAAGGCATTTAACGTCAATACCGGCACTGAAAGTAATAGTAAGAATGAAGCATAAATAAATTTTCTTGTCACAATAAGTCTCCTTTGTTTTAAGCAGCTGACAGCATTTTTCTTGTTTTATCCAACGAAATATTCTGCGTCAATTCCGTTATAACCGGAATTAATTTTTTCTTTCTGACATCATACAAAACAGGTATTATTCCGAATGATTTCTCAAGCATTTTCGACAATTTTTTATTTGGTTTTTTATTTAACATTTCAAGACTGTTTGCCAAATCATTATTGATTAAAGCAATGTTTGCTCTGTTTTTTACAAATTTGCCGTATTTATTGTTTGAAATCTGTTCCAATATATAAGGCGTAATATTTTGCAGTAATTCTTTTTCAGTATAACTTGTTTTTTCTTTATCGTAATCAATGGTTATAACGTCAATGTATCCTTTTGCTATTTTTATTTCGTTTAAGATTACGTTTATATTTATTTTTTTATCGTTTATAGTCAATGTCGCCGTTTCAATTTTTTGTTTTGCGGCAGGAATATTTTTTATAGTGGCGGCGGAAGTAATGGATAACGTCCTTGCTCCCATAGAATTGGCGATTTCAAGTTTTTTAATTTCGTCTAAGCTGTTGGAAATAGTTATCAATAAAGTATTTGTATTTTTTGCAAATTTTGAAATTACATTGGCTTTCAAAGAATCTGCGCGGTTATACATTATTGAAGTAATCAGGCAAAGCTGTTTTAAGAACGGAAACAGATTAAGAACAACGCTTACAACGAAAGTAGATAATGTAACGTCCGGAGTAATACTGCTTGTTATTTCTGTAGATTCGCCTGAAATGAATCCTCTGGTGCTTATTCCCCCTCCTATCAATCTTGCTATTCCTGCGCCTTTAGGAGGCGCATATTCAGGAGACATATTACCGTCAATGTGCACTAAGTTTATAATTTTAAATTCTTTATTGAAAATTCTTATAGGTACAAATTCATAAGCATTATCCAATTTTGTCACAGGGTTATGCCCTACTATAAGCGTAGTTATTCCTTTTTTATTTAATATTTTGTTGAATCCGAATTTTTGTTTCATTTCTTTTAAATTTTGAGGTTTTATTCTTGTGGTGTTATCCGCATAAATAGCCGTAAGAAGCGTTAAAGCTTCTGTTATTTCTGAAAGATTGTTTGTAGATATGTCGTAATTTCTGATATCGTTTGCCATTTTCGACAGACCTTCAAATATCTTTTTCCCTTTATATTGAACGCCTTTATAATAAAGCCCCTTTATTCTTTTCCCGTCATTATCATATTCCTGAAAAACTCCCGACTCGTCTACATATCCTACGGATACATCTCCTTCATCGTCAACAGGAAGCAAAGAGTGCATGTAATATATTCCGTATTCGTCAATTCTGTATAAGTAAAAATTTCTTTTAAAGAAGTTCAGCAATTCATTAATTATTCTGTCATTAAAATACGAAACATGGTCTATTACAGGCTTTCCTTCTTCTATAAGCTGTAAATTCCTTTGAGCTATAAAACCTTTGTCTCCTCCGCCCCATTTGTTGTGATAAGCCCAGTCAAGAGCATTCCATTCCGTGCTTTCATAATTTCTGTACATAACAGCGTCAACAACAGCCCACTCCCAGTTGCCGCTGTTTTCTTCGTCCTGCATTTTTTGTTTCTGTTTGTTTATTATATCATCGTTTATAATATTTTCCAATACATTCCAATAATCTGCAAGATTAGGGTATCTTTCTTTTAAATTTTTCAGTTCTTTTTGTCTGTCAATCCACCAGTTTATTGACATTTTATCGGCAGCTCTTATTCCTGTATATACGACAATACCGACGTTTCTTCCGAAAAATTTCTTGTGAAAATTAAGCAATTCGTCGTCTTTTTCAAAAATAGTGTTGTAAGGATTGTTAAGAACGTCTTTACCGTTGCTGTCAAGTTTAAAACCAAAAGACCGGCTGAATAAATCCTGGAGTTCTTTTTCTTTTTTGCTCCAAATATTTTTTTGTCTTAAATCGGCGTATTGCATATACAGGTCAAATTTTTCCGCCCAGTGCAATTTATTGTTTACTTTTTTAGGATCGGTTGCTCTTTTTAACTCAAGTAAATCTTTTATCTTTTTTCCGGTAAAATCGGTATAGCCGTCAGGTATTCCTTTGTAGCGGGCATATGAAGGCAGATGAAGCCCCAAAAGATTCATAAAAGCATATAAATCATGGTTTCCTATGATATATTTCCCTTTACCTGTATCCATAATTTTCTTTATAAATTCAAACGATTCAACTTGTCTGCCGCCTCTGTCAAGCATATCTCCGAGAATGTAAAAAGTTTCCGTATTACCCGGATAAGACAATCTGTCCAATATTTCCTGCTCGATCTTTTTTTCAGACATACCGTTAATGTCAAATGTAGGATCGACTAAATTTATTATAAGTTCCGTTAATCTTGCATATCCGCCGTGAATATCTGATACTGCGATGTTTTGTTTAAAATCAAATTGTTTTGTAATTAAGAAAGCCATTATCTGTTTGAAGAGCTTTAATCTTGATTTAAAACCGAATTCTGAATCTGTCTGCTCAATAGTCACGCCGGTTTCCTGATCTGCTTTTGCATAATCAGGTATCATTCTGGATAATGTTTGATTGATTATTTTTACGGCTTCTTCGATATTATCATTTTTGAGATGCATTCCCGAATTTAAAACGGCGTTTACGGTTTTTTCAGACTTTATAAATTTTTCTACAGTATGAGGGTCTGATTTTGAAGCTCTTATTATTTCCTTAGCTCCGTTTGTCAGATATAGATTTGGATTTCTTCTCAAAAACTGTCTCATTAAGTCGTTAATTGCATCGCCGCCCTGCGTTTTTAAATATATATTGTTTTCTATTAATTTAATTCTTTCGTCTATAGAAATTTTTTCATTTATAAAAGGATCCTTTTGAGTCAGCCATACGCCTAAAATTCTGTTTAAATCAAGCACTGCTGATAAACCGTCGGCATCGTGCAAAAGTCTTGCTTCATATATTGAATGTTCATCTCTGAGAATGCCGTTTTTAACTTTTCTGTGTCCAAGGCATATTTTTTCTATCTTTTCTACTTTTGAGTTCTCAAGATTTCCAGAAAGAATACTTCTTGCAAAAGTTGCCGAATTAAATTCGTGATTTAATCTCAAAAAAGAACATGAAATATCATGTAAAAATGCCGAGTATACCAAAGATTGAGTGTCGAGAGTTTCAAAAGAACTTATTTCTCTGCTTAAAATGTCAATTGTGTATGACAATACTTCAATCGAATGATTCAAAGCATGATCTGCTATAACTACTTTTTCATTATAATATTTCCCGAAGAGATATTTAGGCATTCTCTTGTACATAAGATTAAGGCAATCATAAATATTTTTTTCAAATTCTTTGACGATTTTATCTTCAAGTTCTTTATTATTTATGTCAGACGATTCCAAAACATTCCTTAGATGCGAAAGAAGTTTGTCTATTCTTTTTGAAACGTCGTTTATTCTTTTTTGGTCTACATGCTCATCAAGAAACTGCTGCATGGTTCCGTCGTTATCCACTGTCAGGTTTGAGAAAAACTCTTTTTGGGCTTCAAGATTATCATCAAGATATTCATACTCTATATGTTTTAATTGCCCTTTTCTTCCGTCAATGAGGAAATCTTTTCTTTTTATAAAATCTATAATATCCATAATCTTAAATTTATAATTCTTTAATTTTCTTAAAAATCTAAGATTGTCAGGAAATATAGGGCTTACCGAATCAAGAATTGTTTTTTTTATTTTTTCGTCATATTCGTTTGAATAGGCGTCTTTTTGTTGTTCTTCTTCGTCATCTTTTTTTAAATTATTTTCGACATATTCTATTATAAATTTTATATCGGAAAACATAAGTTCGTCTTCCGTTGTTTTATAGTTTTGGGAAGTTATTTTGCCTTTTAATTCATGAGTAAATTCGTGCAGTATTCCTGCTTTTAAGAAAGCTTCCTTAACGGTTTCATTGTTTATTTTAAAGATAGCCTCATTAACTCCTATAAAACCGTTACTCAGGTGGTCTTCAAACAAATTTGTGGATTTTGACAATAAACCTATAACTACAGTGTCTTTTACTTCAGTTTCGCTGTTTTTGATTCTGTCCATAACTTCATTTAAAATTTCCTGCATATCTTCTTTTGATATATATTCTGACAATTGGTTTTCAATTATAATATCTATATTTTTATTAACTCCGTTTACTTTTATAATCATATCCCTGTATTTTACGGCTTTTCCGTTTCCTACGAGAGCATTCCCGAATTCCAACATATATTTATAGGCTATTTTATTTAAATGTAAAAAATTAAATAAAGTTGCGGAAACAAAAGAAGGGCTTTTATCGCTTCTCTTAGAAAATAATTGTGCCGAGTATTCAGGTTTCAGAACCATATATGAAGCTTGAAATATATGAAATGTTCTTTTTATGAAGTTTATTAAGGCATTTTTTAATACCTTTTCATTCTTATCCGGAATTCTGTTTTCTTCATTCATTAATACGGTTCCGTTTACTATTTTAAACGAAAGTTCCGCCTTTCCTATTATAATGGAGAATTTATGCTGGTCATAATTTATTACGACAGGATTATCAAATATTAAAATCTCTCTTGATAATGTTGATATTGCCTGTTTTATTGCTTCAGGAGAAGTGTTTGTTTCTGCAAGAGTTTCAACAAGTTTTTGGAAAAAGAAAAGTCTTGTTCCTTCCGGAATATCGGAACTGTTTGCAAGCATTAAAGGTATAGGTGATAAAGCCTGCTGTAAGAATTTATCATTAATCGTGCTTGAAATTATATTGTTATAATTTTCATTATTTGCATTTTCCCCTACAAAAGGCGTAATTAATAAATATGAAATGTTGTTTTCTTTTAAACCTTCAAGGACCGCCGTATGAAATCCGCCGGCTACGACTACGGTAATTTTTTTGTTCAGGGCATTATTATTTTTTACTAAACTTTTTATGTTTTTGACAAATATATTATTTCTGTCTTTATTGATTTGGTGATAATCGAAAAAATCGTCATTATCAAATAAATCTTCATAAGTATACTCATAATCTTCTGACAGATATCTCGGAAGCAGATTTATATATTTTTCGTAATTTTCTATGAAGTAATCATATTCCTCTTCGGATATAGTTAAATTTAAAAAAGAACCGAGCAAATTTGTCATTTTTAAGATAAAAATGCTTTCCATTTTATCATTATCGTTTTGCAGTTTTGACAATGATTTCATGTAATCTTTAAAATACTTGTTTTGCTGAGATATAAGAGAGATTGTATTGATTTTTTCTTTTTCAATTGAATATTCAAGAAAACTGTAAAGATTTTCATATTTGCTTATATAATAGGAATAGTTATTGTTGAACTGCGAATAGAGAGCAACATAATAGTCATATTGGTTGTCTTTTTTCGATTTGCTGATAATGTCTTTATAATTGTCAAAAGATATTCCTGCTTTTAATTCGGACGTGAAAGCATTGTGCTCTTTTACTATTTTTTTTGAATTAAATTTATTTGATGTGTCTGCCAATTGTATATATTGCTGCAGAGACTCATATTTTAAAACAGGCAGGTTTATTCTTTTTAGTAGTTTCTTATTTGTTAAATCAAATTCGGCATATTTTGATAATTCCTTTGAATTATTTATTCTTTTATGAATTTCTTTATTGAATTTTTTATACAAGTCCTGTGTGTATTGCTTGTTTTTTTGTATCTCTGCCGCTCTTTTGATATTGGACAAATATGTTTTCCAGTCTTCAAGGCCGTATAAAGGAATGTTTTTGTTGCCGTTTGAGATATAATACTCAGCTCCTGTAAGCAATCCTTTGTTAAGAAGATCGTTCGTTATTTTGTAAATATCATATTTTCTTAGAGAATCAATAATTTCAGTGTTTATTTTCCCGTAAGGAGCGCCTTCAATTAATATGCTGTTTATTCCGTCTTTTTTATCAAAAACATCAATAATTTTTGATATGTTTTTTTGAACTGAAGGATTTGTATGCAAATCCTGAATAAAAACAACTAAATCATTGCTGTTTCCGCTTATAAAACTGTCAGAAATTGTTCCTGTTGATGCGGGTATTTGCGGGGCAGGCTCCAATAACATAATTGCATGTATAGTGTCCGCAAGCATAAACGAGTATAAAACAAAACATGTAACGGTTATTGAAAGTATTTTTTTCATTATTCCCCCGGTTTAGTTCTCAAGATTATCTATTTCTTTTTTAAAATATTTTTCTTTTTCTTCAAATATTTGCGTTTTTGCAAATAATTGATCGTATAATGTGTCTAAATCCTTTTTTATTTCTTTGCTTTGCTTAGGTCCTTCTGCGAGAAAATTTATGTCTTTGTCTTCGCAAGCTTTAAGAAGCAAAGCCGTGATATGCTCTATCTGGCTTTCTTTTTCCAGTATTTCTTTTTCCAATTCTTTAATTTTTGTTTCAAGGGGTTTTAATTCTTTGGATTTTTCCTGAATCAAAACAGCTTTCATTTTTTTAATATCTTCTTTAGTATAATATCTTTTTTTTGTATTAGCTATATTTATTTTTACGGAACTTCCTTCGTCTTCCCATCCTTGTTTTTCAAGGAATTCCGCATAAGTGCCGTCAAAGAAACTGACTTTATTTCTGTCAAAAATTATCAGTTTTTGTGCTATGCTGTGAAGAAGTTCTTCATTATGAGTTACCACTATTACTGATCCTGAGAAATCGTTTATCGCGTCTATCAAAGATTCTGTTGACTCTAAATCCAAATGGTTTGTAGGCTCGTCAAGAAGAAGCAAATGCACCGGTTTCATGAGAATTTTTCCAAGCAGTACTCTGCTTTTTTCTCCTCCGGAAAGAACCGATATTTTTTTGAACATATCATTGCCGCCAAACATCATTGAACCGCAGATGTTTTTTGCCGATTGCGGAAGACCGTCCGGAACAGATGCCGATACGGCTTCCAGCACAGTGTCATTATCGTTTAAATCTGCCGTATCGGATTGTACGAAATATCCTGTTTTTAATTCCGGATGAATTTTTATGTTTCCGCTTAAAGGCGCAATTCGTCCGGCAAGCAGTTTTAATAAAGTCGATTTGCCTTTGCCGTTCTTTCCTATTATGCAAATTCTTTCTTTTTTTAATATATCTAAATTCAATCCGTCTATTAAAATATTTTTATCAGTATATCCGAATTTAAGAGAATGGATTCCCATCATTTTATTTGCCGGAAAATCAATACCGTTAAATGAAAAATCCAATGTTTCAAGCTCAGTAAGTTCTTCAAGGTCTTTCTGCTTTTCAAGACATTTTATTCTTGATTGTACCATTCCCGCAAGTCTTGCCTTTGCTCTGAATCTTCTGATAAATAATTCTGTTTTCTTTTTTTTCTTTTCATGGTTTAACCGTGTTTTTTCATATATTTCTTCTTCTTTTTCTATTTGTTCATAAAGTTTTAGAGTATTGCCTGTTATTTTTTTTGCTTTATATCTGTGAATTGCAACCGTATGCGTTACTACCTGATCCATAAAAGATCTGTCGTGAGTGATTAAAATAAGTTCCCCTTTCCAGGCTTTTAAAAATTTAATAAGCCATCTTATTGCGACGATATCGAGATAATTATTCGGTTCGTCAAGGAGAAGCATGTCGGAATCAGACAAAAGTATTTTTGCAAGATTTATTCTTATTTTGTATCCGCCGGAAAAAGTTAAAGGGTCTTTAAGCAAATCTTCTTTTGAAAAACCCAAACCGAATAAAATTTTTTCAGCCTGCCATTTTGTTTCGGCTTCTTCTTTTAATATGACGGAAACAACTTCGTCTATTACCGTTTTATAACTAAAACTTATATGCTGCTGTAAGTATCCTATTTTGTAATTTTTAGGTATTTGGATTTCGCCTGAATCATATTCCTGGCTTCCCGTTATCATTTTTAACAGCGTCGTTTTACCGCAGCCGTTTCTGGCAACCAATCCGATTTTCTCATTCTTGCCTACGTTAAAACTCAGGTCTTTGAACAAGACTCGCGTTCCGTAAGATTTTGATAATAAATTTATTGTAATCATAATAAAAATCCCAAATAAATAATAAAATTATGCCGCTGCAAGCATTTTCCTGTATGCCGTTAAATCAATATCGTTTACTTTCACGTTATTTTTAGTTTTATATTCTTCGGAATATACCAAAATTAATTCAATAATTGTATTTAAAGTCTGAGGGTCGTTGTTTATTAAAGCTTTAGCATACAATTCATTAACTTTTAACGTCATATCTTTTTCATTGCCTCTAAAATTATCAAGTTCAGGCAGTAAACTTGTTTTATCTTCCATCGGGAGCTGTAAAACCAAAACTTTTCCCAATAATATTTCTAATTTTTTATCTTTTAATCCGTTTTCTTTGTTTTGCTCGGATAATTTTGCTTTAGCCAAAATTCTTTCTTTTATGACGTTTAAAAAGATGTTTTTCATATTTTCGCTGATTCTTGTATCATTCAATATTATGCTTATAACGCTGCTTTGATTTAATCCTGCAACAGTGATAAAATCATTTAATGATGATTTTATAATTTCATCTTTTTGAAGATTTCCGTTTACAGCAGGAATATTGTTTATATCTATGGAATAAGCAAAATCAGCCATATCTTTTGAATTAATACTGTTCATCCCGAATTTTATTTTAATATTGCCTAATAAAGCGTTTAATCCGCTGTATGCATCCGTTATGTCTCTGTTATTTCTGAATGCTTTTTGCAAGATATCTAAGCCTATAAGCAAAGGCTTATCAGAATTTATTAATTTATCTTCTAAAGCTTTTATTGATGTGCCTGATTCAATAACTTCCAATTCAGCAGTTTCATTGAGACTGTAATCATAAATTGTATTTCCTGTAATTTCTCCGCTTATACCGTAAGCGGCATAACCGGTATTTTTTTCATTTGATTTTATATATATTTCTATTCCTTGCTTTCTTAAATTGATAAATTCTGCAGCAATATCTCTATTTTCTTTTTCAAAATTTTCTTTTAAGAATTCAAACTGCTCCCGCGTAATCGTTTTTCTTACTGTCCCGTTTGTTAAAGCCTGATATAATTTTTCATTTTGAACTTTTTCAAGAGATATTATCGTTTTTTGAGCATACATTACTGAAATAGATTTGAATATTTCAGTAAAAGCATTAATATACAGATTAGAGTTTGTTATTATTATTCCGTCATCAAAATAAAGACCGTCGCTTGCCGTATCGACAAAAACAGAAAAATCTATATTTAAGTTTACACCGTCTTTTAAACTTAATATTTTGCCTAAATCATTTTTAATTGTTCTCGAGTTATTTATCGTTTTTACTATTTTTAAAGGTTCTATCCCTGAAGCGGCATATACAATGCTGCCGGCAATGTTAATCTGCCAGATTTTTTGTCCGCCGACAGTCAGCCCGGTATTTGTTAATTCATATTCTTCTTCTAACTGTTCAATATTATTTGATATATAAACAGAAACGGTATCTGTCCCTTTTGAAGCAGAAATGTTTGTCTTATAAGGAACAAATTCAACAGTAACATGTTTAGTGTATTCTGTATTTAATTCTGTGTGATATTTAATATTTGCAGATTTTATAGTTTTGTCAGTCAGTATCTTTGCTATTGCAATCATTTTGTTTATTAAACTTGAATTCTTAATTTCTTCAAAAGATTTTCCTGTTGCTTTTGTTATTTCGGTTTCTGTTACATTTTCAAGTTGTTTTAATTTTTGTTCAATTCCTGCTTTTTGTTCATGTTCATTTATAAACCAACTGCGTATTTTAGGAAAAAACATACCTAAGATTATAAAAGGACACTCAACAGCACTTACTATCTGCTGTCTTTCATAAAAATCGACTTTACCGATAGACAGCAGAAATTTATTAAGCCATGTCATTGTCAAAACAGGGTATTCATATCCGTTTATATAATCTTCAATCCTGCGGTAATCATCCATATCGCACGCTTTTTTATCCGGTATATATTTGAGATATTTTTTTAATTTTGCAATGAAAGAATTCCTTGAAGTCTCGTTAATGTTTGAATTAAGTAAAACGTCTATGGAGACCAATATTTCCATTTCGCTTTTTGTAAAATAAAATTTTTTTAATATTTCTTCTTTGATAATTTTCAATATATCATTTGCTTTATTCGGCTGAGACAATATGATATTGTTTATAATAACTAAATCATTTGCGTAATCTAATTTTGATTTTTGCGCGTATCTGTAAGATTTAGGTATTACGACGGATTGTTTTATTTTCTCTATTATGGATAAGTATCTTTTTTCGGAAAGATTTTTAATTTCCATCAATATATCATTAATAACTGTATAAGAATTTTCGGATGACAATGCTTCCTGTATTTTTGCGGCATTTATTCTCGGATTTGCTCCGGAATTAACAATGTCCGTGAAATATCTGTAAGTAATTGACTGAAGAACATCCGATTGCTTTTGTTTAACATGTTTGTTGGCTTTGACAAATTCAATTATTATATTTGCAAGATGTTCCCATCTCATGTGTTCATTAGCAGCATATGAAGTGTTTACCAAAAGATTAATGAACCCTCTTGCGGCGCTGTGCTCTTCCTGAAAAACGTAATCGTAATTAAATGATTCGTTAAACAAATCATATAATACCGCATTTTCATCGATTTTATATTCAGAAATTATGTTTCCGAACATATTTGCCGTAACATCAGCGAATAATTCGTGAATTGTTAATTCTGTTTCGTTTGATGAATGAAAATCCAAAAATGACAATATATTGTGTCCCAATTCGTGTGCTATTGTCAAAGGATCAAAATATGCAAAATACAGAGCAGCGTTTGCAATTGTTTTCTTTTTGCCTTTTTTTACGGCTACGGCTTTTGAAATTTTTTCATAAATTTTCTTTTTGTCTTTTGTTTTTAGCAAGTCATCTGTAAAATAATCAAGAGATAAAAATATCCCTGCGGTGAGAGCTCTTAAGTCGAAATTGTTTTCTATCTTAAAACCGCCGTCTCTTAGATCTATTATAAAACGGTCTCTTATATCTGAGACAACGGCATCGCTTATATAGAACCCGTTTTTCTTCAAATAGATGAGCGCAAAAAGTCTGTACTTTATTTTGATATTTGTATTATTGGCAATATTTTTCAGCTCATTTTTGTTTTTTGCATTTTTTAAGATATCAAAATACGGATAATGTTTCTGGTCTTCAAAAATGCCTATGAATGTTACGAGTAAATTTGTAACGATTGAAAAACCTTTTTTGTACAGTCTTCTTTTCAGCACACTGTCTATCGCAGGTATAAAAGCATTCCCGTCTGCGAAAGATTCCGGATAAGACTCATCAGAAGTATTAGAATACAAGTCTGATTTTATATCTTTGCGTTTATTTTTAGATGTTTTGAAATCTGTTTTATCAATATTCCTCATTAATAACATTTTTTGTACTTCCGGTAAAAAAGTCGAATAAACTTCGGGAGATATGCCTTCTATTTTTTTGCCGTTTAATTTTGAATTTACAATTTCAAATACCGGTCCGTTACCAAAGTAAATGCCGAGCCTGAAAAATTGTAAAGAGAGTTTTTTCATTATTTGATAAGTATCAGGAACAAATATTGACTCCAATCCTTTTACTGGAATTGTCTCGTATATTTGGTTTATTGAGTTTGTCAGTAAGTTTTGTATTTTGCCGCTTTTGTTTTTTGATGTTTTTTCCAAGTGATTGTTTATTTTTATTTCCGCATTATCATCCAAATATTTAACTACTGTATTGCCTTCGGAATCCGTATATATTTTTACCTGTCCGTTTAACAATGAGTTTAAATCTTCAATCTTATTGCCCAGTAATTCTGCAGCGGCTTTCGTTAATAAAACTTTTTGTTCAATATCAGAAGAACATGATGCCAGTTTAAATGCCAGAGCCTGTGAAAGAATCTTGTTTTGTTCTTTTATTATATTTTCATATTTCTTATTTGCCTGTCCGTGATCGCCGGTAATATTTGGAGTGATAACTATACTGTTAATGTTTTTTGCCGATAAAATATTTTGGAGGTCACCGCTGTGATAACCTCCCGTTATTACTATTATGATTTCTTTTGACTGTTTTATAATTTCTTCGGCGTTTCTTCCGCCTGAAAAATTAAGTTTTGTTATTTTATCGGTATCGTTTAATATGTTTTCGATAAAAATATTGTTTCTTTCCGAATTGACTTCATAATATTTGCTTATATGCGGAAAATCTTTTTCAATGTCTTTCAATCTGTCAATGACTGCATATTTAGAATATAATAATCTGAACTTGTCAAAACTTTGTTTAAAATATTCCCAGTCTCCGGAATTTAAAGAATATTTCAGATAATTTTGAAAGTATTCCTGAAAATCATTTATAAAAGCTATCTCATATTCGGTATTGTCATAAGACAGCGCCATTCGAATCTGGTCTGTTAAAATTCTTTCTTCATTTAATAATTCAACAGGATTAAAAAGACTGTTTGAATTTTTTATTTTTATAAATTTATTCAGTTCATTTAAATTTTTACTTAAATCAAAGTTTCTTTCTTCGCATACTTTGCTTAAAAAACAAATTAATTTTTCAGTATCGCTGAAATTATTTGTAGCATCAAGCAGTTTCTTATATGAATTATAGGACATTTCTCTTTTCAAAATTGTTAAAAATTCTTGTAATTGTACGCCAAGCAGCCTTGTGTTTATTTCGGTTGATTGTTTCGAAAGGTCCATATATCTTGATATATTAGGATAAGAACTCTTATCTATAGGAACGATATTGTTATATTTTTCAGGACTGTTATTTATTTTTTCGGCATATTTAAGAAGGATTTTATAAAACTTTACGTTGTTTATTCCGCCGTTTTTGTATTTTGAAAGAATTATTGAGAATCTTTTATTTTGTTCATTGGTGTAATAATTGTTTAATATGGATATCTCTTTGCCGGTTTCAGCAATAATGTTGTCATAAGTTTGTTCTTTATCCATTATTTTTGCAAGTCTTGAAAGATTTTCAAGATGTATTTCTTTCTTGTCTATGCCTTTTAAAAGATTGTATTCTTTATTTTTGATTGCATAATATTCGGCTCCGGTCAGGTATCCGTCCTGCATTAATTTATCGATTACTTTGTTTTTAAAACCGGCATCCTTTATCTGATTAATCCATGAAATATCAATATTTCCGTATCCTCCTTCAATAAATACTGATTTTAAAGAATTGGCTGATGATATTTCTTTTATTAATTCGCTTATGTTCTTTTGTGTCTGAAAATGGCAGTGCAAATCCTGAATATTAACAACAGTTACATCGCTTGATAAATCTCTTACCGAAGTTATTTTGCCGTATTCCTGTTTTATTATGTTTAAATTATCAATTATTTTTAAATATTTATCAGAACCGGAAGCATTTTCGGAGACGGCATAAAGATTTGTACCGGCAATTGAAATCAGTAATGAAGCCGCAGTAATAAGCGCGCATATTTTTTGGATATTGAGAAAACTGAGAGTTTTTTTCATTTTATCTCCAAAAGAAAACTCTGTCTGATAAAATGCAGACAGAGCTTTACCGGCTTACCAAAAAAATTATAATAATATGCTGAATCATTAAACAGCCTCAGCAGACCTATATATCCTATGATATAAAACATAAGTATAATCATAAACAGATAATATACATTTGTTCCTTGCGAGAAAATAATGGTATTGATAATTTTTTCATATACAGGTTTAATCGTTTTGATTTTTGAATAATTTACCGGCAGAGCAAATCTGTTTTCGTTAAAATTATTATTATTGCTAGCCGTTAAGTTCGAAAAATTATCGGACGTAGTATTAAAATTTTTCATTTCCCGGCTGACTTTTACACACATATTTATAAAATTTTTAGGTATATTTACAATGACATTGCATTGATACTGCAAATTTATATTATCTGACAGTTCAATATTTTTTTGCGAAAAGAGAGAATATGCCGCTACCAAATTTAACATTAAATTTGATAAAAGCATAGAAAATAAAAGCAAAATTCCGCAAATTTTCTTTGACATTATAAAAACTCCCTATAAATCATTTATATTTTAATATATATGCTTTATTTTTTCAATGCTTTTTATTTAAAAAATCAATAATATTTGTAAAAAATATGTAAAAATAATTCTTGAAGATAAATCAGAAAATATGGTATTCTATAAAAAATCATATAAAAAAAGGATTACAAATGTCATACTATCAAAAATTATTTTGGATTCTTACTTCAATAACAACTTTTATAAGATTGTTTATTATCGGACGGATAGGAATAACCGTTGACGAAGCTCATTACTGGGTTTACTCTAAATTTTTAGATTTGTCGTATTATGATCATCCTCCTATGATAGGCTATATTGTGAAGATTTTTACCGATATATTCGGCGTTAACGAATTTGCGGTAAGATTTCCGTCGGTTATTATTTTTATCTTTACGTCATGGCTGTTCTTTTTATCCGCAAAAAAATTGTTTAATGAGAAAACAGCGTTTGTAGGCGCTGTTTTACTGAACATTCTTCCTGTTTTTTCTTTTTTAGGAGCTGTTGTAACAATTCCTGATTCTCCTTTATCATTGTTTTGGATGTTGTCATTTTACTTGTTCATTAATATTATAGAAACCTCTAATAAAAATTACTGGTACTTATTGGGTCTTGCCGCAGGGTTTGCCTTTTTGTCGAAATATACAGCCGTTATGATTTTCCCGTCCGTATTTTTATTCCTTTTATGTTCAAAGCAACACAGACTTTGGTTTTCGAAAAAAGAGTTGTACATATCCGTAATAATAGCTTTTATTTGTTTTATTCCCGTTATTTTATGGAATATTGAAAACAATTGGGCAAGTTTCGGTTTTCAGTTGCAGCACGGATTCGGCAAAGCAGTCCCAAAATTTTCATTTACTCTTTTCGGCAGGTCTGTCGGCGCCCAGGCAGGATACGTTTCGCCTTTATTATTTGTTTTTTACTGTTATGCTTTATTTTTATGCCTTAAAGATGCTTTGTTTAATAAAAACAAAGATGCTTTGTTTATAGCTTCTTTTTCTTTTCCCGTTTTATTTTTGTTTAATTCAGTAGCAACTTTCAACGAAATTCTTCCGCATTGGCCTGCAATGGGATATCTTACGCTTACGATATATGTCGCCCATTTGATTATTAAGTTTTGGGAAAAAAAGTTTTTCAGAATGTATATATATGCAGCCTGCGGGTTGGCTATATTGATGAATTTGCTTGTTCCCGTTCATGCAATGTTCAAAATTGTGCCGATTGAAAAATTTTTACCTGCGGCAGAATCAACTAAAGAAGAATACGGAATTCCAAAAGCCGAAATAGTTGATATAACGAATGATTTATACGGTTGGAAAGAACTTTCAGATAAAATAAATGATACTCTGAAATCATATCCTGCGGACAAACAACCGTTTATTTTTACTCATAAAAGTTATTTGGCCAGCCAAATATTCTTTTACATACCCGATAAGAGAGTCTATTGCTTGAGTGATAAAATTGACGCTTATGATTTATGGCAGAGAGATATTTCAAACCTGGCAAACAAAGATGCTTTGTTTATAACCAGCAATTTTTTTGATTTTAAAAATCCTGAACAGGTGTATCCTTTTGACAATTTTGAAAAACCCGTTGAAATTCCCGTTTATAGAAATAACAGGATTGTAAAGAAATTTTGGATTACCGTTTGTAAAAATTTTAATCCCGCAAAATTAAAACCTGAATATACGGCGGAACTGCTCGGAAATAAAAAGACATTTAGAGAAGGCTTTGTTATTGCAGACCACGCTTTATTTAAATTTATCAATAATTCTTTAAAAAACAAGCCTTTTGATTTTATAGTGTCAAAAATATCATATATTGATTCGAAAGGAATTAATCCCGGGCTTGTTTTAATGATAATCCTGTCTCTTGTAATTTTAAGGGCAGAAGATAAAAATAAATTTTGGTTAATGCTGGCTCTGTTTACTTGTGTTTTAGTTTCCGCAAGCCTCATAAATTATGCCGTAAAAGATATTGCGGACAGAGCAAGACCTTTAGCTGTATTCGGAGAAGGCAATATTAATGTTTTCTTTGAATTTTTACACGGGAAATCATTCCCTTCCGGGCATACGGAGTTTGCATTTACCGCAATGACATTTATGCTGTTGATTGTTCCGAAATACTGGTATATCTATATACTGCTTGCATTCGGAACTGCTTTTGAACGCATATATGCCGGATGTCATTTTCCTTCTGATACCGCCGCCGGAGCTTTAATAGGTTTTATTACTGCATATGTGATGGTTAAATTATTTAAGAAAATATATAAGATATAAAAAAATATATTATAATAAAAAAAGATGACTGCTGTATTTAAGAGTCATCTTTTTTTATTATAAAGTTAATTTCTATATGCTTTTAATGTGTCTTATGTCTTTACCGTGTACCATAAATATTACGTCTTCCGCAATATTTGTCGCATGGTCGCCAAGTCTTTCAAGGCTTTTTGCAATAAGCATGAGATCCACGGCTCTGCTTAATGTGGTCTGATCGGAAGTGTTTGTCATAAACTGGAGAAGGTCTTTAAAAACGATCCTTTTCAGTTCGTCTACTTCATCATCTTTTGTCAAAACGGTGTTCGCAAGCTCGGCATCGCTTAAATTAAATGATTCTATGCTGTCTTTAACCATAATTGTAACAGCTGATGCCATTTTAGGGATGTCTATTAAAGGTTTAAGTTCAGGGTATTTAAGCAGATTTAATCCTATTTCACATATATTTACAGCTTCATCACCCATTCTTTCCAAATCGCTGTTTATTTTCATTGCAGAAGTAATAAATCTTAAATCTGCGCCCACAGGCTGGTTAAGAGCAATTAATTTAAGACATGTATCGTCAACTATAATTTCAGTGAGATTAGCTTCTCTTTCCCTTATAAAAACTTCTTTTGATAAACTTTCGTCCCTTTTAACTATTTCATCAACTGAAATTTTTATCATTTCCTGAACTAAACTTGCCATATCTACAAGTTTCTTTTTTAAATCGTTCATTTCCAAATCAAAATGTCTCATTATATTTTCCCCCTTTGCAAAGTTATTCAGACTTTGCCGGTTATGTTTCTACAGCTGAAAAAGTTTATCCGAATCTTCCGGAAACATAGTCGTCTGTTTCCTGTTTTGACGGATTAGTAAAAATTTTGCCTGTAGCGTCAAATTCTATTAATTTGCCAAGCAGCATATATCCTGTTTCATCTGAAATTCTTGCCGCCTGCTGCATATTGTGAGTTACAATAACAATCGTATATTTTGATTTCAATTCCTGCATTAACTCTTCTATATGAGCTGTTGCCATAGGGTCTAGAGAAGAACAAGGTTCGTCAAGAAGAATAATTTCAGGTTTAACGGCAATAAGCCTTGCAATACACAGTCTTTGCTGTTGCTCCAAAGACAGTTCTAAGCCTGACATCTTTAGTTTGTCTTTTAAATCATCCCATAATTGTACGTCTTCGAGGCTTTCTTTAACGATAAAATCAGTTTCGTCTTTTCTTGAAACAAGCCTGTTTATCTGTAATCCGAACGCAACATTATTATATATCGACAAAGGGAAAGGATTAGGTCTTTGAAAAACCATACCGACATTTCTTCTTATTCTGTCAACATCGGCATCAGGATCATAAATGTTTTTACCGTTTACTATAACGTCGCCTTCTATTCTCACGCCTTCTATCGTATCGTTAATTCTGTTTAACGTCCTTAACAACGTTGACTTACCGCATCCTGAAGGGCCGATAAGTGCTGTAATTTTATTTGCTTTTATTTTCATATTAACGTCTTTTATTGCATGAAAATTTGTATAAAAAAGATTAAGATTTTTTATTTCAATTATATCCATTATCCAAACCTTCCTGTAATATAGTCGCCGGTTCTTTTATCTCTTGGAGAAACAAAAAGTTTCGCCGTATTGTCTATTTCAACCAGTTCTCCCATAAGGAAGAATGCGGTTCTTGTGCCTACTCTTGACGCCTGTTTTACGTTGTTTGTCACTAAAACTATAGTATATTTCTCTTTTAATTTTAACATAGCTTCTTCTACTTTTGCGGTAGATATAGGATCCAACCCCGAGCAAGGTTCGTCAAATAAAATAACTTCCGGTTCTATTGCAAGAATCCTGGCAATACATAATCTCTGCTGCTGTCCTCCGGAAAGTTTTATTGCCGAAGAATTCAATCTGTCTTTTACTTCGTCCCATAAAGAAGAATCTCTTAAAGATTTTTCGACAACTTCATCCATATTTCTATTTGAAGCTATGCCGAGTCTTTTAGGAGCATACGATATATTGTCATAAATTGACATCGGAAGAGGTATCGGCATTGCAAAAAGCATTCCGACTCTTTTCCTTAAATTTTCAGGATTCATATCAAAAATATTTTCATCATCAAGGAAAATATTTCCTTTTCTGCTGAAATTGACATTCATATCATTCATTCTGTTCAACGTTCTCAAAAAAGACGTTTTTCCGCTGTTTGAAGGCCCTATTATTGATAAAATTTCATTTTTTACGACATTTATATTAAGAGAGCTTATAACCTCTTTCCCGCCGTAAAAACAACATAAATTATTTACTTTTATTTTATCTACCATTTTCTTATTTTCCTGAAATAAATTCTGGCTACAATTGCAATCAAGCTCATCGATAAAACAAGCATTAATAGAACTAAAGCCGTACCGAAAATTATGTTTTTAGGCATGTTTGGTATTTGTGTGGAAATAATATACAAATGATACGGAAGAGCCATTACCTGATCAAACATCGATTTAGGCAAATGAGGAACATAAAAAGCCGCCGCAGTAAATAAAATAGGAGCTGTTTCTCCAGATATTCTGGCTATGCTTAAAATCGCGCCTGTCATAATACCCGGCAGTGCGTTCGGAAGAACTATGTGCCTGATCGTCTGCCAACGGCTTACGCCTAATGACCAGCTTGCTTCCCTGAAAGCATAAGGAACGCTGTTCAAAGCTCCTCTAGCAGTCGTTATGATTACAGGAAGTTCCATGATGGAAAGAGTCAAAGCGCCTGCAATTATAGAAACGCCGCATCCAAGCAGCATAACAAAAATACCCAATCCGAATAACCCGTAAACTACTGAAGGTACGCCTGCAAGGTTTACAATAGCCAGTTTTATAATTCTTGTTAAGAGGTTGTCTTTTGCATATTCGTTTAAATAAATGGCAGCGCAAACGCCGACAGGCAAAGTAATCATGATTGCGCACAATACTATCGATAAAGTTCCGAGTATTGCAGGCAATATACCGCCTGCCCTCATGCCGTCTTTAGGCATTGTTGTTAAAAATTCCCATGAAATAGCCGAATATCCGTTTTTTACTATATTAAAAACTATGATTAATACCGGTATTATTACCAGTATTGTAGACAAAAACAATACGGCGTAAGCAATTTTCTGAGACAGTTTAGGATTCAGTTTAAAGTTCATTTATAAATTTTTCCCGTTAAAAATAACTGTTTGTATACAATCTGCAATTAGAATTACAAATCTTTTTATTTTCTTTTAAGCCTATAATGTGTTTCCTGTAATTTTGCATAGTGCCGCTGTTCCACATATCCGATATCGTTAATTTATTTTTATTTATATAATAATTTTCTCTTTTAAAACATGTGCATTCCGGAGCAAAAGTATAATCTTCTCCCAAAAGCAATTTATACCAAGGAAGCTTGCAAATAAGGATGTCTTTTTTTATATTTTCAGATTTTGCGATATTTGACGCTTTACTGGAATAATGTATTGTTAAACATATATTTTCTTTTGCGGCTTTAACAACCGCAAAATCCAGCATTCTTTCAATTTTAGATCTGGTTTCTCTGCCGAAAACATTACTGTAATCCGGCGTCGAAATACATTCGTTGAACGTTATTCCGTTAAAGTTGTGCGTTTTTGCAAAATCTACGATATTTAAAATTTCATTAAAATTCTCTTTTAAAATTACAAAATTGATATGCATCTGCATATCGGACTTATATTTTAATTTATATTTATTTAATAAATTAATATTTTCCATAAGTTTTTTAAAACTTGAGCCTCGCCTTATTTGTTCATATGTTTCCTTATTCGTTCCGTCGACAGATATAATGAGCTTGATATTCGGTATTTGTGAAAGCTGTTTTATTGTTTCTTTATTTATATTTTGTAAATTTGTAACAATGTTTTGAGAAATCTGTTTATAAACCGCAACATTTTGTAAAATTTTAACAAAATCTTCCCAAAGGAAAATTTCTCCTCCCTGCCATGTAATTGAATCTAAATAAGGGAATAGATCTGCTATTTCTTCCATATATTGTTCCGGAAGAGAATAATTATGTTTTTTTTCTTTTTGATTGCACATAATGCAGTTAAATTGACATTTATCAAACAAAACAACCTGAAGATTTCTCGGTTTGCTGTCCAATATGAATTTTTTTGCAGAGAGTTCGTATTCGTTTAAAAATTTATTTTTTAAATATACGTTATCTTCCGGAATAATATTTTGATATTGTTCATATATTTCTTTAGACATATCGTATTGTCCCAGATGGTTATATATTTGCATTTTTAACATAGCTTCCATATAATTATAAATTCGTTTCATCTTTTTTTATTTTTGTTTAAAAATAAATCAGCTATAAAATTTATTATAAAAGTTATTGAAAATAATACCAGCCCTATTCCGAATAATGCTTTATAATGAAGTCCGCCTTTTACGGTTTCTCCCATTTCTGCGGCTATTGTTGCCGTTAACGTTCTCACAGGTTCAAAAATACTTGAAGGTATGTGGGCGGCATTGCCTGTTATCATCATAACTGCCATTGTTTCTCCGATAACTCTGCCTATACCAAGCATAACCGCCGCAATGATTCCGGGCATAGCAGCTTTTAAAACAATTCGTCTTATTGTCTGCCATTTCGTTGCTCCCAGTGCATAAGCACCTTCTTTGTACTGCCAAGGAACCGAACGGATTGCATCTTCTGAAATTGATACAATCGTAGGCATAGCCATAAAAGCAAGCATTATTGATCCTGAAAAAGCCGTAAGTCCGGTAGGAACGTTGAATAGAGCTTTTACAAGAGGAACCAGCGTAACCATACCGACAAAACCAATAACAACGCTTGGTATTGCAGCCATAAGCTCAACAAGTGATTTTAAGACGTCTCTTATGCCTTTCGGAGCAATTTCCGATATATACAATGCCGTCATAATTCCTAACGGAACGGCTATAATCGTAGCGCCTAAAGTTACTAAAACTGAACCTACTATCAATGATAAAACGCCGTAAGCGGCAGGATCGGAAGTAGGATACCAATATTTACCTAGCAAGAACTCAAATATTCCGTATTCTTTAAAAAAAGAAATACCTTCCTTAAATAAGAAGCCGAATATCAATACGACAAAAACTATCGATAATATTCCGCATATAAAAATTATTTTTTCTATTACAGAATCTCTAAATTTTCTAAGCATTGTTATTGTAAAACTCCGTCCTGATCTAATTTTTCATAAATAAAATCTGATAATAATTTATGCCCGTATGAATTAGGGTGTATAATGTCTTCCCTAAAAACTGAAAAATCTTCAGATGCTTTAATAAAGTTTTCGTGCAAATCAACACATATGATATTATTATATTTCTTTAATATATTTTTAACGTTTTTCTGCATTTCTTTTTCTTCAGAATTATCAAAATACGGAACAATAAAAATATAACATTTGAATCCGTATTCTTTTTGCAATTTTGAAATAATATAAAAACCTATTTCGTCATTTGTTATGCTGTTATCAATATTAGCATATTTACGATAGATTTCAGCAACATTAGTGCTGTTTTCTTTATCTAATTTATTTAGAACAATTTTATAGATTTCTCTATATGCTTTTGAACGGCATAAAAACTTGTTTATTTTATTAGAACCCGACAATGCAGCGTAATATATTTCTTTGCTGCAATGTTCATCATTATCATTCAAACAGTACAAAAAAACAACCGTGTCAGGTTTATATTTTAAACCGTTTATTTTCAAATTATGGGCTGTTTGAATTATATTGTATCCGTCAACGCCCATATTGTAAACTCTGTATTTATACCGCGTATCTTTTTTATCAATTTTCTTTGACAATATTTTTGTATAAACTTTATCGCTGCCGACAGATCCTGCAAATGTGATTGAATCTCCCAACGCTATAATCAGTTTATTATTGGGATTTTTATTTAATTCAAAATCAGCATCTCTAAATCCCTGTCCGTTAGTTTTATACTGCGTAAGAAATTTATATCTTTTGAATACCGTATTTTTTTTCATTTCATAAACTAAAATTTTATCTGAAGAAACGGAAAAATTATCTTCGTCAGAAGTGTATAAATCTCTGTTTTTTAATATTATATTCTTTTCTATATTTTCAAAAAGAATGTCTATAAATAAAAAGATCAAACAACCTAAAAACAAACCTATGAAAAAGACCAAAAATAATTTTATACATTTAGTCATTAGACTTTTTTATAGGCACAAAATCAGTTTCTGCGACTATCTTCTGTCCTTCTTTTGACAAAGTGTATTCTATAAAAGCTTTTACTATTCCGACAGGTTCGCCGTTAGTATAAAGATATAAAGGCCTTGAAATCGGATATTTCCCCGACATGACATTTTCAATATTAGGATAAACGTATTCTTTTGAATTGCCTGATGATATCGACAGAGCTTTGATGTTATTGTTTATAAAACCCATACCGGCATATCCTAAAGCATTAGGATTCTGGTAAATTTCGTCAAATATTGCCTGCGATGAAGGCATCAAAAGAGCTTTCGGAGAAAATTCATCTTTATTTTTTTTATCATTCTGTCTTATTACATGCTCTTTGAAAAACATATGAGTTCCTGAATTGCTTTCTCTTGACAAAATAACTATTTCTCTGTCTTCCCCGCCGACTTCTTTCCAATTTGTAATTTTAGCCATAAAAATATCCCGTAATTGTTGAATAGTCAACTTATTTACGGGATTGTTTTTATTTACTAAAACCGCCAAACCGTCAAGTCCGACGATATACTCTTTGTAATGAATATCTTTTTCTTTTGCTAATGTTATTTCTCTTTCTTCTGCCTGCCTCGAAGCCATCGCTATATCACAGGTATGGTTTAAAAGAGCGGCAAATCCGGTTCCTGTTCCGCCGCCTGTTACTCCGATATTGCTTGTTTTGTTTAATTCAACAAATTTTTCGGCCCAAACCTGAACTAAATTTACAATAGTATCCGAACCTTTTATCTGCATTGCAATGTTTCCGTCCTGACTTTGAGGTCTTGAACAGGAAAATACAAAAGTTAAAAGCAGTCCAAAGATTGCTATGTAAAATTTATTTTTGATCATAAACTATTTGCACATACCGATTCTTTGAGCTCTTTGGAATAATTTTCCTTCGGATTTAATATCCGGAGCTATGATGAGTTCTGCAGTCTGCATTTCTTTTATAGACATTGCGCCTACAGTTCCCATACAAGTTCTCAAAGCTCCGACTAAATTTTGTGTTCCGTCATCAAGTCTTGCAGGTCCGTAAAGAATTTCTTCCAAAGATCCTGTTACTCCTACTCTGACTCTTGTTCCTCTAGGCAAATTGTGGTGAGGAGTCGCCATTCCCCAATGATATCCTCTTCCAGGAGCTTCTTCTGTTCTTGCAAAAGCTGAGCCGACCATAACGGCATCTGCGCCTGAAGCAAAAGCTTTGCAGATATCTCCTCCTGAATTCATACCGCCGTCTGTTATAATCGGAACATATTTTCCTGTCTTTTTAAAATAAAAATCTCTGGCTGCTGCACAATCAACTGTTGATGTTACCTGTGGAACGCCTATACCTAAAACGCCTCTTGAAGTGCAAGCTGCTCCTGGACCAACTCCCACTCCTACGGCAACACAGCCTGTTTCCATAAGTTCAAGCGCTGCCTGATAAGAAACGACATTTCCTATTATAACAGGAATTTTCATTGTTTTTTGACAAAAGTTTGCTAAATTTACGGGTGTATATTTTGTGGCTATATGTTTTGCAGTAACAACTGTTCCCTGAGCATAAAATAAATCTGCTCCGGCATCTTGTGCAATTCTTCCGAATTCTTCTGCATTCGCAGGTATACAGGAAACGGCGGCTTTAACACCGGCTGCTTTTATCTGTTTAACTCTTTCAGCAATAAGTTTTGTTTTAATAGGTTCTTTATAAACATCCTGAACCAAAGCAGTGGCTTCTTCAGGACTTGCCGAAGCTATTTTATCTAAAACAGCGGCAGGATTTTCATATCTTGTCTGTACTCCGTCAAGATTAAGAACCGCAAGACCGCCCAGTTTTCCCATTGCTATCGCAAAATTTACGTCAACAACACCGTCCATTGCGCTTGCCAAAAAAGGAATTTCAAGATTTATGTTGCCGATTTTTGTCGTAACATCGACTTCTTCCGGATTTGACGTGACGTTTCCCGGGACTATGGCCACTTCGTCAAAACCATAGGCTCTTCTTGCTTCTCTGTCTCTACCAATAAAAAAACCCATATTTCCCCCAATATTTAATTACTATATTACTCTGTATTTTATTATTTTTTATATACTTTTTCAAATATTTTATTATACTATGTCTTTTTACCGGCTTAAATCCGAAAAAATCCGAATCTTAAGTTTTTTGTAAAAAGCCGCAGATTGTTTTAAATTTTTGCTGTTGTAATCGCTTTTTGCGCCTGATATTTTCCTTTTTTATCTGCATAAGACGTCATGCAAATTTCATCGGCTCCCAAAAACAAAAGCTGTGCTATTCCTTCATTAGCATAAATTTTCACAGGCATAGAGCTTATATTTGATACGGCTAAAGTAGCAAAACCTTCCCATTCCGGTTCAAAAGGAGTGATATTTACTATTATGCCGCATCTTGCATAAGTAGATTTGCCGAAAGCTATAGTAATAACATCTCTTGGAATTTTAAAATATTCGACTGTCTTTGCAAGAGCAACGGTTTGAGGCTGCAAAATAATAAAATCGTCAACTTTTACAGAAGTAAATAAATTGTCGTCTATTTTTTTAGGATCTATAAAAGTTCCGTCGGATATTTTGTTCATTATTTTAAATTCGCCGGTTATTCTCATATCGTAACCGTAAGAAGACGTTCCGTAGGAAATACTGCCCTGACGTATCTGCTCTTCTTCAAAAGGCTCTATCATTTTATGCTCAAGAGCCATTCTTTTAATCCATTTATCCGATTTAACCATTATTCCCCCAAATTTAGAAACATTTAGAATAACCGCATGATCTGCAAACAACGCATCCTTCGGCAAATTCAAGCATTTCTCCGCATTCAGGACACTGAGGGCAAGAACCTATCGAATTTCCTGACGCTTTTGATTTATACACTTTAGGCTCTGAAGTTTTTTTATCTTCGGATGCGGCTTCTTCTTCAGAAAACAGTCCCGGATTTTCTTTCTCCGACGAATATGATTCCAAAGCTTTTGCTATTGCGTCTGGACAGGAGAGAATTGCTCCGCCTTCAGTCAAAGTAGGAGACGGACATCTGATTCCTTTTAATTGTTCTATAATTTTTTTCTGTTCGACTCTTGATCTCAAAGCAAGAGAAATAAGTCTGCTTATTGCTTCTGACTGCGTTGCTGTACATCCGCCAGATTTTCCCAATTGTGTAAATACCTCAAAGGCTCCTTCGGAATCTTCATTAACAGTAACATACATCTTTCCGCAGCCGGTATGCATCAACAGGGTGCTGCCGGTAACTTTTTTAGGTCTCTGTCTAGGTTTTTTTTCGACAGACGGAATTTCCTGGCAGTTTGTTTTTGAATTGCTGTTTGCAAGGTTAAGAACCTGTTCATCTCTGCTTCCGTCTCTGTAAACGGTAACGCCTTTACATCCGAGTTTATAAGACAGCATATATGCTTTGCTTACATCCTCTTTTGTCGCGTCATGCCCGAAATTAACTGTTTTTGAAACGGCGTTATCCGTATATTTTTGGAATGCGCCCTGCATTCTTATATGGTCTTCAGGAGAAATATCATGTGCGGTTACAAAAACTCTTCTGATTTTTTCAGGAATTTCTTTCATATGTTTGATTGTACCTTGTTCGGCTATTTTATCCATTAATTCCTGTGAATAGAAACCTAAATCTTTGGCTATTTTTTCGAAATAAGGATTTATAACGAACATTTCCTGTTTATCAAGACAATTTGCTCTTTTGTAAACAAGTGCAAAAATAGGCTCAATTCCGCCTGAAGCATCTGAAATTATTCCGATTGTTCCTGTAGGAGCGATAGTAGTTGTCGTCGCGTTTCTTATAGGGTTTCCTTTCTTATACATGCTGTTTTTAAAATTAGGAAATGCTCCTCTGTGAAGAGCTATTTCTTCAGATGCCTGATGTGATTTTGTTTCAATAAAAGACATAACCTTTTCGGCAAGAATAATGGCTTCCGGAGAATTATACGGAATTCCCATCTGTACAAGCATGTCAGCCCAGCCCATTATTCCGAGACCTATTTTCCTGTTAGATCTTGTGATTTCGCCTATTTTTGTTATAGGATAATTATTCATATCTATAACGTTATCAAGAAAATGAACGCCTAATTTGACTATTTTTTCAAGCTTATTCCAATCAACTTCTTCATCTTTAACAAAATGAGCTAAATTAATTGAGCCTAAATTGCACGATTCATAAGGAAGAAGAGGCTGTTCCCCGCAAGGATTTGTAGATTCTATTTCACCTAACTCTATTGTAGGGTTTGCGTCATTCATTCTGTCAATAAATACGATACCCGGCTCTCCGTTTTTCCATGCCTGGTCTACAATCTTATTAAAGACCTCTCTGGCGTTCAGTTTTCCGACAATTTCTTTGTTTCTTGGATTATATAAATTATAGTCCTCGTTATCTTCAACGGCAGACATAAACTCTTTAGTTATTGCAACCGAAATATTGAAGTTATTTAGACTTTCGCCTTTATCTTTGCAAGTAATAAATTTCATTATGTCCGGATGATCTATTCTGAGCATCCCCATATTTGCGCCTCTTCTTGTTCCGCCCTGCTTTATAGCTTCAGTAGCGGCATTAAATACCTGCATAAAAGAAACTGGACCGGAAGAAACTCCGTTGGTAGATTTTACAGAATCGTTTGAAGGTCTTAATCTTGAGAACGAAAAGCCTGTTCCTCCTCCCGATTTGTGTATAAGAGCAGTATGTTTTAACGTTTCAAAAATTGATTCCATCGAATCTTCAACAGGCAGCACGAAACAAGCTGAAAGCTGCTGAAGGGGTCTGCCGGCGTTCATCAATGTCGGAGAATTAGGCAAAAAATCAAGCTTTGCCATCATGGTGTAAAATTCTTCCGTTATAGTATCTAAATTAGCGTCTTTATCGTATATTTTATCTGCTTGAGCGATATTTTCTGCGACTCTCCAAAAAAGTTCGTTTTCGTCTTCAATAGGATTGCCTTCAGAATCTTTTTTAAAGTATCTTTTTGCCAAGACAGTTTTAGCGTTTTGTGATAACTCCGGTTTAATCTTTTCGAAAAGTTGTTCCTTTAATGTTGGCATTTTACTTTTTCCTCCCAATAAATCTATTTTTTGTTTTTAATTTTTTTGTCATGTTCTTTTTTTAATTTTTTCAATTCCTGCATAAATGCATCTATATCGGCAAACTTATTATAAACCGAAGCAAATCTGATATATGCCACAGCGTCTATATCAAGTAATTTTTGAAGTATTTTTTCGCCTATTACGGACGAAGGGACTTCCATTATATAATCGCTTAATTCGCTTTCGACTTCGCTTACTATCTTATCTATTGTTTCTGAAGATACCGGTCTCTTTTCGCAGGCTCTTGCAATACCTTCCCAAAGCTTTTTTCTATCGAAGTTTTCTCTTCTGCTGTCAGATTTTATAACCATAAGAGAAACTTCCTCAGGTCTTTCATAAGTCGTATATCTTTTATTGCACTGATTACACTGGCGTCTTCTTCTGATAGCAGAAGTATGTTCTATAGGTCTTGAATCTAAAACCTGACCTTCAAAACTCCCGCAAAAAGGACATTTCATAGATAAACCTCTGTGTAAAAGATATTGAAAACAATAAAAAAGTGTTATTTTAAATAAAATGCAAGAAACTACTACATATTGTGTTTGCAAGAATACTACAACATATATATTGGATTGTCAAGAAAAATTTTCTTGACTTATTTAAACAAATTTTGTACGGGAAATTCGTAAAAAAAGACGTCCGGATTAAAAAACCGGACGTCTTTTTTATTTTTAACTTTTACGCCGCTGAGAGAATTGCTTTCATATTTGCAATACTGTCTATATTTTTTGTAGCGAGCTTGAGGTTTTCCTGTCTTGCGTATACAAGAAGCATCAGCAAAAGCGCATCCAAAACAGCTGTTCTTTCTTCAACAGTAAGAGAAGAATTTTCGTTTAATGAAGATAAAATATTTATTACGGTGTCATATTTATCTTTATAACTGCTGTTAAGAATTGAGTAAATTTCCGTAATTTTTTGTTTATTTCCGTCTTTGAAGATATCGGGATGCAAAACGTCTTCAACATTAATTTTTTCGTTGAATTTAAAACTTGCGTCTTTGTTTCCGGACAATCTGTAATCAACAAGCGATTTCATCAGTAAATTCATGTATTCGCCGTTATTGAATACGATATCTTTTACCTGTAATCCGTTAAGCTCTATTGCTTCAAGCACGCCTCTTACGGTTCCTTCCAATTCATTTGCTGACATATTTTGTTTGAAGCTTGAAGAAAGCAAAGCGTTTACTTTTTCAACGTTGATATCTTTTTTTGCATACATTTCGTACAGCTCGGCTGTTTGAGTTTCGCTTATTTGGATATCCCTGTTTGCGACAAAAGCTCTTCCGTTGTTTATTCCTTTTATCGTCTGACCTTCAGGAGTTGTTTCAAATATTGATGTTATTAATTTGCCGATAGTCATTTCTTTAAACGAGAAATCGCCGTTGCTTTGCATTGCGTTTAAAATGCTTGAGTCAAAAGAAATCATCAAAACCTTATTGTTTTCAAAAATATTTGCCAGTTTGCTTTGGTTTATTATGCCGTTTTCTCCGGTTGTTATGTCAATGATAATGTCTTCAGATTTTAAAGATGAAATATTTTGCTTATTAAAATCTGCATTATAATCAACGACTAACTTGATATTATTTTCAGAGAATTCTTTTGAATACTCGGAAGCAGGTATTTCAGAAGGCATTTTAACCGCAAGGAAAGAACCGACATTTTGTTCATTTACAAAATTAGCCAAATTTGTCAGTAAAGATATTATTTGGAACGATGTCGCCAATTCGCCGTTTTTAGACAAATCTATTTTTATTCCGTCAATTCCTCCATCCTGCCTAAACGGTTCTAGTTTATTATTTACTTGTTTTGCCCATTTTATTACTCCGTCCAAACCTTCCTGTTCTATATTAATCGTGTAATTGAACATTACTTTTAAGCCTTTCATATGTGCTGCCTGCAATATCTGCTGAATTTTTTGGCTCTTGTCTTTTAATACATTATCGTCAACTGACAAAATTATTGTTGTTATTCCCTGTTCTTCGGCTTTGGCAATATCTTCCTGCCCGTATGAATCTATCTGGGTTGCAGTTATATTGGATGCTACAACAGAAGGTTTAATGAACATGTTGCTTGTTTGTTTTAACTTTTGTTTCAAAGCGTCTGCCAATAATGTTATTGCAGGTTTATCAACACCTATGGATGTGAACATTTGTTTTGACAATTCTTCAACATCCGCAATTGAAACGTTTTCAATTTGAGAAGTCAAATCGAGTATTTTTACGGAAAAATCAGTATTTGAATTCAAGTATCGCAAAACGGCAATCAAAGCTTCCTGATCGCTTATGTCTTGTCCCTGTATTTTTTCATAACCGAAAACTGTTAACCTGTCGTTAACTTTTCCTGTTAATCCGAAAGCCAGTTTTTTGCTGTCTGTAGTTAATCTTGACGTTGTTTCCTTAACAAGATTTGTATCTCCCAATAAAACTAAGTTTACTTTTACTCCGCTGTTTGAAAGAATTTCGGCTCTTTTTATTCTTGCAATATCATCCGCTTTTGACACGATTGTATATTCTATATTGTCTTTAAAAACTATAGAAAGTATCATCCTTTGCAGACTTTCAACAGAATTCGTTACGGCTTTCTTAAACAACGGCGGGACGTCTTTAAATGTTTTTTCTGATGATTTTATAATTTTTTTATCTTCCTTATACTTCAATTGAGAATCTGCAATATTTAGCCTTAAATCATTATTATTAACGTTATAAATAATATGATTCTTTATATTTTCAACAAGAGCGGCAAATACAGATATCGCCAAAGGAGCGCCGATTCCTGTAATCAAAAACAGCATAGGATTTAAAATTCCTGTTAACGCCGACGCAGTAAAAGCGATTGCTGAAATCGGAGATAAAATAATTGCCGACTTTTTTAATTTATCCAGAAAAGCGTGCAGAGTTTGTGCTTTTATAGCATCGGTAACTTTTACTAAATAGCGGTATTGCTGTCCGAGTCCATGCCCCACATGTCTGAACGGATAATGCAACAGTACAAAGAATTCCGAAGTAAGACATATCATCAAAGGAGCTTCAATTACAGCCGCTATGGCAGCTTCCATTGTCCATTTTTTTGTTATATAGCGAGGAGTGTTATATTTATAATCTCTATAAAACAACATTAACGCCAGAGGTTTGGCTATTATTTTCAGCAGTCCTCTTACAAAAGGAAGATTCAATTTCATCGACTGGTTCAATACGGCGTCAATTAAATTTTGAGTGGAACTGTCTGTTTCAAACTGTTCCCCGTTCAAAGCATTGAAAAGCCCCTTTGCATTGACTTTTCCTAATTCTACTCCCATTTGGTCAAAAGTATTTATATCCCATACTATTCCGAGAGCAGCTACCATATTTTCATACAGAGAGATTAACGCGCCTAAACTTCTAGGAGTCAGTTTATCAAACATTACTATGGTTGAAGGTCTGTTTCCGTCAAAAATCTGGTCTTTTGCTTTTCTTTTTGCCGCAGCTTCGTCATTTCCCTCAGCTATTAATTTTTTTACTGTTTCCTCATAAGTTCTTCCGAAAGCCATAGCATTAGCCTGCGCAAGCATATTAGCCAGCAGTCTTCTATGAGAAATCTGCATATCTTTATCGTCAATATCATTAGATAAAAATCCCACAAAGTCAACAGGTATTATATCTGTGCCCTGATGATGTTCCTGCAGATAAGAATGCTGGGCGTCAGTACCCGCCGTTCCGTATATCTCCGAACCCGTAGAATAATTTATTCTGTCCCCTTTACTGTCAACAGATTTACCGAGACTTTCCATGTAAACCTGCTGTATATGAGCGGTAAACATTTTTAAATACTTATTATAAGGCAGTATCGCATATGATGATCTTTCAAGAAAATTCCTTTCCAAAATATTAAGCATAGCCATTATGACAGGAATATTATTTTCATAAGATTCATTTCTGAAGTTGTTGTCTATTTGGTGTGCGCCGTCGAGAAATTCCATAAAGTTGTCATACCCTACAGAACACATAAGAGGCAGACCGACCGCAGACCATACGGAATACCTTCCGCCGACCCAGTCCCAGAACTCAAACATATTGTCCGTATCTATCCCGAAATCTGCAACTTTTGTTTGATTTGTCGATACGGCGACAAAATGCTTTGATATTACATCAGGATTGCTTCCGAGTTTGGAAGTGATCCATTTTTTTGCCAAATTTGCATTTGACAGCGTTTCTTCAGTAGTAAACGTTTTCGACTCTATAATGAACAATGTCGTTTCTGGATTTAGAGCACTTAAAGTTGAATTTATATCGTTAGGATCAACGTTTGAAACAAAATGAACATTAGGCCCTTTTTTATATATAGAAAGAGCGTCAGTAGCCATTCTTGGCCCTAAATCTGAACCTCCGATGCCTATGCTTACCACATCTGTTATGTTTTTTCCTGTAACGCCTTTCCATTCTCCTGAAATTAACTTATCGGAAAATGATTTCATTTTCTGTAAAACCGCGTTTATATCATCCATAACATTTTTATCTGTTCCTTCAACAAAAACAGGAGAATCAGACGTATTTCTCAAAGCCGTGTGCAAAACAGCTCTTCCTTCCGTCCAGTTTATTTTTTTGCCGCTAAACATATCTTCTATCTTATTTTTAACATTTCTTGCTTTAAATAAATTTATAAATAAAGAAAGAAGTTTTTCATCCATATTTGTTCTCGAAAAATCAAAAATTAACGATTCTCCGTTTCCTATATCAATTTTCCTTGAGAACTTATTTCCCCTTTTATCTGATGAGTCTTTCTGTGCGTCTTGAGAAAACAACTGCTTTATAGACTGCAATTTAGATTTTATATATTTATCTATTGCATTATATGCAGGGAGAGCAGTAAAAGAACCTATAGCATTAGGAGAAATTTGTTTAAAAGCGCCTTTAACGATATTTTCGCCTATTGCCGATAAAGCATTCGTCAAACTTTCATCCGTCGTTTCCGCATATACTCTTACCAGCGGCTCGGTTCCGGATGCTCTGAACGTTAATAAATTCTTTATCGTATCTCCTTCTTTATATCTGTTGTCTCCTATTAATATCTGTATTCCTTCATTCGGCAGTATCTTGATTCCTATCACTTTTAATTTTTCAGGC
>JAHDQW010000019.1 GCA_018433585.1 Candidatus Praeruminimicrobium purgamenti
CCGCTCTTTATCTCTCTTATTCTCTTCCCGTTTACGTTATATATCTTTACGCTGTCTCCGTCGCTTAAATTGTTAAACTTGAATACGTCTCTACCCTGTACAACTACTCTCTTGGCTGGCCTGTAGTCATTATCGCTTAAACTTCCGCTTACGTATATCGCATAATAGCCTGTCTTGGTTATATCCGCGCTTACTGTCTTATTTGTTAAATCCGTTGTTACGTTGCTTACTTTCTCCCACGTTATCTGGTCATCGCTCCTCATCAACTCAAACCTCGTAGCGCTTGTCTCTGTCCCGTAATAAAATGTCGCTCTCGCTGGCGCTCCAAGCGTTATCCCTAACGGCGTCACTGAATACAATGCCACCATCTGGCTTGTGCCGACTCCTCCGCTATATGACGGAGACATGCTCGGCAGCGTCAATTCCGTTATCGTTATCGTTTGGTCTGTCGCAAATGTCCCTGACGAAAATACTATCTCCGTATCCCCGTACTGCTGGTTCCCGGATTCGAACTTTACTGTCCCTCCTCCGCTTGCTGTTACTACATTAGAAGAACTGTTTACTATATTTACGCTCTGGTATGTGCTGCTCGACGGCCAGTAGAGATAACTTGTTGAACCGCTGCTGTCCTGAAGCGTTATTTTCAACTGATAAGAAACGCTTGTATCGGAAGAGTTCAATTTAGGAGTAGCTATATAAAATTCTGTTCTGTGATTTATTGCGCCTTTCGATACGGTTGATATGTTAAGACTCTGCCCGTTAATATAATATCTTAAATCAGCCACGGCAGAAAGATTGTTGCTGCCGAAATCAACATATGCTTTAGCTTTTAAAATTCCGTTTATCGAAGAAACCGTTGTTATTGCACTGTGCGTTATTGAAGCGGGAGTAACGCTTGAGAAAACAATTTCCGCTGAAAAAACTTTATAATCGGCAGCATATGAAAACACAGCCGCAAAGATTACTATAACTAAGGATGATAATAAACGCATTATTTTTTTATTCATTAAATAATTCCAACTTTACATTAGCCCTGTAAGTTAAACCGCCTAAAGCATTCGTAAAATCAGCCCCTAAATATACTTTAGGATATATTCCTTCTTTACTCATATCCATCATACCCCAATAGTTCTCATCCTTGGCGCCATGAAAACCTTTATAACTCCAAGCAACATCATAATCTCCGCTTTCATGTTCGGCAAAATCTACCATATAAAACCACGGATAATAACTAGGATCAGTTGCGGATTTTCCTCTGTCATACAATGCGTAATTAGGCGCTCCGCTTTGCGCTATCTGCAAAGTATCACCGTCAGAATTAGGCAACGTATTTTTTGAAATTCTCCAGCACATAGGAATAATTTTAGTTTCATCCGTCACTGCAACCAAACCGTTCTTTGAAGCAGAACCGTTATTTGTATAAATTTTAATTTTCCATGTATCCGATTCAAATTTATCAAGAGAAAGTTCAATATACTGATTAGCCGCCGTCCAAGATGAACCCAATACGGTTTCATTCCATGTTATTTTCGTCGTTGATGAACTGTCAGAAATATTCTTTAACACCGCATCAAAACTGCCTGACGATGATCTTTTTAAAACTATCGAATCCAAATCAAACGTCGCAGTCAGATTGCTTGTAATGAAAAGAAAAGTATTTTTTATATTTGTTAAATTCACAGAAGGTAAACCGGTTAGATTAATAGTACATTTCTGCCATGTATGGCTGCTGTTGTTAACGCCTAAAGAACTTAACGAAACTGTTCTGTCTGCAGAATCAGTAACGCCTACTTGTATATTGCTCACATCACCTGTTTTAGGTCTTATATAAAACTCCAGCGTTGAAAAAGCGCTGATATCTCTTCTCGTTTCAGCATTTGAAGAACCGGTAACAAACGTATAACAAAAACCTGACCAGCCGTTTGTCGTACTGGAAACAGCGCAACTGTAATATTTATTTCCTTCTTTTGCGGTAGAATCAGCAACGATATCAACTACAGGCCTAGAATTACCGCCCCCGTTCCAAACGTTATACTTAATATTATCATATACAGTTCCTGCTTCCTGGGTGGCTCCGTTGAAATTTTCATTGAACAGGCTGTATACATATTTATCAGCTAAATTATCGGCAAAAGAATTATCCGAAACAACAGCAAGCATAAATAAATATATAGAAACTGATAATATTATCTTTATTTTTTTATTCATTTAAAATTTAGTAACGTTTTTTATCTGGTTTTATGCTAAAAAAAACTAATGATTCTTTTTTATTCTGTAACTATTTCAAATTTAATGTTATTTGTACCGTAACTCGTACCGGCTATAATATTTTGAAATCCTGCGCCAAAATACATATAACCTGTAGTCTGCTTTGCAAGATGCTGTGCATTTCCTGAACCGTCCACTGCATTAATATATCCCTGAGAATCAACAACCGTGCAATAATCGTCTTTTACAAAATTAGAATTATCCTGATCTATAAAATAACGTTTTCCGTATTCTGAAGTTACAGGATTTATATCAGGCGTCGTAACAGTAACAGTGGAAACCATGAAAGTCATAGGAGCGTAATTACCGTCTCCGCCTCCTGAATTAGCCTTTACAAGACCGCTGTAAATCTGGTTTGTTGTTTCATATCTAGGGGTTGTGGCTTGATATTTGACTGCCGTGCTTGTGCTCTTGTTATTCTGGTAAAGATAAACTTTTCCGGAAGCTTTAGTTATTGTCGATGTAAGAACAGCATAAACAGTAGCCGTTTTCCATTCTACTGACGAAGAACCTATGCTTATATCGCCGGCATCCCATGTTATTGCCGTTGCAGAAGTATTGTCGGCTCTTTTTTTCAAAACGGCATCAAAAGAAACTTCTCCTCCTGATGTAAAGGATACTTCAGCCGTAAATTCAGTAGCTGCAAAAACAGAATTCGACATTAAAACTATGCACCCGAAAAGTAATAGCAGTGATAAAATCTTCTTCATACAGAAACTCCTTAAAACATTTTAGCTACTTCTAACTTTTTAAAGGCTATAAAAATAAAATGTGTAAGTCAATTTATTTTGTACTTTTTCACATATTTTTTACAAAATACAAAAAAACAAAACACTATTTATTTACTGTCTGAGAAGTTTTCTTATCTTTAAACAATTCTGCAATACCGGCTATTGATGCAGTAACTCCCGACGTTTCCAACGGCAAAAATATTTTAGAAGCCTGCCCGTCGGCAACTTTAGCCATCATTTCCATATATTTCACGGCCAGCAAATCATTGGTAGGTTTTCCGTCATGAATTGCATTATAAACAGTATCAATTTCGTATTTTTGCGCATCGGCTACTCTTTTTATTGCTTCAGCCTGTCCTTCCGCTTCCAGAATAGACTGCTGTCTTTTAGCTTCAGCCTCCAGAATAACCGCTTGTCTTGCGCCTTCGGCTTTCAAAATAGCCGCTTGTCTGAAACCTTCTGCGTCTAAAATATTTGCTCTTTTTTCTCTTTCAGCCTTCATCTGTTTAGACATGGAATCGGTAATATCTTTAGGAGGATCTATTTTTTGTATTTCAACTCTTGTAATTTTGACGCCCCACTTATCGGTGGCTTCATCCATAACCGTTCTAAGCTGCGTATTTATTTTTTCTCTTGAAGTAAGAGTCGTATCAAGTTCCATATCACCTATAACGTTTCTTAAATTAGTCTGCGCAAGCTTCAATGCGGCCATCGCAAAATTGGCAACGTTATAAACGACTTTTACGGGATCCGTTATCTGAAAATAAATAATTGCATCTACGGTAACAGTAACATTGTCTTTTGTAATAACATTTTGGGGAGCAACGTCCATCACCTGTTCTCTCATATCGATTTTTCTTAAATTTTGGAATAAAGGAACTATAACATTAACGCCGGCGTCAGCCGTTCCGGAATACTTTCCCAAAGTTTCAACCAGTCCTTTTTCATACTGCTGGACTATTTTTACCGTATTTGCCACAAAAACTATAACAATAAGTATTGCCAAAATCCATAAAAACATTTTTCCTCCATGCGTCAGATATTTTTTTTCACGACAAGTTTTGTTCCGTCAATTGAAGCAATAATGACAGTTTCACCGGCATTAAACTCTTCTTCGCTTATCGCAAGCCATATTTCCCCTGCAACTTTAACTTTGCCTCTTTTATTCGTTTTTATCTCTTCTAAGACAACTGCCGGAGCTCCTATCAAAGAATCTACATTTGTTTCTATTTTTTTCTTATCGATGTATTTTTTCATAACAGGTCTTATAAACAATACAGAGACCAGAGAAACGACGCAAAAAACTATTATAGAAACATAATCGGATGCGCCTACCAGAGAAACCATCATTGCAAACAATGAACCGAGCGAAAAGCACAAAAAGAAAAACACGCCAGTTGTAATAATTTCAATCCCTAAAAACGCTAAAAAAGCAAATAACCAAAAATACCAAAGCATTTTTTTCTCCTGATTAAGATATATATTTTATTCTGTTCAAAGGCCAATAAACAATAAGAGCGCGGCCTTTTAAATATTTATCCGGCAAAGGTCCCCAGTATCTTGAATCAAACGAATAATCCCTGTTGTCCCCAAAAACCATATAATGTCCTTTAGGAACTGTTACCGGACCGAAATTATCCCTTACAAATGCCGGAGGCAACGTCGTAAATTTACCTTCTTCCCAAGCTTTTTGATATTCTGCCTGAGACTCAAACAAATTGAAATTTACATAATTTTCCGGATCTGCAAACTGAACGTAAGGTTCGTCTATTTGTACGTCATTAACAAAAAGTTTCTTGTCTTTTATCTGCACTTTATCTCCGGCAAGAGCAATACATCTTTTTATATAGTCTTTTTTTATACCTTCAGATTTTTCGAACATGCTTAAAGCTTCCGGGGGACACTGAAAAATAACGATATCGCCTTTTTTTACATCCCTTATAGGCAATACTCTTTTACCGTCAGTAAAAGGAACTCTTAACCCGTAAATAAATTTTGTAGCAAAAAGATGATCGCCTTCAAGCAAAGTCATTCTCATACTGCCCGTAGGTATTTTAAAAGCCTGTATCACGAAATACATAAGTATTGACGCAATTATAAGAGCTGACCATCCTGTGTCGACCCATGAGTAAACATTTTCATAAACTTTTTGCGCTTTGGCATTTTTAACGAACTTCTTTTTCATAAGCTGCATTAAAATGGCAAACGCTAAAAAAATGCAACCTATAACAAACAATTTAATTTCCATTTTTTTCCCTTTCCTGCTCTAATCATCTATTTGCAATACGGCAACAAAAGCTTCCGGAGGAAGTTCTACTCTTCCGAATTGCCTCATTTTCTTTTTACCTTCTTTCTGTTTTTCAAGAAGTTTTCTTTTTCTTGTTATATCTCCGCCGTAACACTTTGCCAAAACGTCTTTTCTCATTGCTGATATAGTTTCTCTCGATATTATTTTATTGTTTACCCTTGCCTGAATTGGTATTTCAAACATATGCCTCGGAATAATCCCTTTAAGTTTTTCCGTCAAGAAATGAGCCGTAGTCTGCGCTTTGTCTTTATGCGTAATTACAGAAAAAGCATCAACGACTTCCGCATTAACCAAAATTTCAAGTTTGACCAAATCTCCGAGCCTAGGCGGAATGTGTTCATAATCAAAAGACGCATATCCTTTTGAAACGGATTTCAAAGCGTCATAAAAGCCTACTATTATTTCAGCCAAAGGTATTTCATATTTTAAAATGACGACTTTCATGTCAAGATACTTCATATCAAGCTGCTTCCCTCTTCTTTTTTGGCATAAATCCATAAGAGCGCCTAAATATTCGTCCGGACAAATGACTGTGGCCATAACATAAGGCTCCCAAATTTCCTGTATTTCCGCATTGTTAGGAAATTCTGCCGGGTTATCAATGACTATCATCTGGTTTTTAACTTTAATTTTATAAACAACGTTAGGAGCCGTAACAAGCAGATTCAGTCCGAATTCCCTTTCAAGCCTTTCTCTTACTATATCAAGGTGTAAATGACCTAAAAAACCGCATCTGTATCCGAAACCCAAGGCAACGGACGTTTCAGGAGTATAAACTAAAGAAGAATCCGAAAGCTGAAGTTTTTCAAGCGCCGTTTTTAAACTGTCATAATCTGAAGAACTGTACGGATACAGTCCGGCAAAAACAAAAGGATTTATTTCTTTATATCCGGCATGAGGATGTTTAGTCGGCCTTGACGTTTCCGTTATAGTGTCACCTATCTTAACGTCGCGTATAGTTTTTATGCCTGCGACAACGTAACCTACTTCTCCGGCTGAAATCGAATCCGACTCTATCATTTTCAATTTCATATATCCTACTTCCAAAACTTCATATTCTGCGTTTGAAGCCATAAAAGTCACTTTCATGCCTTTTTTTATTTTTCCGTCAAACACTCTGACAATAACAATTACTCCTCTGTAAGAATCATAAAAAGAATCAAAAATCAAAGCCGACAAAGGTTCATCGCTTGATCCTACCGGAGCAGGGATATTGTCAATTACGGAATCTATAATTTCCTGCATTCCTATTCCTTCTTTTGCGCTTGCAAGAATAGGTTCGGCGTCAACGCTTAAACCTTCTTTCATTTGTTCATAAGCCGAATCAACGTCTGCCGTAGGCAGATCTATTTTATTTATAACAGGAATTATTTTAAGATTCGCTTTTTTTGCAAGCATTGTATTTGCAAGAGTTTGAGCTTCAACTCCCTGGGAAGCGTCTATGATAAGCAGGGCGCCTTCACAGGCTTCCAAAGCTCTCGAAACTTCATATGTAAAATCAACATGGCCAGGAGTATCAACAAGGTTCAAGATATATTCTTTGCCGTCTTTATGTTTATAAAGCATTTTTATGGCTTTTGCCTTTATTGTAATGCCTCTTTCTCTTTCCAGTTCCATACCGTCAAGGATCTGATCTTTCATTTCTCTTTTTGGGATAGTTCCCGTAAATTCAAGAAGTCTGTCTGCCAGCGTGCTTTTGCCGTGGTCGATATGCGCTATTATGCAAAAATTTCTTATATTGTTCATTATCGTTTTACAACCCAACCTTATTAAATTTTATCTTATTAATTATACAAGAAGTGGTGCTTTTTATCAAATAAAAATTATATTTTTTTACGGTTAACATTTTGAGTTGAAATCAATGACATCATTCTGTTTTGAGAAGGCTCTCTTCTGTAAGAGTAAAAAACTTCCGATTCATGACACGTGCAGCGTCCGCTTATATAAATTCTTTTAACTCCCAAATTCTGCAGCTGCCCCGAAGCTTCTTTTGAAAGAGAAAGATTTTTGTCGTTTGCAGGCAGATTAAAAATTTCTTTTACTTCTTTGCCTACTTCGTAACAGCATTGCGAAATATGAGGTCCTATATATGAAAAAACGTCTCTCGGCGTTATTCCGAAATCATCTTTAAAACGCATAAGTGCATTATCAATTATTCCGCCTGCAAGGCCTCTCCAGCCGGCGTGTATCAAAGCAACGACAGAGTAATCCCTTGACGCCATAAAAACAGGCATACAGTCAGCCGTAAAAATACACAATATAACGTTTTTATCTTTTGTGATAAGGCCGTCGCATGATTCTATAAAGCTCCCGCAGTCATCAGCGGATACTTTTGAAACTACCGTTCCGTGAACCTGGTTTGCAAAAATTATTTTTTGATAATCAATCGAATTGTTTTTACAAAACAAATTTCTCTCGCCGGCATCTTTCATGTTGCCGCAGCGCTTTGTCGTCGTAAGATGGAAAGTGCAGAAATTTTTTTCAGAAACAAACATTTGCCGGTCAAATTCTTTTTTCATAAGCTGTTATTTTAATCTTTTTATTTTCCAATGCTCATATGCCGGTCTTGAAAAAGGATTATCCGAATCGTCGTCTTCCTGTTTGTTTTCAGTTTCAACCGCGGCTTTAATCTCTTCCTGCTGTTTATCATCGTCAAACAAATCTTCTTTAACATTTTCTTTTTTATTGAAAGAAGCTATTATGGACACTTTAACTTTCGTATCCAAAGTATCTTCAACCATATTTCCGGGCTTCAAAAATTGAAAACGCTTAAATTCTTTTTTTATAAAATCGTCAAGCCAGCCTCTGTCGCCTATTGTAAACGGGTTATTTTTTGAACAGGAAATATTTATAAGGATATTGTGGGCTTCTCTGATATCAGGCCCTTCGACAAAAACATTATTTAAAGCTTTATTAAACGCTTCTTCAAGGCTTTCGCCGTCTCCTAGACCTATTATCGCCGTGTCTGAATTTTGAAGAACTCTTTTAACATCGGCAAAGTCTATATTTACGGTGCCTATTTTCGTAATAGTGTCGGTAATAGATTCTATTGCGCGCCTTAAAACGTCGTCTATTATTTTATATCCGTCTTCGTAAGGAGTTTTTTCGTCCACGATTGAAAATATTCTGTCATTCGGTATAACTATTAAAGCATCCGTATATTTTTTTATATTTTCTATTCCCATATTTGCATAATCTATTCTTATCTTCCCTTCCACGGTAAAAGGTTTCGTAACAACTCCGACGGTCAGTATTCCTTTTTCTTTGGCAAATTTAGCTATAACGGGCGCTGCGCCTGTTCCTGTTCCTCCGCCCATACCGGTAGTGATAAAAACCATATCCGCGCCTTTTATCATATCTCTTAACTTTTCTTCGCTTTCTGCGGCAGATTCTTCTCCTTTGGAAGGATCTCCGCCTACGCCGAGACCGTCTCTGCCTATCTGGATTTTATTGTCTGCGCTGGACCTTCTCAAAGTAGGCAAATCCGTATTTACTACGTAAAATTCGACGTTCGAAACATTTGCGGCAATCATTCTGTTGACTGCATTTGTTCCGCCGCCGCCGACGCCTATAATTTTTATGACTGCCGGCTGGTCTATATTGTTATTTGGTAATATTATATTTACTGCCATTTTTTCTCCTACTTAACTATGTTAAGCAATTTTTTAAAACCGGATAAAAGAGACGACGAACCTGAATCATCGTTATTATGCATTAAAATCTGGTTTTTATATTCGCTGTATAAAGTAGCTATTGCCGTCGTATATGCCTGCGAGGATATTATTTTATTATCCGCAGTGACATTTTCTTCATTAAAATTTGCAATCTTTGTTACGCAGTTAAGCGCTTTCTCAAAAGCCTCGGCCATACCTTGCAGCATTGCGCCGGATCCTGTAAGAATAATGCCTCCCGCAAGCAAATCGATATCTATATTTTTTTTCTTTAAGCTGTTAAATATATAATCTATCTGCAAATCAACCTGAGGCTTAATGATATCGACTAGTTGTCTCCTCGTGCATTTCTGCTGTCTTGTACCGACGGTATATTCAAATTCGCTGTCTTGTTCTATAAGTTCTTCCAAAACAGAACCGTACTGTTCCTTAATATTTTTTGCTTCTTTCTGGCTGACTCTTAATTTTTTAACGATATCCCTTGTGATAAGATCTGCGCCCATAGGCAATTCAAAAACATATTTTATTTTCCCGTCTACATATACGACTATGCCGGTCGTCATGCCGCCTAAATCAATCAGCACGCATCCGAGTTCTTTGTCTTCTTTGGAAACAAGTATCTCGCCTATCGAATTATAACCGTAATATAAAAGAGGCGTTTCATCGCTTATCGCTTTTCTTATGTTTGTCATATTGGTTTTGGTTGCCACTACGACGAGAGCGTCCATTTCAAGATATTCGCCTTCCATTCCTATAGGATTTTGAACGCATTGTTCGTCTAAAATATATTCTTTCGGTATTATCTGGATTATTTCCTGTTTATCGCCGATTCTTTTTACGTCTTCTATTTTTTCGACGAGTTCCTGCAAAGTATCTTCCCTCACTTCTGCATCATTTTCTGAAATTCTTACTCCGGCATTTTCACTGGATACTTCTATCAAAGAGCCTCTGATGGCTATCACTTTTTTTGTTATTTCACCTTCCTGGTCTTTTTCAAGTCTTGAAAGCAACTGTCCGATTGTCTTGGAAGCTTCCTGAATGGCAATAACCGCCCCGTCTTTTACTCCGTCAGAAAAAAGAGTGTCAGCGCCCAAAACTTCTATTTTATTGTTGTCTTCGTCATATTTTGCGATAACTCCGTGAATGGAACTGCTTCCTATATCCAGACTTATAACCAATTCGTCTTTTACCATATATGCTCCTAATTTAAAACCGGCTGGACAACGGCAGGTTTTACGATAATTTTATCTTTGTTTTCATCCAATAAAGTTAAATCTATATAATCTACTGCATTATATCTTTTTAAAGAATCTTCCAAAACTATTTCAAGTTTTTTAACTTTTTCTTTTATATCTTTTTCTTTTGGGATTCCCCAAAAAATCGAAATTTTATTATCGATCATAAAAATAACGTCGTCGGCTTCTCCGTACTTTATCTCTGTTATCCTCGGCATTAAATCTTTTGTATACGGCTTGAATATTTTTATAAAATTTAAAAGAGAAGCTCTTTCTTCCGGCGTGGAATAGCTGAGAACAGGTAATTTCATATCAAACATATTTCCGCGCAAAGCAAAAGATTTATTGTCAAAATCAAGCCCTATAATTTCGTTATCCTGCAAAATAAAAACTTCCGGTTTTCTTTCTTTAATCGCAATCACTACTTTTTTCGACATCCAATTTCTTGACATTGAAATGTCTTTCAGCTCAGGCTTACACTTCTGCATCTCTTTTTCGGCTCTTGTCAAATCTATTTTAAATAAATTATCGCCTATTTTAAAAGGAACCAGTTCTCTTATTTCCGTCTTAGTGACATTATTGCAACCCTTGACGTCGATATCTTCTATCAAAAATTTATTTGAAGCATATATGTAAGAAACTGAAAATCTGTAAGAATATACCGCCGCCGCAGACAAAGCGACAAATAAAATAATTTTAAAAACAACCTTAAAATTAAAAAGAGAAGGACTGCTTTTCCTGTCAAGATTTGTATATCTGACATATTTGCGGCGTTTTGACGGTTTAGTTCTTTTCAATCTAAACATAGTCTACCTTACAGCCGACTTTAAAATTTCAGATACCAAATCCTCAAAACTCATGCCGGCAGCTCTGGCCGCATCAGGGAACAAAGAAGTTTCCGTCATTCCGGGAAGAGTATTCAGCTCAAGAACCCATATGCCGTTATTTTTATCTACTATCATATCAACTCTGCATGTGCTCTTGCACTGAAACGCCTTATAAACTTTAACTGCAACCGCCTGAATTTCAGAAATTACTTTTTGCGGCAGCCTCGGAGGAATGATATGCTTTGATTTACCGACTGTGTATTTTGATTTGAAATCATAAAATTTACCTTCAGGAACTATTTCTATCACAGGTAAAGGATTGCCGTTTAAAACGCCGGCGGTGATTTCTGTTCCCTTAATATATTTCTCAACCAAAATTTTATCGTCATAAGAAAAAGCGTTCTTTACTGCCTTCGGGAACTCTTTGCCGTTTTTCACTATTGAAATGCCTATCGCTGATCCCTGTGAAGCCGGCTTTACGACAACCGGATATTTTACTTCGTCAACAGGTTTAAATTTCTCAATTATAAACCATTCCGGAGTAGGTATCTTAAAATATTCAAAAATTTGTTTGGAAACTATTTTATCCATACTCGCGGAACTCGAAAAAACTCCGCAGCCCGTGTAAGGAATGCCCATTATTTCAAGCATGCCCTGTATTGTTCCGTCTTCTCCCATCGGGCCGTGCAAAGTTATAAAAGCTATATCTATTTTTGCTTTTATAATCTTTTGCGCCACGTTTTTATCGGCATCTATCAAAACCGTTTTCAATCCCAGTTTCTTCAAAGAATTATAAACAGCTTTCCCTGATTTTAACGATATTTCTCTTTCGGAAGATGTTCCTCCGCACAATACGCCTACTCTTTGATTTTTTAAATTTTTCATTTTATTATCTTTATTTCCGTTTTAAGGTCTATATTAAATTTTTCTTTTACTTTATTTCTGACAAAAGTTATCATCGATTCCATATCTTTTGACGAACCTGAGCCGTTATTTATAAAAAAATTAGCGTGTACCCCTGAAATACTTATGCCGCCTATTGTGAATTTTTTCAATCCTAAAGAATCTATTAAACTTCCGGCGCTTACATCCTGAGGATTTTTAAAAACGCACCCTGCATTTTTTGTGCCGATCGGCTGAGATTTTTTCCTTCTTTCAATCTCTTTGGAAACAACATTTAAAATATCATTTTTATCTGCTTTTTTCAAGACGAACTTTACTTTGGTTATAATGCGGTTTTTCAAACTGCTGCTTCTGTATTTAAATTCAATTTCATTCCTTTGAAAAAGTTGTTTTTTGCCGTAATAATCGACTGTCTCAACACAATCAACGGCAGAATCCGCCCAAATGTCTTTTAATCCGGCATTGCCGTAAACCGCTGCGCCGACTGTCCCGGGAATGGCAATAAAATATTCCAGCCCGCTTAAAGAACATTCTATTGATTTCTTTACAACGGCGGCAAAAACAGCTCCGCCGCCGCAGACAACCGAATTGCCTTCAACATCTATTGTCTGAAAATCACCGGCAAGTTTAATTATAATTCCTCTAAAACCGTTGTCTCCGAATAATAAATTAGAACCGCCGCCGACAACATAGAACGGCATTTTATTTTCATTTACAAATTCAAGAAGCGACATCAATTGTTTCTCGTTTTGAACTTCAACAAAATAATCCGCAGGCCCGCCCAGACATAATGTCGTATGTTTTGACATCATTTCTTTTTCTCTCAAATTTACGCCTGTCGCAGAAACTAATTTTTGCCCTATATCTGTTTTAATAATTCTTCTCCCTGCTGCCATATATTTCCTGCGCCTATCGTAAGCAGTATATCTCCGCTTTTAAGTGTCTTTGCAACGCTTTCTATATCTGTAAACTTGTATACTTCGCACTTATTTTCGACGGCGCTGTTAATAATTAAATCCGATGTCACGCCGGCTATAGGTTTTTCTCCCGCGCTGTATATATCTGTAACATATACGATATCGGCTTTTTTCAACGCCTGTCCGAAATCTTTGTATAAATTGTTTGTTCTTGTATATCTGTGAGGCTGAAAAACAGCAACCAGCCTCCTTTTAGGCCAGTTGTATTTTATAGCGGATAACGTTGCGTTTATTTCAGTAGGATGATGTCCGTAATCGTCAATTACGGTAATACCGTTTTTTTCGCCTTTAATTTCCATTCTTCTTCCTACTCCGGCATAATTGTTTAAGGCGTTCTTAATGCTTGCAAAAGCAATATTGAACTGCAGTCCCACGCCTATTGCCGCCAAAGCGTTAAGTATATTATGCCTGCCTAAAACTTTTAGATTTATTTTACCCAGTTTTTTACCTTTGTAAACCACCTGAAATTCTATACTCCCGTCATTAGCCGAAATATCAACAGCCGTAATGTCAGGGTTGCCGTTAAAGCCGTATGTTATATATTTTCTTGTCAGCTTAGGCAGAATTTCTTTAATAAGAGGATTATCAGTACATATTATCGCACAACCGTAAAAAGGAACGCTGTTTATATGTTTAACAAAAGCTTCTTTCAAATTTTCCATGTTGCCGTAATAATCAAGATGATCGTTATCAATATTCGTAACAATCGTAATAACGGGTGAAAGTTTTAGAAACGATCCGTCTGATTCGTCGGCTTCGGCTACTATATAATCTCCCTTGCCTAAACGGGCGCTGCTCTTTAAATTTTTTAATTTGCCGCCTATAACAATAGTCGGATCAAGTCCTCCTGCATCCAAAACCATAGAAGTAAGAGAAGTTGTGGTCGTTTTTCCGTGAGTTCCGGCAACGGTAACTGCATATTTCATTCTTGCCAGTTCGGCAAGCATTTCTATTCTTGGAATTATAGGTATTTTATTCTTTGCAGCCTGTATAACCTCGGGATTATCCTTTGATATTGCTGTCGAAGTGACCACTACGTCAACGTTTTTTATATTGTCAGCGCTGTGTCCTATATAAATTTTTGCGCCCAAATCTTTTAAATGCTGTGTAATTTCCGTTTTCTTAATATCCGATCCGGAAACTTTATGCCTTAGATTGAGCAACACTTCCGCAATACCGGACATACCTGAGCCGCCGATGCCGACAAAATGAATTTTCTGTTCTTTATCAAACACTTTTTTCCTCTTTTGCTTATTTATTCAATTATATTGTCATACTGATGCGTACAAATTTTTTGTCTGCATACTTCAGGAGATTTGTATAATTTTATATCTCCGTCAAATATATTTCCTAAAAAATCCATATCCAAAGTACACTTTCTTATATTACCGTTTGGAAATATCTGGATATATTTATAACCTGCCAGACACTTTTTACCGAACGGAGATTCGTCGGCGCTTTCATAATCTGAAACATTAATTTTCTGTTCTTGCCTGATAGATTTAACAATTTCTTTTTCTTCGTCTGAATTTAATATGTCGAGACTGTCACATTTTTGACCGTCTTGCATATCCTTGTCCTGCTGTCCCATATATTTCAGGCACAAAGGATTAACTTTTATTCCGAACGCATTAATTTTGCTGACCATTTCCTTTTGTTTTTTTAGATTGTCATTATCAGCGACAAACATAACTGATTCTTCTTTCATATATTTTTTTAAAGGCATAAGATTATTGATAAAATTTTCTATATTCATGCAGGAGCTGTGATAAGTAGCGCTGATATTTACTTTATCTTCCGGGAAATTCATTTTCAAAAATTCTTTAACATCAAAAGATAAATTTGAGCAGATGCATATTCTGTCAGTCTTGCCGAGCAAATATTCCACTATTTTATAAATATCAGGATAGATAGTCGGTTCTCCGCCTGTAATCACAAAATCAATAAAATCATCTTTCGCTTTATACTCGTATATTTTATCAAAGAATCTGTCAAAAACTTCCTTAATAATATTAAATTTATTATCTCTGCCGATATTTTTTTTCATAAATTTATCTATTTTCTGACATAAATCAAATTTGCGACGGCACTGTCCAATGCTATTTGCGTCTCGTTAACTTTTACGATATAAGTCGGAAATTTCTGATGTAAAATAAGTTTTGCTCCCGGAACCATTCCAAGAGAAAGCAGCTTATGCAAGTAATCGTGGTTTGTCGTAACAATGTATGACAGCTTTACTTCTTCAGCAACATCTAAATGAGATAACGGAACTACTATCGATTCTATTTTATCTTCTGATTTCCTGCAGCATTCGCCTTCCGGAATAGGAGCTCCGTGAGGACATTCTTTAGGATGTCCAAGCAAAGTGCATATTGAATCCGCCAAATCAGTGGATATATTATGTTCTAAATCACAAGCTATTTTTTCTATTTCTTCTCTGTCAAACTCCAAAACGTCGGCAAGAAGTCTTTCCGTCAATCTGTGTCTTCTTGTAAGTTCCTTGCCTAAATGCTCGCCTTTTTCCGTAAGTGTTATTTTTAAATTTTCTTTTGTCACATAATTTTCTTTTATCAATTCTTCCATGATACTTTCACTTACGCCTTTTTTTATAACGGCGGCAACTTCGTCAAAATCGCTGTTTCCCCTTTGAATCGAAGTCCATATTATCCCCAAAGATTCCTCAACGTCAATTTTTTCTTTTGTTTTCATTTTAGCCTCTACAAACCTACTATTTTTGAAACTGTTAATCTCAATATGCCGCCGAATAAAACAGCGTATGCTGTAATTGCGCAGAAAATAAGCGCTGCAACTTTTATGCCGTGCTCTTTGACAACCATTAAGCTTTGGGCAAGACAAGGAACAAACAACGTTATCACAACCGAACTGACCAAAATCTGAGAAGGAGATAACAACCCCTGCTGCGCAAGATCATATATGCCCGAAGCGCCGTAATCCCTTCTTAAAAAACCCATAATAAAAGTGCTTGTAGTTTCCAGCGGAAGCCCTAAAAAGCCGACGACAACCGGAGCAAACAATTTTTCCAGTTTTGCCAAGAGATGTATCTTGTCTATAAAGAAAAGACCGGCCGTAGCCAAAATAAACAAAGGAACAACCTCTTTCATATACCATTCAAGCCTCATTTTGACCTTGGAAAGAATATTAATAACAGACGGAAGCCTCATTTTAGGAATTTCTATTATAAAAGGCGTTGATTCTCCTTTGATGCGGTATTCCAATATTTTACCAATCAAAAGAAAAGAGAATAATATGCATGACAGCCATATTACCGTAACTTTATATGAAACTGCCGACAGCATTGCAAGAATAATACCCAACTGGGCAGAACACGGTATGGCAAGAGAAAGCAGAATTAAAACTATCATTCTTTCTTTTTTCGTTTCAAGTATTCTGCTGCTCAAAACAGCCATTGTCCCGCATCCAAGTCCTAAAACCATCGGTAAAACGGCCTTCCCGTTTAGTCCGACCAAAGAAAATAATTTATTTAGGATTACTGAAAGTCTCGGCAGATATCCGGAATCTTCCAATATCCCGAAAAACAAAAAGAAAGCTATAACTATAGGAAAAATAATTGCAAAAGCATAAGGTATCGCCATAGTAAAAAAGCCGTATTTTCCTACAAAGAAATCTTTAACGAGAAAATTAACGTTATAGTAATCGAAAATACCCGCAATAAAAGGATTTACTGTGTCCGCAAATACTTTTGTCTGAATATAATCGACTACAGATCCTGCGACAAAAACGCCTATAAACTCATACATCAAAAATATTACGGCAAGCATTATAAGAGATCCTGCAAAAGGATTTACGCAAAGATTCCCCAAAAATTCCAAAAAATTCTTCTGGGCTATCGGCTTGACGCTTTTTACTTCGCCGGCTATTTCAAGAACAGCATTGTTGTTATCGTTAAAAACCTGCGCTGCAAACATTTTAAATTCATTTTTAACGGTTTTTACGCAAAAATCTGATATAAAAGATTTCATTCCTTCAGGTATGTAGTTATATATTCCTTTATCACCCGACAGAAGATATAATGATACGGCTTTTGAAAAATTCACTTTCTCTTTCAAATAATCGTTAACGGCATCCATATCTTTTTGATATTTATATGTTATGTCTATTCCGCTTATTTTAGCCGACGGAATATTTTTAATTATTTCTTTGATGCCGCTTCCGGCAGTTGCCGTACATACCACAACAGGAACCTGCAATATCTGTTCAAGCTTCTGTGTGTTTATTTTAATTCCCGCCTGTGCGGCTTCGTCCTGCATATTTAATACAAAAACCATCGGTATCTTAAACAAAGAAAGTTCAAAAAACAAGTGAAGAGACCTCTCGATATTTTTCATATCGCAAACCTGCACTATCGTATTAGGTTTTTCTCTGATAATTAAATCTCTGGTAACCTGTTCGTCTTCAGACAAAGGCATTAATGAATAGATGCCGGGAGTATCAACAACCTGATACTGTTCTCCCGAGATAAAAACAGTTCCTCTGGTCACGTCTACCGTCGTACCTGAATAATTCGACACTACGGCATACTGTCCTGTAAGTTTATTGAATATAACTGATTTGCCTACGTTGGGATTGCCGACAAACGCAATCAATTTTTGCATTTACATGTTCCTTCCTTAAACGTACTCGCAGAAACCGTCGTAGTTATTCCGCCTCTTATTTTAAATTCAAGCTCGACTGATATTTCTTTGGCTTTCAAAATTTCCGATAAATCTTTCATTATACTGTTAACTACGCTTTCGTGCACCATACCTACCATTCTGTAAGACTGCAAATACATTTTAAAAGATTTCAATTCGACTACAACTTTGTTAGGAACGTAATTTACTGACAAATAGGCGAAATCAGGCAGACCGGTCCAAGGACACAGGCATGTAAATTCTTCGGTCTCGATACGCACGTTTATATTTTTACCTGCATATTCATAAGGCATAACCTGAAGCAGTTCTTTTGAAACTTTATTAAATTGTGGCATATTTTTCATATTTAACCTCTTTATAAATTTAGTTATTAATTATACAAAATGCACATTCAAAATACTATAATTTCTCTTTATTTATCGGAAATTATTTAAAAAAAAACGGCGCTCCGGTGTTTCATGAAGGCGGCGTTTTGTTTTCTGACAATTTTTTATTTTATATATGGCACGAATCTTCGGGTTCCTGATGGATATGGACGGAACATCTTTTGATATTTGAACAAATACGGCATTCTATATTTTCAGTAATGGCATGAACTTTGCTTATATGCAGATTTGGATTAAAATGAATGCAGAGTTCGACGAACGTATCTGCTCCGGACTGTCTGACTTTGATACTGTGATAAGATAAAACTTCAGGAAATTCTTTTAATATATTTTCTATTTTCGGAATAATTTCGTATGGAGCTTTGTCTAACAAAGTATCTATTGATTTTTTTCCGAGTCTATAAGAAACGCCTATTACTATAATTGCAACGGCAAGCGCTGCAAAGGAGTCTGCTTTATACCAGCCGAATTGGGCGCATATAAGACCGACCAGAACAACCGCCGAGCTCCATATATCCGTAGAAAAATGCAAAGCGTCAGCTTCAAGAGCCTGGCTTTGATGTTTTTTTGCCGCTTTCATAAGCGCGCGAGACCTGTAAAAATCAATAAAAATCGCTAAAATAACGACCGCATAACTCCAAAAAGTAACCTCAACATGAACTTTCCCGGTCATCAACCTGCTGATTGCTTCGTAAATAATCCATGCGCATGTTATCACCAGAAGCAATGTCTCGACAAGCGCAGATAAACTCTCAACTTTGCCGTGACCGTAATGATGAGAACTGTCTGCCGGCTGGTCTGCAAAATGAACGGCAAAATAAGTGATAATGGCTGCAATAAGGTCCAATGCGGAATGTAAGGCTTCGGAAAGTATTCCAAGGCTTCCTGTAAGCACGCCTACAATAATTTTAGCAGCTGTAAGAAAAACTGCGGCGATTATTGATGATAACGCCACATTCTTTTTTTCACAATCATTAAAATATTCTGCATTATTTTTATTCATAAATTTTACGGATATTACAGTTTAATATTAATTAACATTATACAGGCTTTTATATTGCAATAAAATTTTTTAAATGTATTGAGAATGAACGATATATATTGAAATATAACCCAAGATATATCCAAAAAACTGGAAAATAAATAAAAAAAACGGTGTAAGCAGTTCCGGCAGCCCAACTCTCTTGGTTAAATTATAGCAAATTCCCTGATAACAGGCAATTTACAGGGATTGATTTAATTTTTCGCCGATTTTAGGCATTTTCAATATTTATTTTATATGATAATTCAGTGTATTTATTAAAAGTTCCCTAATATTCGTAACAGGGAACTATCAGGGAATAGTTTATTGTATGCATATAAATTTTAATAATTTGTATAATATAGCGGTAGATTTTATATATTTTATATTATAAGGAGCAAAAAACAATTAAGTGATTTTACAACTATTTGTAACAACAGTAAAAGAGTATAAGCGGTTTGCGGAACAGCTACCTCTCAATGTTAGCACGCCTGCTCCTAGAGATGAAGCTGTATATATTGCTGTACAAACAAGATTACTGTTGCTTAGGAAATATATTACAGAGAAAG
>JAHDQW010000008.1 GCA_018433585.1 Candidatus Praeruminimicrobium purgamenti
ACATCAGGATTATCATATAATAGCTCCTCTCGTATTCAACATATATTGCCTGATAAAAACAGAGCATTTTAAAAATCGTAAGTGGTCGTTAATATACGGAATATCGGTAGGCGCAGGCTTAATGATAAAAGATACTTTTTCTTCTTTTTTCTTTCCTCCTTTTCTGATAGTTCTGATTCAAAGTTTCAGAAAAGAATTTAAAACATCATCTATAATCAACGTGATGTTTTCAGCAATCTTTGCATGCGTGATATCCGGATGCCATTATTTCAGACTACCTATATTTGAAAAACTTTTTAACGAACCGATAACAGATCCCGGAGGGCCGGTTTTTTCTTTTGAAAGTTTAAGAATAATGACAATAGGTTTATGGGAAGAAATGTTATCTCCTCCGTTATTTTTGCTGTTTTTAACAGGAGTAATATGGTTTATAATAAAATACAAAAGCGATTATAAATATCCGTTTATATTCTGCATTCTTGTTCCTTGGTCTCTTATAACATTTATGCCTCTGCATAAACTTATTGACTTCGCAGTAGTGTTTATTCCTGTCATGATATTAATTTCAGCATTATTTATATCACATATACAAAAAGAAACTTTTAAAAAAATAATATTCTTTGTAATTATCTTTACGGGAATTCTGCAATATATAGATTTTTCTTACGGTATTGACACAAAACTTTTTAATGCTGGATTCCATTATAAAAGCCACCGCATAACTTATTACAATAAAAAAAATCCGTTTATAATCTATTACGACAATAAAACGGATAACCTGAAAATACAAATAATTGAATATTTAAAAACAAATTATCCTAATGCAAAAATTTTAATCAAAGAATTAAGGCTTAATATTATTGACGATCTAGCTTTCTTTTCATGGTTGCATTTAAATGATTTGAATATGGTGTATGATGATATTTTTCATTTCCCTTCACTTAAAGGCATAGACATAATTATTGATTCCAAATTCGGAATAACTCCGGAAGAACTGATTGCTTCGCGCATAAACCAGTTTTGCAACACATTTCAAAATAAAGGGAATGACAGAGACAAAAAACTTTTTATGAAACAATTAAAATTTTTAAAAGAAAGGGAAAAAGAAATAAACGCTAATTTTCATAAAGTTAAATCTTTTGATTTTGAAGACAATAAAGAACTAATCATATTATTGGCGAGAAATATGGATACTGGCTACAACTGTACAAAAACCGCGTATACCGATAAATCAAATTAAATCGTTTTTCCCGTTACCATTTGTTATTATGTATTTTGGCCGGATTATATTTTTGCTTAGGCAAATCATTTCCTGCAGGATATCCGACGGGAATAACGCATAAAGGAATGATATTCTTCGGAATCATTAAAAGTCTTTGTATTCCTTTTACCCTGTCTTCCTGAGGATAAATACCGCACCATACGGCGCCCAGTTTTAAAGATTCCGCCGCCAAAAGAATATTTTCCGTTACTGCAGAACAATCCTGAACCCAGTAAATTTCGCTGATATCGGCGTTGCCGCAGACAATGATTGCAACTGAAGCGTTTTTTGCAGGCGAAGCATAAGGCAGTATCTTTGCAATATTTTCAAGAGTCTTTTTATCGTTTACAACCACAAATTCCCAAGGCTGTTTATTCATTGCGCTTGGAGCGGCCATAGCGGCTTTAAGAATAATGTCTATTTTTTCCTGTTCAACTTTTTGGGCAGTATATTTTCTGACGCTTTTTCGGCTTAAAATATTATCAACAACTGCATTGCTTCCCGCATATGCAGCCGAATATACAAGCATAAAACAAAAGACAAACGATATTATTTTTGACATATTCTATCTCCCGGAGAAAAAATCAGCTCTTTATATAAACCTTATAAATTGATGCAGTGTGATTTTTGTAATTTTTCATAATCGTCAAAAGCTTTCAAATAAGCCATAACTTTTTCTATGTTTGTTAAAATAGAACAGCCGCATTTGATAGCCGTTTTTCTTATTTCGGCATTGTCTTTTCTGTCGGTTAAATCAAAATTTTTATGTATATTGATAACAAAATCTACTTTACCGTCTTTTATAATATCAACGGCTCTTGGAGAATCGTTCCAATGAACGCAGTTAACGTTATATCCTTTTTCTTTCAAGTATCTTGCCGTTCCTGTTGTAGCATAGATAGGAACGTTTAACTTGTAGAGACTGTCAACAACTTCCATAAATTTTAATTTATCTCTTTCTCTTCCGGAACTTAGCAAAATACCTTTCTTCGGTTTCTTTATCTGCGTTGCTTCCATTGATAAAAGCATAGCCTGATTAAAATTGCTGCCGAGGCATCCGACTTCGCCGGTAGACCCCATCTCAACTCCTGTTACCGGATCTGCGCCGTCAAGCCTTTGATAACTGAACATTGAAGCTTTTATGCCGACAAAAGGAATCTCGCTTTCATCTATGACAATTTTTTTAATTTTTTCTTTATTCATAACTTTGCAGGATATTTCGGCAAGGTTCTTTCCGGATACTTTTGAAATAAAAGGAAAGGATCTTGAAGCTCTTGAGTTACATTCTATTACTTTTACGTCATTATCTTTTGCAATAAACTGAATATTAAAAGGACCGTTAAGATTAAGACCTTTTGCTATTTTTCTTACAATATCTTTTATAGAATTTACCGTTTTAACATAAAGCTTTTCAGGCGGAAATACCAAAGTCGCATCTCCGCTGTGAACGCCGGCATTTTCGACATGTTCGCTTACAAGAGATATTATAACTTCTCCGTCCTTTGCAACGCCGTCGCATTCGACTTCTTTTGCGTCAAGTATAAACTTTGATATAACCACAGGATAGTCATCGGAAATATCTTTAGTAAGCGATAAAAAATAATCAAGACTGCTGTCATCGCTTGCAACGTTCATAAGAGTCCCTGATAAAACAAAGCTTGGTCTTATCAAAACAGGAAAACCTACTCTCTTAATAAATTCATCTATCTCTTTCCTTGAAGTAGCCGATATCCATTCAGGCTGGTCTATTTCAAGTTTATCAAGAAGCGTTGAGAATTTATTTCTGTCTTCGGCCATATCAACCGTTTTTGCGCTGTGTCCCAAAATTTTAACTTTAGCTTCATTTAAAGGCTGTATTAAATTATTAGGGTTTTGTCCGCCCATTGAAGCTATCACGCCTTTAGGTTTTTCAATATCAACTATATCAAGAACTCTTTCAAAAGATAATTCTTCAAAATACAGCCTGTTAGATGTCGAGAAATCAGTTGATACGGTTTCAGGATTACAGTTTATAATAACACTGTCAGATCTTTTGCCTTTAAAATATTTGCTGGTCATAACCGAACACCAGTCAAATTCAAGACTGCTGCCTATACGGTAGCTTCCGCTTCCGAGAGTTATAATGCTTGAATTTTTCTTTGTAAGAGCAATATCATTATGCTGACCGTCATAAGACAGATAAAGATAATTTGAACCGGTAGGGTATTCCGCCGAAGTAGTGTCTATTTGTTTTACAACAGGAACAACATTCAATTTTTTTCTTAATTTTCTTACCTGTAAAGATAATGTTTTAATTTGTTTCTGCGTATATTTAACGTTCGGATCTTTTACGCTTAAGAAAAATTTTACCAGCTGGTAGTCTGAGAATCCCAAAGATTTTAATTTTCTCAAATACCCTTTATCAAGAGTCTTAAACGCTTCGTATATATCTTTCTTTTTTGTTTTTGCAAGTATTTCGGTAACTTCATTTTCAGTATTTGCGAGAGTCTGAACATGAGTTAGAAACCATTTTGAAATGCTTGATAATTCGGCAATTCTTTCAAGAGTGTACCCTCTCTTAAAAGCTTCGTATATTGCAAACAGACGCAAATTTGTAGGATTTTCAATTTCATATTCCAAAGCTTCTTTTGAAGCGTCTTTGAAAACGCCGGCAGTAATTCCTTCCTCGTTTTCATTAACCATTCTTATGGCTTTCTGCGTTATTTCGCAGAAGTTTCTTCCGATTGCCATAACCTCGCCGACAGATTTCATCTGGGTTCCGAGAAGTTTCGAAACTCCCGTAAATTTTGTCAGATCCCATCTAGGAACCTTTAACGTTACATAATCCAAAGACGGTTCAAAAAATGCCGAAGTAGTCGTTGTTACGGGATTTTTAAGTTCAAGCAAATCAAAACCAGACACGACTTTAGCCGCTATATAAGCTATAGGATATCCGGTGGCTTTTGAAGCAAGCGCAGACGATCTTGAAAGTCTGGCATTTATCTCAATGACATAAAATTCATATTTAAAAGGACTCAGCGCAAACTGCACATTACATTCTCCGACAACTCCTATGCTGTGAACTATTTTTATCGCCGTATCTCTGAGCATATTATTTTCAATATTGTCAATTGTCTGACATGGGGCTATAACAATTGAATCACCCGTATGTATTCCCATAGGATCAAAATTTTCCATATTACAGATAGTTATACAATTGCCCTGCCTGTCTCTCATTACTTCGTATTCTATTTCTTTCCAGCCGTGCAGTGATTTTTCTATCAATATCTGCGGAACAGACATAAGCGCAGCGGAAGCAAGATTTTTTAAAGTTTCGGCATTCTTAGCCAAGCCGCTTCCCAAACCGCCTAATGCAAAAGCGGATCTTGTTATGACCGGATATCCGATTTCTTCGGCGACTTTTAAAGCGTCTTCTACAGTGGAAACCGCTTTACTTTGAGGTATAGGCACTTCTATTTCCTGCATTCTCTTTGCAAATAAGTCTCTGTTTTCAGAAACTTCCAAAGCTTCTACCTGTGTCCCTAAAACTTCGACTCCGTATTTTTTTAAGACGCCTGACTTTTCAAGTTCTATAACGCAGTTTAAAGCGGTCTGTCCTCCGAAACTTGAAATTATTCCGACTGGACGTTCCTGTTCTATAATTTTTTCAACCCAAAAAGGCGTTACGGGATACAAAAAAACTTTCTTATCAATTTCGCTGTTTGTTTGAACAGACGCAATATTAGGGTTAACGACAAGGACTTCAAGCCCTTCTTCCTGCAATGCTTTGACTGCCTGGGAACCCGAATAATCAAATTCACCGGCCTGTCCTATAGCCAAAGCTCCTGACCCCAATAATATTACTTTTTGTTTTTTATTCCCTTTAGGATTTAAAAATTTTAGTATCGGCATTTTTCCCTCTTTCTCAAAATTATATCGATCTTATGTTTTTTAAGACTAAACCTTTTAAAATCCCGTCGATTGTGCACTTTTAAATACACAATTGACGGGAATTTATTTATCATTTAAATATTCAATTTCATTAATACCTTTTGCAGCTTTTACAAATATAAACAAACGCAATGATATCGCAACTAAAGAGTTTTGATAAACTGGTCTAAAATCCATCCTGTATCATTAGGGCCGCTTGAAGCTTCAGGATGAAACTGAACAGACATAAACGGCTTCGTTTTGTGCTTAATGCCTTCAACGCCCTTGTCGTTGGCATTTTCAAACCATAAATCCCAATCCGGCATAATAGTCTCAGAGTCAACCGTATAGCTGTGATTTTGGCTTGTCATAAACGCTTTGTGCCCCGGAATTGCAAACACCGGCTGGTTATGGCTTCTGTGTCCGTAAGGCATTTTCTTAATTTTAGCTCCGGAAGCAAGGGAAATAATTTGATGTCCCAAACATATACCCAAGACAGGTTTATTATCTTTCAGCAAATCCGAAACTCTCTCTACCAAATCACCTGTATTTCTAGGGTCTCCGGGACCGTTGCTGATAAGCCATCCGTCAGCCTTAACTTTTGAAAAGTCGCTGTCCCAAGGAACAAGCTCTATGCTGCATCCTTTGGCTACTAACATTCTCAAAATATTCCATTTAACGCCGCAGTCCACAACGGCGACTTTCTTTTTTCCTGTTCCGTAAATACAATTTGTTTTTGTAGACACCGTAGGCATTAAATTAAACTTTGAAGGGTCTACATATTCTTCTTTCTTAAAATTTTCAACAAACGGAAATTTTTTAATTGTATTTTCTTTCTTACATCCTTCAGGGATTATCCAGCCGAAAAGATTCCTGCTGTTTCTGATAGTTTGAACCAAATATCTGGTATCAACGCCTATTATCCCCGGAACCTGCTGGCTTATCATCCACTCTTCAAGAGATACTCCGTTGTTGTGATGATAACATTCATCAAAAATTTCCGAAGCGATAATTCCCTGTGTCTTTATGGATGAACTTTCATGTCCGTAAGACATAAAAAAATCCCCACCGTTTAAGGTAGGGACGCCATAATTACCTATAAGACAAAAACTGAATACCAGAATTTGTCCGACATATGACGGATCGGACATAGATTCACTGTAACCCAGCATGCCCGTATTAAAAACCATCTCGCCGCTGACTGCAACATCCGAACCTATTAATTTCCCTTCAAACTTCATCCCGTTGGAAAGTTCCAATGTGGCTTTTTTTCTTGTTTGTTTTTTAGTCATTGTTTTATCCATTATTTCTCGTCTATAAAATCAAACATCTTTATTATGGTTTTTGCTATATCGTTTATTGTTCTGCCCGAATCCATAGCTTTTTTTTGCAGATTTCTGTATGCCTGAGCCTCATCAAGCTTAAATTTTTTCATCAGGATTCCTCTGGCTCTGTCAACATTTTTTCTTTCTTCAATCTGCTGCTCAAGGCTCAGAACTTTCTTTTCCATATCGTAAAATCTATGAGAAAGTCTGACGGCAAGCTCTGTCGTATGCAGCAAAACCTGATTATTTATCGGTTTCGTAATGCAAAATATATCTATAGAGGTCTTTTTTAATTCATTAATAAAATCGCTTTGCGCAATATTAGTCAATATAATAGTAGGACAAATTCTAAGCTCTTCTATTTTACTTGCAAGAGTAAAACCGTTCATATCAAGCAGGGAATAATCCGCAATAACGGCGGCAGGCATCATAACAGACACTTTTCTCAAAGCGTCATTGCCTGAATTTGACACATATACGACGGAAAAAATATTTACGGACGACGATAAAATAGATTTTATTTCATTTGCCAACGCATCTGAACAAACCAATAATATTTTATAATTGTCCATAACCTGTCCCTAACGTTATATTATATAAAAAAAATGGAAAATTTCAAAATGGAAATTTTAATACTTTGTATACATGTTGTTATACGGATTTTTATTTACCGTCATATACTTTGAAAATTTATTTATGTCTATATTGCCTGTATATTTAAAATATTGCTTGTATTGCTTAACATATTTTGCAAGTACTTCCAAATCTTCCTGTTCCATAGCAACTTTTGTTATTTCTTTTCCGAGCTTATGCTGAGGAACTACTCCGTTAATATACATTCTTCCGCCGTGCATTCCTGTTCCGCAGTATTTTCCGGTTAATTCTTCATCTTTTGCAAGACCAAGCCCCATAACTATTATTATTCCTCCGGCCATATATTCGCCCAAGAAATCTCCGGCTCCGCCGCCGATAACTATGGCAGGTTTCATATCCAAATACTCTTTCATATGTATTCCGACTCTGTATCCGACGCTGTCTTTTATAAAAATTTCTCCGCCTCTCATTGCATATCCTGCAGTATCTCCGCAGCTTCCGTGGACGATTATTCTTCCTTTGTTCATCGTATTGCCAATCGCATCCTGAGCGTTTGAGAGAACTTCTATTTCAGGCCCGTCCATATAAGCGGCCAAATCATTTCCCGGAACTCCGTCAATAATGATTTTCACTTTCCCGCTGACGCCGCAGCCTATATATCTCTGCCCGAAAACATTTTTCAGCGTTATGGTATCGTACGCAGACGCTTTTTCTTTTATTTCTCTGTTTAATTCCCTAGCTTCTCTTAAATTTACTTCTATATTTACGTTAGCCATTTTTACCTCTGAACATTTTATTATATCTTATATCCTGCGAAAATACGTTTAAACCTATGTCTCTTTTTGTAATATCGTAATTCAAATCTTTCAGGGATATTCTATCATTTATTATAGATGTATAGATACCGGCTCTGTAAGGAAGGTTTAACAAAGCAAAACCGACAAGTTTATCGTCTTTTATTATAAGTTTTTTAAACGTTATTTTTGTTTCGTCATATTCTACATATTCGGCATATCCCTGTTCTTTAGGATCGATTATACCGGCTGAAATTAACTGAATGCCGAAAAAGCCTATGGCGTTCATTGCAAAAGAACCGTTAAAAGGCGTTTTTTCACCTGCCATATTTAAACCCGCCGTTTCGCCCTGAATAAAAGCATTAGGCCACAAAGCAAGAATTTTATTTTGCTGCGACAAAACATCAAGAGACTCAACGCAGTCTCCGGCAGCATAAACATCTTTGGCGGAAGTCATCATATATTTATCGGTTACTATACCTCTGTTTATTTTAATTTTAGCATTTTGCGCTACGGCAACGTTAGGTCTTACGCCGACCGCCATTATAAGAACATCACAGACAAGTTTTGTCCCGTCTGACAACAGAACGCTGTCTGAAGAAACTTCCGAAACCGTAACCGATAATTTAAAATTAATATCGTGTTCCTCTATATGTTTCTGCATTATGGAAGCCGTTTTTTTATCAAGAACGGAAGCCATGAGCCTGTCGGCAAGATCTATTACGGAAATCTGTCCGACTTTACCGGCAAGAGCTTCGGCGGCTTTTAATCCGATCAATCCTGCCCCGACTATAACAACTTTTGATTTCTTCGTTATAACTTTCTCTATTTTCTGAGCATCTTCGAGCTTTAAAAAAGTGAAAACATTTTTATGTTTTTCTATTCCTTTTACCGGCGGAACAAAAGGTATGCTCCCCGTGGCAATTAAAAGTTTATCATATTTATAAGTTTTTTTATTTGAACATTTCACTTCTTTCTTTTTTGTATCTATCTGCTGAGCCTGACAGTTCAAAACTACGTTAATTTTTTTATTTTTATAAAATTCCGCCGGCTTATACTTCATTAATTCAATATCATATTTGCCCGCAAGGTAATATGAAATCAACGGTCTGCCGTAAGCTTCGAAAGATTCCTCTGAAAGAATAGTAATCTTTCCAGTCTTATCTATACTTCTGATCTTATCTGCGCAATTTATTCCTGCCGCGCTGTTACCGATTATTAAATATTCCATTTATTTTACCTCTTCTTCGTCCATAAGTTTAAGAGCGTTATTAGGACAATTTTGTACGCATGCCGGATTTCCTCCGGTCTCTATACACAAATCGCATTTGGAAACGATCTTTTTTTCGGTACTTTTTTTAACAGCGCCGAAAGGACAAACTAAAACGCATGACAGACATCCCACGCATTTTTCTTTTATATTTCTTACAATACCGGTTTCATCTTTATACATAGCTCCGGATATGCAGGCTTTTACGCATTTCGGATCACTGCAGTGTCTGCACTGTAATGCAAAGTAGGTTTTGGTTTTAGGCGAAAGTATTTCTTCAACCACAATGGCTGATTGTATATTCTCTTTTTTGTAAGTCTTGATTATATCTTTTGATTTTGAATGTGCCGTTTTGCAATATACTTCGCACAATCCGCATCCCAAACAATTCTTTTCAAACGCGTATACTTTTTTCATTTTTACCTCTTTTCTATTACTGTACAGGTTTTCAATATCCGCCCTGCCAAACTTCTTGTTTTAATTCTTTTTATCTAACAAAAGTAGTCCAAAGGATCCGTTTGCCAAACCCTTTGGACTGCTTTGTCCATTATTAATACATAATCGTTATAAGTAAAGTTTTAAAATTATAAACAAAATTGCTGCTGTTGTCAATACTGTCTGTTTTTTGCTTTGTAATTTATAAAAAAAAGATGTAATATCCGTAATTATAATGGTGTATTAGTTCCTTTTATATTTGGAAATAAATTATTTTACGGAGGAAGCATGCGAAGATTTTTTAACAAGCTTGTAAAAATTTTATTTGGCGTTGCTCTTATGACACTAATGTCATTCCACACGGGTTTTGCGGCAATCAGCGGCAGCAATGATTCTGAAAACTACACATACTCATCCGATGATTCAGGCGATGCAATGTATACAAACACCATGACAAGCACAGGATACAGCGGCGTCGTTTTAAACCCCTCAACAGCAGCCTCTTTAACTGTTCGTGGAACAGGAACATACCCTACTATAAGCGATTGGATGAACAATGGCAGCCTTAATCTTTCCTCCTCAGGTTCGGCAATATACGTCGAAAATATTTTTGTAAATAATCTTTCAAGTCTGCAGGCAAGCTCTTTAAACATAAACGCTTCCTCGGTATTTGTAAACAGTTCTTCTTTGAATTTTGATACGATAACAAATAATGGAAATTTTCTTACGAATGCAAGCAGTATTGCAGCAACATCCGGAATAGTGAGTAACGGGAGTTTAGTGTTTTACGGCGGAACAAACAACACCGATGTGACAGGAACCGGCAGTTTCCAAGTGGCAACAAGCGATTTTACCAATAATGCAAATATAACCCAAAATTCTATTTTTTTCAATAGCGGCTTAAATATAGTTAATACTACAGGGAGCAAGATAACATCAACGTACTTCACCATAGCAAACGGATCAACATTTATAACAGATCTGGACGATATCGATATATATACGGCAGGTGAAGATTTATTAAATCACGGCCTTTTACAAACTTCCGCAGACGGTACAAACTATAATAATATCAAGGGAATAGGTAATTTAAATATTGGGTTTGGAAATACGGTATACAATGATTCTACGGCAACAATATCTCAAAGCACTATAACAGTTGCAGGAGTATTAATAAATAATAACAATACGGCGGATGCAATAAAAGCAACAAACGGATTTGTCGTGCAATCTAATGCGACATTGCAAAGCAATGCATCGGCATTGGCAGGAAATATTACAAATAACGGCGGATGGGTAGTTTTTACAGGCGGGACAAACGACAATGACGTTACCGGCACCGGATGGCTGAGAGCAACAAACACAATGACAAATAACGGTGATATCAGCCAGGCAAGAGTTTATATAGACAGCGGAACAGTTACAAATAACGGCGTAATCACGGCAGATGACATATATGTAGATTCGGATGCGATATTATTAACAAATAATTTGCTTGACACAACTGCCGGCAGCGGAGGGATACATAATAACGGTACGCTGGAGGTAAATATTGACAGTACTACAACAATAAACAGCGCAAATATTATAGACGGCGGAGGCGGTTTGGAAATATTGGGAAACACCGTTTTCAACCAACAGGCCGACAAAACGATTACTCAACGTTCGATATTGATTTCTTCTAATGCCTCATTGACTGCAAATGCCGACGATTTGATTGTGTCGGATAAAATATATAATGAGGGAAGTTTGACTTTTCAAGGTTCATCCGTCAATAATAATAATGAAGTAACCGGAACGGGAGACTTATTTATAAACGGATCAATACGCAATTTTAAAAATATCAGCCAATCCAATCTGACATTATATAATTCTACGAGTTTATTAAATGTTGAAGGTTCAACTGTAACACTTACAGATAATCTTTCAATCGGCTCATCTGCAGGTTTGCAAAATAACGGTATATTAAATGTAGTAGACGGCGTAAACAACGGTTCAATAACCTATGGTTCAACATCACAAGGTATTATCAACATATCCGGAAATTTCATCAATAACGGCAATATGGCACAGGAAGAATTATACATATCCAGCGGCGCTTCAGTAATAACAAATGCTTCCAATTCAAATATACACAAAATCATATCAAACAACGGCGACTTTATATTTACAGGCGGAGTAAGTGATGATAATATAACAGGAACCGGAACTTTGACATACAACGGGGCAGAAAGCAATTTAACAAATTATGCCGATATAACTCAGTCTGCCGTTAATATAACAAGCGGAACTTTCTCCAACCATACAGGCGGCTTAATAACCGCAACTGCCATAGATATAGCAAGCAACGGCACTTTACAGACAGATATTGATGACATAGATACTTACACAAACGGCGGCGCCGTAACCAATGCGGGATTATTACAGATAAATGCCGACGGCACAAACCTAAACAGCATACAAGGTACCGGAAATATTGAGATTGCATCCGGTTATAATGTAACAAACAGTTCTTCAATAGCACAAAATATATTCTCAAACAACGGAAACTTTACAAATGATGCCTCAGGTACAGTACAGGTAAGTTCTTTCACAAACAGCGGAACAGTATTAAATCAAAATATTATAAATGCAGAATACTTTGCAAACAGACCCGCATCAACTATTCTTAATAACGGGGAAATTAATATTAACGGCGGTATAAATGAAGGCACAATAGACAGAACAGGCGGAGTAGGCGTCGGAACAATGACCGTTACTGCAGGCACATTTTATAATACAGGATACATTGAACAATACTCTTTAATAATTAAAGACGGCGGTCATTTAGTCACAAATGCAGGCGTGCTTCTTCTTGATACTGGATACATTATAAACGATTCTTTATTGACATTCACAGGCGGAATTCTAGGCCAAAATGTTTACGGTTCCGGAACTCTAGCCGTCGAAGGAGATGTTTCCAACAATAGTCTTATACAACAAAGCGCGTTAAATGTTGTCAGCGGTACAAGCGGAGATTTCAACATATTAACCAACAGTTCATCAACAATCGTTAATGATGTTTTTGTAGGACGGTATGCCGGCATAAATAACGACACCGAACTCATTACAGGATCACTGACAAACGAAGGCGCCATAGTAAATACATCCACATCAAGTTTTACTGTAGGCAACGGTTTAAATACAGGTTCAATATCAGGAACAGGAAACATCAATATATCCGGAGGATTTGACAATACCAACGGAACATTGGCACAAACAAACATTAACATATCTACTACATCGGCTTCTTTGGTAAGCAACGCAAGCGGGTTAAACGGAAACATCAATAATGCCGGGACATTAACCTTAACAGGCGGAACAAACAGCAATATAATAACAGCTTACAACGGAACTTTTGGAAATTTAATAATAGACAGTTCTACAGTAACAAACACAGCGTCTGTAGAGCAAGAAAATATTACTGTAACTGACAGCGGCACTTTTGCAAATCAAGAAGATATTACGGTTAGAAATTTACTTAAAAACAGCGGAACTGTCATGAATAACAGCTTAATAACAGCCGATCAACTTACAAATGACCTGAACGCAACAATAACAAATGACGGAACATTGACATTAAATAACGGCGGTTCAAATCAGGGCGTTATAAACGGGTCAGCAGGTATTTTAAATACATACGGAAGTTTTACAAACAACGGAGACATCAGCCAAAGCTCGGTTACCGTTCATACAGGAACATTTAATAACGCATCAGGAAGCTCGATAACGGCAGCATACTTGGGAACGGCTTCGGGAACAATCTTGACAACCGATATAGACGACATATCCGCAACTATAGGAAATGACGGATTGCTGCAAATTAATGCCGACGGGACCAACAACAACAATATATTGGGCGGCGGAAGATTAGAAATACTTGAAAGCAACAATGTAACAAATTCCGCAATAATAACTCAAAGCACCGTAACGGTAAGAGGAGCTCTTACAAACGAAAATTTTATAACTGCAGCCAACGGGTTCACTGTTGCCGAAACAGGAACTATGTCAACAAATGCTTCAAATATCTCAGGGAATATTGAAAATACAGGATTTATAAATTTTACAGGCGGAACTAATAACAGTACAGTAACAGGCAACGGAATACTAAACACAACAGGAACTTTTGTAAACAATGCCGGAATAACACAAAACTTAGTAAACGTTACAAGCGGTTCATTTATAAACAATTCGGGACAGCTCATAACAGCAAACGTTCTTAATATCAGTTCAAACGCAGCAATGACGACTGACATTGATAATATTAAAGCAAATACCGCAAACGACGGTTCATTAACAATAAATGCCGAAGGGACAAATTCAAACAATATAAGCGGAAACGGAACTCTGTCCGTGGCAACAGGATCACACGGCTATGTATATAACAGCGCAAGTTCTTCCATAAGCCAAAACAGAATAATTCTAAGCAGCAGCGCATTAGTAAACAACAACAAGAATACAGATTCTATAAACGCTTCCGGAGGTTTTCTTGTCGATTCGCAAAGCCTTTTACAGGCTGACGCCTCATCATTGGCTGGAGATATAGAAAGTTACGGTCTTATTGGTTTTACGGGAGGAATAAATGATAATATTATAACCGGAACCGGAATTTTATACATTTTAGGCAATACAGAAAACACCTCTTCAATTACGCAGGCGGATATATATATAAACAACGGAACAAATTTTAAAACCGACGCTTCAAACTTAGCAATTTCGAATTATATAAACAATTACGGAACTTTGCTTTTAACGGATGCAGCCGACACTGTTCTTGAAGAATCCGTAACAGGAATAGGAAACATAATAAAAACCGGAACCGGAACTATTGTTATGACAGGCAATAATTCTTATGACGGAACAACAACAATAACCGAAGGCGCTTTGCAAATAGGCGCAGCAGGCAATATAGGAACAAATAATATTATGTTCGACGGCGGAAAACTTATAACGAGTACAAATACGGTTATTGCTCTTAACAACAGGTTTATAGGAACAGAAAGCAATGATGTCTCTATTGACGTTTTGGCAGGAGAGCTTCAACTTTCAACAACCGCAGTAATAGCTCAGGCTTCTACGGGAAATACAAGCTTAATAAAAAGCGGAGCCGGAACTTTGACTCTTCTGATGGATTCAAATTATTATAACGGCGACACATATGTGTCAAGCGGCACATTGGCAGGAACAACCGCTAATATTAACGGAACTCTTTACGGAACAGGCGTCTCCAACCTAGACACTTTTGATTTTACCGACACACAAACAAGCACAACAGCGGCACATGTCGTACTTAACGAAATAGACGATACAAATTATATCGGAACTTTCAATAAAACCGGTTCGGCTTTAATGGATGTAACTAATTACTTCCGCTCATATCAGGCAAATATCAGCAGCGGATCACTCTATGTGAACAATATTGCGTCAGGAACAAATTTTATAGTCGACAGCACTATGACTTTCACAAACAGTCTGTTTGGAGGCAATTCAAACATAACGGCAGATGAAGTTGTAATAGGAACCGGAGCAACAGCAGCCCCTGGAAATTCAATAGGGACAACAAATATAACCGGCGATGAAACTTTTGCCGCAGGTTCAACATATCAAGTTGAATTTGAACAGACAAGCATGCAAAACGGCGGAGCAAACAACGATACTACAAATGTTTCGGGAACTGTAACAATAGACAATACCGACACTTCTTTAGATTTAATAAATCTGAACGGAAAATTTTATGTTCATGAAGTCTTGGACATCATAACAGCCGGAACATTGAACGGAGAATTCACAACACCTACTCTAACGGGATATGATGTAGATACGGCAGATTTAAGACTCGGCAGCAGAATAGATTATACAGTATATAACGACGGTAATACTATGAAACTTGCAGTAAACAGAATTGCTTCGGATTACGCAAATTCTCCGGAACTCACCGACATGTCTCATAATGAAAAAGAAGTTGCAAAATCCATAGATGCGATTTCAACCGGATACGGAGGAGATATTACGAATGCTCTTGATGCTTTGGAAAAATACTATTATTATACAAGCACATACGATTTAAACGCATTAAAAGCAGGATTTAACGATATAGCGGGCGTAATATATGCAAATTCAACATTAATGTCATACTTTAATGCAAAAACGAAACATGTTTATGACAGAATCCAACAAAGATGTGCAGATTTGTATCCTTGCAATAAATTCCACGACAAATTGTGGACAGAGTACTATTATAATAATTACCAGGTTGATGAAAACAGCAATTCGCCGAAATATACGACTGACGTAAACGGATTTTTGGTAGGATTTGATATGATATCTGCAAAATCATGGACTATGGGAATTATGGCAGGCTACGGAACGTCCACTTTAAAACAAAATCAGGACCAGACTTCAATGAAAGACATAAACCTCGGATTTTACAGCGGATATGAAAATGAAAAATGGCAGTTAAAAGGAATGTTGTTCGGCGGATATGAAAATTACAATACGGACAGAACAATAGCATTTATGAACAGAACGGCAACCAGCGAACATAACGGCTACAGCGCATCATTGGATTTAGAAGCAGCATATAAAATACCTCTTAACAAAAATTCTGAAGCAAAGCATAAACTTTTGTTAAAACCTTTTGCAGGAATCACAACCTCATACATAATGCAGGATTCATTCAAAGAAAAGGGAGCCGACGATCTTAATCTCAGCATTAAATCAAACGACACTCTTTTAGCTCAGGCAAAAGCGGGGATCGGAATAAACGGCAAAATAAAAAAATTCGGCTGGTATGCAAATGTAGGAGCCAGACAAATGATCACTGACGATTATGCCGAAACAGAAACATCTCTTACAAGATTTCCGGGACTTACGGATATGAAAATTAAAGGTGCGGAACTTACTCCTTTCTCATTGTCAGGCGGACTCGGAGCAGATTATATTTTATCCGAAGATTGGACAATTTTCGCCAACGGTCAAACAAATTATGCAAATTCTTCCAAAGAATACTACGGGAACATAGGTTTTACTTATAGATTCGGATGCGTTAACAACAAAGAAACCGTAGAAAAAAATGAAGAACATGAAAAACAGATTATAGAAAAAATGCAAAAAGAGATTGATGAAGCGGCTAAAAGAGAACAGGCTCTGCAGGACAGAATAAAAAAATATGAAGCTACAGTAGTCAACGAAGAGACAGCTCAGGAACTGAGAGAGAAAAAAATAACCGAAGTGGTATTGGTAAATAAACCTCAGTTTAAGTTCAACAGCATTGAACTTACCGACAGCGGGAAAGCAAGTCTTCAGCAAGTTGTAGAAGAGTTAAAACAATATCCTAACGCAGAGTTATTGATAGAAGGACACAGCGATAACATGGGTACTGACGAATACAACCAAATATTGTCAGAAAAAAGAGCAAATATGATTGCCGTCGTTTTAAAAAAGAATTACGATGTAAAAAATTATATTTCAATAATCGGGAAAGGTTCTACAGATAATTTAGTTCCTAACGATTCCGATTCACACCGCGCTCAAAACCGCAGAGTTGAGATAATAATCACAGGCTCGCAAGAAACAACCGAATCTGTTGAAAAATAACTTTAATACTGAAATAAAAACTCCCTGAATAAAATTATTCAGGGAGTTTTTTAATTGCTTTTAAAAACACAAAATTACACAGGCGTCTTTATTATTCTCCGGCATGCTTAATGCCGAGTATTTCCAATTCTTTTTTATTTAATCCTACGCCTCTTAACATCAATCTGTTGCCTCTTAAACTGTCTATTGCGTTAATACCCATTCCACCCAGCATTTCTTTTATTTCATGGTCCCATGCGTTAAGAAGATTTACAAGCCTTTGGTAAGCTATATCAGGATTAAGCCTTTTTACCAAATCAGGGTCCTGAGTCGCTATTCCCCAGTTGCATTTTCCGGTAGAACACGAATGGCACATATGGCATCCGATAGCTATTAAAGCTGCGCTTGCTATATAAACGGCATCGGCGCCTAAAGCTATGGCTTTTACTATATCCGCGCTGTTTCTTATCGAACCTGCACAGATGATTGATATTGAATTTCTTATTCCCTCGTCTCTTAATCTCTGATCAACGGAAGCCAAAGCAAGTTCTATAGGAATTCCGACATTGTCTCTTACTCTTGTTGGAGCTGCACCTGTTCCGCCTCTGAAACCGTCTATAACTATTGCATCAGCTCCGGCTCTTGCTATACCCGAAGCGATTGCTGAAACGTTGTGAACGGCAGCTATTTTTACAAATACAGGCTTCTGGTAATTTGTTGCTTCTTTTAATGAGAATATAAGCTGTCTTAAATCTTCTATTGAATAAATATCGTGGTGAGGAGCAGGAGAAATAGCATCCGATCCGACAGGAATCATTCTTGTAGCAGAAACATCTTCTCCGACTTTTATTCCCGGCAAATGTCCGCCGATACCTGGTTTTGCTCCCTGCCCTATTTTAATTTCTACGGCAACTCCGGCATTTAAATATCCGACATGCACGCCGAATCTTCCCGAGGCTACCTGTACTATCGTATTTTTACCGTATTTATAAAAATCTTTATGAAGGCCGCCTTCTCCAGTGTTGTACAATATGCCAAGATTTTCTGCGGCTCTTGCAAGAGATTCATGAGCGTTTTTGGAAATAGATCCGTAACTCATTGCCGAAAACATTATAGGCATATTTAATTCTATTTGCGGAGGCATTTCCGTAACAAGTTTGCCGTCTTTATCATATTCAAGTTTTTCAGGTTTTCTTCCGATCATCACTTTTGTTTCCATCGGTTCTCTTAAAGGATCGATTGAAGGATTCGTAACCTGGCTTGCATTCAAAAGCATTTTATCCCAGTATATAGGAAAATTCTTAGGATTCCCCATACTTGATAAAAGCATTCCGCCTGTTTCCGCCTGTCTGTAAATTTCGTCTATCGCCTGTCCGCTCCAGTTGGCGTTTTCTCTGAATTCCAAAGAATTCTTTCTTATCTTAAGCGCTTTTGTAGGGCACAAGACAACGCATCTGTGACAGTTAACGCATTTTGCGTCATTTGCTCTTACGACATTATCTTCTTCATCATAAGAATGAACTTCGTTTGCGCATTGCTTTACGCATACTTTGCACTGTATGCATTTATTTTCATCTCTTAAAACTTCAAATTGTGGAGAGATTAAACTTGAACTCATTTTTTTACCTCCAGCTTAACGATGACAGGTTCTCCGCCTTTAGGATGACGAATATTTTCCGGATCTTTGCAAATCACTCTGATAGCGCTCTCTTCGCTGGCAAAATATACTTTGCTGCCTTTTTCGGCGGTTACCATAGATCTCAATTTTATTCTGTCGTTAAGTGCAATCAACCCGTCTTCATAACCTATTAAAATAGAGAAAGGTCCGTTTATTAAAGCGCTTGAATATACCGTTCTTAAAGCTTTCAATTCCGCCGCTTTTTTAGGGTTTTCTCTTTCTATGTCTTTCCAGAAAGGAGCAACAAGCACCTGTATTGCTTTTTCTATAGGAAGCTTATGTTTCCTTACAAGCAAATCCAGAAGATACGTAATTACTTCAGTATCTGTCTGAAGAGAACAATTATATCCGTACATTTCAACAAATCTTCTGTTTGCGTCATAAGAAGAAATTTCGCCGTTGTGAACTATAGACCAGTCAAGCATTGTGAAAGGATGAGCTCCGCCCCACCACCCCGGAGTGTTCGTAGGAAATCTTCCGTGAGCTGTCCATATATATCCTTCATAGTTTTCCAGCATAAAAAATTCGCCGATATCTTCAGGATATCCTACGCCTTTAAAAGCTCCCATATTTTTACCGCTTGAAAAAACGTAAGCTCCGTCAAATTCTTTATTGACTCTTATAACGCATCTTGCCGTAAATTCTTCCTCGTCCATATTAAGGTCTCTGACCTTATATATTCTAGGCTGTACAAAATATCTCCAGATTAGAGGTTTATCTTTAATGCTTGCAACTTTTCTTGTAGGAATATTGCCAGCGCTTTCAATTTCAAAATGTTCGTTAAGAAATTCTTCTGTTTTGGCTTTTACAGTATTATTTTCATAAAAAATATGCAGTGCGAAAAAATCTTTATATTGAGGATAAATACCGTATCCGGCAAAACCTCCGCCCAATCCGTTAGACCTCTCATGCATAAGAGCGATCGATTTAACGATATCTTCACCGTTAAATCTGTTGCCTTTTTTATCTATAATACCGCTTATGGCGCATCCTGCCGGTATTTTTATTTCGCCTTCTTTTTTAAGCATTTTGCCTCCTGCAAAGTCAAAAAATATATTAAAAAAAATACTCAAAAGATTTGTGATAAATCCTTTGAGCACCATTGCTCAATTTTCGTTGTCGGTTTGTTTATGCTAGCAGTTTTTATAGTTTTTGTCAATATATACACAAGCGAATTTAACAAATATTTGACAAAAAAGTATTCTTTCTGATATAATCTGCAGATGTTAGCCATGGGGATGTGGTGTAGCCTGGTTTAACACACTGCCCTGTCAAGGCAGAGACCGCGGGTTCGAATCCCGTCATCCCCGCCAAAAAAATTATACAAGTCCTTTCTTAAAAACAAGAACGGACTTATTTTTTTGAGAAAATCATGAAATTTAATAAATTCACAAATACCGCAATAGAAAGCGCTTATGCAGGCTCTGAAATACTGCTTAAATATTTCAATAAAATAAAAGAAATCGAATATAAAGGGATAGTCGATCCGGTAACCGTTGCAGATAAACAATCCCAAAAAGCCGTTATTGAAAAAATTCAGTCTGTTTTTCCTCTTCATAATATAATTGCCGAAGAAAAAGACAATTTTTTAAAACAAGACAATGATTACTGCTGGATAATAGATCCCTTGGACGGGACCGTAAATTACGTTCACGGAGTTCCTGCTTTCTGCATCTCAATAGGTCTTTTATACAAAAAACAAATAATATCCGGCGTAGTTTATGCCCCGGCGCTGAAAGAAATGTTTGTTGCCGAAAAAGACAAAGGCAGTTTTTTAAACGGTAAAAAAATTAAAGTATCATCCGTAAAAGAAATGATCAAAGCCCTGCCGGTCACCGGATTTCCTTATTATGTAAGAGAAAAACACGAAAGCGTTCTCAATAAATTTAAAAATGTAATGTTTGAAACGCAGGCTATGAGAAGGTTCGGCTCTGCCGCAATAGACCTTGCTTATGTAGCATGCGGAAGATTCGACTTTTTTTGGGAAGAAGGGTTAAAACCTTGGGATGTAGCCGCAGGCATACTTCTTGTAGAAGAAGCCGGAGGCAAAGTGTCTGATTATAAAAACAAAAACGATTTCTTATACGGACAGACGATAGTGGCCTCTAATAAACTTCTCCACTCAAAAGCTCTTAAAATTTTAAATGAAAAATAATAAAAATATAGATCAAATAATAGCCGTATTGAACAAAGAATATAAAGGAATAGATATTGCACTGAATTTCAGCAATGTTTTTGAACTTTTGGTCGCTACAATTTTATCGGCGCAGTGTACTGACAAAAGAGTAAATATTGTAACATCATCCCTGTTCAAAAAATATAAAACTATTGAAGATTATGCAAATGCCGACATCACCTGTTTTGAAGAAGACATAAAATCAACAGGATTTTTCAGAAATAAAGCGAAAAACATTATTGCAACCGCAAATATTATCCTTAAACAATATAACGGCATTGTTCCGAAAACGATGGAAGAATTAATAACTCTTAAAGGCGTCGCCAGAAAAACGGCAAATATAGTTTTAGGCAGCGGATACGGCATATCTGAAGGCATTGCGGTTGATACGCACGTAATAAGACTTTCAAATTTAATAGGACTGTCAAAATCTTCAGACCCTAAAAAAATTGAGAAAGATTTGATGAAAATCGTTCCGAAAAAATACTGGATAAAAGTTTCATTCCTTATACAAACTTTAGGGAGAAGAGTCTGCAAAGCCAGAAAACCTGACCACGATATCTGTCCAGTAAAGCATTTATGCAAATATTATCTCACAAATGTTAAATAACTTTTACGGCAATAAAAAAAGCGCCCGTAATTAAACGGACGCTTTTTTATTTTTATATATCCGCGGATTATATTAATCCGTGTGCCATCATTGCCGTAGCAACTTTTTTGAATCCTGCAATGTTTGCACCGTTTACCAAATTACCGGGAGTTCCGTATTCTTCAGCCGCATTTTTTGCAGAATTATAGATATTAATCATAATCTGATGCAGTTTATTGTCAACTTCGTCAAAAGTCCACGAAAATCTTTGTGAATTCTGAGACATTTCAAGACCTGAAGTAGCAACACCGCCGGCATTTGAAGCTTTGCCAGGAGCATAACTTATATTGGAAGAAATAAAGACTTCAACAGCTTCAGGCGTTGAAGGCATATTTGCTCCCTCTGCTACAAACTGACAACCGTTTTTAACGAGCGTTTTTGCGGCTTCACCGTCAAGCTCATTTTGTGTCGCGCAAGGCAACGCTATATCGCATTTGATTGTCCAAATATCTTTACAGCCTTCTTTGTATACGGCTGATTTTTTCTCTTTCACATACTCTGAAATTCTCTTTCTTTCAACTTCTTTCAGTCTCTTTACCAAGTCTAAATCAACTCCGTCCTTATCATAGATGTATCCGTTAGAATCAGACAAGGCAACAACTTTTGCGCCTAAAGACTTTGCCTTTTCGGTCGCATAAATTGCAACATTTCCCGAACCGGATATAACTACGGTTTTTCCGTCAAATGAAGTCTTTTTATTCTTCAACATTTCCTGACAGAAATAAACAACCCCGTATCCGGTAGCTTCGGTTCTAGCAAGAGATCCTCCGTAAGTCAACCCTTTTCCGGTTAAAACCCCGTGGAAAGTATTTCTTATTCTTTTATACTGCCCGAACATGTATCCTATTTCTCTGCCGCCTACGCCGATATCTCCCGCAGGAACATCCGTGTCGGCATCGATATGTCTGCAAAGTTCTGTCATAAAACTTTGGCAGAATCTCATAACTTCAGAATCAGATTTCCCTTTAGGATCAAAATCGGATCCGCCCTTGCCGCCGCCCATCATAAGACCTGTTAACGAATTTTTAAATATCTGCTCAAAACCCAAAAATTTGATTGTGTCGAGATTAACCGACGGATGGAATCTTAAACCGCCCTTGTACGGGCCTATCGCTGAATTGAACTGTACTCTCATTCCTCTGTTGACGTGAACTTTTCCTTTGTCATCCTGCCAAGGAACTCTGAAAATAATTTGCCTTTCAGGTTCCACAATTCTTTCAAGAATTCCTTTATCTTGAAATTCTTTGTGTTTTTCAACTACCGGAGCAATTGACTCCAAAACTTCTTCCACAGCCTGCAAAAACAACGGTTCGTTCTGCGATCTTCGTTTCACTCCGTCTAAAACTGTACCAATGTAAGAATTCATTTCTTACCTCCAAAAAAAATTTACATCTTTATTGTACGGCTTTTATTTTTTTTCTTGAACGGCAGGTTCTTCTTTCTTGTCATCATCCTTAACATTATCGCCTTTAGCGGCTTCATCGGCATAATTTATTTGCAGATTAGAAATCGTATCCGTCAAAAATTTTTCTTCCGTCACGGTCAAATTTCCTTTCATTTTGTCCCTGAGCATAAGAAGCATATCTATTGTTACCTGAGCGCTTTTCAAATCTTTTGTTATTTTACCGTCAATTTGATTAGGGATTTTGCCTATCTGCTGCCAACAGGCTGACGCAAACATTGAAACTAAGCTGAACAAATGCTGGTTTAATTCTTTAGGATCCATATCCGCACCTCTTATTTAAAATATTTATCTACGGCGATTTTAATTCTCTTCAAAACTTCATCTTTACCCATAACTTCCATCATATGAAACAGGCTGGGGCCTTGTGTTCTTCCGGAAACGGCAACTCTTATCGGATGAAAAACCTGTCCTGTCTTAATTCCTTTTTCAGCGGCAATATTTCTTGCAAACAGTTCCAAAGAATCTGCCGTAAACGACTGTTCTGCCGGAAGACGGTTCAAAGATTCGTTAAGAACAAGTTTTGCGCTGTCTTTTGCTTTTTCAGACAAAAAGACTTTTGCCGTCGCGGCTTCATCAAAAACAACGTCTTTAAAGAAAAAATCAACCAAAGAAGGAATATCCTTTATCAACTTAATTTTTTCGTGCTCGAGAGAGATAGCTTTTTTAAGCAAAACTTTATCCCATTTTTCAACAATATTTTCCTGTTTTGTATAGTAAATCCAATCCATGAACAAATCGTAAATTTCATCCGCTGATTTTTTTCTTATATACTCTCCGTTCATCCACAACAACTTTGCGGAGTCAAAAGTCGCCGGACTGCTGTTGCATCTGTCCAATGAAAATTTTTCTATAAGCTCGTCATGTTCAAACAACTGCTGGCTGTCGGATGTGGACCAGCCGAGTAAAGCGAGATAATTAATTAAAGCTTCTCTTAAATAACCTTCCCTTCTGTATTCCAAAACAGAAGTATGCCCGTGCCTTTTTGATAATCTTGCTCCGTCCGGGCCGAGTATCATTGACAAATGCGCAAATTTAGGCATTTCCCATCCGAGCGCTTTAAAAATATGCAGCTGTCTGGGAGTATTAGAAATATGATCGTCTCCTCTGATAACATGAGTCATTTTCATCAGATAATCGTCAACGACGCAGGCAAAATTATATGTAGGAACTCCGTTAGCTTTCATTAATACAAAATCGTCAAGCAAAGCATTTTCAAAGCTTACGTGTCCTCTTACGATATCATCAAATTCAATGCTGCCCTCTTTAGGCATTTTAAATCTTATAACCGCGGTTCTGCCTTCGGCTTCTTTGTTTTTTCTTTCTTCTTCGGTTAAATTAGCGCAATGTCCGTTATATTTAGGAGGAAGCTTTGCAAGAAGCGCCTGCTGTCTCATCTTCTCAACTTCATCGGGAGTACAGTAACATTTATATGCAAAACCTTTTTCTATAAGAATATCGATGTACTTCTGATATATTCCTATTTCTTTTCTTTTCATCTGGTAATAAGGCGCATATTCAGGCAATTCGTTGCCCGGACCTTCCTGCCAGTTAAGCTGCAGCCAGTTTAACGCATCTATAATGATGCCTGTCGACTGATCTGTAGATCTTGCTTCATCAGTATCTTCTATTCTTAAAACAAACGTCCCTTTTTCTTTTTTAGCATACAGCCAATTAAACAACGCCGTCCTTACTCCGCCTATATGCAAATCACCCGTTGGAGACGGAGCAAATCTTACTCTGATGTTTCCTGACATAAACACTTCCTTTTCAGCAGTTATTGTATTATTGAATAATCGCAAGCTCCCTTTTCCGGGAGACTTGCAATTAAAATTTTAAATATAAAAAAACGTTTAATAAATAATTTTATTTAAAGGATATTCTATTATTCCTTCAGCGCCGGCTCTTTTTAAAGCAGGTATTATTTTCTTAACAACTTTTTCTTCTATTATAACTTCTAAAGCAACCCAGTTGCCGTCACTCAAATTTGATATTGTAGGTTTTCTTAAAGCCGGCAAGATTTTCTCTACCTGCGGAAGTGTTTTGAAAGGTATGTTCATTTTCAACCCCACCATACCTTCGGCATTAAGGGCTCCTTTCAATAAAATGGCGAGATTTTCTATCTTTTCTTTTTTCCAGCTGTCTTTCCATGCGGCTTCGTTTGCTATAAACCTCGTAGTAGAAACCAGCAGTTCTTCAACAATTCTCAAATTGTTTGCCCTTAAGGAAGAACCTGTTTCCGTAAGCTCAACTATTGCATCGACAAGTTTTCCCGCCTTTGCTTCAGTTGCGCCCCATGAAAATTCCACGTTTGCTTTCACTTTATTTTTTGAAAAATATTTTTTTGTGTAATTCAAAAGCTCGGTGGCGACTCTTTTTCCCTGGAGATCCTGAATTTTTTTAATTTTTGAATCGTTAGGAACTGCCAAAACCCATCTGACAGGCCTAAACCCTGATTTTGCATACTGAAGTTCGCAGACCTCTTTTACCGATGCTCCGCTCTCGCATATCCAGTCAAAGCCAGTAAGCCCTGCGTCAAAAACTCCGTCCTGAACATATTTAGCCATTTCCTGCGAACGGACAAGCATAACTTCTATCTCTTCGTCATCGCAGCTTGGGAAATAAGATCTGGAAGATGCATTTATTCTTATGCCGGCTTTTTTGAATAATTCAATTGTTGATTCCTGTAAGCTTCCTTTAGGAAACCCGAGTTTTAATTTCTTCATCGTTACTCCTTTATCATTAATATATAATTTTTGCCTTCTTGTATTTTTTCACTTACTTCCAAATTCGGAGTATATCTGCTGAACGAAGGGAAAAATCTCGAAGATATTTTTGATATTTCCGAACTTGCTTTCGTGTTTACCGGTTTTGAAGACTGTTCTTTTAAACCCGGTATAATAACATTTGCAGACAATATAAACCAAAGAACAACGGCAAAACAAGCTCCCATGGCTTTATCAAATATCGACAAATATAAAAATTTAACTATTTTAACAACCAGCAGTCCGATAAGAAAAACGGCAATTGCCGACGCAATAAAAATCAGATAATAATTTATGCCTATCTGGTACGGATAGTTTTCAGCCAAAAGGATTGAAAAAAATCCTGCGGACACGGCAAAAAAACTTTTTATTATACCGGTACTGAATCCGATATATAAAAAAATCAGCAAAGCTATTATTAAAATAAAATCTATAAAAATTCCTAACATACAGTATGAATAATTATTCCGCTGGCAAGTTTAGGGAAAAAATATGTCGATTTCTGCGGCATAGTTTCATTTTGCAGCGCAATTTCTTTTATGGCTTCAACAGGCGTTGCAGGAACTAAAATCGCAATTTTTTTCGTTTTCTTTGCCAAAGAGACGGCTTCTTTATCGCTTTTTACATAAATATACTTATCCGCGGCAATTTCAGGTATTAATATCGAATGCAGTATGCTTACGCCTAAATTTCTGTAAGCCTGGCATTTATCAGGCATGGCTTTTTTAAGCAGCGCAGGATTTTTAACCTGTAAAGTTCTGTATTTGCCTTCTTTAAAAATTATAAGAGGCTGAACTTTTTCTTTAAGAAGTTTTTCAAAACTTGTCAAAGGAAGAACATTAAAATACTTTTCTATGTTTTCTTCGATATTCGCCGGAGCTTCTATAACTCTGTGGGTAGGCCAAATTGAAATTCCGGAATCTTCCATCGGGCACAAATATGCCAAAACATAACCGTATTCGTTTTTATCAGAAAATTTCTTATCTTTGCTTTTTATATACTGCAAATAATTCCATGCGGTTTCATATCTGTGGTGTCCGTCAGCTATAAAAATTTTCTTGCTCGCAAGCGATTTTGAAATATCGTCAATAAGCTTCTCATCGGAAACAACCCATAATTTATGAAGTGTTCCTTCTTTATCCTTTGCCGTTGCGGCAGGTTTCTTTTTGGATATGTTTTTACATATTGTTACGACTTTTTTCTTATCGTCGTTAAATAAACCGAAAATAGGGCTTAAATTTGCCTTGACGGCTTTTAACAGACTGAGCCTGTCGGCTTTAGGCTTTGCAAGAGTTTTTTCATGAGGTTTTACTGCTCCGCCGTGCGGATTTTCAAGTTTCAACGCCGTAAAAAATCCTCTTCTCGTCATTTTTTTGCCGTGATCGTTAAAAATCTGTTCGTAGAAATACAAAGAAGGCTTTTCATCCTCGGACAAAACGCCTTCGCTTATCCATTTTTTAAATAAAAAACTTGCCTGGGCATATTTATTTCTTGTTCCTGCGGCATCTGAAAGTTCAAGCTGCACCATATTATGTTTTGATTTCTTTTTTAACTGAGCTTTTTCTTCCGGACTTATTACGTCATAAGGCGGACAAATTTCATTTGTAATGTTTTCCTTAGAATATCTGATCCCGTTAAATGCTTTTACTATTGCCATTTTCTAAACTCCCCAAATTTTAAAATATGATTGATTTTACATAATATTTTATATTGTTGTCAAAACATAAAATTTCAGCCGTTTTTCACGGCGTGTTTTATAAGTTCCGACGCGACTCTTGCCGCTTCTATCGCGTCTCTTGAATAACCTTCCGCTCCGATGCTTTTTGCAAAAGCTCTTGTAACCGGAGCTCCGCCGACCATAATCTTAATATCCATATTAAGTGATTTTTTCAGTTCTATGACTTTTTCCATTTCAACCATTGTGGTTGTCATAAGAGCTGACAGTCCTATAATATCAGCATCGCATTCTTTTGCTTTTTGAATTATTATTTCTTTATCAACATTTTTCCCTACATCGTAAACTTCAAACCCGAAACTTTCAAGCACTGCGCAAACTATGTTTTTACCTATATCGTGTACATCTCCCTTAACCGTTGCCATAACTACTTTGCCGTAAACGGCTCCTTTTTCTTTTTTCAGCATAGGCTTTATATGGGCAAAAGCCGCCTGCGACGCTTCGGCCGCCATTATCACCTGGGGAAGAAAAAATTCTTTTGAATTAAATTTTTCGCCCACAACATTAAGCGCTTTTAAAATGAGCTCGTTTGATATAAACAACGGATTGTTATCTTCTTTTAAAATTTCGTCTATCAATTCTATTATATATTCTTTATCCCCGTTTATAATCGCATTGAACAATTTATCTTTCGGAGATATTGCGATTTCTTCTTTAACCGCGGAAATTTTTGCGGTATTTGAAAAACGGGCGACATATTTTTTTGCATTCGGATCTTTATTTGTCAGCAAATCTCTTGCATAGACATCGTCAATTGTCCAGTCTACCGACGGGTTGCATATGGCAATATCAAGACCGGCCTTTAAAGCCATCTGCAAAAATGTTGAATTTATAGTCTGTCTTGACGGAAGTCCAAATGATATGTTTGAAACTCCTAGAAGAGTTTTACATTCAGGAAATCTTATTTTTGACTGTTTTAACGCTTCAAGCGTTTCTCCGGCCTGCTCGGGAGAAGAGCTTGCCGACAAAGTAAGATAATCGAAAATTACCTCGTTTCTTTCAATTTTATATTTATCAGCAGACTGCAATATTTTTTCAGCTATCTCTATTCTTTTCTGCCATGTTTCCGGAATTCCGTCTTCGTCGACCGTTAAAGCTATAAGACTTGCTCCGTATCTTTTTGCTATAGGCATTATTAAATCCAGCTTTTCCGTTTCGCCGTTAACTGAATTAATTAACGGTTTGCCTGCGCAATGTTTGCAGGCTTGGCTTAAAGCCTCCGGGAAACTTGAATCCAAAGATAACGGAACGTTTACGATTTCCTGCACTTCATTAACCGCCTGAATAATCAGAGAAACTTCATCTGCTCCAGGAAGGCCCATATTTATGTCAAGAATATTTGCGCCGTTATTAACCTGTTGTCTAGCTTCCGATTTAACAAGCCCGAATATGTTTTTTGATAATTCCTGCTGAAATTTTTTCCTGCCCGTAGGATTTATTCTTTCTCCTATTTTTACAGGTCTTTGAAGCAGATTCAAATCAACGGCTTTTGTTCTGCTTGAGAGTAAATGATGTTTTACAAAAGCTCTTTTTACAGGCTTTTTATTTTTTAAATTTTCTGATAAAAGCTTTATGTATTCCGGAGTAGTTCCGCAGCATCCGCCGAAAAAATTTATTCCGCTTTCATAAGCTTTTAAAGAAACTGCCAAAAATTCTTCCGGCGTTCCCGGAAAAACAGTTTCTCTGTTTATAAACTCAGGCATTCCTGCATTAGGCTTAAACGATACCGGCAGATTCGTATTTTTTGCGGCAAACTGCGCCAGTTTTAAAAGTTCTTCCGGACCTACCGAACAATTCATCCCCAAAGCGTCAACCCTCAGACTTTCAGCCAAAGCAATAAAACTTAATACATCGGTTCCCGTAACCGTCGAACCGTCCTTCGTAAAAGTCATCTGCGTAATTATCGGACCTTCAAAGACATCCCTTACAGCAAGAACGGCAGCCTTGAGTTCTTTTATTTCCGTCATTGTTTCTATGATTATAAGGTCGGCTCCAGCGTCTCTAAGCATAGCGGCCTGTTCTTTGAAAACGTCGTAAGCCTCATCAAAAGATACCGAACCCAGAGGATAAAGATACGAGCCTATCGAAGAAATGTCTCCCGCGACAAAAGAGCCGGTCTTTTTTGCCTCTTCTTTTGCTATAGACACTCCCGCATTTATTATTTCAGCCATTTTCCCGATAAGATTGTATTGTTTAAACTTTAACCTGTTAGCTCCGAAAGTATTTGTAAGTATTATATCGGATCCGCTAGAAATGTAAGATGAATAGATTTGTCTTATCCTTTCCGGATATTTTATGTTTAATTCCTCCGGAGTGGACACGTCTTTTAAAAAATCAAATTTCTGCAGCTGCGTACCGGTCGCTCCGTCCATAATTAAAACTTTTTCTTTAAGCAGTTCTTTAAATTCCGTTTTATTCATAATAATTACCTTTCCATTCCGAAAATCGCCGATACCGATTTTCTCGGAAACATCTGACAGCTTTCGGATAAAGATATTCCTATTTTGTCAGCGCCGAGCCATTTTAAAAAATCTTTCTGATTTTCTATCGGCCAGTCTCCGTATCCGGGAGAAAATCTTCTGGTATATGAGATATTTTCCTTTGATTTATTTAATTTTACGTCATTACAGATATTATCCACCAGTTCTTCTATCGCAACCGAACCTATCGCATCATATATATAAGACAATGCCAGCTTTTTTTCTTCCAAAAGCAAATCTATTTTGTCGTCAAGAGAACTTCCTATCGTTGCGGCAATTCCGCAGACAGAATACGATTTCTCCAAAAGTTTCAAAATATCCGTGCTTTCTATAATAAAACCGTCTAAAAATATTTTATTCTCCGCCGAACGTTTGTCCGCAAAAGAAACGGCATATTTAGGTTTTAAAAGCTTTTTTGCAAATTCTATCGATTCAATAATCGAATTTTTTATATTGTCTTCGATTTTTGTCTTGTGCTTATTTGCTCCCATTCTCATTATAACAGAATCATAATTTATCTTTAAATTCAAAATTTCTTTAGACATCAGTGCACCCGTTATTTTTATATACCGGACAAAAAAGACATGCCACCCCGCTGTTTTGTACGGTTTTGTTCAATAAAAAATCTCTTATGTTTCTCATTTTTACGCCGTTCCATACTTCGTCTAAAGGCTGTTCGAAAATATTTCCTACGGGGAATTTAACGATTTCCTCCGCACAGCACGGATATACTTCTCCGAATACGTTTATATTTAAGCTTTCAAAAGGTTCCGCACAGCATATTTCTCGGTTTATTTTTGTATCGGCGCAGCGGAAATTTAACGGCATCCAGTCTTCAAAACCTTTATAAAAATCCGTTCTTCTGAAAAAGACTTCAACTCCAAGCTCATTAAAAAATGCTTCCGCTTCACGCATTAAATTTTCATTGTGTCTGAAAACCACAAAAACCACAGACAGTTTCGGATATTCCGAATTAATTTTCTTTTTATAATGCTGTATTAATTTTATATTATCGATTACAACGTCAAAATTTCCGCCGATTCTGTATTTTTCGTATGTCTCCTGATCTATGCCGTCAGCTCCTATTAATACACTCTTTACTTTTGATTCCAATAAATCTGATACGGAACCGAGCAGATTAAGATTTGTCAATATTGTCGTCTGAAGCCCTTCGCGTTTGCCGTTTAAATATTTTATCATTTGAAAAATTGATTTATTTATTAAAGGCTCATGTTTGCTTCCGAAAGTAATCTGTTCGGGAAAAACTTTTATTGCATCGACAAACTTTTTAAATTCTTCAAAAGACATTAATCTCGGAGCCTGCTGTCTTCCGGTTCTTCTTGCAGTATCAGGACATAAAGGGCATGAAAGATTGCAGACATTCGTTACGTCTATCTTTATTTCCCTGCATATTAAATTATTTAAATCATTCATTTTAAAATCTTATGCGCCGTTTTAACGGAATCTTCTTTGTCTCTGCATGCTCTGCGAGCTGCTTTTATTTTCCTGACTTGTACTTTTATACTCATTTGAACTGTAATTAGCGCTTACATTTACGTTGCTTTTGTACTGCTGCACATTTTGCGAAGGAGGATTGCCTTTATAATTGATAAAAGAATTTACAATTACAAAAGTTTTTTTGTTTTCCTGTATAGTTGCCGATATCTTTTTTGAACTTACGACATTTGAGTAATTATCCAGATAATTTATATTTATCTCGTGAGTTCCTGGACGTAAACGGACTCTTGACATATTGATATTTGCAGGTAAAGTTCTCCATGACCTTGTGTCTGCTTTTTCCATATAACTCGTCGCAATATTTAACAAGCTTTTTGTCAAAATGCCCAAAGAATCATTTTCAGATTGTTTTTTAACGCTGTCAGCTACTGTTTTTGTTAAAATATATCTTCCGACGGCTCTTGCTATAGTCCTTGCATATATTAAAGCAATCTTGTTATCAAGATATTTTTCCAAAAGAGAAGCTATATCTGCGGCGTTATAACCTTTTATTTCTGACGTAGTAACGCTGTTGCTGCTTACGGAAACGGTTTCTTCCAAAGAAAAAGAAGTTATTAAATTATTGTACCTGTAATATTTGGGAAATGAAACTTTTATATAATCATCCGAAATTCCAGCCTGAACGGCGGCTCTTACTTCCTGGGCTTTAGCCTGATCGTCATTTGTTATCTGCACGCTGTTGAAAAACGGCAGAGCTTTATAAAGGGATATTTCCAGAATATTCTCAATTTTTTTTGGAGAAAGCCCGTTGTAGTCTATGACAATCAGTTCTCCAGTACCGGGAGCATCCGTTCTTGAAGCGTAAGAATATATGTTTTTTAAATCCGCCGCTTCCTGATTCATTCCGAATTTACAATATAATGTGTATAAATTATTTACCAAATCTGCAGGAACCGGAACAACGTACAGATTGGAATTCCCGTAAGCTTTCAATGCCATTTTATAGGAGATCAGCGCATCGTTTGAATATCCGGCATTTTCATAAACTATCCCCATAAAATATCTTATAAATCCGTCATCCGAATAAAAAGCTTTGCCGTTTGAATCAGCCTGAATTTTCTTGAAAAGATTGTCCGTCTGCCTTGCCTCAACCACAGACTCGTTATTCATTCCCTGCATGATATAATTTAACGCGCAGAAAATATTTGCGTAAGCCATTTCATAAGGTTCGCCGTAATAAGGCACCATATTATCGTTTGAAAACAAAGAAAAAAGGCCTGCGGAAATACTTTTTGTGTAATTAATATCGTATATTCTTTTTGCTTCTTCAAAAGCGGAATTGCTTTCTTTATACTTTTGGGAAAAATGGTTCAGCATTCCTACGTCTAAATAATATAACAACTCGTTTTTTGCGCCGTAAGCTTCTTTTGAAGCCGTCGCAAGAGTTTCTGCGGAAGTGCGGTCGTCCTGCAACATAAAAGATTCAAGCTGATTGTAGTATTTCTGCACGCCTGCACACGATGCCGCAAACAGAAACACCACAACCAGATATTTGAATTTATTCATATATCTTATGCTTTATATTTTTTCTTTCCAACAACTTTTTTTATTTTTTTCTGGCCTATCCATACTTTTTCGTTTGTCTGTATATCGACAAGTTCCAATTCAATCTGGTAATATTTTAAAGTTTCGTTTTTGATTGCATCTGTAATTGTGTTTATCTGTCCTTTAAGCATAAAATCAGCCCCTATTTCTTTACCGAATTTTTTGACTGTTGCAGGGTCTGAAAAATCTGCCTGGTCCATTCTCTCGTCTCTTATTTCGTCTCTTTCCGCTTTTGAAGCTACAAATGTCGCTTTGCCGGTATTAATCAAAGATCTTTCGAGATCTTTTACAAAAGTTTCAGTATTAATGTGCTCGTCGCTTTTATTTAAAACGGTTCCTACTATTATTCTCGGTTTTGTCTGGTTAGCTTTTATAAAATTATCCATCCAAGGCCTTGCAACAGAATCCGCCATCATTTCATCTGCAACAAGTTTTGAATCCGTATCATTCCAATTACCGCTTAAATCAATGGCCTCATCGGCATTGACTCTTGTTATTTTCGGCGCTGAAGAACAGGAAAATAACGCTGCTGAAAAACATAATACCGCCAACATCAGAGCAATTTTCTTCATTTTTATCCTCTCTTAACAATTTTTTTAAATTTTCTTTTGCCCGCCTGGACAATCATTCCGTTTTCAATTTCTATTTCACAATCCTCTGAAACTTTATTTGAATTAATCTTTACTCCGCCCTGATCTATTAATCTTCTGGCTTCGTTTTTGCTCGCAGCCATCTGCGAAACAAACAGCAGTTCGGATAATTTTATTTTTTGTTCTTCAAAGTAATATTCTTCTATATCAGTAGGCATATCTTTTTTTGCAAATATTTTTTCAAATTCATTCTTTGCATTTTCAGCTTCCTGAATGTTCCAATATCTTTCAACGATAATCATTGCAAGCTTTACTTTTGCCTCTTTAGGATGCATTTGTCTGACATGCTCAAGGTTTTCCTGCGTAAGAAGCTCGTAATATTTGTACATCAACTCATCCGACACCGACATAACTTTTCCGAACATATCCTGAGGCTTATCGTTTAACGATATATAATTGTTATAAGACTTTGACATTTTCCTTACGCCGTCAGTTCCTTCAAGAAGTGGCATTGTGATTACAACCTGAGGTTCCTGCCCGTTATCGCGCTGCATATCTCTTGCAAGAAGAAGATTAAACTTTTGATCGCTGCCGCCCAGCTCTACATCGGACTGCAACGCCACAGAATCGTAAGCCTGCAAAAGAGGATACATAAATTCAACTATGCTTATCGGAACATCGGCCTTATATCTTTTTTCAAAATCATCTCTTACAAGCATTTGGGCAACCGTATGTTTTGAAGCAAGTTTCAATAAACCTTCTATGCCGAGTTCGGATAACCATTTGCTGTTAAAAACAACTTCTGTTTTATCTTTATCAAGAATTTTAAAAACCTGCTCCTGATAAGTTTTTACATTGTTTAAAATCTGCTCCTGGGTCATCATAGGTCTTGTGGCGGATCTTCCTGAAGGATCCCCGATCTTCGCGGTAAAATCGCCTATTAAAAATATAACCTGATGTCCCAAATCCTGAAAAACTTTTAATTTGTTTATTATTACGCTGTGCCCCAGATGCAAATCCGGAGCAGTAGGGTCAACACCGAGTTTTACCTTTAATTTTTTTCCGGAAGATAATTTCTTTTTCAGTTCTTCTTCCGAAATAATCTCATTAGTTCCTCTTCTGATTTGTGAAAGCGCGTCTGTCATCTGTTGTATTTCCTTTATTTTCGTTTATATGGATAATCTTTTTAATACTTCGTAAGCGGTCTTGTTAAAATCCTTTTCTTTCTTAATCGCAGTCGGTATATCGGTAGTGGATAAACGTCCTTCAATAAGACCTACCAGTAAATTTGATTTCCCCTCGGCAAGAAGTTTAACTGCATAAGCGCCGAACTGTGATGCCAAAATTCTGGTCCTTGCAGTAGGCGTACCGCCTCTCTGAATATACCCGAGATTGCTTACACGCACGTCAAGTCCCGTATTTTTGGCTATTTTTGCCGCAAAATCCATTGAACTTCCGCAGCCTTCGGCAAAAGCTATAATCTCAGAAGTTTTTCCTCTGACGTTGCCTTTCTTCAGCTGGGAATATAAATCTTCCATTTTTATTTTCATCTCCGGAACTATAATAAACTCAACGCCTGCGGCAATTCCTACGTCGAGAGTTAAAAAACCGTGTTCTCTTCCCATAATTTCAACAACGAATATTCTGTCATGGCTTGTCGCAGTATCTCTGATTTTATCTATTGCAGAAACAGCCGTATTGAGAGCGGTATCATAACCTATGGTCTCGTCAGTGCCGTACACATCGTTATCAATTGATGCCGGTATATTTACAACTTTTATTCCTTTTTTGCATAATGCGTTTCCCGCGGCAAGAGATCCGTCGCCGCCAATAACAATCATTCCGTAAATATCAAGTTCTTTTATTATATTAACCGCTTTATTTAAACCTACGGACGTCTTCATTTCAGGACATCTCCCTGTATGAAGCATTGTCCCGCCGAGATTTATAATACCGCTTACCGATCTCACATTAAGATTTATATATTCGCCGTCAAGAAGTCCTTTAAAGCCTCTTCTGAAACCGATAACGTCAAAACCGGAATATATGCCGGCTCTTGTTACCGCTCTTATAGCTGCATTCATTCCCGGAGCATCTCCGCCGGAAGTAATAATACCGATTTTTTTATTAGACATTTCTACCCCCAATTTTTCTTAATGATTTTTATATTTTACATATTTAGAATTTATAGGGCAATAGAAAAACGCCGCTAAACTTACAGTTTAGCGGCGTCTATTATATTAAAAACAGGCAGCGTTAATCGCTTACTCCTGTCGCCGTAAGAACTGATTGTTGTTTTATATCCGGACTGTTTAAAGTTACTCCTATACCGGTTGCCCCTCCTATGCCTGTTGTTTCGGCAGTAAAAGATACCCCGTTGACGGTAACCTGAAACGAAGTAAAATATTTATTTGCTCTTGCGTCTATATCAAGAGCCGTACTGAAAGAAGTTGCGGACACCGGAAGATAATTGGCAAATTCGACGTAATATATTTTTTCCTGTTTTTCTATGGCGCTTATCAGGCTTTTACCTTCTGTCAGCATTGATTTTCTTGTATAACCCCTGTAAATAGGAACAGCAACTATCGAAAGGATTCCGACAATGACTATTACTATGACTAATTCGACAAGAGTAAAACCTTTATTTCCCATAATCTCTCCATTTTTATAAAAAACATTCTCTTCTTTAACAGCTTTAATGAAGTTCAATTTTATATTAATTATGTATATTTTTCAACAAGAAAATAAAACTTGGGACGTCAGCTTCTCATGCTCAATTTACATCCGCAGTATTTTTGGCTGTACAAGCCCATTTTTTTTACGCTGTTTACACCCTGATAGAACTCTTTTCTCGGATCGACATAAATGAAATTTAAACCGTTTTTTTCAGCCGTATCACGGGCAATGTCCTTAATTTCTTCATGTTTTTGATAAGGACTTGCAAGCAAAGTAGTTGAAAAATTCATTATGCCGAGTTCCTTTGCTCTTGCCGCCGTTTCTTCAAGCCTCTTTTTATAACAAAAAAAACATCTTCCTTGTTTGCAGGCAACGGCTTCATTAAGCCATAACTGTTCATAAAGTTCGCTACTGCCGAGCCACGCGGCGTTTTTTTCCGCAGTTTCTATTTTCATCAACTTCATATATTCGCGCCATGTTTCTTTTCTTAATTCGTACTCATGCAGAGGGTAAATGTTAGGATTATACCAAAAGCTTACAATATCAAACTGTTCTTTCAGCAAAGATATTGTTGATGATGAACACGGAGCACAGCATGTATGTAATAATATTTTCTGCATTATAACAGTTCTTTTTGTTTTTTATTTTTAGGCAGTTCCATCCCTAAATGCTTGTATGCCAATTCCGTCGCTATCCTGCCTCGCGGCGTTCTTGCAATAAAACCTGATTGTATTAAAAAAGGTTCATATACGTCAGATACCGTTTCGGAATCTTCCGATATGGCAACCGCTATCGTTTCTATCCCTACCGGTCCGCCTCCGAATTTTTCTATAACAGTCCTTAAAAAGAGTCTGTCCATTTTATCAAGACCTTTCTCGTCAACTCCCAAAGCGCAAAGAGCTTCCTGCGCAATTTGTTTATTTATAATTCCGTCCGTCTTAATTTCCGCAAAATCCCTTACTCTTCTCAAAAGCCTGTTGACTATTCTAGGAGTTCCTCTTGACCGTTTGGCTATTTCGAAAGTGCCTTCATCGTCTATTGCTACTTTTATAATGCCGCTGGATCTTTTAACGATCTTGAAAAGTTCATTGTCGTCATAAAAATTTAAATGTTCAATTATGCCGAATCTGTCTCTCAAAGGGCCTGAAAGCATTCCCGCTCTTGTCGTGGCGCCGACAAGAGTAAATCTTGGAACCGGCAGTTTTATCGTTTTTGCTGAAGGTCCCTGTCCGATAATAATATCAAGTTCAAAATCTTCCATAACCGGATACAGAGATTCTTCAACCAAATGATTCATTCTGTGAATTTCATCTATAAAAAAAACGTCTCCCTCGGAAAGATTTGTTAAAATTGCCGCCAAATCCCCGACTCTTTCCAACACAGGTCCCGAAGTAGTCCTCAAATTGCCGCCCATTTCTTTGGCGATAATATGGGCAAGCGTTGTTTTGCCGAGTCCCGGAGGAGCATAAAAAAGACAGTGATCCAAAGCTTCCTGCCTTTTTTTTGAAGCTTCAATAAAAACTTTTAAATTATCTTTGAGTTTTTGCTGTCCTACAAAATCATCAAGACACTGCGGTCTCAAAGAATTTTCCAGTTTTTCTTCCGGAGTCAATTCTCCTGCGTCTATAATTCTGTTAATATCTTCATTCATTTTTATTCCGGCTTTCTTTTATTTATCTTTTTTAATGCTATAAACTTTTTAATGACTCTTTAATTATATCTTCAACCGGCATTTTATCGTTGCCGTTTGTAATTTTAGAAACGGCAGCCCTTGCCTGAAAATCTTTATATCCCAATGCAACCAGCCCTGCAACCGCTTCGGATATATTCGTACTGCCGGCAATACCTGCCCATTTTTGAGAATCGCTGACAGTTATTGCCGTAATTTTATCTTTTAAAGCCGCCGTTATTTTTTCGGCGGTTTTTTTCGTAAAGCCGAACATACTGCATATCATTGAGACGTCTCTGGCTGCAACCGCGCTTTTAAAATCTGCAAATGATTTTGAAATTTTATCAAGATACTCCATGGCTTTTTTTGCGCCGGTAGAAGGGACTTCGTCCTTTATTAAAAGAAACATCTCTCTTTCGTCTTTTGACAAAAATCCGTAATGAGAAACAACTCCTCCGTACATACCTGTTGACTCGACGATATACAGTTTAATTTCCTGTCCTTCTTTAGGGAGCTTATCGCACGCGGCGGACGTAATGTTTACTTCATATCCTATGCCTGACACTTCCACAACGGCGCTGTTTTGTTTTTTTGAAGATAAGATTCCGTTAAAATAGTCTATCATTTATCCTCTTGTAAAATATCGCCCAAAGTGACTCTGTCATTGTCGGCGGCAAATTGTTTTATCAATTCTCTTTCCATTGATTTTTCAAATTTTTTGACGGAAGCTTCAAGCTTTCTTTCTTTCGTATCGGCTTTTATAATCTTTGCCTCTATTTCGTCGCCTTCTTTAGGAAATTCCTGCATTTTGTTTTCCATTGAAAATTCTGTTTTCTTTATAAGAACGGTTATGCCTTCTTCTATTTCAACAAAAACTCCGAATTCGGCGACCCTTATTACTTTTCCCTTTACAGTTTCTCCGACTTTATATTTCTTATAAGGATCCTGCATTAAATGCTTGATCGAAAGAGCAATTTTTTCATTCTGCGGATTTACAGACAAAACTACTGCTTCTATTTCGTCGCCTTTCTTTACGGTTTCTTCCGGATGTTTTATGTTTTTTATCCATGAAAAATCGCTTATATGAATAAGTCCTTCTATTCCTTCAGGCAGTTTTACAAATGCGCCGAAAGGAGTGACATTTTTAACAATACCTTTTACTTTGGCTCCGGGAATATAATGTCTTGCGGCGTCTTCCCAAGGATTACGGCTCATTTTTTTAACAGAAAGAGCAATTTTTTTTGTTTCTTTATCACAGTTTACAACTTTAACTTCTATTTCTTTTCCTGCCGTTACTTCTTGTTTGAAAAGATGTTCGCTGTCATTCCACGCATATTCGCTTACCGCCAATAATCCTTCAACGCCTTTTTCAAGTTCTACAAATGCGCCGTAAGGCATTATTGAAGTAACTTTCCCTTTAATAATTAAACCCTCTATATATTTTTCGCTTGCGCTGTCCCAAGGATTTGTTACAAGCTGTTTCATGCTTAAAGAAATTCTTTCCTGTTCTTTATCGACTTTTGCAATCTGAACTCTTATTATCTGTCCGACTTTCAATATGTCCTCAACCTGTTTGACTTTATACCAGGCAAGCTCGCCGATATGAAGAAAACCGTCAATTCCTCCGAGATTAATAAAAGCGCCGGATTTTATTATTCTGGCAACCGTTCCGTCTATTATTTGTCCTTCGGACAATGTCTCAAGCATTGACACCTTCTTTGCAAGCTTCTCGTCTTCAAGCAGTTTTTTTCTGGACAATGAAATTTTCTTTTCGTTTCTGTCGAATTCAATTATTGCAAACTCATAATTTTTGCCTATATATTTTGCGCCGTCTTTAATAAAAACGGTATCTGTCTGCGAAATATGAAGAAATGCTTTTATTCCGACATCAACTAAAAAACCGCCTTTTACCGTTTTTGTTATCGTTCCTTTAACCGTTTTTTTGTTTTTAAAAGATTCTTCCAAAAAATCCCATGCTGATTTTTCAAGAACTTCTCTGTACGAAAGAAGCATTTTGCCTCTGACATTTTTCACAAAAACTTTAACCGTTGCCCCGACTTTTATTTCTTTCGGGATAACGCCGTTTTCAAATTCTGATTTCAAAATCATGCCTTCCGACTTCATTCCCAAATCAACCATAAAACCCTCATCGGTTTCGGCGACTATGGGAACGTCTATAATTTGGCCCGGATCTATTTTTGTCTCAGGGCCGAGCAAATCTTCCATACTAATGTTTTCATCATCTTCAAACTTCGTCAAATTATCTAAATTGTTATTTTTCTTGTTCACTTCGCTTTCTCCTTATCTTTCTTATTTGTTATTGCAAGAACTTCTTCCATCCTCCTTTTAACGTTGGTAATTATCCAGCTCGGAGTTGACGCCCCGGCCGTAATCCCGAATATCCGTTTATTTTTAAACCAGCCGTCTTTTATTTCGTCAACATTTTCTATATGATGCGTTTTTGTTATTTTTGAACATATCTGGTAAAGTCTTCTCGTATTGCCTGAATTTTTACCGCCTATCACAATCATTAAATCAACTTTATTTGCAAGTTTCTCAGCTGCGCTTTGCCTGTCAAAAGTCGCTTTGCATATAGTATTATATATTTTTACTTTTGAAATTTTTGAAATTTTATTAACTATCTCTTTAAACTTCTTCGGACTCTGCGTAGTCTGGCTCACTATATATATTATATCTGTTTTTTTTACGTTTTTGATGTCTTTTATATCTTCAACCACTATACATTTGTCTTTTCCGTAAGAAACCAGAGCGACTACTTCCGGATGCGTTTTTTCACCTATTATGACAATCTGCTCGCTTTCATCGCTTAATTTTTTTACTATGTCCTGCGCTCTCTTTACAAACGGGCATGTGGCGTCCAAGATTTTTATATTTTTCTTTTTAGACAGTTTCTCATAAATATCAAGAGGTATACCGTGAGTTCTTAAAACAAGAACCCCGTTTTTTATTTTGGAATAATCTTCTATAACTTTAATTTTTTCCTGTTCAAGGCGGAGAACTTCCTGCGGATTATGAATAAGCGGGCCGAAAGTATAAACTGTTTTATCATTTTCCCCGGCTATTTGTTCGGCAAGCCCTATTGCTCTTTTTACCCCGAAACAAAAACCTGAACTCTTTGCAATTTTAATTTGTTTTTTCATAAACATCCCGTATTATACGCCGTTATTTATTTTATTATATAAAATCCTGGCAATTTCTTCATTAGCTTTCGGAGCAGGGTGTCCGTCATTTTTTATAGTATATCCGTTTTCTTCGCAATATACCGGCAATAAAACAAATTGCAACCCTGCGTCTTTCATCTTTTTTTCCAAAATTGCAGAATCAGAACGCCATTTGATAATAATAAGCCTTGATTTATACTTTTCTCTTATTACTTTGTCCATCTGCTTCAGACTGCTTATAAGATATTCTTCATAAAACGGCTTATTATGTCTTTCTATAATCTTTAAAAATATATTTCTGAACAAACAACTTCTTTTAAAAAAATGTTTGACGAATCTGAAAGGACAATCGGCTTCAAAGCGCCTGGCGCCGGAGTAAAGCCAAATATCGCCCGGTTCGCTCATTCTGAAATTTCTGTATAAATGATCGTCAATTAATGAATAAATAAAATATTCAACCCGGGATTTTTTTAAGCAGCCGTCGACAAAACCTCCGTTTAAAATATTTACGGCCGTATTTGTTGCATGACCGCGTATTCCGCAGTTAATAACGTTATTATCAAAATTCATAAGTTTTGAAAAGTAATACGGCAGTGTTTCGTCATCATTTAATCCCTCTCCGAAAACCATTGAGCAGCCCAAGAATATATACGTTTTTTGCGAGTCAGGATTACATTTTGTATATCTCAGTCCGTTTGAATAACAATTATACAGCGCATTATATATATATTCGCCGTTTTTATCATAATTATCAATATTTCCCGGCCCGAGTTCAATCTTTTGTTTTTTCCCTGAAGAATTAAAAAAGCATATTGCCCTGCAAGAGCGCAGTCCTGTTTCATTTATGTCTTTTATTCTGTATTCATACGGCGGAAAATATTTTTCGCATGTAAGCGAACAGATAAATTCAGCGGCTCCTAAAGATATAAATAACGAAAATAAAACAATAAAAAACGTTTTTAAAAATTTATTTTTAAAAATTAACGCCGAAATAATAAATATCAAAGAACAAAATAAAAAAATACACAAAAAAACATTATCCGTCAAATATGCCGTCATAAACTTTCTATTTCACGCAGTATTTTTTCCGACAATTTTAAATAATCTTCTTTTGTATACTGCTGCGGAGGCATAACAGGTTTCCCGTATTTTATTTTAATCTGTCTGAATTTTCTCATATTATCTGTATTGGTTATTTTTACAGGAACTACCGGCACTCCGGCATTACACGCAACCATTCCTAAGCCTGCTCTCGCTTTCCCGAGTCTGCCGTCTTTTGATCTTGTTCCTTCAGGAAACATTAAAAGCGCTTTTTTATTTTCAAGCAGAGCAAAAGCATTTCTGAAAGCCGACATATCCTGCATTCCTCTTTTTACCGGAAAAGCATTCGTTCTTTTTATTAAAAAGCCCAATACCGGAACTGAAAACAATTCCTGTTTTGCCATAAAAAACAAATCTTTTTTCATAAAACAGCCTGTAAGAGGAGGATCAAAAAAACTCATATGATTTGGAGCGATAATGACCCCGCTGTTTTCGGGTATATTTTCCTGTCCCTCTGATTTGCATCTGTACAGTACTATAAACATAACCTTAAAAAGGAATCTGCCGAAATAATAAAGAAAACCGCTTTTTATATTTATCCGCATAGTTATGATCCTTTGCCGTTTATATGGTTATATAATATCTCCGCTATTTCCTTATTGGCTTTTGCAGACGGATGACCGTCATATTTAATTTTGTAATCCAAATCATCAGAAAGAAAGTATCTTGGTATAACAACAACATCAAGCCCGGAATTAAGAATCTTATAAATATAAGGCCCGAACACAGGCCATATTACTATTGTCAATTTTGAATTATATTTTTCCCTGACAACCGCATCCATCTTTTTCAAATCTTCTATCAAATAATCTTCATAAAACGACTGTGAATGTTTATCTATTAACGGCAGAATAAATTTTTTAAAAACATAACTTTTCGCAAAAATAAGTTTTATTTCACCGTAAGGCTGCTTGTTTCTTATCCAATGTCCGTCTAAATATTGGCAGCTGTCTATACATGCGGCATTTGATTCTATTTCAAAATTTCTAATGATATGATCATCAACAAAGTAATAAAAAAATGACTGTATGCAGAATCTTTTTTGACAAACTTTCGGATAATATCATTATTTAAAATATTTAAAGCCGTCGTAGTTGACTGACCTGCAACTCCGCAGTTTAAAACATTGCTCTTAAAACTCATAAGTTTTGAAAAATTATAAGTCAGCGTTTCAGTATCCTTAAGGCCTACGCCGAAAACAAAAGAACAGCCAAGAAAAATATAATTATTGTCCGAATCAGATTTGCATTGGGTATATCTGAAATAATTCGGATATACCGTATATCTTATATCATATACCAAAGACAACCGCGGTTTTGTCTGCAGATAATTATCATATTCGTCTTTTAGATAATAATACTCTTCTATCCGGTCATTATCGGATTTATCCACAAATCTTTTATGTTTCAAAGCAAAAATTTTATTTTTATCCGCATCTTTTAAATAATCTTTATGAAAATCAGTTACCGGATAAGGCAAAAAGAAAGATAACAGAAATTCAAAAAGAGCAATCGTAAAAAAAACCGAGAACAAAATAAATGAAGTTAGTTTTATTCCTTTACAGCGTATAAAAACTGCCGGAATTAAAAAAACCAATGAACTGATTAAAAAAATATAAGCGAATTCATGATTTAAAAAAGCTGTTTTAAATATTTCATATATCGTTTGCATAGCATGAATCCCGCATAAACTTTAGAGTGACCGCAAAACAAATTCTGTACAAAATTAACTGCAGACCTGTTTTAAAATATCATAAAAATTAGAAAAAGATATGTTTACGCAGCTGCTGTCAATTATTTCCGTAGTTCCTTCCGCGATTAACCCTGCCACCGAAAGCATCATCGCTATTCTGTGATCTTTAAAACTGTCGACTCTGCATCCGGTTAATTTTGTCTTGCCGCGTATTATCAATCCGTCTTCAGTTTCTTTAATATCCGCACCCATTTTTTTAAGCTGGGTTGCTATTGCGGAAAGCCTGTCGCTTTCTTTTACCCTCAACTCTTTTGCTCCGGAAATAACAGTGGTCCCTTCAGCCTGGGTGGCGCATAAGGCAATGGCAGGTATTTCGTCCACAAGTCTCGGCATTATTTTACCGTCAATATTAACGCCGCATAAATCAGAAGAACTAATCTCTATATCGGCGACTTCTTCTCCTGAAACATTTCTTATATTTTCAAATTTAATATTTGCGCCCATATTTTTGATTATTTCTATTATGCCGTCTCTTGTAGGATTTATGTTTACTCCCAAAATTTTTATGCGCGAATTTTTTAATATAAGCCCCGCTGCTATAAAGAAAGCGGCTGAAGAAATATCGGAAGGGACGTTTACTTCCTGCGCAAAAAGTCTGTCGCATTTTTTTATACTTACTTTCAAATTGTCCTCAACAATATCAGCTCCGAAAGCCTTCAGCATTCTTTCCGAATGGTCTCTTGATTTCTCCGGCTCGGTTACGCTTGTAATTCCGTCGGCATATAAACCGGCAAGCAGAATGCAGGACTTTACCTGCGCGCTTGCAACGTTGCTTATATAATCAATCGCTTTCAAACCCTGAGTTTCTTTTATCGTCATAGGGAGAAAATTATCTTTATCGGCCGTAATATCGGCATTCATTAATCTTAAAGGCTCTATTACACGCTTCATAGGTCTTTTTGACAAACTCTCATCCCCGTTAATAACGGTTGTAAATTTTTGACCGGCTAAAATCCCCGAAATAAGGCGGGTAGTCGTTCCCGAATTACCGGCATATATACTGTGCGGACTTTTTTTCAAGCCGTTTAAGCCTGCGCCTTTTATTGTCAGTCTGCTACTGGTCTGAACAATGTCAACGCCCATCGCTTTAAAAGCGTTCATTGTCATAAGACAATCGTCAGAATGCAGATAGTTGTTAACAGCCGACGTGCCGTTTGCAAGACAAGACAGCATTATTGCTCTGTGCGTAATTGATTTATCGGCCGGAACTTTTATTTCGGCAATTATTTTTGAAATTTTATTTATTTTCATTTTTTATACTTTTTCTTAATATTTTTTCCAAAGATTTTTTATTGTCAATTTGTTTTACAAACAATTTTAACAGGCTGCAGAACTCTTCCGTAAGAGTTATAAGATTTTTCTTGTTGTTAAGAAAAATCGGCATCCATATATCAGGCGAAGATTTGGCAACTCTCGTGATGCTTTCAAAAGATCCTGCTTTAACTTTATCAACATTGCCGTTTTTCTTATGTTTCGTTAAAAACATATTATAAAAACTGAAAGCAATAATGTGAGGCAGATGGCTGGTAAAAGCGACTATTTCATCATGTTCTTTTGCCGTCATATAGACGATTTCGCAACCAACGTCCTTCCACATACCCGCGACTGCCTTTGTACTTTTGCCGTTTCTTCCGGTAATAATTACACGGGCATTATCATAAAGGTTTTTTTTTGCAGATTTTATACCGCTTTGTTCAGTGCCGGCCATCGGATGACAGCCTACAAAATCAGGATAACTTTTATTTTTTTTAAATTCGTTTATTTTAGTTTCAATATTGAATTTGACGCTTCCTATATCTGTGACGACAGCTTCTTTTGATAAATATTTTGCCGCCTCTTTATATGCGCCGGCCACCATATCGACAGGCAGACAGATAACCGCAATATCCGAGCCGGCAATATCTTTAATATCGGAAGAATATCTGTCAACCGCTCCTTTTGCTTTTGCAAGCCGCAGAGACTCGATATTTCTTCCGATACCTAATATTTCATATTTTCTAAGGGAATTCTTTTTTATATTCCTGAGAGCCATTCCCAAAGAGCCGCCCATAAGGCCTACGCCGATGATTGCGACTTTTTTCATTAAATTTCTCTGTCCAAAGCTTTTGCCAAAACTTTAAGTTCCGCCATAAGCTTATTGTATTGATCCGGCAGCAAACTCTGAGGTCCGTCAGACAACGCTTCCTCAGGTCTAGGATGTATTTCCAAAGCAATAGCATCAGCTCCGGCGGCAAGACATGCTTTTGCCATAGTAGGCACATGTTCTCTTATTCCTATACCGTGTGAAGGATCCAAAACAACAGGCAGATGCGTCATTTTTTTAATTACGGGAACGGCATTTAAATCAAGAGTAAATCTTGTGGCCGTTTCAAATGTTCTGATGCCTCTTTCGCACAGCATAACGTTATAGTTTCCCTGTGACAATATATATTCCGCGGAAAGCAGCCATTCTTTTATCGTAGTAGCCATTCCTCTTTTAAGAAGCACTGGCTTTTTTTGTTTGCCGCAGGCTTTCAATAAATCATAATTTTGAATATTTCTTGCGCCTATCTGTATAATATCGCAATACTCGCTTAACAAAGGAACCTGTTCGACGGACATTGCTTCGCTGACGGTAGGCATCTCAAGTTTTTTGCCTGCATACGCCATGTATTTCAAACCTTTTTCGCCTAATCCCTGAAAAGTATACGGCGAAGATCTCGGTTTAAAAGCTCCGCCTCTGAGAATTGTTCCTCCGGCATCTTTCACGATTTTTCCTATTTCAAGCAAAACAGCTTTGCTTTCAATGGCGCACGGGCCTGCAATAACAGGAACTTTATTTCCGCCGACTTCTATACCGTACGGAAGTTTTACGACCGTATTTTCTTTTTTAAATTCTCTTGAAGCCAGTTTATAAGGCTTTTCTATTTCGCTTATATGGTCTACTTCTTCCATTGATTCAAAAACATCTTTATACTTTTCTGCAAATTCACCTATCATTCCTATGATAGTTATATCAACGCCTCTTGATATATGAGGGACATAGCCGAGTTTTTTTATTTTCTCGATAACTTTTGCTTCTTCCTGCTTGCTTGATTTTCTCTTCAATGTGATAATCATTTTATTTTATCCTCTAAGTCTTTTTATTTATAAATTTTCAAAACGGCAAATTTTAAGTATTCTGTTTCCGGCATTGACACAAGAACAGGATGATCTTTTGCCTGCGAAGCTATTTCCAGAAATACGGCTCTTTTTTTAGCTCTTGCGCACGCTTCCTGTATCATTTTTTTAAAATCGCTTACAGACAAATGATGAGAGCACGAGCTTGTCGAAAATATTCCGCCGTCTTTCAGCAGACTTACCGCCTGCTCATTAATTTTCACATAATGTTTATATCCGGGATGAAAATCTTTCTTGCTTTTTATAAGTCCCGGCGGATCTATATTCACTACTTCAAATTTTTCTCCCGCAGCTTCCGAAGAGCAAAGATATTCAGATGCGTCTGCGACTATAGCGTTAAAATTTTTGAAGCCGTTTAATTCATAATTTTTTGAAGCCATTTCAAGAGCAGGTTTGGAAGAATCGACAAAAATAACCTCATTTGCTCCGCCTTTTAAAGCATTCAATCCGAAAGACCCCGTATGGGTAAAACAATCCAAAACTTTTTTCCCTTTGCAATACTTTTGGAGTATTTTTCTGTTATCTCTCTGATCAAAGAAAAATCCTGTTTTTTGTCCCGACTTTATGTTTACATAATATTTTACGTCATTTTCAGATATTATAATATCATCCGGGATTTCTCCGGAATATACTTCCGATTCGCCTGAAAGATTTTCCAGTTTGCGTAGATAAGAATCATTTCTTATCATTATGCCTTTAGGCTTCAAAACATTGTTTACGGCATCGAGAATATCGTGCTTGTTCGCTTCCGCTCCGGCAGAAACAAACTGAGCCGAACAATAATCTTCGTATTTATCCAGTATGAATCCTCCGATATCGTCAGATTCTCCGTAAACGACTCTGAAAGAATTACTGTCAGGGTACAATTCTTTTCTGAACGACAAGGCCCTTGATATCCTGTCTTCCCAAAATTTAATATCGACGATTTCATTCTTTTTCGACAACAGTCTAAAAGCTATCAAAGAATGTGGATTGTAAAATCCTATGCCTATAAAGTTATTCATACTGTCATAGCATTCGACAATCTCGCCTGTCTGCGGTTTATCGCAAATTTCTTTTATTTCATTGGAAAAAACCCATTGATGCCCTGTTTTTATTCTTTTTTCTTCTTTTTGTTTTAAAATAATTTTTTTCATTTTTATCCTAAACTGCATTTTTCCGCATATACATATTCTACGGTTAATATACCGGGAACTGTTTGCACAAAGCGGTTACTTCTTTCTTAACATCGTTTATAACGGTTTCATTTTGAATATTTTTCAAAACTTTTATAATCCACCCGGCAATTTTTTTCATTTCCTCTTCTTTCATTTTTCTCGTAGTTACGGCCGGCGTTCCTATTCTTATGCCTGAAGATATCATAGGTTTTTCAGGATCATAAGGAATTGTATTTTTATTTGCCGTAATTCCCGCTTTTTCCAAAGTTATCTGGGCATCTTTACCGTTGACTCCCAAAGGTCTTAAATCAACAAGGAACATATGGCAGTCAGTTCCGCCTGAAACTATTCTTAAACCGCCTTCGGACATAGCCTGCGCAAATACTTTTGCATTTTTTGCAACCTGCTTCTGATAATCGGTGAAAGAAGGATCCAATGCTTCTTTGAAAGCCACGGCTTTTGCGGCGATAACATGCATCAACGGACCGCCTTGAATTCCAGGGAAAACAGCGGAATTAACAGCTTTGGCGTATTTTTCCTGACACATAATCATACCGCCTCTCGGACCTCTGAGGGTTTTATGAGTTGTAGTAGTTACTATATCGGCATATTTAACAGGTGAAGGATATATCCCGGCGGCAATGAGCCCCGCATAATGAGCAACATCCGCCATATGGAAAGCCCCTACGGAATCTGCAATTTCTCTTATTTTTTTCCAATCCCAAATTCTTGAATATGCGCTGGCTCCGGTAACAATAAGTTTAGGTTTGTGTTCTTTAGCCAATTTTTCAAGCTTGTCATAATCGACAAGTTCCGTTTCTTTATCAACCGTATAAGGAATGATATTAAAATACTTGCCGGAAAAATTATAAGGACTTCCGTGCGATAAATGTCCGCCGTGAGCAAGATCCATCCCCATAACAGTATCGCCGGGCTTAATCAAAGCCATAAAAGAAGCCATGTTTGCCTGTGCGCCTGAATGAGGCTGCACGTTTGCATGCTCGCATCCGAATAGTTGTTTTGCTCTTTCTATAGCTATATTTTCAATTTTATCCACAAATTCGCAGCCGCCGTAATATCGTTTCCCCGGATAACCTTCCGCATATTTATTTGTAAGCACGGATCCCTGTGCCTGGATCACGGCCTTTGAAGTATGGTTTTCTGAAGCGATAAGCTCAATGGTGTTCTCTTGTCTTGAGTGTTCTTCTTCAATAATTCCTGCAACTTCCGCATCTACTCTTTCTAACTCTTGCATGTTCTGACTCCTAATTTTTATTTGCGACTATATGATTATATAAAATTTCTGCCGTTTCTTCATTCATTTTCGGATTCGGATGATTATAATAACCGTTTTCATACTTTCTGAATTCTTCAGGCAAAAATATCAAATCAAGATTTGTTTCTCTTATTTTTCTTATAAATTTACCTCCGAACTCTGGCCATATTATAACCGTAAGCTTAGAATTATATTTATCTTTTATAACTCTGTCCATCTCAACCAGACTGTCTATTAAATAATATGCGTAAAAATCAACATATTTGCTCTCCAAAGGCTCAAGAAATATTCTTCTGAATATGTAACTTCTTGCAAATATCAGTTTTATCATTCCCAAAGGCTGCGGGACTCTTGACCATTTTTCGTTTTTATACAACCAGTTATCGCCTGAAGAATCGCCTTCCGTAAGTCTGAAATTTCTTCTTATTCCGTCTCCTATCAAAGAAAAAATAAAATGTTCCGCTTTTGTATTATTGCCGATTTTATTTATAATGCCGCTGTTTAAAATGCTTAACGCCCTGTTTGTTCCTTTCCCGCGTACGCCCAAATTTAAAACGTTCGCTTCAAAATTCATTAATTTTGAAAAGTTATACGGAAGAGTCTCATCATCGTTTACAAACTCTCCAAAAGTAAAAGAACATCCCAAAAAAATATAAGTTTTCAGCCCTTTAGTATCGCATCGGGTATGCCTGAATCCGTTTGTAAACAAAGTGTACTCTGCAATGCCGAGCAGTTTATTGCCGGCGTTTTTAAGCTCGTAATCTATATTTTCATTGAAACAGAAAAAATCTCTTTTATTTTTATCCACGAATCTGGCGCATTTTACAATTTCTTTTTTATTATCAGGTTCAAATTTGATATTTTTTACGGACTCCGTAAAAACAGGTCTCATTGAATAATATAAAGAAAATTCAGCAATACTTAAAGCAATGAATACGGAAAACAAAACTATACATGCGGTTTTAAACAGTATTTCTTTTATAAATAAGGCAGCCGTTAAACAAAAAAAACCGCACAATAAAAACAAATACGCAAATTCATGTACGGCTATATGCTCTAGTATGTTTACCACAAATAAAAATCCGCCCGTTTAAATATATTCCAGCAATTTATTACAATCTAAACAGCCTTTACGAATTACCACATAGGGAAATTTTACCATATCTATAACTGTAGATTCAAAAGAAAATTTACAAATGCCGTCATCTATTATGGCATCTATTTTTTTATTAAAATACTCTGCCGCTATATCTGCGCTCACTGCGCTTTTTTTGCCGGATACGTTTGCGGAAGTACTCATAAGAGGAACTTTGTATTCCGACATAATATCAAGCAGAATCTTACAATTAGGTATTCTTACTCCTAAATTATCCCTTCCGCCGGTTAATAGTTTCCCCAGTTCGGTAGTCGGCAGAATAAGAGTAAGCTGTCCGGGCCAAAAATCTTTTACAATCTTGCTTATTTTCTTGGGAAAAATTACAAATTGTTCCAAAGTGGTAATTTTATCCGACAGCATTATCAGAGGCTTCCTGTCATTTCTGTTTTTTAATTTGTAAATATGCTTCTGTCCTGACCGGTTAAAAACGCTTGTCATAATACCGTAAACGGTATCGGTAGGCAGTACGAGAATACCGCCTGATTCTAAAATACTTATTGTTTCTTTTATAATTGTTTCTTTCTTTTCTTTCTTAGTGTTGAAAATTTTACTTTCCATTTTCTGTTGCTTCCTTTATTGATAAAACGATTTTATCGGCTGTTTTTTTTACAATTTCAGAGATGCCGATACCGAACTCCAAAGTCTGCGGCTGAATACCTATTATCAATACACGGCATTCAAAATCACGGAAGAGATAGTCCAAAAAAACGTTTATAGGCATCATATGGGTTGAAAAAGATGCACCGGTTATGTCGCTCGCGTCAATAATGTCAATTCCGCCGGGTTCTTTGCCGGTATCGGCCGCATCAATAACAATCATATCGGAAGGTTTATATTTTTTTATCTCACCCGTAAAATTTTCAGGAGCAGTTGCCCCTTTTATAACGCATAATTTTGCATTGTCAGGATTATATTTTAACAATTCGTCGGCTATATACATACCGACAGCATCATCGCTTCTTAATTCGGAACCTATCGCTAAAACAAGCAGTCTGTCAGACTGTCTTAAAAAATCTTTAATTTGTTTTTCCGGCATCGTCTTTTCCCTGTAAATTTCTTCCCGGCATGTTATTGTATTCCGCCAGTTCGGCAATTATTGATCCGACCGGAATTTTAGTTTTCATTTTAACAGGCATTTTTTTATGGTCGTTGGTTACCCACACCTGCAGTCTTCCTTTAGCCTGAAAAATTCCTGCATTATCCCTTATTGCCGGTTCCAAAATCAAACAATCGAATTTTCCGGCTTTCGTCTCAACCGTTTCTTTTCCCGTAACTTTTGTTTTCAGCGGCCAGGACTTGTCTCCAGAATGAGCGTCAAATATATATTCTTTGCCGACTTCCAAATCAAGAGTTCTGAAAAAATAAAGAGCCGATATAACATCCTGAACCCATAAAACGGTATCTCCTTCCCTGACGGAACCGTTATCGTTTAAAACAAATTTTTTATTTGCATGGTCAAAATCAACCTGCTCTCTTTTTTTCCAGCCGCCTTCAGAGATATCCGCGCTGTACCTTAAAGAACACAAACTTTCCGCATCAAGCCATGACTGGTTTATATCTCTTACTTTAAAAAAATTATCAAAAAAAACAGACGACTTTGCCTGTGAGTATAAATGATATGCTATTCTGTTATTCACATTTTCAAAACCTCTTATTTCAAGAGTTCCCTGCCCTACCTTTATAAACTGCCAGTAAACATCAAAAATAAGATTTTCTTCCGAAGGCAGATGCCCGCTCAGATTTCTCCATTTAAAAGTGCTTGTTGAAATTTCGGCATCGTTTTCAACAGGCGTTTTCTTAACGGCATTCTGAGCATAAACAGGAACACACATCAACGCAAGCAAAAAAACAATTTTAATTTTTTTTATAATCATTTATTATCACCTTTGCTGCCTGATATAAATTTTTTACTACGGCTAAAGGTTTCTGTTTTTCTTTTTCCGTTTTTAAAGATTGTTTTTTACCGTGGCCCGTTAAAACCAGCACCCCTTTGCCTCCGAAATTATAACCTAAAAGATAATCTCTTACGCTGTCGCCTATCGTATATGATTTTTGCAAATCTATGTTTAAATCTTTGGCTGCCTGAAGAGCCATTCCGGTTTTAGGTTTTCTGCAGTCGCAGATATCGTCCGGACCGTGCGGGCAGTAATAAATACCGTCTATTTTGATTCCCTGCTCTTTCAACAAAGCAATCAATTTGTTATGTATTTTTTTTAATTTACCTTCCGAAAAAAAACCTCTGGCTATGCCCGACTGATTTGTGACAATAACAATTTTAAATCCCGCCTGCTGAAGTTTCAAAATTGATTTTTTTGCAAAACTGTAAATTTTTAAGTCTTTTTCATCGCTTAAATAATGTTTATCATGGTTTATAGTGCCGTCTCTGTCCAAAAATACCGCAGGGGATGGAACATTATTTTTGTTCTTCATTATTTTTCTCTTCTTTTTTATTTTTTGCCAAAGTTCCGCCCAAAACAAGCCCGGTTATCCAAAAATAATCCATTGCAACCCTCGGTCCTCTTAAAACAGTATCGAAATTATCTCCTATTAAAAGAGATATCCAGCAGAAAATCAGCGCAAGTGCAAGCAGAGAATTATTTGTTTTATACGAATTCACAAGCCTTTTAAAAATATGAAACAGCAAAAAGACGAAAATTACGATTCCGGTAAGTCCGAAATCCGCAAGCAGATTAATGTACATACTGTGCAGATGTCTTGCTCCGTCGCTATAATCTTGCGAAATTTCAATAAATTCTTTTTGTTTTACGCTTTGCCGCGGTCCCACGCCGAACAAAGGATTATTCTTAAATATTGCAAAAGCTATTTTATATCCGTTAATTCTGGTTTTTAAACTTCCTTCGTGTGATATGCTGGTATTTTGAACCCTCTGCTGTATAAAAGTATTTTTTGAATATATAATGCCTATAATTAATCCGGACAACAAAGCAAACATAAAAATTTCTTTTATTCTTTTTGTCTTATAAAAATAAAAAGCGAATATTGCGACATAAGTGATAAACCCTGCTATATAATAACCTCTCGAACCCGTAAGGAACAAAGATACGGCAAAGAAAACGGATAATGCAAATAAAATTTTCTTTTGATTTTTGCTTAAATCCTGCCTAAATAAAAACAAAATAAACGTAATGCTTGAAATCATAACGCACATAGCTCCGAGAGATATATGCCATAAAAAAGCATTGATATGACCGTATAATCCGCTGCCGGCAAGAGGCATTCCAAAAATTTCTTTATAAAATAACCCGTAATATGCCAAAACCGACAAAAATACTATTACAGAAAAAACCGTAATATTGGTTAAAATAATTTTATATTTTTTTGTTTCGTTAACAACGTAATAGCCTAAAACAAAAGGAGGCAGCCAGCTTGCCGCATAATTAAACATCTCGTCAAAAGCAATTTTTCTGTCTCCGCTGAAAACAGCCAAAATAAATCCGTAAACCAAAAAAACACAAATAAGCTGAAAGATTTTCTCTCTTTTTAAATCATCCCAATTTTTATAAATAAAGAAAAGAGAAATTATAGAAAAGGCATATCCGAATATGTGCGAAAAAACAACGCCGGCGGCAAATAAATAATTCAATAATAATTCCATTATGCTCCCCTGCTCAATATTTTATCTACGGCTTGCTCCATAAATTCTCTTCCTTCCTGAAAACAGACGGATATATTTAAAACGTATATTTTCTTTTTCAAATAATCATCCGCAACGTCTGAAAGTTTTACTGCGTCTTTGTGAGTGGTAAATACAACCGTATTTTCATTTACTGCTTCTGATGCAATATTTGCGGCATCTTTTAAACTATATTTATGATGATCTTTGAACACAATTTCACGCTTTAAACTGAAGCCTAAATTAGCAAGAATATTTTTAAAATTATCCGGAGAACCTACAGCACAAACCATGACAACATCTTTATTTTTAAAAAAATCCGCGCTGATTTTATTATTCCCGTACATATCGGTTATATCCGAATTACAGACAAAAGACAGCAAAGGTTTTTTGCCCGTAATGCTTATTATTTTTTTCTTTATACTTTCGAGTTTTTCATCCGCGCAAAGATTTGAGTTTGTTAAAACCACAATGCCGGCTCTTGCAAGAGATGTTGTTTTTTCCCTTAAAATACCGGCAGGTATAACCATGTTGTTGCCGAACGGATTAAGAGCGTTAACACAAACGATGTCCAAATCTCTTTCCAGTTTCCAATGCTGAAAACCGTCATCTAAAATAAAAACGTCCGGATTGAATTCTTGCGCCAGACGAGCGCTTTCCGTTCTGTCTTTGCCGACAATAACAGGGCATTGTACTCTTTGAGCCATCATATAAGGTTCATCTCCGGCTTCATATATCCGCGATAATATTTTCTCTCTGTCTCTTACTATTATATTTTTACGCGTATTGTCTTTTCTTGCATATCCTCTTGATAAAATGACAGGCATTTTCCCTTTTGACAAAACATATTCGGCTATCGCCAAAACAACAGGAGTTTTACCGCTGCCGCCCCAGGTAACATTGCCTACGCTTATAACAGGAACGTTCAGCCGGCTCCGTTTCGTCAACATTCTGTTCAACGTTGAAATGAAACCGTAAATAACCGATAAAGGATATAATAATTTTTTCATGTTAAATATTTTTATAAACTTCCGTTAAATTTTGAACCATTTTTTCTATTGAAAAAGTTTCTTTGACGAATTTTTGTCCGTTAAGACCTATTTGTTCGGCATAATTTTTATCATCCAAGAGTTTTTTAACTGCTTCAGTCAGCTGTTCAACATTTCTCGGCTCTATTATAAAACCGGTTTTCTTGTCGATTACGGTTTCCGGATTGCCTCCTACTCTTGTAGTTATTACCGGAATCGCCAGCGACTGCGCTTCAAGGTTCACATTTCCGAAGCCTTCCGTTCCGCATGACAAAAGACAAAAAATATTCATCACTTTCAAATATTTCGCAACGTCCGATTGGTAACCTGCAAAAAAGACAATATCATCCGCTTTTAATTTTTTCGCATATTCTTCCTGCTCATTTTTCCCGGCTCCGTCGCCGACTAAAATACATCTTAAATGCGGATATTCCGCTCTTAATTTCGAAACGGCCTCCATAAGATAAATCTGTCCTTTGCCTTCCAAAGAAACCATTGCGGCTATCGTTCCTATAACCGTTTTATTTTGCAGTCCGTATTTTTCAATCACGTCATTACAGTAAATTTCTTTTGCAAATTTGTCGAAATCAAACCCGTTATATAAAACCTTGACTTTTCCCGAAGGCGCTTTTTCATATTTGATTAAATTATCGCGTACAGCCCTGGAAACGGTAAGAGTCATATCGGCTATTCCGTAATGCCACTTCGCATAAAATTTATGACGGGTATCCTGTCTCCTGTGTAAAACGACTTTTATATTTTTAAAAAAAAGCTTCATTAAAAGCGCAGTCCAAAAAAGTTTGCCCTGGTGTACGTGAAGTATATTTATTTTTTCTTTCTTAATAATTTTGGCCAATCTTAAAACGCCGGAAGGAGTGAACGACCCTCTGCACTTAAAATCACACACTTTCACATTGTTTTCTTTTGCCTGTGCATATAAAAAACTGCCGGCCGGAGCAGCAACTAAAGGCTCTATCTCCCCGCTTAACTTATGCAGGCTTACAGCGGTAAGAAGCGTCATTTTTTCGGCGCCTCCTATTGTAAAAGAAGAAAACATATGAAGAACTTTTATTTTATCCATTATTACAATACCTTCTTTGCAAAAGAAACATATTCCTGTATGCTTGCTCTAAAAAAAGCTTCACAGTGGGTAGTATTTTTCCCTTTTACAACAGCCCAGTATTGCGCAAGCGAAGAAGCCATTTTTACGTAATCTCTTGTCGCCGTCTGCGTTTTGTAGCAGCCGATGGCCTTTTCTTTTTCATCCCATACGTCAGAAATATCAACGATTACATTAGGAATTAATGTCGTCCAAACAGAATAAGCATATATCATGGAATCTATCTTGCGCTGTTTATACGATTTCAAAAGCGCCTTTGATATCGCTATATGGTCCTGATGATTATCTATAAGGAAAGGAACAAAAATTACGTCAGGACTGACTCTGTCAAATAGTTCCGTAAACTGTTTTGCCAATTCGCCGTTTGAAGAAGACAATGTTCTTATCTGAAACTGCAAAAAATGATTTATTTTGGAACCTAGTATTTTCGAGGCTGCTTTTGTTTCATTCATTCTTTCGCTGCCGTCAGAAGTACAAAAAGCTATTTCCAAATGTCCGCCGTTCTGTGTATGTTTTATCAGCGTTCCGCCGCATCCTATAGATTCGTCATCCTGATGAGGAGCTATAACCAGCACTTTTCCGGCCGGCAGTTTTTCCTCCATAGGCATAGAATATTTCAAAAAAGGCTGAATATATTCGTACATTTTAAAAACGCTTCTATAATTTGCATACTTCATGATTACTCCTCATTTGTTCAAAAGTATTTATTATTTCGTCGGCAGTTATATTTTTTATATTTTCTTTTTTTATTATCGTATGGTTTTCCAGCGGCTGCGGGCCTATCTGCACAGGATCAGTTTTTCCGTACAAAGCAAGGCATTTCACGCCTAAACTTGCAGAAAGGTGCATCGTGCCGGAATCAATACCGATAAAAAACCCGGCTTTGCTTATTAAAGCGGCCAGTTCCAAAAGACCTCCGTCCGGACAAAAGAGAAACGGTTTTTTACGGCATCTATTTACTATTTTTTCTATATTGCATTTTTCCCATTTTGCTCCGACGACAACAATGCTGACATTTTTATCATGCAGCTTATCTATTGTTTCTACCCAGACGTTTTCATCAAGGCATTTTTCCTGTCTTCTTGCGCTTGCGCCGGTTGAAACAACCGTAAATTTTTTTTCGCATATGGAGTTTTGTTTCAGCCATTCAGATACTGAATCTGAGAAAATGCGGTCAATTTTTATTAAACCCGTATAGTCTTTTTTTACCGAAAACAGTCCTGCTGTTTTTGCAAGCGTAATATTGTTTGACAAAGACGGCACGCCTGTTTTAACGGCTTTATCAGTAAGTAAAATTTTTAAACCGGCAGTACAAAAACCGACTCTTTTCTCTATCCCGGATAAAAAAACAGTAATTAAAGTTTCAGGCGATTCAGAAAATAAAACGGCGGTTTTAATATTTTCTTTTCTTATTTCTTTAATAAGCCTGAATCTTTCCGCCAAAGATTTTTCTTTAATAAAAATTTTATCAGCCAAGCCTGTTGAATTTAAAAGTCCGGCAAGATTTTTTCTGACGACAGAATAAATTTTTATATCAGGATTCTGTCTTTTTGCGGCTTCAAGAACAGGCAATGAAAACAATAAATCGCCGAGCTGGTTCATATGAAAAAAAATTATTTTATCCATTCTTCAACTCTTTCCAATACGGTTTCGGGAGTTATCTGTTCAAGACATTTTTCCGTATCATATTTGCATTTGCCTCTGCACGGACTGCACGGCAGATTTGCGCTTATAACCTTTGCCTTGCCGCCGTAAGGAGACGTTTCATTTATATCGGAACCGCCGAAAATAAAAGCGCATTTGACATTTGAGGCATTCGCAAGATGCATCGGCCCTGTATCTGAACCTATCGCACATTTACATTTCTGCAAAACGGCCGGCAACATAGCGATATCAGTTTTACCGCATAAATCAATTATATTTTCAGAATTTATTTTCCCGTAATCGTCCGAAGAACCCAATATAAGAATTTTTGTTTCGGGGCTGTTTTTTCTTATCATTGCGGCAAGTTTTACATAGTTGTCTTTATTCCAGCTTTTTGTTTTCCCTCTTGCAAAAGGCATAAACGCTATTATGTTGTTTGTATTTTCTATTCCGGAACGCATAAGCAATTCATTTGCCGAACATAAAATATTTTCTTTTATTCCTATTTTAAAATCTACGCCGTATTCTCTGCCTGTAATGTAAGTAAGGGATTTTAAATTTCTTAAAACTGCATTTAATTTAGGATCTCTTTTATAAGGTTCTTTGAGCAGCACCCAGCTGAATTCTTTCATTCCGCTTACGCCGATTTTAATCTTTGCATTCAGCAGTTTTGTAAAAAAAGCAGTTCTTAAAAGACCCTGCAAATCAATCGCAATGTCGTAATTTTCTTTGTTGCACTCGTTTAAAACTTCAAAAAAAGCTTTTATTCCGCCTTTTCTGTCCCAGCATTTTATGCTTTCGACATTAGGAAACAACTCTACCACCTGCTTCCACTGTTTGAAAACAAGCCAGTCTATACGGGCATCTTTCCATTCGGCCTTTGCAGCCTGAACGACAGGATTTGCCTGAACAATATCGCCGAAAGAGCTCGGCTTAATAATTAATATTTTCATAAACTTCCGTTTTTGTACTTTTACGTTTATATATAACTCTTTTATTTTATCAAATTATATACCAAAATATACACTAAACTCTTTTGATTTTTAAGATAAGTTTTGCAGGATTGCGCGTTAAAACAATTTCTTTTTTACCGCTTCAAATACTTCTTCGACAGAAATGAGTTTCATGCAGTCAACTTTGGTGCAGGTTCTGTTTCTGCAAGGTTGGCATTCGACTTTTTTTTGAATTATTACAGTATTGCCTTTAAACGGCCCTGTTCTGCGGGCATTTGTCGGGCCTAAGACAGCAACTGCATTTACGCCTAAAGCTGTTGCAATATGCATCGGACCGGCTTCATTTGCAACAAAAACCGAACACACTTTAAAAAAAGCCATTAATTCGGTCAAATTAAATTTTCCGGTTAAATCAGTTATTTTTTTTGTTCTGCTTTTCAGTATTATTTCTTCGTTTAATCCTTTTTCGCTTGCGCCGCCTTCTTTCCCGCCGATTAAAACGACGTTTATCTCAAACTGTTCGTTTAACAGATCTATCAATTCGGCAAATTTTTCTGTCTGCCATCTTCTGGATATCCATCCGCCTCCGGGATGAACAGCCACAATTTTCTTGTTCAAATCAATATTTTCTTTTTTCAAAAGATTTTTCATTTTTTCTATTTCTTCATTTTTAACCGTTATACTGTAATTTAATACATCTTCCGGGCATCCTAAGTATTTTGCGACCGCAAAATGTCTTTCGATACAATGAGAATCCTGCTTTTCAGGCTTTATTTCTTTTGAAAAAAGCCATGAAAGCTCCCTCATGCCGTTTGTGGAAGAAGACGCCAGTTTAAATTTTGCGCCTGCCAGTTTAACTATAAAAGCAGATTTAAATAACCCGTGGAAATCAATACTTAAATCATAATTGTTTGCTCTTAATTTTTTATAAAACTTAAGAATATACGGGATCGAAACTTTTGTTCTGTCAAAAACTATTAAATCATCTATTAAATTGTTATCTTTAAGTATGCCTGCGCATCTTTCATCTGCTATCCAGCTTATGTGAGCATGAGGATACTGCTTCTTTATGGCAGCAACTGCCGGAAGCGCAAATATAATATCGCCCATTCTGCTCGGCTGGACTATAAGTATTTTAGGCTGAGGATGATAATGTAAATATTCTTTGATATCCTTAGACCATGCATATTTGCCTGCAAATTCAGACAATTTATTCAATTCCTGTTCTACTAATACCGCTTTTTCTTCAAGATTATCCGAAGGTTCTATTTTTATAGGTTTGCCGTATATTATTAAGGCTTTTGAAAAAGGAACCGGTATCTTATATTTATCCCACGCTTTTTCAAGAATTTTCACATTTTTGGCGATTCCGCACAAAGGAACCAAAGGAATTCCAAGCCTTTGCGATATAAAAAGTATTCCCGGTTTAACTTTATGCAAAGGACCTTTCGGACCGTCAACGGCAAAAGCTACTTTATATCCTTTTTTTGCATATCTTAAAGTTTCAACCAAAGCTTTTTCCGCGCCTTTTGAAGAAGAACCTCTTACGGCTATATAACCGAATTTTTCAAGTATTCCCGACTGGATTTCTCCGTCCTTTGACATGCTCGACATTATAACTACATTCATATTTCTGTTTACATAAAACGGAACAAACTGTTCTCCGTGCCAAAAAGAATAAACATACTGATCATTGATATAATCGACAAAATTAATTACCCTTATTCTGAGCGTTCTGCCTACAACGCTCATAAGGAACCAGCCTATTGAAGAAATTATTTTCAGTTTATTCATTTATTAAACTCTTGTTAATAATTTTTATGTTAGCTTCTATTGCGCCTTTCTGCATTTTAACTACGTTCAATGCTTTCTGACCTGTCTGTTCTCTTAAATTTTTATCTCTTAACAGTTTTATTACCGTATCTTTTAAATCCTTCGGACCGGAAATTTCAAAAGCGCCGCCGTTTTCCTTCAATAATTTTGATTCGTTTTCAAAATTAAACATATATTTCCCGAATATTATCGGTTTTGAATACGCCGAAGGTTCTATAGGATTTTGTCCGCCGCTTTTCACGATTGACCCCCCTATAAAAACTATGTCTGAAATCGAATAAATGGTTTGCAGTTTGCCGAAAGTATCTATCAATAAAACGTCTTTTTCTCCGCCGTTTAATTCCGTAAACAACATCGTTTTCAGCTGCTGTTTCCGCAATAACCCGGAAATTTCGCCGATTCTTGAAATATGTCTAGGCGCAATTATTAATTTCAAATTAGGAAATTCCTTTTTCACTTCTTGAAAAACTTCTATAATAATTCTTTCTTCGTTTTCCCTTGTGCTGCCGGCTGTCAAAACGATATCTTCTTCTTTATAGAACAAACTTTCTTTGGAAATTTTCTCTTTCGTAAAATCTCTATCGTATTTTATATTACCCGTTACAGTGATATTATCTTTGTTTTTAAGAATTTCGGCAAATCTTTCGTAATCCTGTTCATTTCTTACCGATATGTAATTTATAAGGCTTAGAAAAGTTCTCCAGAATAATGAGGTGGCTTTATAATATCCGAAAGCTCCTTTTGATATTCTGCCGTTTACGGTAATTATTTTTGTGCCTATGCTGTTTGCACAGTATATCATACCCGGCCAGAATTCCGTTTCAATAAGTATCAAAACGTCCGGTTTTATCCTGTTCATCATCTTTGAAATAAAAGGATATATGTCCACCGGAACCAGAGAGTAATACGTTATACCGTCTATTTTTGATATGTATTCTCTTGCGGATTTTGTTATTGCCGTTACTATGACATTATACTGGCGCAAATGAGGAATCATCGGCTCGACAGCTTTTGCTTCGCCTAAAGACGCGCAGTGTATCCATACTTTTTTCTTACTTTTATCAAATTCCGGAATTTTCCCCAGCGAAAGCCTTTCTTTTATACAGTAAAAAAAATCTTGTCTGTTTTTCTTGCCTGACAAAATAATGGCAAGCAAAATAGGCGCCAGAAAGGACAACAGTAAACAATTATACAGCACAAGCAATATTTTTGTCATTTTACCTATATCTCTGTACTGCTTTTAAATTTTTTAGGATTTTTAGATTATATCTAAATCGCCGTACAAAAACAACATATTGAAGTATGCTTTGATTTTATATATAATTTCATAATCAAAACACGTACGGGTTGGCCAATGATTTCTTTTTTACATTCTGCGGCAGTACAGGGAATAAACGCATGTCTTATTGATGTTGAAGTCGATATATCTTCCGGTCTTCCGATTTTTTCAATCGTAGGTCTGCCTGATACGGCTGTTAAAGAATCCAGAGACCGTGTAGTATCCGCAATTAAAAATTCAGGCTTTGATTTTCCTACAAAAAAGATTACCGTAAATCTTGCGCCGGCCGATATTAAAAAAGAAGGCGGCTTATTTGACCTGCCTATCGCTTTGGGAATAATTGCTTCAAGCGGAACTATCGCGGCAAAATCACTAAATAAAATATGCGCAATAGGAGAGTTGTCTCTTGACGGCAAAATAAGACCGGTTAAAGGAATTCTACCCATAGTATTGAGTTTGGAAAAATTCGGCATAAGAAAAATCATAGTGCCTGAAAAAAACAAATATGAAGCGGCAGTCGCAAAAAACATAGAAGTTTATCCTTTCGGAGAACTGCAGGAAGTTGTAAAATTTTTAAAAAACGAAATACAGAAGGTACCTTTTTCTAACGGGAATATTGCAACGCATCCCGAAGAATTTTCAACAACCGCAGATTTTGCGGATATCAAAGGACAATTTTTTGCCAGAAGAGCCGCCGAAGTAGCATCGGCAGGCGGACATAACATGATCATGATTGGTCCTCCCGGTTCAGGTAAAACTATGATAGCAAAAAGAATCCCGACCATTCTGCCTCCGATGAGTTTTGAAGAATCAGTTGAAACCACAAAAATATGGTCCGTATCAGGACTGATGCAGGCTGGAGAAAGCCTTGTTTATCAAAGACCGTTCAGAAGTCCTCATCATACTACTTCTTCAATAGCTTTGGTCGGCGGAGGTTCTTATCCTAAACCCGGCGAAGTCAGTCTTGCCCACAACGGCGTTTTGTTCCTTGACGAACTTACAGAATTTAAAAGAGACGTTTTAGAAGTCTTAAGGCAGCCTTTGGAAGATAAAATTGTTACTGTTTCCAGAGCAAAAAATACACTGACTTTCCCTGCTTCTTTTATGTTAATCGCATCCATGAATCCATGTCAGTGCGGTAATTACGGAAGCGGGGCTAAAGAGTGTACATGCAATCCTTACCAGGTAATGAAATACCGCTCAAAAATATCAGGTCCGCTGATGGACAGGATAGATATACAGGTAGAAGTTCCCGCATTAAAAATAGAAGAAATTACATCAGAAAAAAATACCGATGCGGAAAATTCATACAATATAAAGAAAAGGGTCGTTAAAGCGCGGCATATACAACTTGAAAGGTTTAAAGGGAAAAACATGTACTGCAATGCTCAAATGGGTCCTAAAGAAATCAAAAAATATTGTCTTTTGGATGATAAAGCTTGCATTCTCCTGAAAAACGCCATAGAAAAACTCGGTTTTTCGGCAAGAGCTTACGACAGGATTTTAAAAGTCGCCAGAACGATAGCAGACCTTGCAGCTTCAGACATCATATCATCGGCACACATAGCCGAAGCCATAAAATACAGGAGTTTGGATAAATAAATTTTGCCGTTTAAAATTATGATGTTTTCATTAAAAATGGTAAAATAAATCACAAATTTTTTCAGCAGTCTAAAGAAGAAAAACAAATGTCCTGGAATAATGACGACAAATCTACATATAACTTATTTATTGATAAATATAAAAATATAGTCTTTCTGTTTTTTATACTGTTTTTATTTTTATCATTGCAGCTTTTTTATCTGCAGGTTATCAGAGGCGCTTTTTACAGAAACGTTTCTGAACATCAAAGATTAAATACCACTCATGAAAGAGCTTCCCGCGGGATTATTTATGATTCCACAGGTAAAATCATTGTCGGAAACGAATCAAATTATGTGGCTTTGTTTTATCCGTTTGAACAGCAGTATCTGCCGAGCGAAGACACCATAGAACAGCTGAACAAAATCTTAAAAAGAGATATAAAACCGTCTATAGACAAAGGCTGGCGTTACGGAAGAGTCGTTAAAATAGCAGACAATTTAACTCTTGACGAAGTCTTCAGAATACAGGAAAAGAAACTGTTTCTCCCGGGCATTACCGTAGTTAAAGAACCGAAAAGAACATATTTTAATTCTATAGAAAATGCGCCTATCACAGGATATGTAGGCGAGGTAAGAGCGGACGAACTTGAAACTTTGGAAACGGACGGATACAAAGCCGGAGATTTTATAGGAAGAGGCGGAATAGAGCAGTCTTACGATAAATATTTAAGAGGCATAGACGGAGGACTTGATCTTGAAGTAAACGCCAAAGGACAACACCAGAAAGCTTTCAGCTACCGCGCTCCTCAAATAGGAAACAGCGTTTATCTGACAATAGACGACGACCTGCAGAAAGTCGCTTATGACGCTTTAACAAAAACAACAACCGGAAAAGGCGCCGCAGTAGTAATAGACGTAAGAAACGGAGCCGTAAAAGCTTTGGTGTCATGTCCGAGTTATGATACCAATAAAGTATTTACCGGAGAATACAGAAAATATCTGAAAGATAAAAAACTCCCGTTATTCAACAGAGCCATTCAGGCTTTATACCCGCCGGGATCAACATTTAAAATAATAACTTTTATAGCCGCTATGGAACATCTGCATCTTAACCCGAACCATACCGAAGAATGTAAAGGTAAATTTGAACTCGGAGACAGAGTTTTCGCCTGTTCCTCAAAAGCAGGACACGGAAGAATTAATTTAATAAGAGCCATGACGGTTTCATGCAACATATATTTTTATCAGCTCGGGCTAGACCTCGGAGTACGAGTACTTGAAGAATATGCGAAACTTTTTCATTTGGGAGAACCCACCGGTATAGATATTCCTTCCGAAAAAAAAGGATTTGTTCCTACTCCAGAATGGAAAAAAGCAAAAATGAAAATGATATGGCTTAAAGGAGACACTGTTATATTTGCGATCGGACAGGGAGCATTATGGGTTACGCCTTTACAAATGGCGACAACAATGGCTGCGGTTGCAAACAGAGGAATATATTACAAGCCTTATCTTGTTGAAAAAGTTGTAGATGCCGAAAATAACAATACCCTCTACACCCACTCGCCTGAAACTAAAGAAGCAATTAATGTAAGCAGCAATACTTGGGAACAGTTGAACAAAGCTCTTACAAATGTTGTTGAAGAAGGAACTGCGGTAAGAACCAAATTAAAAGATATAAAAATAGCGGCAAAAACAGGAACGGCACAAAATCCGCACGGAGAAGACCATGCTTGGGTAGTCGCCTATGCTCCTGCGGACAATCCCGAAATCGCTCTTGCCGTTATAGTTGAAAACGGAGGAAGCGGAGGCGTTATTTCGGTTCCTGTAGCAAGAGAAATATTTAAAAAATATTTTAACATTAACGAACCCGGCACAGATTTTACCATACCGGCAGAGGCCGCGCAGGAAACCGTCGAACCTCAGCCGGCCGATCAAGTTACGGATGAAGGAATTGATAATGTTCAAGACTAAAACTGTTTTTCCAAGAATTATTGAAAATATAGACTGGCTGTTTTGGGTTTCATTGATTTTTTTGGTATCGATAGGATGCCTGGCAATTTATTCGGCAAGCTTAAATTATGACAACCCTATGAAATTTATAATCACTCAGTTTGCCGCATTAACAATAGGCATGGTCGGAATAATTTTTCTGGCAAGTTTCAATTACCAATATTATAAACATTTCAATTCTCTTATTTACGCATTTTCATGTTTTCTGTTGATATCCGTTCTCGTGTTCGGCACGACCGTAAGAGCCACAAAGGGATGGTTTAATTTCGGATTTTTCTCATTTCAACCGGTCGAAATTACAAAAATAATGCTGATTCTTGTTTTATCGGCATTTTTGGACAATCATTGGAAAGAAATTCAAAAATTATCGGTTTTATGTAAAGCTCTGTGCATAACCGGCGGACATTTGTTTTTAATAATGCTGCAGCCGGATTTTTCATCAACATTATCTTACTTTCCCGTAACGCTGATATTGTTGTATATAACCGGTGCAAAACTCAGACATCTGCTGAGTATTATTTTATACGGTTCGCTCGCTATGGGCATTCCTCTTTTGGTTACTTTCTTTAAATTGCAGCCTGAACTTTTGCAATCGAGCAAAGTAATCAGCTTTTTTGTAAATGCCACTACAGATTTTAAGAGCGCCGTACTAATTTTAGGTTCTATATCGCTGATTGTTTTTCTGATAAGATGGTTTCTAATCAAATTAAGAATACATGTCGCCATAATATATCCGATAATATTCTTGTCTATAATCACAGCCGGTTGTTTTTCGTCGGTAGTTGTTGACAAATCTCTTAAAGAATACCAGAGGAAAAGACTTATCGTTTTCTTAAAACCGCAAATCGACTCTAGAGGAGCAGGATATAACATAATACAGTCAAAGATAGCAATAGGTTCAGGAAGAATAATAGGAAAAGGGTTTTTCAAAGGAACTCAGACGCAATTAGGATTTCTGCCTGAGCAGAGAACAGATTTCATATTTTCTGTAATAGGAGAAGAAGGCGGTTATCTTTTTTCACAGTTAACAATATTATTTTATTTTTTCTTTGTATGGCGGGCGCTTCTTATAGCACAGCATGCCAGAGACAGATACGGTTCTCTTGTAGCAACCGGAATCGCTACGATGTTTGCTTTCTACGGAATAATTAATATAGGTATGGTTATGGGGCTTATGCCTGTTACAGGGCTGCCTCTTCTGCTGTTGTCATACGGCGGTTCAAGCATGCTTTCTTCAATGATTGCGGTCGGAATACTTATGTCGATACACTTGAGAAGATTTAACGAATATTAAAAACGGTTTGTTCTGTTTAAAACCATTTCTTTCTTTTCATATAAAAAATGATGCCTAAAGTTGATATAAGAATCATAAATATTGCCATAAACCACGTGCCTGATTCTCCCAACAATGAATATTCCGGAAATTTCACGTTCATGCCGTAATAACTTGCAAATATAAGAATAGGCATAAAAATAGTGGCTATTATTGTTAAAAATTTCATAATTTCGTTCAATTTTAACGTTACCGACGACATATATATGGTTATTAAAGAGCCTATCATTTGAGAGTTGTAATTTATTGTTTTATTCAGTCTGTCAAGCTCATAAGAAATATCCCTGAAATAAGCAGAATATGCCGGTCTTACATATTCATTGTTTTCTCTTGAGAAGAAAGAATATACGTTTTTCTGAGGATCGGCAATTTTTCTCATTGACAGCAACACTTTTTTCAAATCAAGAATTTCTTCAAGCATATGAGGTTTTGCGTCTTCAAGAATTCTGTCTTCAAGCAAATCTATCTTGTTTGTAATTTTTTCCATTGTAAGTTCCAGATTTGTAACAACTTTTGAAAGTATATTGTAAAGCAGATTTTCAAGGCTTTTTAATTCAATCTGAGGTTTGAGTCTTGCTTTCTGCATCAGCGTTTCCAAAAATTCAAGTTCATCGGTGTGCGCCGTTACCAAAAGATTTTTGCCTAAAAATATATCAAGTTCGTACATAGATTCGTCAAATTCGGCAAGATCCATAACCTTCAGTCTTATGCCGTGCGTGTTTACAAAAAGATAATTGTCAAACTCCTCAACCTTCGGGTTATACAAAGGAAACAGACAATCCTCAACAGACAGTTCGTGGAATTTAAAAGTATCGGTAAGCAAAGCGATTTCATCTGCAGACAAATCACCTTTTTCCAATGTCAAATCAACCCATAAAATTGTGGGATTTTCATTGTATATTGCATTAATTTTATCTATGTTTAATTCATAGCTGCAAATGCCGTCTTTAATATAAACCGCTTTTATCACCGTTAAACTCCGTTTATACTTAAGTCTTACTGAACTGAATTCTACAAAATAAAATTTTTTTAGTAAAGAAAAAAGATTTATCTTTTATATTTGCAAAAAATATTCAAAAAATATATACTTTTGATAATCTTTGCTCCGCAGGGGGCTGAGCTGTTGCTCAATGCAGCAGAAATCCAAAAAGGGGGTGTGTAAAATGAGTTACGAATGTACTTTCATTTGTTCACCGGAATTAGATTCAGCAAAAATTGAAGAGCTTACATCAAAAGCATCTAAAATTATTGAAAATGCCGGCGGAACTGTCAAAAATCTGCAACAATTAGGTAAAAAGAAATTAGCTTACAATGTTAAGAAATTCCGTGAAGGCATTTATGTCTATATGGAACTTAGCGGCAGCGGAAGCATGGTTTCTTCTTTAGAAACATTTTTTAAAGTTAACGATTCTATTATAAGATTCTTAACAATAAAAGTTGAACCTAAGAAAAAAATCGTCGCTAAAAAATCAGCAGAGAAAAAAGTTGAAGAAGTAAAAACGGAGATATCCAATGAATCAGCCGAATTACCAACTGCCACAGCAGAATAATGTTATTTTGGTAGGAAGATTAACCAGAGATCCCGAACTTAAAAAAACTTCAAGCTCGAAATCAGTATGCAGATTTGATATAGCAATAAGCAGAAGATTTAAAGATGCAGTTACAGGAGAATGGAAAGATTCTGACCCTACTTACGTACCTATAATAGTTTGGGGAGATCAGGCTGACAGATGCGCAGACAAGCTTAAAAAAGGCATGCCTGTACACGTTGAAGGAAGACTTCAGACAAGCAGCTGGCAAGCAGCCGACGGAACAAAAAAATCAAGGCTTGAAGTCGTCGCTTCAAGAGTCCAGTTTCTTGTAAGAATAGAACAGCAGCAGACATCCAGAGCTGCAGTTAATAACGAAGTTGAAAACGAATATGTTTCAGATAACGACACGGTTACAGATGATGAAGAAGTTCCGTTTTAAAAATTTGGAGGAATAAATAAAATGTCAATAGAGAAGAAAACTGCCCGTCCTGCCGGTTCAAAACCTGCCGGAAAATTTAAAAAGGGCGGACCAATGAGAAGAAAAGTCTGTCGTTTCTGCACAGACAAAATTGAAATAGACTATAAGAATGTCAGCCTTTTAAGAGCATTTGTTACGGAAAGTGGAAAAATACTTTCAGGAAATGTTACAGGCACTTGTGCAAAACACCAGAGAGAACTTTGCCAAGCAGTTAAAAGAGCAAGAATGTTAGCATTGTTGCCGTTTTCAGTAAATTAACGGAGGAATTGTCAGAATGAAAGTTATTTTAAGATCAGATATAACAAATGTCGGAAGACAAGGTGAAATAAAAGATGTCGCCGCCGGTTTTGCAAGAAATTTCCTTCTTCCAAAAAAACTCGGCATGGAAGCAACTTCTCAAAATTTAAAAATTTGGGAAAGAGAAAAATCAAGACTTGAAAAAGAAAGAGAAGAAATAATAAGCAATGCTAAAGTTGTTGCAGAAAAAATAGAAAAAGCGGAATTTTCAATCACTGTTAAAGTCGGTGAAAACGGAAAAATTTTCGGTTCTATAACGACAACTCATTTGTCAAAGCTTCTTTCCGAACAAGGATTTACCGTAAACAAACATGACATTTTGCTGCCTGCTCCTATAAAAGAAGTAGGAAAACAAACACTCAGCATCAGACTGCATCCTGAAGTAATAGCAAAAATAGAAGTCAATATTGTTGAAGAAAAACATAAAGCTTAAACATAAAAAAAACCCTGAAATTGCATTTATCATCTTAGATTTTTTCAATTTTGGGGTTTTTACTTTTTTTTATATTTTATATAATTGCTCGTACAGGTCAATTGCTTTTTAGTTAATTTTTCACTATAATTCTCATACTTATAATAAAATTAAGGGTAAAATGTCTAAAGATTTAGAAAAGAAAACTCCTCCGCAGGCAATAGATGCCGAAATGGCGCTGATAGGCGCAATGCTTATAGAAAAAGACGCCATTATCAAAGCTCTTGAACTGGTCAAAGTGGAAGATTTTTATAAAGAAGTCCATAAGCAGATTTTCGGGGCTATCGTAGAATTAAACGATACTCAGTCCGTCGATGTTGTAACTGTAAACAACCGTTTAAAAAACAATCCCATGTATACCGAAGCAGGCGGAAGCAAGTATCTTGTGAGTCTTATTGACAATGCCCAGACAGCCGCCAATGTCGAATATTATGCAGGGATAGTCAAAGACAAAGCCATTCTCAGACAAATCTTAAATGCCGGCTCTAATATGGTAACCGATGCTTTTTCGGAAAATAAAACTTCCGAAGAAATCCTCGATAAAGCGCAGGCAACGCTGTTCAATATTTCAAAACAACATTCGGGAAACGATTTTTCAATGCCTGAAGAACTTGTCGCTTCAACTTTAAAAAAACTTGAAGCCCTCCATCAAGATAAAAGAGACGTTCCGGGTTTAAGAACCGGATTTGATGAATTGGACAAGCTTACGGCGGGTCTTCAAAGATCGGAACTCCTTATAGTAGCGGGAAGACCGGGTATGGGAAAAACCACTTTTGCGCTGAATATAGCGGAATTTGTAGCCATATCGTCGAAAAAATCGGTTGCGATTTTTTCGCTGGAAATGGCTAAAGAAGCGCTGATGATGAGATTTTTAGCTTCATGCGCAAGAATCAACGGACAAGATTTAAGAAGAGGTTTTTTTAAAGCTTCGGACTGGCCTAAACTTACGGATGCCGTGGCAAAAATAGGAAAATCTCCGATTTATATATCTGATTCAACCGAAATGAACGCCGTAGAGTTAAGATCTGCTGCAAGAAAACTTGCAATGAAACTTGAAAAAAGAGGGAATCCTTTAGAGCTGATAATCGTAGATTATCTTCAGCTGCTGAAAGATTCCGGAACGGGAAAAAGATTCGAATCAAAACAAATAGAAACAGCTGAAATTTCAAGATCGTTAAAAGCTCTGGCAAGAGATTTAAACATCCCTGTGATCGCTTTATCCCAGCTTTCAAGACAAACTGAACAAAGAGGGCAGGATAAAAGGCCTATGTTGTCAGACTTAAGGGATTCGGGAGCAATCGAGCAGGACGCAGACGTTGTCATGTTCGTGCACAGAGAAGGATATTACAATAAAGAAGACCCTGATAAAAAAAATCAGGCTGAAGTTATAATAAGCAAACAAAGAAACGGTCCTACCGGAACAGTACCTCTGTTCTACGAAGGAGAATTTACAAAATTTACCACTTTAGATAAATCCAAGGAGGATTATCAATGAAGGAACAACCGCCATCTGCCAAAAATAAAAGCATGCAAAATTTTTACCGCCCTACATGGGTTGAAGTCGACAAAAGCGATTTTCTGTTTAACCTGAAAAAAATCAAAGAGTATCTGAAAAAAGACACAAAAGTGTTGGCGATAATAAAAGCCAACGGCTATGGTCACGGGGGAATAGAACTCGCAAAAGAAGCGGTAAAAGCAGGCATTTACGGCATAGGAGTTTCATCGATTGAAGAAGGCATACAATTCAGAAAAGCAGGCATCAAAGCAACTATTCTTGTTCTTGGAAGCGGATATCCTCTTGAACATTTATCAATAGCATCTTTCTGGGATTTAACCCCGACTATTTCAAGTATGCAGGGCTTGCACGCCTTATCGGCTTTATCAAAAAAATTCGGCAAAAAACTGGAATTTCATTTGAAAGTCGATACCGGAATGGGAAGAGTAGGAGTGGTGGCAAAAGACAATGCTATGCTTATATTAAAAAAAATAGCTAATATGCCCGACATAAAAATGGTGGGAATGTATACTCATTTTGCAGTTGCGGACACCAACGCCCTTTATACCCAGAGCCAGCTTGATTCGTTTAACGAAGTTGTAAAGTATGCAAGGAATCTCGGTTTTCAGTTTTTGGCGCACGCAGCAAATACGGCGGGATTAATCAGCAATAAAAAAACTCATCTTGATATGGTCCGTCCGGGCATTGCGCTTTACGGTTTAAGCCCGTTTGAACATACGAAATACAATTTAAAATTGAAACCAGTTTTGTCATGGAAAACAAAAATTATATATTTGAAAAAAGTTCCGGCCGGTTTCTGCGTAAGCTACGGAAGAACTTTTGTAACAAACAGAGCATCGGTCATAGCCACTCTGCCTGTAGGATATGCTGACGGATACAGCAGGATTTTATCAAATAAAGCGGACGTATTGGTAAGAGGGAAAAGATGCCCTATCGCAGGAAGAATAACCATGGATATGATGATGGTTGACGTCACCGGCATTAAGGGCGTTTCAATAGGCGACGAAGTCGTTTTGATAGGACGACAAGGAAAGGAAACAATAAAAATCGAAGAGCTTGCAAAACTTCAAAATACAATAAGTTACGAAGTATCGTGTTCAATATCGACAAGAGTACCGAGGGTTATTGTTTAATGATAAACAAAACTAAAATTATTATCAAAAAAAACGCCTCTAAACCGTTTTCAATGATCGGATTTACCATCAAAGATTATGTTAAAGGAGTCGGACATGCCGCACAGCTTACCGGCGAAACGTTTTGGTATATATTTAAGGGACAAATAAATATTAAAAACACAATTCTTCAAATGGTTGAAGTCGGATACAGATCTTTTCCCATAATTGCGCTGACTTCATTTTTTACAGGAATGGTACTGGCTTTACAGGTAGGTTCCGCCACTTCGGGATTATTTAACGAACCTGTATATATCGGCATGATAACCGGTTTTGCCCTTGTAAAAGAACTCGGTCCGGTTCTTACAGCTATCGTGGTTATCGGAAGAGTGGGAGCCGCTATTACGGCAGAAATAGGAACAATGAAAGTAACCGAACAGATAGACGCTTTATACACCCTCGGGACAAATCCGGTTAAATACCTTGCCGTACCGAGATTTGCAGCCTGTATTTTGATGCTTCCTTTATTAACGGCTATTGCAAATATTATAGGAATTTACGGCGGTTTAGTCGTTACCACAATGACATGGAATGTCCCTTCGACAATATATATGGGTGACATTCTGGACGTTATGGATGTTACCACATTTTGGCACGGTTTTATAAAATCTTTTTTCTTTGCGGCAATTTTGGTTATTGTGGCATGCCATAAAGGGTTTAAATGTTCGGGCGGAGCCGAAGGCGTGGGAAAAGCAACGACTAGTTCTGTAATGGTTTCAATGATTTTAATTTTAATATCTGATTATTTTCTGACCGACTTGCTGGTATCTTTAAAAATTTCATAACAACTTGCACATTGTCTAAGGACGGACTGCAGAAGATTTACATGTCTGTTTTGCTACAGTATTACATAAACCCAAAAAATAATTGCCAACAGTAAAGCCGTAAGCTTTATTTTCCAGTGCCGCATAATCTTTCGTCTATATCGTTCCGCCAATATATTTAACCTGAGCATATTTAATCCTTTTTTAAATAATATTTTGATATAGTTTTTAACAAATCATTTTGCGGAATTATCTCTATTTCTCCGTCAACAGCAACGGATATATTCCCTGTCTCCTCCGAAACTATCACAATAACGGCATCCGTAATAGAACTTAATCCTATACCTGCTCTGTGTCTTGTTCCGAGATGTTTTACTTCTATTTCCGTACTTATCGGCAGAACGCATCCGGCCGAATGAAGCCTTTCATCGTGAATTATTATAGCGCCGTCATGTATAGGAGATTTCGTCTGAAATATTGACAGAATCAGTTCCTGAGAAATTTTTGCGTCAACGTAAATTCCTGTATCAGTATAATTTTTAAGGCCCATATCTTTTTCCAAAACAATTAAAGCTCCCGTTCTGGATTTGCTCATTTCTATTGCGGCATCAACTATTTCTTCAAGAAAACTTGTCTGCACAGTAGCATTATGGTTGCCGTAATAAGACAATTTGCTGCCGAGTTTTGCCAGACCGTAACGAATTTCGCTTTGAAAAACGACAGCCAGAATTATCACTGCCGTAACCCAAAATTTTTCTAAAAGCCAGGATAAAGTTCTAAGATGGACAATATCCTTTGCAAAAATTGTCACAAACAAAAGGATTACAAGCCCGAAAACAACCTGCGTTGCTTTTGTGCCTCTGATTATTAAAAGTATTCTGTAAAAAATATAAGAAACTATGAGTATATCCAAAATATTTACGACGTATTGCGACCAAATCTGAGAAACAAACTCCATTTATATTCTCCTCAAAGCGTCAACGACTTTTAAAGACAAAACCGTTTCCTTGACATTATGCACCCTGATAATATCGGCACCGTTCACAGCGGCAAAGGCTGACGCCGTTATGCTTGGAATTATTCTTTCCGGCAATTCCGAAACACCGGCTACTTTCGCCAAAAAACTTTTATTTGAAATTCCTATAAGCAAAGGATAATTCAGTGATTTAAATTCCGCAAGCTTTTTTATTATCAATAAATTATCTTCAACGGTTTTTCCGAATCCGATTCCAGGATCAAGAATTATTGATTCTTTTTTTATGCCGTTTTGTAAGGCAAAATCGGCTCTTTCGTGCAAAAAATTAAATATATCTGAAATAACATCTTTGTATTTTATGTTTTTCTGCATAGTAGACGGAGTTCCCTTCATATGCATTAGTATTACGCCGGCACTATACTTTGCCGCAACTTCAGCCATCTTTGACCTGTCGTATTGCAAAGCGTATATATCGTTTATGATATGAGCGCCTTCTTCCATTGCAGCTTTTGCGACTTCAGGTTTATAAGTATCCACCGATACCGGCAGTCCTGTTTTTTTTAAAAAAACTTTTAAAAACTTTGTTATACGGGAAATTTCTTCTTTGACAGGTACGGGTTCCGATCCGGGTCTTGTCGATTCTGCTCCGACATCTATTATATCAGCGCCGTTTTCTTCCATATCCTGCGCAGCTTTAACTGCGGCGCTCGTCTCTTTTATTCCGTTGCCGAAAAAAGAATCGGGAGAAAGGTTTATAATCCCCATTACCGGCGTTTTCCCGTGAAGTTTTATCTTTTTGTTACGGCACAGAATAATTCTTTTGTCTTGCTCTTTATTAATTTCTTTAATTTTAAAAGATAACTCTTTAAGTCCGAAAGGCTGTTCTTTCAGCTTAAAAGCCAGTTTTTTTGCCTGGCTCAAAGTTGCGCAAATAACCGCGCGCGATTTCCCGGCTTCAAATTTTGAAACTCCGGAACTTATAACCGCATCGGCTCCGCAGGATAACGCATCCTGTTTTAAAATGTTTGCGGCTCTGTTGTCTATATCGTCGACAACAATAACGCTCTCAAGCATCTTTTCTGCCAGCTTGTTATATACGTACGCGTCGCATCCCGTTGTTTTGATAATTTTTAAAGCGTCCCGACTGCTTTCCGGTTTTATTTTTCTGACAATCATTTTTTTACCTGAATAAAGAAAGCGCTTCCGCTCTTGTTCTGGCGTCTTTTAGGAAGATGCCTCTTATTGCGGAAGTAACCATTTTTGACCCCGGTTTCTTAACGCCTCTCATAGTCATACACAAGTGCTCGGCTTCTATTACAACCATCGCTCCGTTAGGCTTTGCCGTTTCCATTATGGTGTCTACTATCTGCTTTGACAATCTTTCCTGCAGCTGCAGTCTGTGTGAAAAAGCTTCAACAACTCTTACAAGTTTTGACACGCCCACTATTCTGTCTTTTTTAGGCAGGTAAGCAATGTGGACTTTACCGTAAAACGGCAGCAAATGATGTTCACACATTGAATAAAGAGGTATATCTTTTACTATTACAATTTCTTCGTGCTCTTCCGTTTCATAATGGACAGGAATAAGCTTTTTTACGTCTACATTGTTACCGGATAACATTTCCTCATAGAACTCGGCCACTCTTTCGGGAGTCCTTTTTATGCCTTCTCTGGAGATGTCTTCTCCGAAAGCCTCCAACATCATTTTAACTGCCTGCTGGACTTTTTTTCTGTCGTACTGTTTATTTGTTTTCTTCATTTTTATCTTCTTTTCCTATCTTTTCAAACAATTCGTTTTGTTTAACTTCTTCACGGCTGCTTTTAGGATAAACCGTTTTTTTGAATTTTCCGGTCATCACTTTCTTTTCTTCGGACAAATCTTTTTGTTCTTGTTCTTCCTGCACAGACTGCTCCGCCTGTTTATCTGTTTCAGTTTTTTCAACAACAGGTTCTTGTTCGCCTGCGGAAGCTTTAACCTCTTCCTTTGCTTCTTCTGTCTTTTCGGTAATTATTTCTTTAGGCTGCAGTTTCTCGCCTTTCATCACAGCGTTAATTTCTTCACCGTTAAGATTTTCTCTTTCTATAAGCATTTCTACAAGATATTTCAATTTGTCTTCGTTATCCTGTAAAATTTTTCTGGCTTTTTCTTTCGCTCTCGTTATAATGTTTTTAATTTCTTCATCTACCAGCTCCGAAGTTTTATCGGAATGTTTTTGGCTTCTTGAAATATCCCGTCCCAGAAAAACTTCTTCGTTTTCTTTGCCGAGAGCAATTGTGCCTATTTTGTCGCTCATACCGAATTCCATAACCATTCTTGTAGCTATTTCGGTAGCTCTTGCAATGTCATTCTGAGCGCCTGTCGTTATTTCGTTAAAAACAAGTTCTTCGGCTACTCTGCCGCCGAGCAAAATAGCAAGTCTTCCTTCTATTTCTGTTTTTGAAGTTAAAAATTTATCTTCAAGAGGAAGCTGCAAAGTATATCCGAGAGCAGGGCCTCTAGGCACTATCGATACTTTATGAACAGGATCCATATTCGGAATAATTTTTGCGACTATTGTGTGTCCCGCTTCATGATATGCTATTATGCTTTTTTCTTTATCCGATATAAGTCTGGATTTTCTCTGAGGGCCTGCAATAATCCTGTCTATTGCCTCTTCAAAATTTTTCATTCCTACAGACTCAAGATTTTTTCTCGCAGCAAGAAGAGCAGCTTCATTGGCAAGATTTGCCAAATCAGCTCCGACAAAACCCGGAGTCCTTCTGGCTATAACGTTTAAATCGACGTCTTTTGCTATCTTAATGTTTCTGACGTGAACATTTAAAATTTCTTCTCTGTCTTTAAGATCCGGACTAGGAACTACGACTTGTCTGTCAAATCTGCCCGGTCTCAACAAGGCAGGATCCAGCACGTCAGGTCTGTTTGTTGCGGCAATTATAATAACGCCTTCTTTAGTATCAAAACCGTCCATCTCAACCAAAAGTTGATTTAACGTCTGTTCTCTTTCATCATGCCCGCCGCCGATACCGGCCCCTCTGTGTCTTCCTACGGCATCTATTTCGTCAACAAACAACAGGCAAGGAGCATTGCTTTTGCCCTGTTCGAACAAATCTCTTACTCTTGATGCTCCGACTCCGACAAACATTTCTACAAATTCGGAACCGCTTGAAGAGAAAAAAGGAACCCCGGCTTCTCCGGCTACAGCCTTTGCAAGCAAAGTTTTTCCGGTACCTGGAGAACCGAACAGCAAAACTCCTTTCGGTATTTTTCCGCCGAGTTTCTGAAATTTTGCCGGATTTTTAAGAAATTCAATAATTTCCTGCAATTCTTCTTTAGCTTCTCCGCAGCCGGCAACATCTTTAAAAGTGACTTTTGTCTTATCGTCGCCTGCAAGTTTTGCCTTACTCTTGCCGAAAGCCATCGCCTGCCTTCCGCCGCCCTGCATGCCTTTTATCATCCACAGCCAGAAAACTATCAACAGTATTATAGGACCCCAGCTCATTAAAAGCGGGCCTATCCAGCCGTTTTGGCTTTTACCGGCAAACTGCTGGACTTTGTTATTTTCCATATCTTCAACAAGTTTAGGATCATCGAGAGGAATGGTTTTAAATTTTTTGACTTTTCCGTCAGAAGCCGTATATTCTCCTTCAATCATCGTCGGAGAAACTACAACATTTATAATTTTACCTTCTTTAACGCTTTGCTTAAAAGTCGAGTAAGGAATATCTTCCTGATTTCCTTTCTTTCTTGAAGCCTGCATAAAAGACAATAATATAACAAACAGGGCTATCCAAAAAATAAAACCCCATGAGTTCTTCTGTTTCATAAACATATCCCCTTATCTCTTATAGAACACCTATATATGGCAATCCTCTGTATTTGCCGTTATAATCAAGACCGTATCCTACAATAAATTCATCTTCTATATTAAAACCCACATAATCTATGCCGGTTTCTTCTTGTTTTGTTGTTTTTTTGTTAACAAGAACGCAAGTTTTGAGACTTTTTACTTTTTTCTTAAGCAGCATGTTTTTTATATAAGAAAGCGTTTTGCCCGTATCGTAGATATCTTCAATAATAAGAACGTCTTTGCCTCTCACATCGGTTCTGACGGAAGATATCAGTTCTATGTTGTTCGTCGATTTTTTATCTTTATATGATGCGACTCTTATAAAATCCAGAGAGAAATCTGTTTTAAGCTGTCTTATAATATCGCTGCAAAACACTATGCTTCCCGACAAAACTGAAATAACCAATAAGTTTTTCTGTTTGTAGTCTCTGTTTATTTGTTTTGCGAGTTTGCAAACTTGTCTTTTTATTTCTTCTTCGGATATCAAAACTTTTATTTTCTGCTTTTCTGTTTTTTTCATTATTTTTTCAATATATTTTAGGTTTTATTATAACGAAAAACGACATATAAATCAAGAATTTTTTTAATAAGCAGAATTAAACATATATGTTTCCTGCTTAAAAAATGATAAAATTAATAATTATGAAAAAAAATACTAATTATTCAGAACATTTCAGAATGGAAGTTTTAGAAGAAATATGCCGGATGTTTTTTAACGGCGTTTTGGACAAAGACGTCAATCATCTGCCGTTTAACATAATACCTAGAGGAAGCGATAACCATTTCCGCTGCTGCGTTTATAAAGAAAGAGCCATTTTAAAACTGAGAACTCTGGCGGCATTCGGCTATTCGGTAAACGAAATAGACGAAGCTCTGCCTTTAACCGATTTTTTGCTGCCTGAAATAGAAAAAAAATATAAAACCAACAAAAAACTGCTGACGGTTCTTGAATCCGCCTGTTCGGCATGCGTCAAAAGCAGATTTATGGTAAGCGAAATCTGCCAGGGATGTCTTTCGAGAAAATGCGAAAGTTCATGCCCTTTCGGCGCCATTACGATTTCAAATCATAAAGCCCATATTGATCAGGACAAATGCAAAAACTGCGGTAAATGTCTTGAATCATGCCCTTACAACGCCATATTGAAAATAGTCGTTCCTTGCGAAGACGTTTGTCCCGTAAACGCAATAAAAAAAGATGACAAAGGAAGAGCAAATATAGACCACAGCCTGTGTATAAGCTGCGGGAAGTGCATTTCCATTTGTCCTTTCGGCGCTATAATGGAAAGAAGACAAATTTTGGACGTATTAAGGCTTTTAAAAAGCAAAAAACTCGCCGCATTGGTTGCGCCTTCAATAACCGGACAATTCGGAGTTCCGATTGAAAACATTGCGACAGCCCTGAAAGATATCGGCTTTGAATATGTTTACGAAGTTGCGCTCGGAGCAGACGTAACCGCGCAAAAAGAAGCCGACGAATTCAAAGAAAAAGTAATTGATGAAAAGCAGGAATTTATGACGACATCTTGCTGCCATGCATATGTCCGTTTAATAAAAAAACATATTCCGAAACTGAAACAGTTTATGTCAGAAACCCTAACCCCTATGCATTATACGGCCGAAACGGCGAAACAAGAGCATCCCGACTGCTTAACTGTATTTATCGGTCCGTGTCTTTCTAAAAGAAAAGAAGCCCAGGAAGACGATTTGGTAAATTATGTTTTAACTTTTCAGGAACTTAAAGCCATGATATCGGCTAAAGAAATAGATCTTTCGTCATGCGCAAAAACAGCTTTGTCAAAAACGCCTACAAAATACGCCCGCAGGTTTGCGGTAAGAGGAGGAGTTGCCGAAGCCGTTAAAAGTTACAGCTCCGCTGAACCCGGTTCAATAAAAACTGAATTGATAACCGATTTGGATAAAAAGAACGTTTTGCTTTTATCCGCTTACGCAAACGGACACTGTCAGGCAAATTTAATTGAAGTGATGGCATGCAAAGGCGGATGTATCGGCGGATGCAATACCGTAGCGCCTGTTAAACAGGCAAACGAAGACGTAGTAAAATTTTCTTAAAATGCCTGCGGCAGAGCATGTGAAAGATTTGTAAAATTACGACAAATCGTTGATGAGTATCTAACGATATATTATACTAACGGAATACATGAAAAAAAGTATAGTTGTAATATTATCATTTATTTTGTTTCTACCTGCCTTGAATTTACAATCACTTACCGGACATCAGGCCGAAGAGAGCTTTTTTTCCGGCATTTCAACCGTATTTGAAGTACAGTATAATCTGTACAAACAGACTAAAAAGATAACAATAAATATGCCGGATGTTATCGCCAAAAGCATAAGTTCAATAAGCGCTTTATGCAGCGAAAAAACAAAACTGTTTTTTACCGGCGGATATTTATTTCTTAAAACAGAGGAAAGCCGAGGTTTTTCTAACGTTAAGCTGCCTCTTATCCAAAGAGATAAAGAAATTTTATATTATTCTTGTTTTGGCGGCATCATATTGGCGCTTTTTTTGTTTATCTTTACGTTTTTATTAAAATACCTTGGTCTGTTGCGTGTTTTTTGGCTTATATTTTTAAATTATATATATAAAATAAAACAAAGCGTACAATATAAATTTGTATGCTTTATTTTATTATAAGGGGAATCAAGATGAATATCAAAAAAATTATTTCCGTTTTTACGGGGCTGTGTTTTATCTTTTCAGTAACTTGCGTCAATTTAACGGCAGCCGTAAAGGATGCTTCTCTTCAACAAAACGATAATCCTGCACCTTTTGCTGGATACGGGAAAATAACGGAAATACATAATGCCGGCAGCGGGCTGCTTGTAATAAACATTCAGGATCTTCATTCAAACAAATCCGTTCAGTCGAACATAAACAACATTCTTAAACAAATTGATTTGCGCTACGGGATTAAAAATATTTTTGTTGAAGGCGGATACGGCAGCATAGATACATCATGGCTTAACAGCATAGAAGACAAAAATTTGAGAGACAGGGTTGCCGACGAACTTATTTCTATGGGAAGACTTACCGGAGCAGAATATTTTGCATATAAAGAAAACAGACGGGATATTCTAAAAGGTTTGGATGATGAAAAAATTCATAAGGAAAATCTTGCAAGATTATCTGAAATTTTAGACAAACAGGATTTTTTTAATGCGGAATTAAAAAAGATTAAATCCGATATAAATTATATAAGCGGGAAATACTCATCCGAAGAAAATTTAAAGTTAACCAAACTTGTCGACAGATATGCGTCAGGGAAAACCGATACAAAGAAATTTTATAAGCTGCTTTTTAAAACGGCGGCTAAAATCAATGACGATCCGCAGAAATACAACAGCCTTTTTCCTATAAACACCGGAAGCTTAACAAATATAAACAAATATTTGAATTTAAGCACTGAAAGTATAAACAACAAAAAATTGTCTTCGGAAATTAACAGTTTTCTGCTTTTCATCAAAGGGAAAAATTCTTTTGAAGAATATAATAATTTAGTAAACGAAACAAACAATTTTTCCGATATAAATAAATTAATAAGCCGCATAAACGTCTTAAGTTCAGAATACAAAATTGACATGCCTGCCTCTTATCCGGAACTGACAAAATTTTTAAAAAGCAACGCGCTGGCAAATACAATCAACCCTTTGGAACTTCTTAAAGAAGAAAGAATTCTCTTAAATAGTCTGCGGCAGGCTTTTTCTGCAAACGAAACGGAATACGAAATATCTTTTCTTACCGATTTTTATTCCGTTTTCAAAGATTTTATGACAAACAAATTAACTGCGGCAAATTATGAATATTTTTCGTCAAAAGAACGCCAATTCATCAATATATATTCAAAATACAGCCCGGTTGACAGAATGAAATTTTTATCGCAAGACATAGAGAAGCTAGACCGTTATTATTCTGCAAACAACCAAAGAAATGAAATATTTTTAAGCAATATTTTAAACGGAACTGTTCTCGGACAAAGTGAAAACGGCGGCGGAGATATTTTTAAACAGGCAAGAGAAATAAAGGTTGTCATAAGCGGAGGATACCATACAAAGGGATTAACCGAACTTTTGACGGACAGAAAAATCAGCTGTGTGACAATCACTCCGGAAGTAAACTCAGACATAAACCAATCCGAAAAAGAATATTCAAACATCATAAAAGAGCAGCTTGCAATCAATACCAATGCTTTGAGTTTTACGATAGCTTCCTGCACTAACGATGTAACACAGTTTAACAATCTTATCAACGCAGGTATTAACCTTCTCGGCGGAACATACTCACAGGAATTAATCAACAAAGTCGTGGCGGAAATGAAAGCAATCGTAAAAGAACCGATGTCCGTAATTTATTCCGGCAAGCGTACCGTCATTTCAATAAACGACAAAAAAATAATTCTTGAAAATGTTGACGGTAAAATTGAAAATATTACCGGAGCGGAGGAAACAGCAAAACCGTCTCCTTTAAAAAGCAATTCTTTCATAAACGAGTTTTTTGAAAAAAATCCGTCACTGAGTTTTGCCAACGGACTGAGTTATAAACTGAGAAACATAGAAAAATTCAAAGTTGAAGAGATTGACGGCATAGATCTTGCCGTAATAGCAAGGCTCCCTTCTTTTATACAGGATTTCTTTTATACGCGTCTTCCGGAAGGAGTGCAAAAACAGCTTGAAGACGAAGAAGAAATAAACCGCAAAACTATTTTAAAAGAAAACGACAAACTTCCCAAGCTCTATGAAGAACTTAAAGATATGCTTACGGAACAAATTGCGGCAACAAAAGATTTTGAAAAATTTGATTCCGAACTTCTGCCGGAATTCGTCAAAATAATAAATTCAAGATTAAAAGACTCGGACGAATTTATTATCCCTCTTGAGAAAAGCCTGCAGAATCTGCTTAAAACAAATATTACCGAAATTCAAGCCGCTTACACTGTTTCGCTGCTGAAATATATATACGCTTCTACAGGTAAAACGTTCGATGCCGCGCAGGTTTCGGATATTGCACAGATTGACGGAGAATCGGCGGAAGCTTTTACAAAAAAAATTAAACAAATCAATCAACAGGGTCCTCATCTTCTTACAGTAAGCACGCCGCTTCTTGATAAAATAACCGGTATCAAAAACGATACAGTAAGAGATTATCTTCTTCTTGCCTATCATATAGTAATAGCTCCTTTTGTAGAAGCTCCGATGATAAACAAAATTTTCGACAATACGGCAAAAGTCAATATACCGATGGAATCATCTCTGCTTCCCGAACTGTTTTTACGGCAGCATATAGAATTCCGGTATGAAGACGAAGAATCAAAACAGGAACAGGAGAGTTTAAGACAAGGCTTATATTCCGTAATCGATTCTATGTCTCGGATATACAACAAATTTTATTCAAAAACAAACAGCCGCCGTATAGCTTCGCTTGCTGCAAAAATTACAAACATAATTTCACATTCAAAATGGAACAAAGAACAAATTTATTCGCTTGAAGAAGAACTGCCTGCAAACGTTATTCCGTTTGCAAAAAAAGGAAAATCGAAAATCCAAAAAGCAATAATAACAGGCGCAGCCGTCATTATTATTTTAACCGCAGGCATTTACGGATACAATACATTTCAGACTATACATCAAAGCAATATTGAAATTACGCAAATGCAGCAGGATTTAAGGATAAGCCAAGCTGAAAGTTTTGATAATATAATAAAAACATGGCTTACAAGCGGCAAACTGACAGAGCAAGACATTACAAAAACAAACAACTTGCAGAAATACATACAGCACACCATAAAAACAGACACCGAAGAATCATTCTATATGAGTCTGTTTCAAATAAGAAAAGATATCACATCTTCAAGCGGAACTTTAATGGCGTCTATGGATGACTCTCATTACGTTGACGTTTACAGATACGTATTAAATAAAATAGACGATATTGTCAGTACAAATCTCGATACGATAAACGAAAGCAAAAGTTTAAAAAAAGAATTTAATTCCGTTTACGGAGAACAAGAAAAAAAATTCCTTGAAATTGCATCAAATCAATACGACAGCGGCAGTCTGATTGAAACAGTCAACAGTAACTCTGATATGAAATATCGTTTCTACGCTTATATGCTTTTATCTGCTAAAGACGATTACCAATATAATAAAAACGACTTTTCTTCTTTGTTAAAAAAAGACGACATTATAAAATATTTAAAAGATAATTATTTTATCTATACGAAAGACGCTAACGGCAAAACAAAAGACATCTCCTTTGCCGACGTGGAAAACAGATACGAATGGCAGGTTATGTGCGGAATGTCTGATTTTCTTATAAACGGCGACTCTGATATCGGTCTGGTTAAAGAAAATTTTAAATACATATTTGAAAATGCCGAAATAGTAAAAGCAAGCGCCGTTAAAGTTTCAAATGCCGGTTTATTGTACGCTTTTCAAAGCGGTACAAACATGACGGCCCCGATATTTGTCGCCGCTCATGAAATGTCACACATACAATATCTCAATATTTTAGGATGGTCGCTTGAAACCATAGCTTCAAAAACCGCGGAATTATACGCTTATCTCGGCGAAGAAACCATCGTAAACGATTTCGGCTTATCATCGCATATAAAAACAAATGTAAGCCTCGGAGAAATAAATAATGCTACAGACGAGTATGATATTGCGTTTGTAGTAATGATGAAAACGAAGGAAGTCTGCGGCATAGATTCATTAAATCTTTTGCAGGAGTCAATTCTCGAATATTTATCGGCTAACCGCGAATCTTCAGACATACAAACTACTTTAAAAGATATTCTGACGGCTTTTGCCGGCAAACAGGCGGATAAAGAAATTTCTGAAGGCGTTTTAAACCGGGAAAATAAAGAGACAAGAATCCAAGAAATAATAAATAATTTTTTCAAAGAAGCGCAGCAAGACGGCGGAGCTTCCGTACTCGGTTCAGATTTTCAGCAGGCGGCTCACTTATGGGAATGGATTTACAATCTGCCTTTTTCAGCGGCAATATCATCGGTTATTAAAAGAACCGGAATAAAAAGCCTTGCAAAGAAAACAGGAACCGATCCTTTTGAACTGAAAAAACTTTTTAATAAACAAATCGGGGAAGGGAAGCATCCTGTAATTACAGTCTTGGCTGACTCCTTATTTTCAATCGCGTCAATAGGCATAATATCTTACGGATTATTTTCCGGAATTTTTCCGCTGGTAATATTAACATCTGTTGTTTATTCATCAGTTAAAGGTTTTTTATTTGCAGGAGCTCATTCTTCGGCAAATAAAGCTTTAAAGAAGAAATTGTTCGGTTCGGGGACTTTGTTTACAGCCGCATCGATATTTCCGGCAGTAACGGCTTTAATATTTTTTTCAGCGCTGTCAGCCGCTCCGTTAATTCCGGCGCTCACGGTTTTAGGTCTGTTCATATCAGGGCAGATTGCCGCCGCAAAAATACACAGACTGTATAATGCGTCGGGCAAAATAAATGATGCCAACTTATCATACGCTGAACAACTCTTTAAAAAAGAGCACAAATACAGTTTTAAAAAATTTCAACGCATAATGTTTATAAAAAGCGATAAGGGATTGTTTGCATCTTATAAGCGAGGCTTATTTAAAAAAACCGAAACTGTGTTTATACCAGCCGCCAGTTCAAAAGAAGAAGCTTATGTAAGAATCAAAGGGCTTGTTACGGATTATATAAAAACCGACCTTAAACAAAACGTCCATTACTATACAAAATTCTTTAAAAAAGACGTACGCAGAAAAATTTTAAATCCTTTGTTCGAATATTCAAAAGGAGCAGACGGCTCTCCTCAATACGGGTTTGTTCTGGAAATGCTTAAAACAAAAATAAAAAATAATGACAGGACTTTCAGGTTCTGGTCATGCGGCTCTTCAACCGGAGAAGAATTAAGAACGTTTATCTGGCTGGTAAGAAAAGCTCTTGAAAGCATGGGAGAAAATTTATCGGAATGGCAATTTGATTTCGTAGGAACCGACAATAACAAACTGACGGCAAAAATAGCGTCTGAATTTACAGGGCAAGACACCATTGACGGAACTGGGGAAAAAGTCAGGGTAAATACCGAAGGATTTAATATTGAATATGTTATTCTAAATCATGTTGACGATGTTGATCTGGACAATTGGATTGCATGGCAGAAAGAAAAAGGCGGTTTTGACCTTGTCTGCCAGCTAAACAATCCCACTCCTCAGTGGGAACAGGAAGCCGTGGCAAAAAACCTTTTGAAAAAAACCGGCATATATGTTCACAGCGACAGAATTTATGACCCGGATAACAAAGAAATTAAAACGGCTCCCGTTATTTCTCCGGATGACGTAAACGCCGGAATACAAATTATAAAATCTGCAAATATCATAAATAATTCCATGAAAGCGGAAAACTTTTACAACTCGGTTTTATCGTTTTTTAAATCAATAACAGGTATTTTCTCAAAACAAACAGACGGAGTCTTCAGAAAAGTGGGAATAATTTACAGAGCCGTTTCGCTTAATCAAATAAATAATACAGCCGCTTTGTTTGGAAACATTCAACAGACAACGTCCGGAAATGCCGTTTTATACGAGAATATCTTCATTATAAAAGACAATCTTGATGCCGCGACTGCGGAAAAACTTAATTTACAGCCTCTCGGTTTAAGAATAAACGGCAATGAAACATATATAAGTGTTTTCAGCAATATCGTTTATCTGTACGCAGAAAATACAAGCTTTGACGACATTATAAATGCGGCAAATAACAACGCGGATATACGCCTCAAAGTTATTGAACACATTAATGCGCTGAATAAAACCGCCTTATCTGCTGATAAAACGGATTTTGTTCCTGTAAAAATAGTTCAAAGCGACAATAATTCAGTCTCGCAGAACGGCAATATCGTAACCATATACACAAACTCCGATATTTACAGCCAGCAGTCTGTTATTCTTGATTATAATGACGTTACAACAAGATACGGATTTGCCGTAAGAGAAAGTATCTTCAGGTATATGGATGATTTTGCAATAAAAACCAAAGATAAAACAGAAAGAATGAAAGATTTTAAAAATATGATCGACCAACAGAAAAATATCAGCTGCCAATTGATTTTAGATTATGACGCCTATGCCCAATTAAGCGAAGATTTCGGGCAGGAACAGTTTAAATCCATTTTGGAACAGACAAAACAAAAAAACATATCTATACATATTTTTATTACAAACGCGGCCCAGAAAGAATTTATATCCGGAAATAAATTGATTGCAGGATTTGTCGAAATGACGGATGAAACAAACTGTCTTGTGACAGATTCACTTACCGGCGAAAACACTGAAGCAAAACTTGAATTAAACTGCGATACGGTAACAAAAATTATTTCGGCAATCAACGGCAACATATCAAAACAGCCGATAATATTCAAAAACAGTCTTTTAACAAAAGCCGTCAATGCGGAGCAGGACACCACTTTGTCGGGAAGATTAAAAGATATTTTTGCATTCGGCAAAATTTCGAATATTATATCTGAAGTTAAAGAAAAACGTTTTATGCAAAAAATAACGGAAACTTACAGTATTGAAAGTCTCTCAAAAAGCTTTACCGAAAAAGATGTCCTAGAGCTTTTGGCAATTTATCAAAAATGGAGTTTGGATAAACAGCAGACCGGCTATGAACAAATTGCGGGCATATTGTCGAAAAACGATAAACTTAAACAATTTTTTAATTTTAACAAATACGCTTTCGACAATTATGAAAAAACTGCGGAAAACAACGCCGATTTTATGGAACAAATTACATACAGAATCGCAGCCGCTCTTGAACTGATGAAGCACGGGAAAGAAATAGGATTAAAAAACAAAGAGTATGAATCGGTTTTGGCAAAAGCAATAAAAGTAAAATTTATTGCTGATTCGGATAACAAACTGCAGAATTACGATAAAAAGGCCGCAGATATTTTATACGGCAGCTATGATGAACTCACTAAAGAAAAAATGCTTCAAAAATATCTTGATTCAAATATAATAAATTTATCACAGAGGGCTTTCCAAAAAAATCATGATGCGGATATTGCCGCCGTTAATACTTTGATTATGCTGATTCCTTATGCGGAAGCTGCCGATATACAAATAGACGTAATGGATATCTCTTTCACTCAGTATGATTTAAGATTGACTAAACAGGTACTGTCAGCCGCTTAAAAATTAATACTGTTGTATTAATAAAAAAGATTTTGTATTTTTATTATAGAGTTATTTTACAAACGGGAGTATAAAAATGTTAAAGTTCAAAAATTTTCTTTTGACGTTTCTGTTTGCGCTGCAGTTCATTTATGCCGCAAATACATTTGCCGAGACAGACAAAGAAACTGTTTTATCAGATACGACAACCGCAGTTTCAACAAATTTGCCGGAAATCTCATCGGCAACCGCAAAGAGTATCGTTTCTTCCGATACGGTAAAAATCGAGCCGAAAATATCTTCACATTCCGCGACAGTAACAGTTTCTTCGCAGACGCATGTTAAAAATGTCAGCAGCGATACGCTAAAAAATACGGTTTCCATCTCGTCCGATACGGCCGTAGTCTCATCAAGCGTTACAGTTTCACAGAACATTGCCGTAAGTTCTGTTACGACTTCTTCACAGACTGCTGTTTTTTCAATAGAAAATGTTACCGTTACTCCACAGCCTGACTATTCCAAACAGGAAAGGTGGGCTTTGCTTCCGGAAAAACAAAATGCAAAAGTAGACGTCTTTTACGTTTATCCGACGATTTTCATGGGAAACGGGCCTGAATATATGGATGTAACTAACGCCGAGCTTAAAGAAAGAGCGAAAAATCAGGCTTCTTTTGATACCGGTATATTTAAAGACCAGGCAAATATATACGCCCCTTTATACAGACAGGCCTCAATTGCTCTTTTGCAGTCATCAAAAGATGCGACAATAACAAGTTTTGAGGATGTGAAAAGAGCTTTTGATTACTATATGAAAAATTATAATAAAGGGAAACCGTTCTTTTTAGCCGGATTCAGCCAGGGATCAATGGCAATATTGGATCTTTTAAAAAGCAAATTTCATGATAAAGATTTACGGGATAAACTCATAGCGGCATACATAATAGGTTATTCCGTAACGGATGAAGATCTGGCAAAATATCCTTATCTTAAAATGGCTCAAAGCGCAGATGATACCGGGGTTATTATTTCCTACAATACACAAATTCCAAACAACGGATACTCATCAGTTTTAAAGAAGAATTCAAAAGCAATTAACCCTGTAAGCTGGAAAACGAACAATAAACCGTCAAAGGAAAAGCAATACAGAGGCGCCGTTATATTTGATTTAAGAAGCAACAAAATAATATCTCTGTCAAAACCTTTGAAAACCGCTTGTCTTGAAAAAGATACAAATGCGCTTGTAGTCGAAGTTGATACAGCAAAATATAATGCAAGCCAGATAATTTTTCCTGCCGGAGTTCTGCATATGTATGATTATATGTTCTTCTATAATAATTTACAGGAAAACGTATCGGAAAGAATAAACAGCTATTTCAAAAAGCATAAATAAAGCAACATTCCATAAAAAAAGCAGGATGCGGATTTATAATAACGCATCCTGCTTTTTTGCATCACAAACATTAAGAATAAATATAGAAAAAATCAGATAAGAACTGGCTTATATGCTTATCCGCATAGAAAGCCGCATACTTATTTTTCCAAACAGGATTAAATTTGTTTTTGAATTCTATCAAAGCATTCATGTCATATTTAAAATGTTCCGCAAAAACAAAAATTTTCGCTTTCTTTACAAAATCATCATCAAGTATAATTTTATCGTTAGGCGTTAATCCTAAATTAAACCATTTATATTTGTTGTTTTTTGCCCATGAAACAGCTTTAAATAAAATAAATTCTACTATTTTACCGCTGCAGTCGCTTGTATATCTGATATTTGAAACAAACGATTCATATCTGCTGTCTGAAAGCAGAAGATATGCATACGCCGATATAAAATTATCTTTTTTGACGATTATAAACTTATTTGCGCCTGATGCCGAAACATCAAACATTTTATTCTTCATGCCTGCAAAATCCTGTTCCCATTGGTAATCAACAAATCCCGTATATTTTTTCACCTTTAAAAAATCATCTTTTTCGACAACTTCAAAAGAATATCCTTCCCGTTCCATTTTTTCCGCCGTTTCTTTTATCTCGTTTAGAGACGGTTCATTGACAGAAAATTTCTCCAGCGGAATATTTGCGTCGGCTCCGAAAGAAACAATATCAAGACCTATATCGTCGTATACTTTTAAATTTGTATATCCCAGATATATAAAAGTAGGTTTTGTATTTTTTATATCTGTCATTTCCTTAAAATTCCAGATAAGCTCTCTGCTGGACTTGGCGTCGCCTACCGGATCTCCGAAGACTATCGTGCTGTTGTTCATCTGAGAATACATAATAAAAGAATTTGTATTCATGTCAAAAATATTTTTATTTTCAAAAGCATAATTGCCGTAAACATATTTCGATGCATCGGCGATTTTCTTAACATTTACAGCGTTGACTTTCGTTTTACGGTATCTGTACCTTTTGAATGCTTCAGCCGTTAAAACCATAACCATAATTACAGCCATCCCCATACAGATTCTTAAAAATCTGCTGGCGTCAGTATTGCTGAAAAGACTTCCGAGAAAATTCGTAAACGAATAAATATCCTGCTTATAAACAAAAAATCCAAGCCACGCCGAAGTCACAAAAACTATGCTTATTGCTGAAAACCACAATATGTTCAGTCTCAAAGTCATTAAGCTCAATTCTCTGTAAAAATATTTTTTTGCAGGCATTAAAAGAGACAATATAATTATCAAGGCGATTATTTTTTCATATCCGTACCCGTTAACAAGCGCCAACGGGAAAAGAAGGGCCAGCAAAACTACCGCTATCGAATAAGCTTTTTTTATTCTTAAAATCAATCCTCTTGAGACAAATAAAAGAAGAATACCGGTAATGCTTATCAAAAAATGCAGCAAATCCAAAATAATGGACGGGATATACTCAACAAGCTGTTTTATTATTGATGAAGAGACGGTTGTCACGCCAGAAAACAAAATTATAGTTCCGCCGAAAAAAATGCTTACCGACAAAGCCTGCGGGATAATAGACGCCATTCTTCCGCCGTAAAATCTGGCAAGAACCTTAAATCTTTTTTTTGCTCTGAAAAACTCATGGCTGGCAAGCAGCGTTAAAGCTATCCCTAGAGGGAAAAAATAAAAAATAGCCCTGTAAGCTAAAAGAGCTCCCATAACATAAGAACTGTCAGTAGCCGACGGGAGCATCATAACTATCGCCGTTTCAAAAACGCCCATTCCGCCCGGAACCTGGCTCAAAATACCAAGCATCTGAGCAATCAAAAATATCTGAAGAAGCGTAATATATTCAATTTTCCCCTGCGGAAGAAGAACATACAGAGTGCATGATGCCAAAACCCAGTCTGCAGTAGCCAAAAGCATCTGCCATAACGTAATTTTAATGCTCGGGAAAGTAACTGTCCATTTGAAAACTTTTATCGGTTTTGATTTTAAAATGCTCAAAGCCACATATGTCAAAACTATTGCCAAAAAGAATATTCCCAGCGGAAGCGATGAAGTAAAGAAAAACTGGTTATTCGGAAACTGAACCGGGAAAAAAGTAAAGACGCAGCCTCCTATTATAAGAAGCCCGAACCAGATTGTAGCCGATGAAAAAAACAAAACTTTTGTAACATTCATCATCGAAACATTATAAAGAGAATACAGCCTGTATCTTATTGAACCGCCGAAAAGCATAGAATATCCGGTATTGTTGCCTAAAGCATTGCTCACAAAACAGGTAAAAAGAACATTTTTAAATTTAAGAGGAACGTTTATATATTTGAACGCTATAACATCATATCCGCCCAGTATAAGATAATAAGACAACGCCATCGTCAGAGCCACTATAATTTTAAACGACGGAATGGCTTTCAGCGTATCCAATATCTGCTGATAACTGTAATTTTTCATTTCATGGCTTAGAAGACTGATAGCCGCGATAAATATCAAAATGCCCAGAGGCGCTATGATAATTTTTAATATTTTGCTCATATTATTAAATATCCTTCTTTATTATTAATTAACTCGACTTTTATGTTAAAAAGAGAAGACAGATTTTCGGAATTCAAAACTTCACGGACTTCGCCGTCCTGAAAAATCTGGCCTTCTTTAAACATTATAATTCTTGAAATTTCCGGAATTATGTCAAAAACCTGATGCGTTATACATATTACGTTTGTCTTATGCGCAATGATTTTGCGCAAAATATCTTTAAATTTTTTGGAAGCGGCTATATCCAAATTATTTGTCGGCTCATCCAATACAAGAATTTTAGGCTCGCTGACAAGAGCTCTCGCAATTAAGAATTTTTTATTTTCACCGGCGGACATTATGTTCATATATTTATGCTGCAAATGAGAAATTTCCATAAAGTCCATCATTTCTTTTGCTTTTTTTTCCATAACAGCCGTTACTTTATGATTTGTAAAAAGTCCGACGCTGCCGAAAAAACCCGACAAAACGGTTTCATATCCTGTGATGTCAAAATTAAAGTCATACTGAATGTCGTTTGAGACTATTCCCATTAAATGCCTTAATTCAGATATATCCCATACCGTCCGGTCGCAGACTCTGCAGACGGTCGAGTCATCCGTATAAGACGGATAAATCTGTCTTGTAAGCAATTTTAAAAAAGTCGACTTTCCTGAACCGTTAGGACCGAGAATAACAATATTTTCGCCGGTATTTATATCAACGCTTATGTCTTTCAATATTTTTTTGTCGCTTCTGATAACAGAAACGTTTGAGAAATTTATTATATTGTGAATCATGATTTATTTTCTTTAATATTTAATTTTATCTTCTTTTAAATTCCATACTTTAAACGGATTTAAATAATTCTTATCTTTTATGTTTATCATTTTGACGGAAGTTATTTTCGTTTTTAGTTCTTTATATATTTTTTCATCTCTGAATCCGTATTCGGCTGCATTTTCTTTTGAAGCCGCATAGTAAATTTTCTTTATATTTGCCCAATATACCGCCGAAAAACACATCGGACAAGGCTGGCAGGACGCATATATAACACAACCGCGCAGATCAAACGTTTCCAATTTTTTAGCCGCTTTTCTTATCGCGTCAATTTCAGCATGCAGAGTCGGGTCGTTTTTTGAAGTAACTCCGTTATATCCGCAGGAAATAATTCTGCCGTTTTTCACTATGGCTGCGGCAAAAGGACCGCCTATGCCTTTTTTAACATTTTTTTCGGCAAGCGCTACGACATAATCAATAAATTTTTTATGGTTTTGCATTGCGTGAATATTATAGCAAAAGAATAGGCTGTTTCCTAAGGGAATGACAAAGATTATGCACTGCACAAAACGGCATTGATATTCATTATGTTAATCTTATAATTTTGCACGCCTAAATCAAGAATTTTCTGACATTCGTATATGCCTGTTAAATAACCTTTCAACTGCGTCAATATTATTTTTTGTTTGTCGTCTTGAGCATATGCATAGTTGCTTTTCAGTTTATTGATATACTGCCATATATATTTATAATCAGCTGAATTAATCTTTGCATCCTGCAGCACTTTGCATGCGTATTCAAAAAGCTGTCTTTCGCTTACGTTGTTAATTTCGGATATGTTTATTGTTTCTATAATGCCGTTTGCCGTATCGTTTGACAATTGTCTGCCGTATTTGCCTGCGGCTTTTGAAGCGCGCTGCAAATAATATTCAACCGTCTTACTGTTTTCTTTTAACAGTTTTGAAATCAAAAAGATATTGCCGATAACGTCGGCATTGTCAAATACATCGCTTATGTCCGTAAGCAGCAGAACATTTTTATGTCTTTCCGACAAACCGCGTATGGCGGATGAAATATAAGCAGTATCGGCATTATGCAAATCAAATTTTATTAATTCTTCAGGAATTGCGGAAGAATCACGGTTTTGATTTTGTCTGTCAGATACGATATAAGTATTAGTATTGTGATTTAACGCTGCGTATTTTATGTTATCAAAAATTAATATAGTGTCATTTTTTATATTAGCGCGCAGCATATTAATTGTTTCTTCCTGATTTTTATAAACGCCTAAATTATCAATGTAAAAACCGTCGGCATCATATAAGTTTTTTAAATTTGTTAATTCCCTGATAAAAGATTCAATGCCTCCTTTTGACTTTGCCGCGTTATAAGACGCTATAACGCGCATTCTTTTTGAAAGTAAAAAGTTTTTCATATCGTTATACTGCAGATATGCCGCATACTGCATATACTCGTTCAGAGCGTAATAAAAATTCCATTTTTCGGAATTTTGACTTTTTAACATTTCAACGTCCCGTTCCGCAATATTCTGCAGATGTCTGTTTATCTGCGAAGCAGTCAGATATTCCAATTCTTTGCGGAAAGTTTCCGGACGACTGTTGATAAACCGGCGGAACTTAATATGTTCTTGTTCATTTGATTTTATATAATTCAGCAAATTGTTTATGACAAATATTTCGTTTGTATTCATTTCTCCTTTAATTTGTCCGCCTGTGTTCAGCAATTCTTTTAGTTTCATAAATTCCGGATTGTTCAGTCTGTCTATTTCTGCGCCTATGTCTATTAAATTAAAATTCAGCAAAGTATCCGCATTCACCGCGTTTTTGTCAAGAAAAATATTATTTAAAATAATTTTGTCCGGCATTGCCCCGGCAATTAAGCCGGCGTATTTCCGCATGTCCGAAAAATTTTTTAACGTAATTGACGGAAGCATTGCCACATTATTCAAGGTTTCATAAATACCGTCAGGACTTACTCCGTCAGACATCATTTCCATCACCTCATGAGCATATTGCTCCGGAGAATTTAAAAGAGAAGGGATATCAAGTTCGCCGAATGATAAATTATAATTTGAAACCAGAGACGTTAAAACCTGCAGATTTATAACGTCTCCGTCAATGACATTGTATTCGTTTACGGTGCGCGATAAACGTATCCGTCCGGCAAATGCAGCGGAGACAGTTGCCGGAACATTGTCAGATACGTTAATATTAAGATGCTTTATAGTCTGCAGATCGGAATCTTTTACAAAACCGTCCGATATAACTTCGGGAACCGCAAAAACTCCAAAGCCGTCAAAAGATATTATAACGGAAGGTTTTATTTTCTGCATCACAAAAGAAGAGCCGCTTTCCACCAGCAGTTTTCCTTTGTTTATCTGCAGTTCTTTTATTAAAGCAAGAGCCGCTCTGCCGGTAAAAAGCTTTTTTCTGATTTCTGCGGATTCAGTCCGGCTGTCCGATAAAAGACTGTTGATTATTTCGATTTCGCGCTCAGAGCTGTACATATCCGCATCATCAAACAAAACAGGCATAAATGCCGTTATTACATGATTCTTCCCGTTCTCGTCGGCAAATATGTCATACATAACTCTGGCGGGAACAACCGTATCTTCCACGGGAACATTTACGATTATGCCGCTGTCTTTTCTGTTACCGGATAACTGGTCGGCATACGTAATCGTAAAATTATTCGTTTCGTCATTATCAAAGGAGGTTATATGCCGCTTTACAAGCTCTGTTATTTTCGGCGCCATAAAAACAGCCGTTTTTTTCTGCGGCAGAATAAAATTTGAAATTTCTTTCTTTACGGACACAGCCTGCCGTTTAAAATTAAACTGTTTTAAAAGACTGAGTATTGTCACAAAATTTTTATAAAATTTACTGCCGGAAGAATCTGTTTTTGTCATTAAGGAATCATGAGAAGCGACAACATTTATATACGGATTCTCTGCCTGTTCGGTTGCGGCGAAATTTTCGTTAAGACTGCGGAATAATCCCCAAAAAAATTTGTCGTATTCTTCTTTATCGTCTGCATTTACCGAATATTTTAAATTTTCCAGATAAACAAAGATATCCTCATTGTTAAGCAGCCTGGTAAGAGGCACCAAAAGGTGCGCCATTGAATCAATCTGAAATTTTTTTCCTTTATATCCGCTCTCATACCGTTTAACCGTATTAATAAACCGCATAATATCATTAAATTTTTTCTTATCCGAAAAACTCATTGCGATAATTCCCGAAAAGGACGGCATCTGCCTGATAGACAAATTCTCTATATCATAAATCTTATACAGCATATATTTAACCATTATATTTACTATTGACGCATTATTGAATTTGTTGTATATTTTTTTCAGCCTGCTTCCGCCGGACGACGACGATTCGGCCGGATTTGAAATGAATAGCGGCAGTTGCTGGCTTTCCATTTGCTCATAAGAAATATCTGAACTTAAAAGCGTTATATTATCCGCCTGTTCAAGACTTCCCAAATACATATAAGACGGATCAACTATTACAATATTTCCGTTTTCTTTTTTGTTATTTTGCATAAGACTTATGCCGTTAAGAATTGCCAGTTCCACCGGCGTTGTCCTGTGCGAAACAATTTCTATATCCAAAGGGTTTGTAACCAGCGGCGAAGGCGTTCCGTCAATATTGACGGCTAAAATTTTAAGCTCCGACAAATCTTTGCCTGCAAACTGCGGATATTTTCTTTTAAATTCTTCTGATTGTAAAAAACTAAAAATATCTATCAGACTGTTGCCGCTTCCGCCGACGTTATCAAACAAAAGCGTTTCTATATTTAAATTTTTTAAATTACCGTAAGTTTTTATTTTTTCAGTGCTTTTTTCAAGCATCTCAGGCGTATATTCCGAATTATTTCCGGCGATTATTACCAAATCGGGAATATCTCCATAGGGAGTTTCGGCAAGCCTGCTTATCTGTTTTTGCAGCAACAGCTGTTTGTTTATTTCTACGGCATTATTTGCGTTTTTGTTTTCGGCGGAAATAAATTTTGTTTGTTTTATCGTTTTTGTTTTAAAAAAGCCGCTGAGTATCGGCAGCCAGTGCAAAATTACCGATAAGCCGACACCGGTAAAGAAAGATGCAACCACACCGCTTAACGAAAAAGAATTTGCCAAAACGCTTAATATGACCGACCTTCCGAAAAACAGCAGCGGCAGCAGCCTTGCCAGCATTTTTCTTACTTTCCAGCTTTCGTTTATGCCGATATAAAAATATGCGGGTTTTGCTTTTTCTGTAAAAAATTCGTTTACGCTTTGTTCAATTTTATCATCGTATAATCCCGGTATCAGTTCATTGCCGAGATTTTTAACATTCATAATTTCTCTTTTAAAGTTCTTCTTTGATAAATATATTCCCGTTTGTATTCCGTATACTTTTCTTACTATATTCATTATCCCCGACAGTTCAAGAAAATACATTTTGCTGCCTTTTGAAATTCTGTATCCGTATAAAATTTCGGCGCTGACAAGATAATTTAACGATTTATAATACATAGCGGCATATTGCCCGGTTTTCTCGAGCATTTCCATTTCCGGACGAAGGGTTTCCTGTTCACTTTGCGGCATCTGTTTTAATAATTCCGCAGTTTTGTCATAAAACGATATAAAATCCTGCAGTTGTGATATTAAAGTATCCTTGTTTGTTCCCTTTAGCGTCTGTGAAGAAAAAGAAGTCAGCTTGATAATTTGGACAGCATTTCTTATAACGGCATCTATTGAATTTTTGTCTATCTTATTTGTTTTAATGATTGCCAGCCAGTTAGACAAACATTGTCCTGTTTCCAGCTTAACAAGTTCGCTGTCCGATATAAATCCGTGTCCGATACCGTCATATTTGTCAGGATCATTTATTCTTATCTTCTCAAGGTATCTGATAAATATGTTTAAATAAGATTTTTCGTCTTTATTAAAAACCAACGGCTCAATCCGTATGCAGTTTGCATAAACTGCATTTATAATTTGCAAATCGTACTGCTTATTATATTCTTTAAGCAGGTTTAAATTATTATGTATAAGCATTACGGTTTCTTCGTTAAGCGACTTATCTTTTAATAATTCTTCGAAAAATTTTTTCAGACCGGTAAACAATAGTTCATTATTGGAAAAAATTTCTATCGATTCTTTAACGCTTTTTTGGTCTGAAAGTTCCGATTCTATTTCTTTTTTCTTTCTGTTGTAAAATTTGTTCCGCCATCCTATCCAAATCGCGCTTCTGTGCAGAAGAACCGACAGTCCGATTCCCGTTGCAAGAGAAAGCACGGCAGTTCCTGCCGCTCCGGAGCTGAAAAAGTTAGCCGAAGAAAGATTGGTAATAACGGTCGTAGTAAAAGACTGAAGGCCTATTGTGAGCGATAAAAATCTCTGAATAGCTCTTCTGCTTCCCCATTCCCGCTGCATACCGACCGATGTTTTTTGTTTAGGATTATCAAATTCTTCAATAAATGATTCCATATCCTGCTTTAATAAAGGAAACGAATACAGAGATCCTATCAGAAAATTTCCTGACGAATAAACCGTCGTAAGCTGTCTGCGTATATCCTGTTTGGCTTTTTTTATTCCTCTTGCAAATCCGAAAACAAATCTGTTAAACGGCATTACTTTGTATTTTTCAAACCATGAATCTTTAGGATAGACATACCCGCCTAAAATCGCAAGATTTGACGTGTAATCAAGAAGTCTTATATACTCCAGCACATAATTTTGCAGAGATAAAAACGTTATTTTCAAGTTCTCCAGATAAACACGGTCTATTTTACTTTTATCCGACTGCATTTCATTGTTAATATCCGCTATTATATCGCTTATTAAATCTGAAACAGACATGTATAATTTCGCCGTATTGACATTATCCGTCGTATACAGTTCTCTTTGTAATGCCGTTATTCTGACAATTTCAATCAGCGTTTCGTACGCCTGTTCATAATCGACAAGAGAATTGATTTGTTTGCCGTTTATTTTGGATAAAAGAAAATATGCTTTTGAAAGAGCCGAATCTTCTTTGAATTTATTATCCGTACCTATACGCCGGCGCGGCAAAAATTTTGCCGGAGCAGCTTTTTTCGCATAAGAGAAATTTTCCTGTTTTGCTTTAACTATAGCCGACAGTTTATCAAACGTCGGCTGCGAAAAATCTTTGCTGTAAAAAGATTTCGACTGACGATATACCCCGAATTTGACCTTATTTATAATATCCCTTGTTTTTACGTTGAACAATTCGGCAAAACCGGAAAAGAATCTGCGCTCTTCTTCCGTTTCATTTTTCGGCCTTGTTTTGGCAAAATAAGACTGAACTTTGGAGTTATGGTTTGCCCTTATAAAAGGAACAAATATATGCTGTACTATATTTATCTGCGGTTTTGCTTTTTCCGCATAACTGCGGATGTCGGATATAAAATTAAAAAATTTAAGATAATTTTCTTCCGCGGCAAAGTTTATCAAGATATTGCCCGTAACGACTTCAAACTGCTTTATTTCTTGATTGTCAAAATTATAATAATTTTTATACTCTATGCCTTTTCTTTCAACAATATCGGCAATTTTATCGGGGTTAAACCCGTAATATATCTGTTCGAGTTTGTCCGGGTGTTCTTTCATTATAAGAGATACCTGATGTTCTTGTATTTCGTTAAATCCCGCCTCTGAAGAAATAAAAGTAATATCGCCTGTCGGAACCATATTCCCTATATAAATGCTTCCCGGGTCGATTACGGCGATTCCGCCGGATTGCTGAAACTTATGGCAGCTTCTGATTCCGTTTAAAACAGCAAGTTCCAAAGGAGAAATATTTCTTCCGTTAAATTGTAAAGGCAGCACCGGTTTGCCTATAATATCTCTGTTTCCGGCATTAACATCTATAAAAACAGCTTTTATTTGCTGTTTTTGTTTGACCGAGCCGTTCTTTTCAAACCTGTTGCCGTCATCCGCCATATAACCGGCAGCCTGTAAAAAACCTGTTCCCGAACCTGCGCCGTCTTTTATTATATACTTAACGGTCGTCTCGGAAAATCCGGTATGCCTGCTAATATCAGCCAAAACGCTTTCGCATAATTTTACATCATCTATGCTGTCTGCTGTTATAACCAGCAAGTCCGGCATTTCTCCGTTCAAACTGTCCAACGTTCTTTTGTATTCATTCTGTATAATACGTTCATCCAGCAGTTTCCTTGATAAATATTCGGATGAAATTGCGGCGGCGTCTTTTGCAAAAACCGTCTTTGAAAAAACGCCGGCAACTTTATTTTTTGCGGTTATAAAAAGAGCTTTTATGTTAAGCAGATATGAATAATACCGGTATTTTATATTGTTTAAAGTCCACAGAAAATTTAAAGTTTTCAGATAAATTTTTGAATACGCTTTCCGCACAAACAAAGCGGCTTTTGTTTTATGCGGATTTTTATCGGACGATTTTTCTATTATTTTTATTTCAGTCTGCGTGTTACCGTCGACAAATTCCGTAACTGCATTTTCCTGCTTCTGCCCGACGTTTTCCCCGTTATCTGAAACGGCTTCGCCGCGCCTTTCGGTCACAGGCTGTCCCGTTATTTCTGTTTCTGAATTTGATAAAACTTCTAAAGAAATGTTGTTTAATGACGGGCTGCCTGCAGAATTAAAATTAAAATTTAATTTTATATTGTTTTTATCAAGCCATTCCTGAACAAGCGTTTTTTGTTCCGCAGAACTGATTCCCGTTTTATTTAAAGTCTCAAGCCAGCCGTTTATCAACACTGCAATTGTGCGGATATCAGCCTGCATGCAGACTGCCGGCGGAGCAAGAGCATTATTGCGATAAACAATATTGTTGTGCCTGACGATGCCGGAATCTGTTAAAGCAGCCGCTTCTGCGTTTGGGACAATCGAAAGAACTGAAACTTCGCTGTCTTTAAGCATGTCTACCAGCCGGCTGTGGAATCCGCCGACAACTATTACGTTTACGGATTTATTTACTTTTAAATCGTTTAAAATTAATTCTGTATCTTCATTCTTACTATGCGCCAATTCATCGGTTTTGCGCTGCAGCTTCATTATATTGCTTATGTTGCCGTAAAAAATATCGTTTCTTTCAATGTTTACGCAATAAAAGCCGGATAATTTTTCATCCCTTAAAATATTGGCTATTATTTTCATTGAATCCGTATTTAAATATTTAAAAGATATCTGGTACAAACGCTCCTGGTTTGCTTTAAGATATGTATATTGTTCGTATGTAAGAGACAACTTTGTATATTCCGACAACAAATATATAAATTTGTCTATTTCGCACAAATCTTTTTCGCCGAAAACGGCATAATTTTCTAATATTAAATTTTCCGCGGCATCGAGCTGCCTCAGCAAAAGATAAGATCTTACAGAAATTTTAATTTCTATGTGCTTAAAATAAGCGGCAAGATTTCCGTATTTGACAAGCAGCTGCGGAGTGTATAATTTTGCAATTTCAAACAACAAAGCCAGACTTGTCGCCATATTGTCTGATTTTTTTAAAAGTCCGGCAATATAAGAATAAACGTTATACGGAAGTTCTTTTTTAAGGTCATTTATAAAAGCGTTAAATTCTTTCTCGACGCCCGCTGTATTAGGGTATGTCTGCATATAAATAAAATTATCCAGGTCAGGATAAACGCTTAAATCTATTTTATGTTCTTTGCAGAATTTTCCTATTCTTATAATACGTTCATCCAAAGAACCGTCATGCGACAGCACCTGAAAAACTTTCCCTTTAGGGAATGCGGTTCTTTGCTTTACAAAGGATTGTCCGAGAAAAAGAATATCGCCGGCATATTTATCTTTCAAATCTTCCGCTCTGCGGAGATTTTCTCTGTAAATATCCCAGTCTTCCAATCCGAAAATAGAAGAGAAGTCATTTTTGACTGCAAAACTTTCAGCTCCTGACAGCAGTCCTTTCGCAAGAAGTTTATCAACGGCATATATTCTTTGTTCAGAAGGGATTGACGAAAACAGAGAGGTTGTAATCCGCCTGCCCGGAGCGCCTTCAATTATTATTTTATCTAAATCCGAATTTTGTTTTAAAAAATTGATTATGTGTTCTATGTTTGACTGTACGACGGGATTATTATGAAAGTCATTGATGACGACCGCAACAGGGGCGCCCAGTTTATAAACCGCTTCTTCTATCTGTCCGTATTTGACGGAAAGATTATTCTTATTTACGATCGTCTCAAGATCAAAAGACTCATTATATGTTAAAGAAGAATACGTTATATCGCCATAGATTACGCCTGCAACATTTGTAATGAGAAAACATACCAATGTAATAAACGATATTAATTTTATTTTCATCTCTGTCCCGTAAAATACAATATATTACATATATAATATAGCAACTGATTGTTAATTATTTGTTAAAAGTTTGCAAAATGTTGTTTTACATAAAAAAAGAGAAGATAACCCTTTTATAAGTTATCTTCTCTTTTATGTTTAAAATATGTCTGATTTATTCTTCAACAGGCTCCTGAGGAAGCGCTTCCTGAACTGCGGAATCGTCTTCTTCTCCTTTAATAACATGGGCGATTGCCGCAACCTTATCGCCTTCTTCAAGCCTTACAAGACGCACGCCCTGAACATTTCTGCCTATGACGGATATATTATCTACTTTACATCTTATAGTTATGCCGTGTTCGGTTATTATCATAATCTGTCCGTCATTTGCTTTCTTTATATTGACTACCACGCCGTTTCTTTCGGTCGTCTGCATATTTATCACGCCCTTGCCGCCCCTCTTTTGTAAACGGTATTTGCCGACTTCCGTTCTCTTGCCGTATCCGTTTTCGGATACCGACAGGAATACGTCCGACGGAGACAAGACTTCCATACCTATAACATCGTCGCCTTTTTCAAGAGTTATTCCTTTGACGCCCATACCCGCTCTTCCGATAGCTCTTACATCCTGTTCTTTAAATCTGATCGCTATACCTTGTTTTGTGGCTATTATAACTTCCGGATTATTTTCAATTCTCTTGACTCCTATCAAAATATCTCCGTCATCAAGTTTAATCGCAATAATCCCGCCTTTTCTAGGATTTGAAAATTCAGATAACGCAATTTTTTTGATTGTTCCGTTTCTTGTACACATCAACAAATGTTCGTCTTTGATGTCTTTAGGATCAAAAGAATTTATAGGAATTGCCGCCGTAATTTTCTCTTCGGAGCTTGAAAGCTGCAAAAGATTTACTATGGCTTTTCCTTTAGACGTTCTGTTCCCTTCAGGAATTTCATAAACTCTTGTCCAGTATAATCTTCCTCTTGTGGTAAAGAACAGCATATATGCGTGGGAAGACGTAACGAAAAGCTGTTCTACAAAATCTTCGTCTTTTGTAGTCATTCCGGCAACGCCTCTGCCGCCGCGTCCCTGTATTTTATACGTATCTACAGGTATTCTTTTGATATAGCCGGTATGAGACATTGTGACGGCTACTTCTTCTTCCTGAATCAAATCTTCAATATTGAAATCAGCTTCAGCCGCAGTGATTTTCGTTCTTCTTGCATCGCCGTATTTCTCTCTCAAAACAACCAATTCTTCTTTAATAATGTTTAAAATCTTTTTCGGATCAGCGAGAATAGATTTATATTTTTCAATCGTCTTGATAAGCTCTATGTACTCATCGTCTATCTTTTGCCTTTCAAGTCCGGTCAACTGCTGCAGCTTCATATCCAAAATCGCCTGAGCCTGAATTTTTGACAGCCTGAATTTTTCCATCAGGGTTAATCTTGCAGCATCGGTGTCAGGAGACTGTTTTATTGTTTTTACTATTGCATCCAAATTGTCTATTGCAATTTTTAAGCCTTCAAGTATATGGGCTCTTGCTTCCGCTTTTGCCAAATCATATTTTGTTCTTCTTATTACCACTACTTTTCTGTGCTCTACAAAATGAAAAAGCATTTCTTTTATATTTAATACTTTCGGCTTATTGTTTACCAAAGCAAGCATTATAACGCCGAACGACGACTGCAGCTGCGTATGTTTATAAAGCTGGTTTAAAACAACCTGCGCATTGGCGTCTCTTTTGATTTCTATGACTATTCTGATACCGTCTCTGTCAGATTCGTCTCTTAAATCGGAAATACCTTCTATTTTTTTCTCTTTAACGAGATCAGCTATTGCCAAAATCAGGTTTGCTTTATTTACCTGATAAGGAAGTTCGTTGACAATAATAGCTTCTCTGTTATTCTTTAATTCTTCTATTTCCGTTTTGGCTCTTATTTTGATGGAGCCTCTTCCGGTTTCCAAATACTGTTTGATTCCCGCTTTCCCCAAAATGATGCCGCCTGTAGGGAAATCCGGACCTTTTATAATTTTGTTCAATTCGCTGAATTCTATTTCAGGATCGTCAATAAATGCAATCGTTCCGTCTATAATTTCCGTAATATTGTGCGTAGGCATATTTGTAGCCATACCGACGGCAATACCGGAAGATCCGTTTATAAGAAGACCCGGCAGCTTTGACGGCAGAATAACAGGCTCTTCGAGAGAACCGTCATAGTTTGGAGTAAAATCAACCGTATTTTTATCTATATCGGCAAGCATTTCATCGGCTATTGAAGCCATTCTGGCTTCCGTATATCTCATTGCAGCCGCAGAATCTCCGTCTATGCTTCCGAAATTTCCCTGTCCGTCCACCAAAGGATATCGCAAAGAAAATTCCTGCACCATTCTTACCATGGAATCATAAACGGCGGCATCTCCGTGAGGATGATACTTACCGAGCACATCTCCGACGACTCTGGCAGATTTTTTATATGCCGTATTATGTCTTAAACCCATTTCTTTCATAGCATAAAGAATTCTTCTGTGGACAGGCTTAAGCCCGTCTCTGACATCCGGCAGAGCTCTTCCGACTATAACGCTCATGGCATAGTCGATATAAGACGTTTTCATTTCGTCTTCGATATTGCGCGAAAGAATATTAGGATTTCCCATTACTTCCGGAGTTATAACCGGTTTATTTTTGTCTTCTTCCATGTTAACCTCTTCATAATATTTTTTAATCAGCTTCTTTTATCTTGCTTAAACATTCTTCTTTTTTCTGTCTGTAAACTTCATCAGGACAAAACTGCAGCGCCTTATCAAAATCCTTTAAGGCTGCTTTGTATCGTCCGGTATTCATTTCCGCTATCGCTCTGTCTCCGTATATCCAGCTTTCATTTTCCGTAATATGAACTTTGTTAAAATATTTTACCGCTCTGCCGAAATTGCCTTTATCAAATTCTTCTTTCGCTTTTCTCTTGTAATTCTCGTCTTTCTTGTGTCGTTTTTCTTTTAAACCTTTATAAAAATTAACTGCTTTATCAAAATATCTCAACGGTTCTGCGGATAAAAACAAAGCTTCTTTGAAATCTTTATATGTTTTGTAAACGCGCCATCTCATGGATAAATAACGGAATTTTTCCGTCATTGAAGCCTTTTTAAAAAGCGCACCTTCCAACTGTCCGTATAATTTCGTGTTCTTTATCGGCGTAAGCCACGATAACGAAATCATATCGGCTTTGCATTTTTTTAAACATGTTACGGTTTCGCCGTAAGTTTTTTTTGTTTCAAAAGGAAAACAATACATAACATGTATTAAAATTTTAATCTTACGTTCTTTAAGCATTTCACAAAAACGTATTACCTGTTCATTTGTATAATACGGTCTTTGAAATTTCTTTCTTATTTCAAAAGAACCTGATTCCAAACCGAAATGTATCCAGTTTATATTTGCCTGTTTTATTAATTCCACAAGCTGTCCGTCTTTCAGCAAATTCGGCGTAAAATTAAGTTTCAAAGAAAAATTTAATTTTATGTCGGATTTGTCGTTAAAATCAGCCAAAGCCAGACAAAATTTACGGAAATATTCTATATCCGATAAAGCGTTTTCAGCATCAAAATATACAGATTTCACGGCAGAGTACGATTTTTTTATATGCTCTATTTCATCTATAACGCCTTTTATGCTTCTGTATCTGACGTATCTCCCCTGAGCCGTTTGTGAAAGAGCGTGGTTGGCGCAGTATGTGCACCGGTATACGCATCCTCTTTCCAAAGATATTTTATGCTGTTCCGAATAAACAACCCACCGGTCCCAGCCGGCTCTGTCAGGGTATGCAAGATTATCCAGATCTTCCGTAAATACGCTTTTGCAGCATTTAATTACTGAAGAGTCCGTTCTTATCCATAAGTTATCCGTTGCAACAAACTTTCCGGATTCAAGCTGCCGCATATAATCAACTGCCGCTTTTTCGCCGTCGCCTACGCACAAAACGTCTATTCTTTTATCTTCAAAGACCAATTCGGGAACCAAGGTAGGATACGAGCCTCCGACAAATATTTTAGCATCCGGAAAATGTTTTTTTATTAAAGTAAAAATATTTCCCGCAAGCTCAAAATCGTTTTCGGATACTACCGATACAGCAAAGACGTCGGGCGTTTTTGTAATGAAGCGTAAAATTCCTTCATTGCAGTTCCCGGGTACGCAGAATAACATTTCTGTCGTATGCCCTGCCTGTTTCAAAGAAGCCGATATATACGATATTCCCAAAGGCATTATGTCATATCTTAAATCGTAATGAGCAAACTCCGACGAACTGTGTATACTGTTTCTTATATAAACGCAGCATATGTGCATTATATAATCCTCTGGTTAATCATATCGCAGCATTCTTTTTTCAATTTCTCATACACTTCTTTTTTTTCTATTGCCTGCATTCTGTCAAAATCCTGAACCGCGCCTTCATAATCTTTTATTCTCATTTTCGCTATCGCTCTGTCCGCGTATATCCAGGAGTTATGTCTGCCTATTTTTATCTTATTAAAATATTTTATTGCGGTTTTATAATTTTGTTCATCAAACGCCTGTTTTGCCTTTGCCTGATACTTTTCTGCTGCTGCCAATTTATGCCTGTCAATTTTATTCCATAAACTGACCAACGGATAAACATATTTATTGTCTGACCGTAAAAATAATATTTCTTTTAAAGTTTTATATTTTCTGTAAACGCGCCATTGAGTCGTAAGATAAAGCAGTTTATCAAACAAATTCGGAAGACCGAAATTCATTTCCTTTTTTAACCTTTCCAGTTCTGTTTTGCTGATTACTCCCATGACGGCAGTATCTATGCGTTCCGGTTTGCAAAGCTGTAACAGCTTTATAGTTTCATTATATGTTTTCAGTGTTTCAAACGGATAACAATACATAACCGCTATGGTCGTTTTGATGCCGTATAAATGCAGTTTCCCGCAAAACTCTATTATCTGTTCGTTCGTAACATACGGTCTTTTCAGCTTATTTCTTATTTCCAAAGAACCTGACTCGATTGAAAAACTTATTGCTACAACGTTTGCCTGCTTCATCATATCTATAATGTAAGCATTGTTTTGCATTAACAACGGCGTAAATGCAAGCGTTAGAGAATATTTTATTTTCTTATCGTGTTTTTTATTTTCATCCGCTAAAGCCCTGCACAAAGAATAAAAATTTTCAGCGTCAAAAAATCCGTTTTCAACTTCCAAAATAATAAAATCGAGATTTTCGTATTTTTTGCGCAAATATTCTATTTCTCCGACAATGCCGGCGGCGCTTCTTACTCTGAAATATTTTCCCTGTGAACTTTTTTCAAAAACCTGGCTTATGCAATATATGCAACGGTTGCAGCATCCGCGCCCCATCTGCACCTTAATCTGCAAATCGTCAAAATTTTCACATTTATCAAACCAGCAGTCCATATCCGGATACGGCAGGCTGTCGAGATCTTCAACGAACAAACTTGTTTCGCATTTAAGCCATTGCCCGTCTTTATCTTTTATCCAGAGATTGTTTGTTTTGCGGTAATTATTTTTTTCCGTCTGTTCCGCATATTCAACAACCGCTTTTTCGCCGTCGCCTATACATACAGCATCGGCTCCGGTATTTTTCAAATCGTTTTCAGCGCAGTCTGTCTGCGATAATAATGTTATATATGTCCCGCACAATAAAACCTTTGAGTCAGGATATTTGCTTTTTATCAATTTTATCAGCGACGGAACTCCTGCATAACCGTCATGCGACGTAACGCAGTCTTTGTCCATCACAGACAACACAAACAATGACGGATTTTTTTGAATGCCGCGCAAAAACTCTACGGCCTGCGTGTCGGGAGTATAAACCGACATTTCCGTCGAATGTCCCGCTTTTTTCAAAGAACTTGATATATAAGAAATTCCTAAAGGAATCTGTTCGTATGTCAAAACTTTTGCATGATGAAACCTGCTGAAAAATTTGCCGGTCCCATGAATATATACACAAGAAACGTGCATTTTACATCCTATGCGTTAAATGTCCAAATTCGTTACGTCCAGAGAATGAGCCTGTATAAACAATCTTCTCGGTTCAACCTTATCTCCCATCAATGTCGTAAATATTCTGTCGGTTTCAACTGCGTCTTCCATTTTTACCTGCAGCAGCACTCTCTTCTCCGGGTCCATTGTGGTTTCCCAAAGCTGCTCGGGATTCATTTCTCCCAAACCTTTATATCTCTGTATTGTTGCGCCTTTTTTGCCAAGCTCTCTGATTTTTTCAACCAGCTGAGAGGTAGAACTTAAATCATGAACGTCATTTTCGTTTTTTAGTCTGTAAACAGGTTTTACGTGTATCGTTCCGTAATGCTGCAAATGCAACCCTTCGCTTTCTATTTTTTTTGCCAGCGTATCTATTCTAGGAAGTTCCCAAAGTTCTTTATATTCCGGCAGAACTTCTTCCGTCAAGCCGTCGACAGGCAAGTCGCCCTGTTCCTGCTGCATTTGTCTTTTTCTCTCCGCAAGTTCCGCTTTAAATTCTTTCCATTCCTTATCCGAGAAAATATATCTGACGCTGCCCTGATCGACTACTCTGAACAGAGGGAGTCTTCCTTCTTCTTTAAATTTCAAATATTCAGGCCAGCTTATTCCTTTTTTGTTCATCTTTTTAACTAAAACGTCGAGTTCGGCTATCGAATCTACAATTTTTTTCAATTCTTTTTGGGGAATCTCTTCGCCGAACTGCTGTCCGTCTTTTAAAAACACCATTGTTTGTCCGTCTAAACCCTGGCTGAATAAAAACTGGTCTAACTCTTCTTCGGTATGAAGATACATTTCTTTTTTGCCTTTCTTTACTTTGTACAGAGGAGGCTGCGCAATATAAACATATCCTTTTTCTATCAGCTGAGGCATTTGTCTGTAAAAGAATGTCAGCATCAACGTTCTGATATGGGCGCCGTCCACATCGGCATCGGTCATGATAACAATTTTATGGTATCTGACTTTATCTATGTTAAAATCCTGATCGTCCTTTCCGATTCCCGCGCCGAAAGCGGTTATCATGGTTCTTATTTCGTCATTTGTTAAAATTTTTGTAAGCCTTGATTTTTCAACGTTTAAAATTTTACCTTTCAACGGAAGAATCGCCTGAAAAGCTCTGTTTCTGCCCTGTTTTGCAGAACCTCCTGCGGAGTCTCCCTCAACGATAAATATTTCCGTTTTTGAAGGATCTTTTTCGGAACAATCGGCAAGTTTTCCCGGCAACGCCGCTGAATCCAAAACACCTTTTCTTCTAGTAAGCTCTCTTGCTTTTCTTGCGGCTTCTCTTGCTTCGGCGGCATTGATGGCTTTTTCAAGAATCTGTCCGGCTATTCCCGGATTTTCTTCAAGGAAAGTACCCAAAGCGTCGCCTACCAGCGATTTTACGATTCCTTCCACTTCTGAATTTCCTAATTTCGTTTTTGTCTGTCCTTCAAACTGAGGATTAGGAACTTTTATTGAGATAACGGCCGTCAAACCTTCTCTGACGTCGTCTCCGGAAAGAGCCAAATCTTTATTTTTTGACAATTCGTTTTTCTTGATATAATCGTTTACGACTCTCGTCAAAGCCGAACGGAATCCGGATAAATGAGTTCCGCCCTCGATGGTATTGATGTTATTGACGAAAGTAAAAATTTGTTCGTTGTAGGAATCGTTATACTGCATTGCAACTTCAACGTTAACGCCGTCTTTGTCTTTTGAAAAATATATGGCTTCTTTGTTTATAACCTGTTTATTTGTGTTAAGATAAGAAACAAACGTTTTAATGCCGCCTTCATAATGGAACGTATGTTCTTTATCCTGACGCTCGTCAATAATCGTTATATTTGCGCCGGCATTTAAAAAAGCAAGCTCTCTAAGTCTGTTTGCAAGCGTATCAAAAGAAAAAGTAGTTACGGAAAAAATTTCAGGATCCGGAAGAAACGTAACTTTTGTGCCTCTGTCTTCGCTCTTGCCTGTTATCTGCAAAGGTCCCTGAGGTTTGCCTTTTGAATATTCCTGGCAATAAATATTACCGTTTCTGAAAACTTCCACTTTCATTTTTATTGATAATGCGTTAACGCAGGATACTCCGACTCCGTGAAGACCTCCGGAAACTTTATATGAATTTTTATCAAATTTTCCGCCGGCATGAAGAACTGTCATTACGACTTCAAGAGCCGATTTGTCTTTATATTTAGGATGAGGATCAACCGGTATACCTCTTCCGTCGTCAAGTACTGTTATCGAATTATCCGGATGTATCGTTATGTCTATATTCTTACAGTATCCTGCCAAAACTTCGTCTATGGAATTGTCAACCGTTTCATAAACCAAATGGTGCAGCCCCTGGGCCGATGTTGATCCGATATACATAGCCGGTCTTTTTCTGACGGCTTCCAATCCTTCCAAAACCTGAATTTTCGAAGCATCATAGTCAGATGCCGATTTCTTTATTTCTTCATTTGTCATTGACTTCCTCCAAATATTTGCACGCTACTTAATTACGCATTTAATGTTTTTTACGACTTTTTTCCCGAGATACTGATTCAGCCTGTTTATAATCTGTCTTTTTCTCAGATTCAAATCGTTTAAATACACCGCAGACTTTGTAAAAGCAAAAACAGTGCCGTCTTTAAAACCGTTAAGTTCAATGCTGCCGTTGCCTATTTCCTGCTCCCAAACGGACATAATGACATAATAATTGTCATCAAGCCCCAATTCTTTTGTGATTTTTTCCAATATAGGGGAAACTTCCACTAACTCCATGGTTTTACGATCTCATAGGCATAACTACACAAATGTAGTTATTGTCTTTTTCCGGTGTTAAAATTATCGGATTCTGAGATGTAGTATAAGCGAATACGGCGTTTTCATCATCCATATTCTGTAAAATATCTTTTATGTAATTCGGATTAAAATTAATATCAAATAATTCATTTGAATAGTCTATATCAACTTCAGCTTCTCCGGAACCGAGACCAACCGTATTTGCAGAAATAATCATTTTGTTTTTTTCAAAACTGAACTTAACCGAAGAAGATCTGTCGGCAGATAATCTGTCACCCGTCAAAAGAGCCATTTGTTTTACAGCTGACATAGTATTTGCGACATTCAGCTTAATTTTTGATATTGTTTTTTTAGGTATAACCTGTTCATAATTAGGGAAAACGCCTTCTATAAGTTTTGACTGAAAGCTGATGTCTCCTATTTCTACCGATATCAAATTATCGGTCAGACCTATTTTTACTTTTTCAACTTTTTCATCCGAAGCTATAAGCCTTAAAATATCGTTGACTGCTTTTGTAGGTATTATCGCTTTGTTTACAACTTTGTTTTCAATTCCTTCAACACAAATATAAGCAAGTCTTCTTCCGTCGGTAGAAACTGCTTTTACCGAACCTTCGTCGGCTATAAAATAAACTCCGTTCAAAACGTATCTCTGAGTATCTTTTGAAACCGCGAATATTGTTTTTTTAAACATTGAATTTAAAACTTCTCTTTTAAGAAAGAAAATATTTTCATTAGGAAAATCAGGCAAAGCCGGATATTCTTTTTTTTCTATTCCCATAAGAATAAATTTTGATTTCTGGGCTTTAATATTCACCTGGTTTGTTTCGTCGGCTTTTATCTCTATGTCTCCGTTAGGAAGTTCTTTTATAATATCCGCAAATCTTTTCGCCGGGATTGTTATTCCGCCTTCTTTTTGTATCTCGCCTTTTATATAACATGTAACGCCTATTTCCAAATCAGTCGCGGAAAGTTTTATTCTTTGTCCGTCAGTTTCAAATAAAAAATTAGAAAGTACAGGAAGTGTTATTTTTGATGCTATCACTGGCTGTATGATTTGCATACCTCTCAACAATTCATCTTTTGCACATATTACTCTCATTTATTACTTCCTCCTTTTTCTATTTAAAACTAATAATAATAATAATAACCGTATGTATAACTTTAATAATTTTTTAAAAAGTAAAAAAGTTATACGTATCAAGTGTTTTTTCGTTTATATTAATGCTAATAAGTATGTTGATAACCTGTTTGAGTTATCAGACTTATTAAACATTTTTTATTTTATACATAAAAACTTAAATCAAATAACAAATTACCAACAATTAAATATCGTCCGTTTTTATCAACTTTACAATCTTGTTTACAAGCGCCGCAAAATAAGGATCAGATTCAAGTTTTTCTTTAATTTTATTGCAAGCGTGCATTACCGTAGTATGATCTCTGCCGCCGAAAGAGTCTCCTATTTCAGTGGTTGAAATATCCGTCATTGTACGCGCAAGATACATCGCTATTTGTCTTGGCAAAGCAAATTGTGCGGTTCTTTTTTTTGCTTTTAAATCTTTAATTGTAAGATTATGCTGTTCTGCGACAATCTGTTGTATTTTTTCTATTGTTATCTGAATATCTTCTTCAGGAACAACAACGTCTTTTAAAACCGTTTTAACGGCATCTAAAGTAAACGGAGTATTTGTAAATTTAATAAAAGAAGTGATTCGCAGCAAATTACCTTCAAGTTCTCTGATATTGGATTTAATTTGTTTCGCTATAAAAATAATAACGTCGTCGGGAACAAAAAAATCTTCTTCTTCGGCTTTTTTTCTGAGAATGGCTATTCTTGTTTCAAGATCAGGCTGCTGTATGTCTACGGTATTACCCCATTTAAATCTGGAAATAAGTCTTTCTTCTATTTGGTCGAGTTTGTTTTGAGGTCTGTCGGAAGCAATGACAATTTGCTTTCCGCCGTCTTTTAAAGTGTTAAAAATATTAAAAAATTCTTCCTGAGAACTGTCTTTTCCCATAAGGAACTGAATATCGTCGATAAATAAGCAGTCAAGATTTCTGTATTTGTTTTTAAAAGCCGAAATTTTATCCGAAGAACCGGATTTTATATTTTCTATAAATTCCGATACGAATTTTTCGCATGTTACATAAAGTATTCTGAAATTAGGGAACTGCTGTTTTAAAGAATTCCCTATGGCGTGCAGCAAATGCGTTTTTCCGAGACCGACGCCTCCGTATATAAAAAGAGGATTAAACTGTTTTCCGGGATTTTTTGCGACGGCTTCTGCGCACCCGTGGGCAAATCTGTTGGAATTTCCTACAACAAATCTGTCGAAAGTAAGTTTAGGATTTATCTGGTCCTTAACAATTGACGGCATAGGGCTGTCGGTGTGAACCGGCGTATTTTCAACAGTTTTAATAATGGGGGAAATATCTTTCTGCACTTTGTATTCAAGCTTGACCTGAGCGGAACATAAACCCGATAAAATTTGTTCGATGTTATATTGCTGGTTTTTTTCTATCCATTGTGAAAAAAAGATATTAGGTACGGACAATGTCAGCACATTTTCAGCAAGAGAAAGAGGTTTTAGCGGTTTAATCCATAAATTTACCGAATCATTGCCGATGGATAAAGTTAAGTTATCCACAACTTTTTCCCATATATCTATAGCTGTCTTATCCATCTTATCCCCAAGTTATCCACAAGTGTGGATAAGTAAAAAATCATTAAATTCCGAAAGTTTTCAAAATATTAAAAAATATTAATGTTGTCGTCAATAAAGTATATAAAATTGACATATAATAGTCAAGCTTAAACTTAGTTTAAAATTACGTATTTTTTGCCGGAAAAATTGCCGGATTTAAATCTCCTGCAATTGTTTTAAAAAAGCGTCTTTTTCGCTTAAAAACTTTTCTCTGTCTTGACCGGATAAAGTGATTGAAGGCGGCGTTTTCATTTTAAGAAAGTTAGTAAAACCGCCGGGCGTTTTCATTCTGAAATCTAAATGAGGACCTGTAGAAAGACCTGTAGAGCCGACATAAGCTATAACCTGTCCTTGTTTTACTCTTGCGCCTTTTTTTACGCCTTTGCCGTATTTTGACAAATGTCCGTAATAACTTTCATATCCGTTGGAATGTTTGATAATTATTAAATTGCCGAATCCTCCGCTGTATTGCGCTTTTTTAACTATACCGTCGCCTATGGCTGATACCGGCGTGCCTAAAGGAGCCGCGTAATCAATTCCTTCATGTGCTCTGTAATATCTTAAAATAGGATGGAATCGTTTCTTCGTAAAGAAAGAGGAAATTCTTGTAAACTGTAAAGGGGCTTTTAAAAACGCTCTTTTGCCCGACTTGCCGTTTTCGTCAAAATATCCGTCAATGCTTTTGCCGTTTGAAAACCTGACCGCCGTAAAGGATGAAGAATGTGTTATATACTGTCCTGCGAGAATTTTTGAGTTAATGACGGTATTCTTTTTATCAAGCATTTCCGTTTCGTATATTAATTTGAAGACGTCTCCTTTTCTCGGGTCGGTTAAAAAGTCTATCTGCCATGCGAACATATCCGCATAGGCAAGAATTACTTCCGGTCTTATGTTTACCGCTGTCATAGATTCCCATAATGAGTTTTCAAGAGTTCCGGAAACGGTATAAACTTTTTTTGTAGTGTTAAATTCCAATTTTTGTCCGGATATAATGTTATCGGTTGATTTTGTTATTGAATAAAAATATTTTCCGGAAGGGAAATATTTAAAATCTGTCCACGTGTCAGACTGCGTTGAATAAGTGATTTCATAAAAATCATTCGGCTTGCATTTATTTATATTCATTATTTTGCCGAGTTCCTGCATTATTGCAAACGCTTCCTGTGAAGGGAGTTTTGTTTTTTCGAAAGTTTTTGCCAAAATGTCGCCGCTTTGCAGCACTACGGTGTCTATTTGAGGCGCGTCGCTGAGGTCTATAGTGAGTTCTTCGTTGCTGCATCCGGCTGAAAATAAAGAATATATTATAAGAATAAAAGTAAAGAAAAGAAGTTTTCGCATTCTAATATCATAATATAAAATCTTATAAATTTCAAGATTCTGCCTTCACAGTCCGGACAAATTTTTTGACATATTCTGTAAAGGATTTCAATGAATAATATTTGCTGACCGTATTAAAATTTTTCGTTGACAAACGCGACCAGAGCCGCTTATTTTTATAAATTTTAATCAGCTGTTCGGTAAATTTTGGGCTGTTGATTTTTAATGACCGGCTCTGCATATTTTTAATTCCTTCAAAGCCGAAAGAAGTTGAAACGACCGGCGTTTTTGCCGCCATGGAATCAAGGACTTTTTTCTTTAAACCCGCTCCGTATCTTAAAGGGCATACAAAAACTTTATATTTTGACAGTTCAGCGGAAATGTTTTTTATGTTTTCTTTGGTTATGACATCATCATACAAATTATTGAAGACTGAAGATCCGTTGCCGAGAACATGAAATTTAACGGCAGGAAGCTCTTTTTGAATTTTCGGGAAAATATTTTCGGAAAAATATCTTACGGCGTCTATATTGGGATGATGTTTAAAAAAACCGAAATAACAAATGTCTTTTCTTTGTTCAAAAGTTTTAAATTTTAAGTTTGCGGCATCTGTGCAGGTGGGGATAACGACAATGTTTTTATCCGGAAAATATTTGTGCAGTTCTTTTTCTTCTTCTTCGCTGATTGCTATAAGCAGATCGGCGTCTTTGTAAAAAAGCAGCTCTTTTGCTTTATATATTGAAGCGTGTGTAATAAGTTGTATCCGTGACTGAGCAGCAGTTTTTAAAAAGCCGATTTCATGAATATCAATTATCGAAAAAGGGGAAACTTCTATGAACCGGCGGATATCAAAAGTCATGCTCCAGTATTTTTCAAAAAGGCATACGGAGATGTTAAAATTTTTGAGAGTCTTTTTAAAAAGAGAAACGGATTTAACCGGTTTTATTATCTGTGCTGTTTTGCCGTTAAATTTTTCGGCGTATTTTAAATCTGCCGTTTTATAATTGAGAGGCATAAAAAAAATATTAAAATATCCGCTCAGCTCTTTTGTCATTATCCAAACGCGGTAATCTCCGGCGTTTGTGTCACTGCGCGGAACGGTGGGAGAAATTATTAAAAGATTTTTTTTGCATGTTACCATAGCGTTTCTAAATCTTTTTTTGTATATTTTTTATTCGTATCTTTGAAACAGGTATCGTCTCTTTTATTGAAAAAATCAGAAACATCTTTCTTGTTGAATAATCTGAAAATAAACGCAATCGGCGTTAAACAGAAATAATAGGAGATTCCTATAAGTATTTTAGTGTTAATTTTGCCTAAAATGTGAGCGAAAGACATCCATGATTTTGCAATAAAAACAGATGGTTTGCCGCCTACAAGCGCCAAAAGCAGCAACAGCATGCAGCCGATTGCAAGCACTTTAATTTTAAATATAAAAAACGCGGCTAAAAATGCCAGAGACAATACGACCATTACTTTCAGTTCCTGTTCTTTATTCATATATAGTCCTTTGTTTCAATCAAGAATAAAATCTTGTTTGGCGGTTTCTTTTAATATTGTGCTGCCGTTCTGTTTTTCTTTTTCAAAGAAAAAATTGCCGATAATAAGGCAGTCCATCTCCGTATTCATAAAACATCTGTACGCGTCTTCGGGAGAAGACACAATAGGTTCTCCTCTTACGTTAAAGCTGGTATTAATAAGTACCGGACAGCCTGTAATACGGCTGAATTTTTTAATTAATCCGTAAAACCGCGGATTTGTTTTTCCTGAGACGGTCTGTACTCTTGCCGAAAAATCTATATGCGTTACGGCCGGAATAGCCGAACGTTTAAAATATAATTTGTCTTTAACCGCAAAATTGTTATAGCCGTCGGGCAGATTGTAACAAATGTCTTTTTTTACGTCTGCCGTCAAAAGCATGTACGGAGATTCGGTTGCGATGTCAAAATAATTCCGGGCGTCTTCATCGGTAACTGACGGGGCAAACGGCCTGAAACTTTCTCTGTGTTTTATTTTCAGATTCATTTTCATCTGCATTTGCTCGTTTCTGGGATCTGCAATAATCGATCTGTTTCCGAGAGCTCTCGGTCCGAATTCAGCTTTCCCCTGAAACCAGCCTATAACTTTACCGTCTGCGGCGGCTTGTGCTGTTTTTTCCAGCAGCATTTCTTCGTCGTCTATATATTCTGCGCAGGCTTTAAATGTTTTAATCATTTTATTGATTTCGCATTTGCAAAAATCCGGGCCAAGATACGAACCTTTCATAATGTCCGTTTGCCCGCCGGCAGTTCTTTCGGAACCGAAATAAATATATTCCGCTGCAAGAGCTGCTCCTAATGCTCCGCCGGCATCTCCCGATGCGGGTTGAATCCAGATGTTTTTAAATATTCCGGTCTGCATAATTTTTGAATTTGCCACACAATTTAACGCTACGCCGCCGGCTAAACATAAATTTTCAGATTTTGTCAGATTCTTTGCGGTTTGGGCCATTTTTATTACGCTTTCTTCGGTAATCTGCTGGCATGCAAGCGCAAAATCGCAGTGCTGCTGCGTTAAGTCCTGTTCCGGCTCTCTTTTTTTTATGCCGAACAATTTTTGCCACTTGTCATTTTTAGTCATTTTCATGCCGGTAGAATAATCAAAAAAATCCTGGTTAAGACAGCATGACCCGTCGTTTTTTATATCAATAATATGCTCTTTCAATTTTTGTTTATACTGTTCCGTCTGCTCCGATCCGGAGTTTCCGTAAGGGGCGAGGCCCATCACTTTGTATTCTCCCGAATTGACTCTGAAGCCGAGATAATACGTTACTGCGGAATAAAATAATCCGAGAGAATGGGGAAAAGAAAGTTCTTTAAGCGAAGTAATTTCTTTCCCTTCGCCGAAAGCTATCGATGCCGTTGCCCATTCTCCTACGCCGTCAACTGTAAGGATTGCCGAAGAAGCAAAAGGGCTTGCATAAAAAGCGCTTGCCGCATGAGATAAATGATGAGACGGAAAAAGCAATTTGAATTTAGAGAAATCGTATTGTTCTATAGAAGTAAGTTCTTCTTCAATAATTTTTTTCAGGAACATTTTTTCTTTTGTCCAGACGGGAACGGCTTCTACAAAAGATTTAAATCCTTTCGGCGCATACATATAATATGTCATCATCAGTCTTTCAAATTTTAGCCACGGTTTATCATAAAATGCCACGGCGTCAAGATCGTCGATGTTAAGCCCCGACTGCTTTAAGCAGAATTTTACGGCGTTTACAGGAAAGGAAGGGTCATGTTTTTTTCTTGTAAATCTTTCTTCCTGTGCGGCGGCGGAAATTTTTCCGTCAATTGTTACGGCTGCCGCGGAATCGTGATAAAAAGCTGATATTCCTAAAATTTTCATAATATTCTCTTTTAACTGTAATTATACTTTATTAAGCCGGATTTTTTTATCTTTTAAATGCTGCAGAGCCGGCAGATCATTAATAACTATTCTGTCAGTGTTTTTATTGCTTAAAGCTTTCGATAACATTTCCGGCGAAGCTTTATAAAAAATCGCGTTGCCTTTTATTATATAAGTATATTTTAATTTATCTTTTCCTATTTCAAGCGTCCGGTTTCGGCAGATAAAATTGCATTTGTTTGCGTATGACAAATTTATTGCTCCGCAGTACCTGGTTGTAGAAATGTTAACAAACGGATAATAGACGCTTTGTTTAATTTTTTTATTTATATTCAGTTTACTGCCCCAAGGCAGCAAATCAAGCTCGAAGCGGTTTATGTTGTTTGAAATCATAAAATCTGTTACATGCGCGATATCCAAAAAACTTTTTTGGAAATATGTTTTAAGAGACAACGGCACTTTTTTTGTTTCAACCATAAGCTTTTTACGGGTTCCTGTTATTATTTTCATTTTATTCTGTTTGTTTAGGATAATATCTTCCGCAACGGGATCTTTTCTTTGTTTTGCAAGCAGCCTTCCCAGAACAGGCGATAAGTTTTTGTAAGCGGCAATCATTAAAAAAGTTCCCCAATCGTTAAAAACAACTTCAATTTTTGTTTCCAGCCCGTTTAAATATTCTAAAACACGGTCAACTGCCTTAATTTTTTCATTTGTTATATATGGCAGCACGAATGTAAATTTTATTTTGCGCGCCGTTGCCAGCTCGTATGCTGTCTGCACGGTTTTTGTATCGGGAATTCTATTTTGGCAAAATTCATCGCCGAAATATAAAATGTCCGCGTTGCGGCATTTTTTTGCGGTATTAAGATTGTCGGTTATAAAAGCTATTTCCATTTTATTTGCCGTATAAACATATTTTTGAATTACATTTGATATTTTTGCATTGTTTTAAAATTTGTTTTGCTTTTTTTATATATTCATTATTATTTTTTGAAGTTCCTGCAGCATTCAAAAGACGGCTTAACATTTCCAGATTCGTTACTCCTGAGCCGTTGGCGCCTCTGTTGTCTATTTTTAAGGTAATGTTGCCAATATCTTTTAATTTGTATAGCATACATATATTACAGCTGAATCCAAGGGTTTTTGATAAATTAAAAAAATTTTCGGTTTCGGTATTTGCGGAACAATCCGTTAAACTGAATCGGTTCGAATTCAAACAATTCAATACTTCGCAGCAGCCGGCTCCGGGAGTTGACGTATCATATTTTTGTCCTTTGCTTATGCCGGCAAATACGGTTTCATTCTTTAATTGTTCAAAACAATGGAACAGAGAACAGTATCCGTCTATAAAAAGACAGCCTCCCGCAGAAAGAACAAAGATTTCAAAATCGGTATCGGGATGCGCTGCGGTTATGTCAAGAATTTCTTTCGGAGTCATCTGTCTGTCCAACACTATTCTTTTTGCTCCGAATTTTTTATAAAAATTTACGGCATTGCTGTTAAAAGCCGTTGCCAGCGTGGATATGGTAATGTCTTTTTTGAAATTCATTTCTTTTAAAAGAAGCAGTAACCCTAAATCATTTGTTATTATTCCTGTTATGCCGGGTTCGTCTTTGATATGTTTTACAGCTTTTTTGAGCCATCCGTATTGTTCTTTTATGTAATAGTGGCTGTTAAGGGTAACATAAACGGAGATATTTTCTTTGTGCGCTTCTTTTGCAAACCGCGCCAGCTTTTCCCATCCGTAAAAATTAACTCCTTCGCCCCTGCGGTTTATACAGCCGAAAGCAACAGGCCATTTTTTTTCAGATTCGTCGTCATAATAGCCGCAGTATACGCGCGATATTGCGTTTTTTTTCAAATTCTTTATAGAATCGGAAGGAGTAAATCCCGTGATGATTTTAAATTTATTTTTTGTTTTCATTTAGTTGTGTGCACAATTTTCCGCAATCTTTTTTCAATTTACATTTTATGCATAAAGCGGGCGTAATATTTATTTTAAATTTTTTCTTTATGTCATTTTTAAGTTTTTTTAAGTCTGTATAGTTTAACAAATACAGCTTGCTTTGTCTGTTCGCAAATTTCATACAGGGGACAACTTGTCCTCCCGGCAAGATATCAATCGGATAATTCACCGAACAGTCGTTATAATTAAAATTTTCAATATGTTCTTTTAAATATTTTTCCTGTTGTTTGTCAAACATACATTTAACAAAATGTCCGCAGTATGACGTTCTTACCGTAAAACTTAACTCTGTAAGGTATTTAATGAATTCGTAAACCTGCCGTCCGTCAGTTATAAACTCTTTATGTCTGGTTGCATCAAGGGCGATTCTGATATTTTGAATGTCATATTTTTTCAGTATTTTTATGATGCCGGCAAAATCTTGTTTTTTAAATTTATGGTGAAGAGTAATTGAGGCGATAATATTTCGGCCGAAATCTTTTTTTATTATTGATAAATTTTTTAAAATGAGACTCTTATTTTTTGCAGCAGCCTGAATGTACGAACCGACATTCCATACAAGAACCATATTTTTTGCGCCCAGCATATATTCTATGTTTTTCCTTTCGGTTATAAGGTTTGAATAAAGACGTATGCCGCCTTTATATGTTTTTGAATGGGCTATTATCAGCGCAAAATCTTTTGCAAGCGTAGGCTCTCCTCCGAGAAGGCCTACAGGCGGTTTGTTCTTTTTATATATTTTGTTGATTCTGTCGAGATAATCTTTAAATTCGGCAAAAGACATTTCGTTCCGTTTATTTTTCAATTGTCCCGGAACGAAACAAAATTTGCATTTTGACAAACATTGTGTAGTCAGAAGTAAATTCATTTCTTTGTGTTTTGTAAGACAAATAATTCTTTATCTGTTAATTGTATATTTTTTTGTCCGATCTCTAAACTTTTTTGTATCTTATGAAAATATTGTACAAAATCTTTAAGGTTCATATCTTGCGGAAGAAACATATAATTATCAGGATTATGCTTTTTGTATTTTTCTATGAAGCTTCCGTACAAATAAAACTGCGCCGTATTAAAAACATCCTGCCGGAGATTTAATTCGGTTCTGTTTATTTGTATGAGCTGTTTCTTGTATTCTTTTATTATTTTTAAACCCGGATAAGGAGTGAGAATCCAAAGCTGTACTTTAGCCCCCAGTTTTTTAAGGCGTTTTGCAAACGAAGCTGTTTTGGAAATATCTTTTTTAGTTTCAAAAGGAATTCCCGTCATGAAAGAACAGATGACTTCAAAATCGGCAGAAATCTCTTTCTTTACGGTCTCATAAATAAATTGATTTGTGTTAAATTGAATTTTTTTATCCATCATTTTTCTTACGGCGCCGCTGCCGGATTCAATTCCGTGGTAAATCTGGCGGCATCCTGAATTTTTCGCAGCCTGCAGAATTTCATCATCGATACTGTCTATTCTGGCAAGACATCCCCAATCCATTTTCAAAGGTTTTATTTTTTTGCATAAATTTAAAAGCCATTCTTTGTTAAGGGTAAGGCAGTCGTCGCCGAAAATAAAATTTTTAATTTTATATTGCGTTTTAAGAATTTTTATCTGCCGGTAAATATTGTCAGGATTCTTTCTTCTCTGATAATGCCATAAAGCGTTTCCGGAACAAAATTTACATTTATATGCGCAGCCTCTGCTTGCCGTAAGCCAGACCAGTTTATTGCGCTTAAGATTATCAGCTATAAGTTCAAAAGCCGGCACCGGCAGTTCTTCCATATCAAGCAGCTGCCTCGGCCGGTTATGCGTTATTCTTCCCGAGTTATTTTTGTAAGAAATTCCATCAATGTTTTTGACGCCGGAATTATTTTTGATTGCCTTCAGAAGTTCAAGCAGAGTTTTTTCGCCTTCGCCTCTTATGACATAATCCGCTTTTGAACTGCGTAATAATCCGGACGGGGTTAAACCTGCCGACACTCCGCCTATTATTAACGGCAGCTTCGGATTTTTATTTTTTAAAACTTTTGATAATTCACATACAAAAGGAAACTGTACGGCATTGCATGTTACGGCTGCCGCTGCCGGATTCAACCTTAAGATTTTTTCCGCGCAGAGTTCGATAATCTTTTCGGTATGAAATTTGTTTTTTATTTCAAAATTCAAATCAAGTATTTTTGTGTTTTTAAAACCTTTTACAATAAGATAAGAAGCCAGTTCGGTAAGATTTACCGGAGGATAATTTTGAAAACTCCATAACGGATTTACAAGCACAATTTTCAAGTTTGAGCCCTCTTAATGTTTTTTCTGCCGGTATGTTTTTTTGCCAATAAATATTTTATGCTTTTTTGCAGTTCTATCATATTTTTAATCTGAAGTATTTCTTTAGTCGCCGGTTGTTTTTTAATAACGGATTCGGCTTCTTTAAAATGACCTCTGATTAAAAACTGTACGGCGCTTAAATTCCTCAGTCTGTACAATAATTTCTGCAGATTCTTTTTTTGTTTGCCGCTGTCTGATTCCAGTGTTAAGCGGGTAATAGTGTCTTCATAAAAAGTACAATCAAGATTTTTAAACCCGTATCCGCCGATTACGTTGACGGGCGTATTTGTGTAATATATGCATCCTGCTGTGTTTGAATAAACAAGATCGTATTTCCATGAAATTCTGATCCAAAGATCCAAATCGTCGACTATTGTAATTCCGCTGTGGTATTTAGGAGAACGCGAAAAGAAATACCCAGTTTTGTCAAAGACAGTTTTTTTAACGACAACCGCTGATATGTGTATAAAGAATTTTCCCGTTTTTGCCACTTGCGTAATAAAATCTTTTACTATATAAATATTTTTTGTCCCGTATTTTGTTTCCGTTTCGGAATTATCTTTGTATACTCTTTTGAATGCGGTGGCAAAAAATTCGTATTTGCCGTATCGTCTTATCATCTCATAAACGGTTTGAAGAAATTGCGGCGTATATGCGTCGTCGGAATCGAGAAAAGCTATATATTTGCCTTTGGATTTTTTTATGCCGGCGTTTCTGGCGTTGTTTACTCCGAGATTTTTTTGATTAAAAATTCTGATTCGAGGATCTGTTATTTCTTTTGCGGCTGCAAGGCTGCCGTCCGTTGAACCGTCGTTAATTACGATAATTTCAAAATCCTGAAAGGTCTGGTTTAATGCCGAAAATATTGCCCTGGCTATATAATGTTCTTTATTGTATAAGGGTATAATAATTGAAAAAAACGGTTTATTTTTCATTGTTATAAAAGTTTATATTTCGGATCAGTCAGATAATTTATCCTTTCACGCATTTCAAAAAGTTTTTCAATTTTCCCGTCAACGATAACATCTGTTTTTTTTACGGGTCTTGCAAGACTTATTCCTTCTATGGCTTTGCACCTGCTTAAAGCGACATACAGCTGTCCGGGAGCAAAAGCGCCGTAACAGCCTAAATCTATCATAACATTGTCAAAAGTTTTTCCCTGGCTTTTATGTATCGTAACAGCCCATGCGAGCTTCATGGGATATTGGGAAAAATATCCTGCGCTTTCAGTTTCTATTTGTTTAAGTTCCTCGTTCCATTGATACTTAAATAATTCCCATTTGTAAGGCTCAACCGCTTCAATATTGCCGTTTTGCAGCTTTACATAAATTATGTATTTGTCAACGGACAAATCTTTCTTGATTGATTGTATAGTTCCCAAAGAGCCGTTTACCCATCTGTTTCTGTTATCGTTGTTTAACATCATTACCTGTGCGCCGACTTTTAATTTTAGCTGTTCGTTTGCCGGGAAATTTGATAATGACGTTATGTCTTCGGTTTCTGCTGCGAATAAACGTTCTTCGTCATTGATTTGCTGCAAAAATTTTTCGTTGTATATTTCGGCGGCTTTATTTGTTGTTGTCAAAAGCACCGATAACTTCCCTTTCGAAAAATTTTTGTTTACTCTGCTGTTTAATATAGAAATAGTTTTTTCTTCGATAGTATTGTTTCGTATGGAGTTGAGAATATTTATGAATTCGGAATCAACCTGTCTGTAAACTTTTTTAAATTCAATAATATGACAGAAACATTCTTTCATGCTTTTAGCGCTGAAAAAATAAGGACTGTCGTAATATCCCTGAAATAAGTACTGTTCGTCTTTCATAACTACCGGAGGAAGCTGGTGGAGATCTCCTACAAAAACTATCTGCACCCCTCCGAAAGGCAGTTTTGAAATTTTTCCGTTAAGCCGTAAAAATTTATCTATGCAGTCGAGCAGGTCGCATCTGAGCATGGAAACTTCGTCAATTATTATAGTGTCAATGTTTTTGTATATTGAGTTTTTATTTAATTTTTTTTTGACGATTTTTCCGAGAGTCACATCGGTTTTAAATTTAAAAAACGAATGAATAGTCTCGCCGCCGGCATTAAGGGCTGCAACTCCGGTAGGAGCAAGAATAACGAATTTTTTACGGCAATGGTTAACATAATATTTTAAAAACGTAGTTTTACCGGTACCGGCTTTTCCGGTTATAAATACGTTATCGCCGGTATTGGACAATATATGGACCGCTTTTTGAAAGTCTTCGTTTATTTCTATTTTATCAGGCACAATGGTTTTCCTGTCTTAAATAATTTTTTTACTGGCATAACAGCCGTATCCGTCGCATTCGTATTGAAATATATTTTTAAAAAGCCGCAGTCTGTCAGCCGATGTTCTGTCCAAATTAAAAATTTGTTCCAAGAAAGGATACATCGTCTCAAATTCATTTATAAAATGAGAACCCCTTGCAGCTATTTTATATGTCAGGTTGTTTGAAAATTCGGATAATTTTTGAGGAGCGCAAAGATTGCAGCCGGTAAATAAATTTTTTATATTTTCATCAAAACCGATATTGTATTTTTTATTTGATTTTGCAATAATCTCAAACGAATTGTTTCTTTGGGCTTTGTGAATAAATCCGCAATGCGTTTGCAGTTCGGAAGGAGAGTAACAGCAGGATGTTTTGTCTTCTTCATTTTCCAAACAATGCAGAAACGAGCAAAATCCGTCGATAAACAGGCAGTTGCCGAACATTAAGAAAATTTCAAAATCCATATCGGGATGGTTACCTATTATTTCGGTCATTTCGTTAATGTCAAGCTGTCTGTCAAGCACTATTCTTTTGACATTAAATTGTTTATAAAAAGAAACGGCTGACGAATTAAAAGTAGTCCCGCCGGTTGAAATTACTATTTCTTTGCCGTAATTCATTTTATGCAGTCTTAACAACAATCCCATATCACTTATAATTATGCCTTTTACCGCATCGTAAGAACTTACCGTATTTATTGCTTCCAAAAGCCATTCGTATTGTTCCGGCGTATATACGACGTTAAATGTTACGTATACGGCAATTCCGTATTTTTCGCTTTCATATGCAAACTTTTTGAATTGTTCCGCACCTATAATGCTTGCATTGTATCCGCGTCTGTTTAATGTGCAGAATTCTTCCGGCCATTTTTTTCTACCCTCATCGTCTATATAACCGCAAAAAACTTTTTTTATTCCGATACTTCCGAGCTTTTGCAGTTTATCAATATGGTCTATTCCTATATTCAGGTCAATACTCATTTAATTTCTCCGAAATTATGAAAAGCTTCCAAATCGTTGAAAACAATTCTGTCAATGCATCTGTATTGTCCGAGCTTTGCCATATCCTTAACCTTATAGTAAACGGTATTTCCAACCGCATAATACGGGAAAAGCATATCTTCGCCGTCATATTTAATTATTATTTCATTACACATTTTATTACATGCGGAGTAAGTCATATTCAGCAAACCGCAGTTTCTAGTCGTTGTAATATGTGCATACGGATAATAAACTGAAGCTTTTACGGCGTCAGGAAGGCGCAAATCCATATCCCAGGCCAAATATTCTATTTCAACTCTGGTTATATTATTTTCAATTAGAAAATCTTGGAAAATATTGTCGTTGATAACGGAACTTTGAAAATGCTTGTAGAGAGTTTCGGGAACTTTTTTTATTGTAACGCCGTTTTCATGACTTGTTTTTTGAGAATTTGTAATAATAGCGTACGAATTCGGATCAGTTCTTTGTTTTGTTAAAAGCCTTCCCAATAGTTGCTTAATTTTTGGAAATCTTTTTTTTACTTCATAAAATACGCCCCAATCATTAAAAACAACTTCAAAGGTTTCTTCATATTTATAAATAAGTTCAATATTCTCAAGCAGATGTTTGATTCCGGCATCCGTAACATAAGGCGTATTTAATGTAAATTGGATTGCGTTGTCTTTTGCTGTTTTATATGTTTTTTCCAGCTCTTTTTTATCGGGTATAAGATATTGGCAAAAAGCATCCGCAAAATAAATACGGTTAACTTTTTCTTTAAACAAAGAATTATTGTATTTTTTGATTTCTACAGCAACGTCCATGTTACTTCTCCCGTAAATTTTCAATACCCTTAAAATAAGCCTGAATAATTATCTGATTTTGTTGTGTTTGCGGCATTAAAACGGAATTCTTTGTGTTTCATAAAATTTCTTATATTTTTCAAGCATTTTTTTCCATTTTTTGAAACTTATCCACAGCTTAATAACATTAAAGTTCATTTTTTTATAAGTTTTTTATCAAAAGTAAAAAACGATTTATTTTTCAATCATTTATTTATAATAATCGTCTGGTATAACTTAACATATCTTGTCAAAAAATCTGTTTTTATCAACAATTATTTCTTAAAAATATTTGAAATTCTTTCCAAATCGGATAAATTGCTGTAATTGAAGATTATTTTTCCCTTTTTACCGTTTCCAGTTATTTCAACTTTTGTGCCGAAAGTTCTTTGCAATTCTTCAATCAAATTAGATATTTCGATGTCTTTAGGTTTTTCAATTTTATTTGGTTTACTGTTGCTTTTTGATACAGCTACTATATTTTCTATATCTCTTACGGTTAGACCTTGTTCAATAATTTGTTTGACCAATTCCTGCAGTTTATTTTCATCGGTTATACTTGCAAGCATTCTTCCGTGTCCTGAAGATATAGTTCCGTTTATTATCATATTTTGAATATTATTAGGTAAATTTAGCAATCTCATCGTATTTGCTATAACGGATCTGTTTTTATTGACAATATGGGATATCTGTTCCTGCGTATATTTATAATCTTCGGCATATTTCTTATAAGCCATAGCTTCTTCAATAGGATTTAAATCTTCTCTTTGAATATTTTCTATCAATGCAATATCTAATTTGTCTTTATCTGAAGCAGATGTCTTAACAATAGCTTTAATTTCTTTGAGTCCGGCAAGTTTAGATGCTCTTAATCTTCTTTCGCCGGCAATCAATTCATATTCGCCCGGAGCAATTGACTGGATAACCAACACAGGTTCAAGCAGCCCGTTTTGCTTAATTGAATCTGCCAGCTCCTGTAATTTTTCTTCGTTGAAATTAAGTCTTGGCTGATGTCTGTTAGGTTTAATTTTATCTATTGCAATTTTAATAACGTGTTCTGAAGCCGGTGTTGACTGTTTATTTGCCGTAAGCGGCGATAATATTGCTTCTAACCCTCTGCCTAATTTTTGTTTTGACATTATAATATTCTCCTGTTATTTTGAAATTGTTTGTTTTGAAAGAAATTCTGATGCGAATTCTAAGTAAGCTTCCGAACCTTTGCAGCTTTTATCATAAAGTATTATAGGTTTTCCGAAACTAGGAGCTTCGGCCAGTTTAACAGTTCTTGGTATTTTTGTATTATAAACCTTATCTCCAAAAAATTTTACAACTTCTTCAACTACTTGTTGGGAAAGATTTGTCCTGCTGTCAAACATCGTAAAAAGAACGCCTTCAAGATCTAAATTATATGTTTGCATGAGAGTAAAAATTGTTTTTGAAAGTTGTCCGAGCCCCTGTAATGCAAAAAATTCACACTGCATAGGTATTAAAACCGTATCTGCAGCAACTAAAGAATTAATAGTAAGCAATCCTAAAGAAGGCGGACAATCGATTACAATATATTTATAAACTTTTTGAAATTTTTCTAAAGCTAATTTTAATCTTTCTTCTCTTTGCGGGATATTAACAAGTTCAATTTCGGCTCCGCTTAAATCCATGCTTGCAGGAGCAACATCTAGCCAATCCATTGAAGTTGTTCTCAAAGTATCTTCCAAAGCTACTTCATCAATTAAAACATTATAGATAGTTTTAGTTATACCTGCCTGGTCTATTCCCAGTCCGCTGGTTGTATTTGCCTGAGGGTCCATATCTATCAAGAGACATTCTTGTCCTAAATGCGCCAAACTTGCCGTAAGATTTATTGCCGTAGTTGTTTTTCCTACTCCGCCTTTCTGATTTGCTATTGCTATGACTTTGCTCATAATGATTACTCCTATTTAATAAATCCCATATATTTTGCTAATTCTTTTAATTGTTTTTTATTGCTGCTTTTTAATATATGTATATTTTCAGTAATGGTGTTTAAATCCCAATCCCACCATTTTATTTTCAAAAGGATATTAATAGTTTCATCATCAAAACGTTTTTTTATTATTTTAGCAGGATTACCGCCCATGATAGTGTATGGAGGAACGTCTTTTGTTACTATAGAATAAGCTCCGATAATTGCGCCGTCTCCTATATGTATTCCCGGTAGAATCACGCAGTCTTTTCCGAGCCATACATCGTTGCCTATTACAGTATCCCCTCTAAATTTGCAGTCATCCCCGTTCCATTCTTCTTTTCCCCATCTGCCCGACAGATGAAGGAAAGGATATGTGCTGAAGCAGTTTGTATTATTATGGTGGAATGCTCCCATAAAAAATTTAACATTTTCCGCTAGACAACAAAATTTTCCGATAATAAGTTTATCGTTTAAAAGATGGAATAAAACATTTTTTTTAAATTCTTTTTTACTTGAAAAACCGATTGTATAATCGCCGACAATGATTTTATCGGATGTTACTATGTTTTTTATAAAAACAGCAGCCTTATTTGTTTTTATAGGATAAATTGCGTCTGGAGATGGAATTTGTTCTTTTTTATAATTCATAAATTTGTTTTAATGCAATTGTTTCATGTGAAACATTATAACTTATTATTTAAATCTTTAGCAAGTTTTTTTATGTCTAATATTTTATCATATTCTTTTGACTGTGATATAAAATATGTATTGTTCTGGCATAAAGGTTCTTCTGTATATGTATTATTAATATTATCCCAGTTTTTTGTATGAGGTATCGGAGTATATTCCGACAGAGATATTTTTGCTCCCAGATCATTTACAAAATGGATAGAGTCTTTTATTGCGCTTATATTTTGACCGGGAATACCTATTAAAAGATATGCAGTGTATTCTCCTTGCTTATATCCGGCTGCATTAAGATATTTCATGCTTTTTGCAAATTCTGTATTTGAAATTTTGCTGTCACTATTTTTTTGTTCTTTGTAATCTGAAGACTCAAGACTGAATCTAGGGTTAATAAATTTTGCATTAAACATTAACTCTGCCAGCTCAAGGTCTAAAAATTTAGCATGAAGTCCGTTAGGAGTATGGAAGTGAAAGAAATTATGATCTCGTATAAATTGTTTCAATAAAGGTTTTATCCCCGTATTAGGCTTGTACAGCAACGCATCATCATAAAATGCTATATTTTTTATGTTGCCATTGCCTGTCAGATTATAAATTTCATCAGCAATAATATCAGAAGTCTTTGAGGTATAAGATTTATTATTTAAATATTTCTGTGCACAGTATGTGCAGTTGAAAGGACATCCTAAACTCATTCGAATTGCAATGTATTCTAATTTGTTATAAAAGGAGTAATCAGGAGCCGGAAAATAGTTAAATTCATTATTAATGCTTGCCGGTATATTATATTTTGCAAATATTTTATTTAAAGAGGATAAACTGCCTGATGCGATATCTGTAATGTCTTCAAGAGATTTTGCGTGTTCTTCGCAAAGAGTTGCGTATATCCCGCCTAATATTCTTGGAGTATTTGGAAAAATAGATTTTAAAATTGCCGCTATTTCTTTAATGCCCGGATACCAATAAGTCATAATTGAATTTATAATTATAATATCAGGCGTATCGATTTGTCTGAAAGCTTTTTCTGCAATATCGGAAGGAATGCCAAAACGGTAAAATTTTCTTTTAATATTTTTTATAACTTCCGGCTTTTGAATTTCTTCTCTTATATAATGCCCGCAGCCGTATTTATTTGATTTTTCTTCTCTGGATAATAACGGGGAGTGTCTATCGGTATAATCAAAAAACATGACATTAATATTTTGTTGCTTTAATAATGAAGACAGGTATAATAATCCCAAAGGCTTTGCCCATAAATCATAAGCTGCAAAATCATAAACAGGAGGGTTAACTAATAAAATTTTTTTCATAATATTGCTGTTTCACATGAAACAATATGGTTTTTAAGCAATATGAAAGAAACGTATCAAATCCTTTAATATATTCATTTAACTGCAGAATATCAGTGAATATATAGGTATTTTAAATATTTTTATAATACATTAGTATGTTTATTAAAAATTTCGCCGAGCGTATTATATGTTTCATCAGCTTGCTCTAAGTATTGTTTCGGTAAACCGGTAGCAACTGCGATACAATACATATTTGCCGCTTTAGCCGCACGGATTCCGTAAGGGGCATTTTCTATAACCATACATTGCGAAGGCAAAAGCTTCAATTTTTCTGCAGCCATTAAGTATGGTTCAGGAAAAGGTTTTCCCTGTTTCAGCATATCTGCCGAAATAATTATATCGAAAATTTCAGATATACTGGCAGGAAGAATGGAGATAACTTTATTTCTGCTTGAACCTGTGACTATGGCTAATAAAATGCCTTTTTTCTTTAAGTCTTTAAGAATATTTTCTATGTTCGGGAATAAACGAAGTTTAAAATATTTTTGAAAAATATCGTTTCTCAGCGACAGAACTTTTTTAATTATTGTATCGTTTATTGCGACATTGTTTTTTTCGAAAAAATATTTTATACAAATATCGCTTTTCTCGCCTTCTTTTTCGTATATGTCTAAAGGAGTTACGCTTACTCCGTATTGTTGAAGAGCTTCAAACCACGATATAAAATGATACGGCATCGAATCTACGATTACTCCGTCCATATCAAATAATACGGCTTTAAAATTTTTAGTAATATCCGCCACGGTAATTATAAACCCAAAGCCGTTTTTTTATCGACGACGCTGATATTGTTCTTCTGCAGCACTTCAATTGCTTTGTCGGTATTTACAAATTTAAAAACCATCAGCGCTTTATCGGTAGCTTTTTCTACAAATCCGTACATATATTCAACGTCAATATTGTTTTGAGCCAAGATTTGCAGCGCTTTTGCGAGTCCTCCCGGAGTGTCAGAAACTTCTACGGCTACAATTTCTGTGCTTATGGCAATAAATCCGTGTTCTTTAAGAATTTCTTTTGCTTCCTGAGGCTTATCCAGCACAACTCTTAAAATTCCGAATTCCGGGCTTTCGGCAATAGTTAAGGCTCTGATGTTAATTCCTTTGTCGCCGAGCAAATTACAAACTTCGGCAAGTCTTCCTTTTGTGTTTTCAATAAAAATAGATATTTGGTTAATTTTCATAAGATATCCTTGTTTAAAGAATTTTTAACGTGCAGTTTATATAAGCTTGCCATACAAATAATATCAATAAGGTATATGAAATAATCGATGTGTTCAACGTAAATTGAGAGAAAATTCAAAGACAACAAAAACAGTATTAACAATATAAACGTGAAAAGATTTTTTTTAATGATAACGAAAGAGTATTTTCCCGCTTTTATGATGTTTTCGTTTGCGTCAAAAATCCTGAAAGGGATAAATATAAACACCAGAGATAAAAAAGTTCCGAGTTCTATCGAAGTTTTTATAAGAGTGGAAGCTCCGAGTTCGGACGGAAGAATATCATTTGAAAATATTAAGAATATTGTGCTAGGCGTTACAAATAATACAACAAACAGTATTATGAAAATAAAAAACAGCATAAAGTTAAGAATTTTTCCTTTTCCCGGTTTAAAGTCAGCGGTTTTTGAGAGTGTAAACATCAAAAATACCAATAAAAAAACAGATGCAAAAGGTATTACTATAAATTCCAGCAGTACCGATAAGACAATGAAAGCAACAATAGTCACATAATTACTTTTTACCAGAGCAGTCAACTCTTTAAAATATGCAAGCGTTTTGTTTTTTAAAATCATAGGTATCCCCGATTGTTACAGACTTCTTCTGTCTATAACTCTTTTTGATTTGCCTTCGCTTCTTGCTATTGTCTTAGGTTCAACGAGTTTAATTGTCGTTCCTATGCCCAAAGTTGTTTCTATGACTCTCTTGATTTTGTTTTTTAATTCCGACATTGCGTTCATTTCGTCGGAAAATATTTTTTCGTCTACTTCGACCCATATTTCAACCGTATCCATCGTCCCGTTCTGTCTGTCCACAATGATTAAGTAATTAGGTAAAGTCCCGTCTATCTGCAGCAGCGCGTGTTCCACCTGCGTAGGAAATACATTAATGCCTCTCACAACAATCATGTCGTCGGTTCTTCCTCTGATTTTGCTTATTCTCGGCATTGTTCTTCCGCATTTGCAAGTTTCATATGTTAAAGAAGCTATGTCTCTCGTTCTGTATCTTAAAAGAGGAATGGCTTCTTTTGTAAGCGTTGTTATGACAAGTTCTCCCTGCTGTCCTTCAGGTACGGGAAGGTTTGTGTCCGGATCTATAATCTCAGGATAAAAAACGTCGGACCAAATATGGAGTCCTTCTTTATATGTGCATTCCTGGGCAACTCCGGGACCGATAATTTCAGATAATCCGTAAATATCGGTTGCGCTGATATTTAATGAGTTTTCAATATTTTTTCTGATTGACTCGCTCCAAGGTTCGGCTCCGAAAATTCCTATTTCCCACTTGCTTGTTTTCGGATCAAGATTCATTTCTCTCATTTCTTCGGCAAGATATAACCCGTAACTCGGAGTACATGCCAAGATTCTCGGTTTGAAATCCTGCATAAGCTTTATTTGTCTTTTTGACTGTCCCGATGACATCGGAAGAACCGTTAATCCCAAATGAAGAGCTCCGTAATGCAGACCGAGACCTCCCGTAAATAATCCGTATCCGTATGCTACCTGAATCATGTCTCCTTTGTTTGCTCCTGCGCAGGCAATGCATCTAGCCGAAACTTCAGACCATAAATCCAGGTCTTTTTTAGTATATCCTACAACTGTCGGATTGCCGGTTGTTCCGCTGGAAACATGGATTTCGGCGACATTTTTTATATCCGCTGAAAATAATCCGAACGGATAGTAATCTCTCAAATCCTCTTTAGGAGTAAAAGGAAGTTTTATGATGTCGTCTATGCTTTTTATCGATTCAGGATTGATTCCCAAAGCGTCTATTTTCTGTTTGTAAATTGGAGAATGTTTATAAACGTATTTAACAAGTTTTGCCAATCTTTCAGACTGGATATTCTTTAAATTTTCTTTACCGGCGCACTCAACCGCTTCATTAAAAATCATTTTACGTCTCCGTTAGCCATATTAAAGACTTCAAAGTTTTTTTCTATAAATTTTGTTTTAAAAACATCTTTCATCGCTTTTTGCCAGCTTTCTTTAGATAAGCCCAAGTGTTTTGATAAAATTCCCAGCATATAGGTATTTAAAAATTTTTTATCGGTAATTTTTTTATCGGCTTCGACGAATTCCGGAAATAAATCAATGCCGTCTTTTTTCAAAAGATTTACCATTCTGTCGTGTTCGCCTTTGTCAAAAGCCAGTATAAAATCAACTTCTCCGCCGGCAATAATCGGCGAAAAAACTTCTTTTCCGAAGCGCAGATGCGATTCTACCGAACCGCCTCTTTGCGCCATGCCGTGGACTTCTGATTTTTTAACATGATATCCGTCGTACATTGCCGCCAAACCTGCGATTTCCGCAGCGGTCAAAATACCCTGCCCGCCGGTTCCGCAAAATAAAATGTTTACAGTTTTCATAATATGCACCACTTTTGTTATTTATTTTTTTCCAGTCCGCCGAACTTGCACATCTCGACGCAGACATTACATCCGGCACATAAATTGTAATTCAATTTTACATTGCCGAGTTCGTCTTTTGTGATTGCCGGGCAATCAACGCTTATGCACATATAACATTTTTTGCATTTGTCGGCGTGAAACAAAGGAACCGTTTGTTTGGTTCTGTCAATCATTTTGCATAAAGCATATCTTACAATAAGAACTGATAATTTGTTTTGGGCTGTATATTCCTTGATTTTTTCTTCAATTGATTTGCAGGATGAATCTATTACTTCAACATTGTCCGCTCCGCATGCTCTGCAGAGAGCTTCCAAATCAAGTCTTTTTGTTTGTTCGTTTTTGGCTGTTACGCCTGTTGAAGGATTAGGCTGCGCTCCGGTCATTGCGGTTGTGCCGTTATCAAGAATTATTACCAATCCTTTTGCTTTGTTGTAAGCCGCATTTATAAGCCCGGTCACTCCGGAATGCACAAAAGTTGAATCTCCGATTACGGCGACAACTTTATCATTGCCGAGCACTTTTGACAAACTGTCAAATATTGTTACGCTTGCCCCCATACATATTGTAGTATGAAGCGCCGCTAAAGGAGGCAAAGAGCCTAATGTATAACAGCCTATGTCTCCGCTTACAATAACTTTTGTTTTTCTAAGCGCGACAAACACGGCTCTGTGCGGACAGCCCGGACATAAAACAGGTCTTCTTGACCCGCCCGGATACTGAGTCTTAGGTTTGTTTTCAACTATATCTTTTATGCTTTCAGGTCTTAGCTCGCCTACTCTGTAAGTATAGTGTTTCCCTGTGCAGCGTATTCCCATTTGCAATAAATGTTCTTCAATAAAAGGTTCGTTTTCTTCAGCCGCCACTATTTTTTTTACCTGTGATGCGAATTCTTTTATTTTTTTATCAGGAAACGGGAAAGTCATTCCAAGTTTTAAAACGGAAGCTTCCGGATAGGTTTCTTTTACATACAGATAAGTAACGCTGTCTGTGATAAACCCTAATTCTTTATCGTTTATTTCTATTTTATTTAATTCGGTTTTTTCGGAATACTCCTGAAGTTTTATCAGTTTTTCTTCCAGCAGAATATGCTTTTTGTAAGCATTTGCCGGGACCATAACGTATTTTTGAGGATTTTTTTCAAAAGGTTTGTTTTCAATTTCCTGTCTCTGTCCGATTTCCACATTCTCTTTAGTATGCGCAACACGCGTTGTCATTCTGAATAAAACAGGCGTGTCAAACTGCTCGCTGATTTCAAAAGCAAGTTTGATAAATTTTTTTGCTTCAGAAGGAGATGACGGTTCAAGCAAAGGAATTTTTGCAAACTTTGCAATAAGACGGTTGTCCTGTTCGTTTTGAGAAGAATGCAGTCCCGGATCATCTGCGGTTACAATTACAAACCCTGCGTTGATGCCGGAATAAGCCGCAGTCATCAAAGGGTCCATCGCCACGTTTATGCCTACATGTTTTGACGAGTAAAGGGATCTTACGCCGGCAAAAGATGCTCCGAGAGCGACTTCAAATGCTACTTTTTCGTTGACAGACCATTGTGCATCCACTTCTTTAAATTGCGTTAGATATTCCAGAATTTCCGTAGCCGGGGTTCCGGGATAGGAACCTGCAAATTTTAAACCTGCTTCAAAAGCTCCCTGAGCCAATGCTTCGTTGCCTGACAATAATTTAAAGTGTTTTGTATTCATAATAAAGTAATTTTATATAATTCAAATTTGTTGTGCAAGAAAAAAGGAAATAAATCTTTCAAAGCGTCTTTTTTTTAATAAGATTTTTTATTCTTGCCGTTAATATAATCTGCGCAAAATTATTTTGTATGCACTTTTTTGCGTTAGCTGTTAATCCGCTGAATTTTATGTTTTTTAAAATGCTTAATTCTTTTTTTAGAGTCCGGCTGACGCGATTTGATAAAATTGCCGAAGTTGAAAAATCATTGTCATCATGGCAGCGGTAGGAGTAAAGAACTTTGTCAATGTATTTGAATTTAAAATATTTTGAAAGCTGAAGCATAAGATAGTAATCGTATGCGGGGGCGTCTTTTGCAAACCCGCCTATTTTTTTGATAGCTTCGGTTCTTACAAGAAAGCCGTTTAAAATATAGTTTTCTTTTACCAAGGAAGAATAGCTGCCGAAATTTTCAGAATAAAGGTCGATGTCTGTTCTTATATTTTGCAGCGACCGGTTTCTTGTTTTATAAACGGCTTTTTCTATATCGTAGGTGTGCCTGCGGTGTTTGTCAAGATAAAATTTTTTTGAATTGCCGTCTATGTATTCATTGTCGCCGACAGCCAAAGCGTAACCGCGGTGTCCGGATAAAAACTTATGCAGTAAATAAACAGCGTCCGGTTTTATAGTGTCATCCGAATCTATAAAAAAACAATATTTCCCCGTTGCAAGTTTTAACAGATTAATTGCGCTTAATCCTATGCCGACATTTTTTTGTTTTCTCAGCAGTATGTCCGTAAAACGTCCGGCATACTCTTTTTTAAATTTTAGTAATTCCTGCCAAGTATTATCTGTCGAACCGTCATCCACTATAACAAGTTCTATATATTTGTAGGTTTGGCTGACTACGGAAAGCAGCGTCTCTTTTAAATATCTTTCGCGGTTATATGTTGCTAATAATACAGAAATGATATCGTTTTTATACATTTTTATAATAAGTCGTACACATATATATAATATATGTATAATACAATGTTTCGCCTAAAATGGCAAATTGCCGTTGCGTCCGTAAAAGCTGATTTGTTTTATTTTTAATTTTTGCTAAGATAAAAACATGTAAACGTAAAACAGATAAATGCCCGGTTTAAAAAACTGTTCGGGTATTGACAAACAGACAACTAACAAATATAATCTAAACCTATCTATGCTCTATGCTATGGAAAAGTTTTTATTAAGTTTTGATGATTTTAAAAAGCGCAGTAAGCTGTCTGTTAAAGATGCAGCTGTCAGTTTAGATATTGATAAAGATGTAGTAAAGTCATCGCTTATAAAAGTTTCTTTTAAAGCGGACAGATACGATGATATTATCAATGTTGTCGGTAATATCAAAGGTGTTTTGTCGCTTGAATGTTCCAGATGTCTGTCTTTGTTTGACCAAAACATAGACTTGAATTTTGATTGTTCTTTCGGGATTGAAGAGTATACGTTCGATTTGTTAAATGAAATAAGGGAGAATATTATTTTAAATATTCCCATGAAACCGTTGTGCAGACAAGACTGCCGCGGCATATGCCAGTTCTGCGGCTGTGATAAAAATGAAACACAATGTTTATGCGAAGAAAAAAACATAAACGAATTTGTAGCTGAAAAGTGGTCAAAAATAAAAAACTTAAATATAACTGGGGGAAAAAATGCCAAATCCAAAAAGAAAACATACTCCGCATCGTAGAGATTGCAGAAGATCCGCAAACTCAAAAATAGAAGCTGAAAATTCAAATAAGTGTTCTAACTGCGGGGCGCCTAAGATGCCTCACAAAGTTTGTCCGTCATGTGGTTTTTACAATGGAACGTTAGTTGTTCCTAAAAAAGTAAAAAAAGCTAAAACACAAGAGCAACCACAAGAGGAAGCAAAATAAAATGATCCTTGCTCTCGACGCAATGGGCGGAGATAGGGCGCCGGATATTAACGTTGAAGGTGCCATATTGGCTGCAAAAGAATTGGACCACGAAATCATACTTGTCGGTAAGCAGGATATTATTTACTCACAGCTTGATAAATGGTCAAAAAAATACGATATACCGGCATCAAAGATAAAAGTCGTTAATGCAACCGAAGTTATAGAAATGGGCGAATCGCCGGCTATAGCTGCAAGGCAGAAAAAAGATTCTTCGATGGCGGTATGTTCAAAGTTAGTTGCCTCAAAACAGGCGGACGCTTTTATTTCAATGGGCAATTCCGGAGCCGCGATGGCGACGGCATTGCTTTATTTAAAAAGAGTTCCCGGCGTTTTGAGACCTGCAATATCGACTACTTTTCCTACAATTGCAGGGTTGTGTACCATTTTGGACGTCGGCGCAAATGTCGACTGCAAACCGGAACATTTGCTGCAGTTTGCAATTATGGGCAGTATATATTCAAAAGAAGTTTTGGGCAATAAAAATCCAAGAGTCGCCGTTTTGTCGATAGGAGAAGAAGAGACAAAAGGCAACGAATTGATTTTTGCCACAACGGAACTTATTAAAAAATCATCATTAAATTTTATAGGAAACATAGAAGGCGGAGAACTTCCTAAAGCAAAAGCGGATGTAATTGTTTGCGACGGTTTTGTAGGGAATATCGTTTTGAAGTTCGGAGAAGGTATTGCCGAAATGATAATAAAACTTATAAAGCAGGGAATGAAAGGCAATCCTTTGTGCTGGGGAGCAGCTCCTTTTTTAAAGCTTGGAATGAAAGGCGTCAAGAAAAAATTAGATTATACGGAAGCAGGCGGAGCGCCTTTGCTAGGCGTAAACGGCGCTTGCTTGATAGGTCACGGAAAGTCAAACGCCAAAGCCGTAAAAAATGCTTTGGTTTCAGCTGCGCGGTTTGCGGAAAATAATGTAAACAAAAAAATAGCGGAAGAAATAACCAAGTTTGAACAGGTTATTGCTAAAAATTAAGTGGTAGAGAAATGAATAATAAAATCGGCGTGAAAATTTTAGGTACCGGTTCGTATGTTCCGGAAAAAGTTTTAACAAATTTCGATCTTGAAAAAATGGTTGAAACTTCTGACGAATGGATTACTACAAGAACAGGCATCAGAGAAAGAAGAATTATAAGTGAAGGTCAGACATCTTCGGATTTGGCTTATAACGCATCGTTAAAAGCAATAGAAAATGCAAAAATTTCTGTTAATGATATAGACTTGATACTTGTCGCTACTGTTACTCCTGATATGCCTCTGCCTGCTACCGCCTGTTTTTTGCAGCAGAAGCTCCAGGCTTTTAATTCTGCGGCATTTGATATTTCTGCCGCCTGTACAGGTTTTATATACGGGGTTGCCACGGCAAAAGCTTTTATAGAATCAGGTATATATAAGACGGTTCTCGTTGTAGGCGTAGAAGCCCTTTCAAGAGTTACCGACTGGACAGACAGAAACACCTGTGTGTTGTTCGGAGATGGCGCAGGCGCTATGGTTTTTCAGGCTTCCGAGACTGATAACGATATTTTATCGGTTTATCTTGGAGCCGACGGCAACCATACCGCTCTTCTTGATATACCGGCCGGAGGAACTGCAAACCCGGCTTCCCATGAAACTGTTGACAAGAAAATGCATGCCATAAAAATGGCCGGCAAAGATGTTTTTAAAATTGCCGTCACGAAAATGGCTGAATCGGCTGAAAAGGCCATGAAAATAGCCGGTAAAACAGATAAAGATATAGAGTTATATATACCGCATCAGGCGAATTTAAGAATTATAGATGCTGTTGCAAAAAAAGCAGGAATAAATAAAGATAAAGTTTATATAAACGTTCATAAATACGGCAATATGTCTGCGGCAACAACTATAGTTGCGTTAGATGAAGCAAGACAGGAAGGCAGAATTTCTAAAGGCGGATTGGTAGAGCTCGTAGCTTTCGGCGGCGGGCTTACATGGGGCGGCTGCATATTGAGAATCGGACTTTAATTTAGTCCTCCGCATAAATATTTTATAACAGTTGAGAGTTTTGCTAATTTTCAACAGGCTGTATTTGTGTGTTTTAAAAAATTATGTTTAAGGAATGAAAGGATTTATAATGAAAAAAATATTATTAATGTTTCCCGGACAAGGTTCTCAATATATAGGTATGGGAAAAGATTTATATGAAAAATTTCCGGAAGCAAAAAATATTATTGACCAAGCCGGAGAAGAAATAAAAAATATAATATTTAACGGTCCGGAAGAATCTTTAAAAAATACGAAATATGCCCAGCCTGCAATATTTGCGATAAGCATTGCCGTTTTTGAAGTTTTAAAAAGCAGCATAGATTTAGATAAGTTTGAAATTATGACAGCCGGACATTCTTTGGGGGAATATTCTGCTTTATGCGCTTCCGGTTTTTTTAGTTTTTCAGACGGACTTTCAATGGTTAAAGCAAGAGGCGAATTTATACAGCAGGCTTCACAGGAAAATCCTGGATGCATGGCTGCAATTTTAGGTATGGAAAAAGAAGCCGTTATTAATATATGTAAGGAAGCTTCGCAAATAGGCGTATGTGAACCGGTCAATTTTAATTCACCGGGGCAGATTGTAATTTCAGGCGTAACAGACGCTTTGACAAAAGCGGTTGAATTGGCGCAGGCGCAGGGAGCGACAAAAGCTGTTATGCTTAATGTTTCCGGCCCTTTCCATTCCTCTTTAATGAAAAAAGCGGCCGATATGATGGCGCAGGAGCTTGAGAAATATACTTTTACAAATCCTAAGTATCCGGTAATAACAAACTGTGATGCCGAGATTACAAAAGACTCTTCTTTAGTAAAAGAAAAGCTTGTCAAACAGATATATAATTCTGTACAATGGGACAGTTCAGTTACAAATGCCGCAAAAAGCGGAGTTGAATTATTTTTGGAAATAGGGCCTCAAAGAGTTTTAACCGGACTTATGAGAAGAATAGACAGAACTAAGAAAGCTTTAAACATAGAAGATGCGGCAAGTTTAGAAAAAGCAATAGGAGAAATAAGCAAATGAGATTAAAAGGACAGGTAGCAATTATAACCGGTTGCGCACAGGGCATAGGCAAATCCATAGCGGAAACTTTTGCCGGAGAAGGCGCAAATATTGTCGTATCCGATATCAACGCGGAGCTGGCTCAGAAAACGGCGGACGAATTGAAAGCTAAGTATAATGTTGAAACTATCGCTGTTGCCGGCAACGTATCAAAGCCTGCAGACTGTGAAGATTTAGTAACAAAAGTACTTGACAAATTTCAAAAAATAGATATATTAGTAAACAATGCCGGCATAACGAAAGACAATTTGGTTTTAAGAATGACCGAGATGGAATGGGATGCCGTTATATCCGTTAATTTGAAAGGCGTATTTAATTGTATAAAAGCCGTTACAAAGCCGATGTTTAAGCAAAGAAGCGGCAGAATTATAAACATAGCTTCGGTTGTCGGACTTATGGGAAATGCAGGGCAGGCTAATTATTCCGCGTCAAAAGGCGGAGTTATCGCTTTGACAAAAACATGCGCAAGAGAATTTTCATCAAGAAATGTTTTGGTAAACGCAATTGCTCCGGGATTTATCAGAACGGCAATGACAGACGTTTTGAGCGATGACGTTAAACAGAAACTTGCCGACCAGATTCCTTTAAAGAGATTAGGCGAAGCAAAAGACATTGCAAATTCAGCATTGTTTTTGGCAAGCGAAGAATCGTCATACATAACAGGGCATGTAATATCCGTTAACGGCGGAATGTATATGTAATGATGTTTGGAAAAATAAATAATAAAGAGTTAGTTAGTTAACTCAAAAAGGGAGGAAGTATCATGGCAGACATAGAAACAAGAGTAAAAGAAATTATTGTTGAACAATTAGGCGTGGATCCATCAGAAGTTGTAACAGGCGCATCTTTCATTAACGATTTAGGTGCAGATTCTTTAGATACTGTAGAATTAGTTATGGCATTTGAAGAAGAATTCGGGATTGAAATTCCTGATGAAGAAGCAGAAAAAATTCAATCAGTCGGACAGGCTGTAGATTATATAACAGCCCATCAGGCTAAATAAAACAAGTTGAGTATTTTATGAATAAAAGAAGAATAGTCATTACGGGGATAGGCGTACTGTCCCCTATAGGCATAGGGCAGGAAGAATTTACTAAGGCTTTAAGAGAGGGTAAATCCGGCGCTAATCTTATAGACTCTTTTGATACCGCCGATTATGCTTGCAAGATCGGCGCAAATGTCAAAAATTTTCAACCTGAAGATTTCATAGACAGAAAAAAAGCTAGAAGAATGGCAAGGTTTACACAGCTTGGCATATCTGCGGCAAAAATGGCAATAGAAGATTCCGGTCTTGACTTTTCCAAAGAAGACTTGTCAAGAATAGGTTCTGTTACCGGCACCGGTATCGGCGGCATGGATATAATAGAACAGGAGCATACGACGTTAATAACAAAAGGGCCGAGAAGGGTAAGTCCTTTTTTGATCCCTATGATTATTACGAATATGCTTCCGGGAGAAATTGCTATAGAGTATGGTTTTACAGGCCCTAATTACGCCGTAACCAGCGCATGCGCATCGGCAAACCACGCTATGGGAGACGCTTTAAGGCTTCTCAGATACGGGGATGCGGATGTTATAATTACTGGCGGATCTGAAGGCGCTGTGACTCCTATTGCTGTAGCAGGTTTTTGCAGTTTGAAAGCTCTTACAACAAGGAACGACGATCCTTTAAAAGCTTCGAGGCCTTTTGATAAGAACAGAGACGGGTTTTTGATCGGTGAGGGAGCTGCCGTTTTGGTTCTCGAAACATTGGAACACGCTCTTAACAGGGGCGCAAAGATATACGCAGAATTTGCGGGATACGGCGCTTCTGATGATGCATATCATATGACAGCTCCTAGCCCTGAAGCAAAAAGTGCGGTACAGGCTATGGAAATGGCAATAAAAGATGCCGGTATTTCCAAAGATGATATCGATTATATCAATGCGCACGGAACATCCACTGATATGAACGACAGAATAGAAACTTTGGCAATAAAGAAAGTTTTTGGAGAGAAAGCATACAAAATCCCTGTTTCATCGACAAAATCGATGACGGGACATTTGTTGGGTGCTGCCGGAGCAGTTGAAGCTGTTGCAACGGTTTTGTGTATGAAGAATGGTTTTATTCATCCGACAATAAATTATGAAACACCGGACCCTGACTGTGATCTTGACTATGTTCCTAACACGGCAAGACAGCAGCAGATAACCTGCGCTTTGTCAAATTCGCTAGGTTTCGGCGGACATAATGCAACTGTAATATTAAAAAAATATGTTGGGTAATTTAAAAATACTTGAAGATAATCTCGGTTATGTTTTTAAAAACCGAGATTATCTCAAATTAGCTTTGACTCACAGATCATATTCTTCCGAATACGGTTTAAAAGACTGCAATGAACGGATGGAATTTCTGGGAGACAGCGTTCTTTCGTCTATTGTAGCGGATTTTTTATACAGCAAATATGTTAATGACGACGAGGGAAAACTTTCTCGTCTCAAATCGCAGATAGTGTCTGCGAAAAATTTAAGCAAATGGGCAAAAAATATAAGTTTGGATAAATTTATATTGATAAGCAAAAGCGAAGAATTGAACAGCGCAAGAAACAGAGATACTTTGTTGTGCGATTCTTTCGAAGCCGTTATAGGCGCGGTTTATTTAGACAGCGATTTTTTGACAACGTCGAATTTTATAAAGAAATTTTTAAATTCGCAAAAAAAATTCGGTATTACCGATTACAAAAGCACATTACAAGAGAAAGTTCAGTCTGAATTTCAGACTTTGCCGCAATATAAGGTCATTAAGGAATACGGTCCCGACCACGATAAGAAATTTGAAGTAGGCGTTTATATAAATGACAGTCTTTTTGGAATAGGCGTAGGAATTTCAAAAAAAGAAGCAGAGCAGATGTCTGCAAGAGAAGCGGGTAAAAAATTAAAAAATAAAAAGAAAGATACGGAGGCTGTGCAATGAATTATTTCTTCAATGAAGAAGAACAAATGATGATTGACGTGGCAAGAAAAATCGCTCAAGAAAAAATAAAACCTGTCAGAGAAAAATATGACGAAGAAGAAACTTTTCCGTGGGATATAGTAAAGGAATTGGCGCAGGCCGATTTGTGCGGAGTTTATATTCCTGAAGAATACGGAGGATTCGGTAAAGGTATTATGGGTCTTGTTCTTGTTACCGAAGAACTTTGCAAAGTTGACGGCGGTATAGCTTTGGCTTTGGCTGCAACGGCATTGGGAACTCTTCCTATTCTTGTAGCAGGAAATGAAGCGCAGAAACAGAAATATTTGCCGGATATAGCATCCGGTAAAAAATTGGCTGCTTTCGGTTTAACCGAACCTTCAGCCGGTTCCGATGCAACTTCAATGAAAACAACGGCGGTTAAAGACGGAGATTATTATATACTTAACGGAACAAAGTGCTTTATTACAAACGCCGGCGATGCTGAAACGTATACGGTATTTGCAAAGACAAATCCTTCAAGAGGAGCAAGAGGAATTTCCTGCTTTATTTTGGAAAAAGGAATGGAAGGTTTTACTTTCGGTAAAAAAGAAAACAAAATGGGTATCAGAGCTTCTTCAACAAGAGAATTGATATTCAATAACTGCAGAGTTCATAAAGATAATTTGTTGGGCAAAGAAGGACACGGCTTAATGATTGCCCAGGCTACTTTGGACGGATCAAGACCTGGCGTTGCTTCTCAGGCTTTGGGTATAGCCGCAGGAGCTTTGGAAGAAGCTGTAAAATATGCAAGAACAAGAGTTCAGTTCGGACAGCCTATTTCTTCTTTCCAGGGAATACAGCATATGCTTGCCGATATGGCGACTAAAGTTGAAGCCGCAAGAAGTTTGGTTTATAATGTAGCAAGAACAATCGATGAAAATAATAAGAGAGAAGAAAAAGATAAAGTAAGAACAAGCAAAGAATCTGCAATGGCAAAACTTTTTGCTTCGGAAGTTGCAATGGAAGTTACGACTCATGCCGTTCAGATATTCGGCGGATACGGATACTGCAAAGAATATCCTGTAGAAAAAATGATGAGAGATGCAAAAATTACGACATTGTACGAAGGCACAAGCCAGATACAGAAAAACGAAATTGCATTGAATCTTATAAAAGAATATGCAACAGGAAAATAATATTTTAAAGCAAGATGTCTGTTTAATATAAATTTAACAGAAATATTTTAACTGCAACGAAGAATTTTGAAAACCTTACATACATATAAATTTACTTTATTTTAATGTGTCGCGGTTAAAAAATTCTTCGTTTTGCATAATACCTTAAATTTTTAAAGAGGTAAAATGACAGAACCTTCAATAGTTGTTTCGTCTGCATCAAATGTTATGACAGCTATGGATGTTTTTCAGCAGGTAAGTTCTTTTTATGAGATTTCATGGAATCATTTAATAGTTTTTTCAGGTGTGGCTCTCGCTATTGTGGGCATTATAATCCCTGTGATAATTTCTTACATTCAAAATAAAACTATTAAATGTACGGAAGATGCGATTAAATTTCAAATTGCAGAACAGAATAAACAATTGGAAAATCAGAGAAGAGAATATCTTCAGAAATTAAAAGAACAAGAAGAAATTTTTGTTAGGCAGATTTCTGAACAGAAGAAAATTTTCTCAGACAATCTGCAAAAACAAGAGAAACTTTTTAAAGAACAAATAGATATACAGGCTAAAAAAACACATGCTATTGATTTAAAATTTCATGGAATAAATGCGCGTTTTTGGCATATGAATTGTATTCAAAGTTTCAAAGAAAAACCTGAGTACTCTGTAGTATGTGCTTCAGTTGCAGTATTGTCTTACAAAGAAGCAGGAGAGTATATTAATGTTGTCGGATTTGCTCCTGTTATTAAAGATATTTTATTAAACAAAATAAAACAAGATGATATCTCAAACGATTTAAAAATCCGCATCAAAGAAATGATAAGTGTTTTTAGCAGCGTACCTGCGGATATAGCCGAAAAAAATTCCGGTTTTCTTAAAGACCTTGCTGAGATCCGTAATTTTTACGAATCTGTAAAATAAAAAATAGTATTTATATATCTAACGCCACAAAACATTTTTATCATAATTGTTATGATTTGTGTTATAAGTAAATGACAGAAAGCACAAAAAATAATATTTGACATTCTGTAAATAAATACTATAATATTATTGAAGTCAATTAAAATAAGTTAAGATAAATTAAAATAAACAGAAATATGATTGAATAAATAACAAATTAGAAGATTCTTTGACTATAAGAGCCATTGATTTAAACTGATTTGTTTTTTATTTTTGCGGGCGCCTGGGAGGGAACCATGAAAATCAACGAAAAAAATGTAAAAATACAAAAGAAGACTAATGAATCTTGTAATAAGAGAGCTGCTTTTGAAGCTGTAGAAACAATCCGTAAAGTTTTAAGAGATTCAGGCGTATCTTTAACAAAAGAGTTTAAAAAATGTCGTTAATAGGGCAGAAAAAATATTATCTAATAGATACCTGTGCTCTTATTCATTATTTTGACCATGAAGAAAAAGATGTTAAATATAAAATAACTGATGAGATTGCTAACAAATCATCATTTTATTATATCCCTCAGTTTTGCGTGGCTGAAGTGTTTAATGTTTTTGCAAAATTGCATCATAGGAATGGTAAAATTGATGCACAAAAATATTCTGATCTAGTAAATGGTTTCAAATATATGATAAAAAATAGAGAAATCCTCTATGCATATGACTTGCACAGATATCACAATCTCAACTGCGATTTAATTTATAAGACAGAACATACCACGCCTCAGACAAAGAACAGAAAAGGAAAAACTTTATCACTTCTCTCAACGTTTGATATTTTGATTATAGCGATGGCGATGGAGTTAGATAAAATTCATGGACAGGGGAACATATGTATACTTTCACGAGATGCAAGATTGATTGATATAGCGCAAAAGGTTGGAGTCAATGCGTTATGGTATGAATAAAAAGTTTGTTAAATTTAAAAAATAAATATTAAACTGTATCTTAATAGATGCGGTTTTTTTTTATTCCCATTTGTAATAAAATAATTGACAATAAAAATGGATATTTAGTAATATCTTAATGATATAAATAAGATAATTATTTATTTATATCTTTTTTTGTTTTTAGCAGGGCAATATTAATTAGGAGGAAGTAATAGCATGCATATATTGGTTTGCATCAAACAAGTGCCGGGAACAACGAACGTTCAGATAGATCCTGAGAAAGGTACTTTGAAAAGAGAAGGCGTAGAAGCCGTTATAAATCCTTTTGACGAATATGCAATAGAAGAAGCTGTCAGACTAAAAGAAAGAATCGGCGGGACGGTTACCGTTATAACAATGGGTCCTCCTCAGGCTGAATCTGCTCTCAGAGAAGCAATCTCAAGAGGAGCCGATAACGCAATATTAGTCGGAGACAGAGCTTTTGCAGGAGCCGACACATGGGCAACGTCATACGCGTTGTCGTCAGCTATAAAAACAATAAAAGATTTCGGAGTTATAATTTGCGGCAAGCAGGCTACCGACGGAGATACTGCACAGGTAGGCCCGTCAGTCGCTGAAATGCTGGATATTCCTCATATCGCTTATGTTAAAAAAATTGAAGAGATATCGGAAACTTCAATGAAAGTTGAAAGAATGATGGAAGACGGGTACGATTTAATAGAAACTCCTGTTCCGTGTTTGATAACCGTTGTTAAAGAAATCAACACTCCGAGAGTTCCGTCTCTCAGAGGGAAAATGGCAGCAAAAAAAGCCGTTATAACTCAGTTGAACGCGCAGACAATAAATGCCGATACGACAAAGACAGGTCTTGCCGGCTCTCCGACGCAGGTAAAAAAAATATTTACCCCTCCTCAAAGACAGGGCGGAGAAAAATTTACCGGAGAACCTCAGGATATTGCGGCGGAACTGGTAAAAAAATTGTTGAGCAGCGGTATTATTAACTAGGATTTAAACGGGAGATAGAAATGGCAAATAAAATAAATGTATTAGCTGATAAATGTGTGGGATGCGGACTTTGCGCAAATAATTGTCCTTTCGGTGCAATCAGTATGCAGGAAAGACCTGATCATCCGAGAAAATTTAAAATTGCTGTTATAGACGCAAACAAATGTACTTTCTGCGGAGCCTGTATTGAATCCTGCAAAACTTTTAAAGCTATTGAAATGCATAAAGAAGAAGTAAAATCAGGAGTGGATAAATCTTTGTACAGAGGCGTATGGGTTTATGCCGAACAGAGACACGGAGAAATTTCTTCTGTAGTTTATGAACTTTTAAACCAGGGGTCTGTTCTTGCAAAAGCATTACAGGTTCCTTTAAGCGCAGTTTTGATAGGTTCGAATATAACCGCCAAAGCACAGGATTTAATCGACAGAGGCGCAGATAAAGTTTACGTTTACGATGATCCTGTTTTTATAGAATTTCAGGATGATCCGTACAGCTGTATATTAACGAGTTTAATAGAAAAAGAAAAGCCTGAAATTATTCTTATGGGCGCAACAAATATCGGAAGGTCTTTTGCTTCAAGAGTCGCCGCGAAAATTTATACGGGATTAACGGCCGATTGTACGGCTTTAGATATAGATTTGGAAACAAGAAACCTTTTGCAGACAAGACCTGCTTTCGGCGGAAACATTATGGCCACAATTTTAACTCCTAGACACAGACCTCAGATGGCTACGGTAAGACATAAAGTTTTCAAAGAAGCAAAAGTTGAAAAAGGCAGAAAAGGCGAAGTCATAGTTAATACTGTTGATGCTTCAAAAATAATCAGCAGAACAAAGTTTTTAGGTTTTATTAAGGATGCCAGCGCTTCCGTTAATATTTCGGATGCCGATATTATTGTTTCAGGCGGAAGAGGTTTGGGAAATCCTGAAGGGTTTAAACTCATAGCCGAATTAGCCGAACTTTTGGGCGGCGCGGTAGGAGCGTCAAGAGCGGCTGTAGATTCAAACTGGATACCTTATTCTCATCAGGTAGGACAGACCGGAAGAACTGTAGCGCCTAAAGTTTATATAGCCTGCGGTATTTCAGGACAAATACAGCATATGGTCGGTATGAGTTCGTCGGATACTATTATTGCAATCAATAAAGATAAAGAATGTCCGATGATGCAGATGGCGACATATTCAATGGAAGGCGATTTGTACGAGATAATTCCTGCGATAATAAAAGAAATTAAAAAGTCCAGGTGCGCTATATAAATTATAAATAAATAGCTTTTGTTAAAATGTCACAAATATTTAAGCGGATTATAAATATTTGTGGCATTTCGCATAAAAGAAAAAAGATATTTGCGGCAGTTGTTTAAAAAATTTTTTTTTAGTAGTATATTACATATCATTGGTTAACTTACCGGTGATGTATTTAAAAAGGAGAAGTGGGAAAAAAATGAAGAAAGTTTTGTTCATGTTGTTGTGTTGTACGGTTTTTGTAATCGGTTGTAAAAAAGCTCCGCAGGATCAGGTCGTAACTACTGAACAGGTAGAAGCCACAACTGCAGCTCCAACGGATGTGTTAGTATCTTCTAACAGCGTCGATGTCTCTTCCGCCACGCAGTCTCAAGGAGAAGTAAAATAATGAAAAAAGTTTTGTTTATGTTGTTGTGTTGTACAGTTTTTGTAATCGGCTGTAAAAAAGCTCCGCAGGATCAGGTCGTAACTACTGAACAGGTAGAAGCTACGGCTGTAAACTCAAACGATGTTTTAGTATCGTCAAACGGCGTTACAAATAATGAGATATCTTCAAGCACGGAAACGGTTTCTCAGGGAGAAATGAAATAATGAAAAAAGTATTATTTTTAATATTGTGTTGTGCAGTATTTGCAGTAGGATGCAGCAAAGCAGTAGAAGAACAGCCTGCAGCAGCAGAAAATATGGATCAGACGGCAGCAGTATCAAATGATGTAACAACATCAACAGATACAGTAGCAACGTCAACAGTTACACTTTAATTTAAAA
>JAHDQW010000015.1 GCA_018433585.1 Candidatus Praeruminimicrobium purgamenti
AGGGCAGGTATATATATTGAAGAAAGAAGAAGGCGGAAGACATACGCCGTTCTTTAACGGATACAGACCACAGTTCTATTTTAGAACGACCGATGTAACCGGAGTAGCGCATTTGCCGGCAGGAACAGAAATGGTAATGCCTGGCGATAACGTAACGATGGACATAGAATTAATAATGCCGGTAGCAATGGAACCGCAGTTAAGATTCGCAATCAGAGAAGGCGGAAGAACGGTTGGTTCAGGCGTTGTTACTGAAATTGTTGAATAATTGCAGCAATATATTGGAGAGTTGAAAAATGGGTGACAGAGTAATTATAACGATGGCTTGTACTGAATGCAAAAACAGAAATTACTATTTTGCAAGAGGGAAAAAACAGGAAGGAAAGTTAGAAGTTAAGAAATTTTGTAGAGCATGCGGAAAACACGTTTTGCATAAAGAAACGAAATAGTTTATAAAAGCCAGGGGGCATAGGCTAACGGTAAACTTCTGGTCTCCAAAACCAGCTTTGTTGGTTCAAATCCAGCTGCCCCCGGTTTAATATGGATTATAAAATTTTTAAGGGTGAAAAATGTCTGTTATTAATAGCGCAATACAATTTTTTAAAGAAGCTTACGTAGAGCTGACAAAAGTTACATGGCTCGGTAAAAAAGAAGTAGTTGCGACGACTGTAGTTGTCGTAATATTTGTTATAATACTTGCTATTTTTGTTAGTTTGGTTGACGTTATATTGTCAGGTATTCTTGGCACGATTTTAAATTTGAGGTAAAAAATGGCTAATCAATGGTATGTTGTTCATACATATTCAGGACATGAAGATAAAGTTAAAAATAGTATAGAAAGAACTGTTGATAATTTGGGTATGAGAAGTCTTATTGCTCAGGTTTTGGTTCCGACCGAAGAAGTTGTTTCGGTAAAAAACAACAAGAGAAAAATAAGAAAGAAGAAATTTTACCCTGGTTATGTCTTTATTGAAATGACTATAAATAATGAAACATACTGGTTAGTCAGAAACACAACCGGCGTTACCGGATTTTTAGGCGGAGTAAAGCCTATTCCTATGGCTGAAAACGAAGTTGCAAACCTTATAAACGCAGTTGTAAATCCGGACGGCGCAAAACCGAGACCGGCTATATCGTTTGAAAAGGAAGAAAACGTAAGAATAACAGAAGGACCTTTCAAACATTTTATCGGAATAGTCGAAGATATAAATCAAGAAAAAGGCAAGTTGAAAGTGATGGTTACGATTTTCGGAAGACCTACGCCTGTAGAACTTGATTTTTTGCAAGTTGAAAAAATATAAAATTTAAAAAACTGTTTGGAGTATGTTACGGTACCGACAGTTTAAAACAATAGGTCGTTTGCTCAAACGAACTTAATTGTAGTTAAGGGAGATATAAAAATGCCACCAAAGAAAGTTAAAACACTTATTAAATTGCAGATTCCTGCGGGAGCAGCAAATCCTGCGCCGCCAGTAGGTCCGGCGCTTGGACAGCAGGGTGTTAATATAATGGATTTTTGTAAACAGTTCAACGAAAGAACTAAAAAGATGGAACAAGGAATGGCTACGCCTGTAGTTATTACGGTTTATGAAGACAGATCTTTTACTTTCATAACAAAGATGCCTCCGGTTCCTGCATTGGTAAAAAAAGCTGCGGGAGTTGCAAAAGCATCAGGAACTCCTAACAAGACGAAAGTCGGCTCTATTACTTCTGCTCAGGTTGAAGAAATAGCAAAGCAAAAAATGCCTGATTTGAACGCTATAGATTTGGAAGGCGCAAAGCTTATGGTTGAAGGCACTGCAAGAAGCATGGGAATAGAAGTAAAAAAATAAAATAAAAAGTGGGAGCTGTAAATAACGGCGCTTGTACCACAGGAGACAAAAATGGCAAAAAGATTAAATGAAGTGTCAAAATTGGTAGATCCTGACAAATTGTATTCAATCAAAGACGCTGCTTCTTTAGTAAAGCAGACTGCAAAAGCAAAATTTGATGAATCTGTAGAAATACACGTTCGTCTCGGCATTGATCCTAAACAAAGCGATCAGATAGTCAGAGGAACAATTCTTCTGCCTAACGGCATTGGAAAAACAAGAAAAGTTGCAGTTATAGCAAAAGGCGAAAAGCAGTTGGAAGCAAAGGATGCCGGCGCCGATAATTTCGGTTCTACTGAACTTGTTGAAGAAATATCAAAAGGATGGTTGGATTTTGATGTTTTGGTTGCAACCCCTGATTCAATGAAAGATTTGAGCAAAGTCGCAAAGATATTAGGTCCTAAAGGATTAATGCCTAATCCTAAAGCAGGAACAGTAACATTTGATATCAAAGAAACTGTTAAAGCTTTGAAAAAAGGAAGAGTTGAATATAAAAATGATTCTTACGGAATTATCCACAGTTCAGTAGGCAAGGCTTCTTTCGAACAGGAAAAGCTGGCTGAGAATATAACAGCTTTTGTTGAAGCTGTTATTAAATCAAAACCTTCTGCGGCTAAAGGACAGTACGTAAAAAGTATTTCAATTTCTTCAACGATGGGTCCTGGTATTTATATAGATCATAATCAGAAGATGTAATATATAAACTTATCAGAAAAATGTTTTATATAAAAACAAGGGGTCCGTTAGAAAATACAGGCTTCTTGTTTTTATGTTTTCCGCTGAAAAAAGCAGCAGCAAAGAGATTATTATGAAAAAAAATAAAAAAGATTTATTGTCAATTTATGATTTAACGGCAGCAGATATATGGATGCTTATACAAAATGCCGTAAAGTTAAAAAAATCAAAAAAAGCTACCGGCAAAATTAAGGGAAAAACTTTAGGGCTTATATTTGAAAAACCTTCCACAAGAACGATGGTTTCTTTTGCGACGGGCATGGCTCAGGAAGGAGGAACTCCTCTTATTCTTGATTCGCAAAAACTTCAGATAAAAAGAGGCGAGCCTGTTTATGATACGGCGAAAGTTATGTCCCGTTATCTTGACGGAGTTGTTATAAGAGCTTTTCATCATGAATACGTTCAAGAATTTGCAGATGCGGCTAGTATTCCCGTAATTAACGGACTTACGGATTTTGAGCATCCGTGCCAGATTTTAGCAGACGTTATGACTATAGTTGAAAAGTATAAAATTAAGTCTGTAAAAGATTTATCAAAGCTTAAAATTGTTTTTGTAGGCGATGCAAATAATGTCGCAAATTCATGGATAGCGGTTTCTGCCGTGCTCGGACTGAAATTTCTTCTTTTAGGCTCTAAAAAATATGCTCCTAGACAGGATTTATTGGATAAGGCTTTGAATATGGCTAAACAGACAAAAGCAAAAATATCCGTTTCTGAAAATATAGAAGATATTAAAAATGCCGACGTAATTTATACCGATGTATGGACTTCTATGGGCGAAGAAAACGAATACAAAGAAAGGCATGAAACGTTTATGCCTTATCAGGTAAACGATAAATTGTTAGAAAGAGCAAATAAAAACTGTATAGTTTTGCATTGTCTTCCTGCCGTCAGAGGCGAGGAAATTACCGAAAGCGTAATGAGTAAACAGGAAAACAATATTTTTGATCAGGCTGAAAACAGGCTGCATATACAGAAAGCAATAGTTGTTTATTTGTTGCAAAAATAGTATAATATTCTTCTTGTAAAAAAAAGCAAAAAGTTGTATAATCAACGTCATATATAGAATAAAAAACAATAGGTATTTATTTCAGTTTGTTGTCGGGGAGTAGCGTAGATGGCTATCGCGCCTGCTTTGGGAGCAGGAGGTCGTGGGTTCAACTCCCACCTCCCCGATTTTTTTCTTTAAGGAGATAATATGAGTAAACAACTGTTAATCCTTCCTAAAACTTACAAAGACAATATTAATCAAGAAGATCAGACGCTGATAAATAAAATTTTAAGTAAATATGAAATATTTTACGTTGAAGAAAATTCTTCGGAAGAAATAAAAAAATATATTTCGGAAAACAGTTTCGATACAGCCGTTTACGCTTATGCCGATCTTACAAGAGATTATAAGTTTATAAGAATTTTAAAATCTTTAAGTCTTAAAACAAAATTAGTTTTGATGTTCCCTCAGATATCAAATATAAAAGCGTATCAATCCTCAGAAAAAAATATTTATGACCCTGTTTATCAGCTTTTAGAAAAAGCAAGTTCAATGGAAATTTCGAATTGCGGCTTAGCTGATGCGGTTATTGTTTCTTCAGACGAAGACAAAACTCTTTTGAAGAAAGAATTATCTGAAGATTCTGTTGTTGAAACGGCGGCGGATGTTGTTGCCGGCGGTTTAAAATTAAAAGAAAAAGCTAAATATAAAGTCAGCATTGTTATGCTTACATATAATCAGCTTGAAGATACATCAATATGCGTTGAATCTTTATTTAAGCATACTGCGGATGTTAATTTTGAACTGATTTTTGTAGACAACGGTTCAACAAAAGACAATACAAAAACTTATCTTGAAAAATTAAAATCTGAACATTCTAACGTCAAAGTTATATATAACGAATCAAATCTGGGTTTTGCATGCGCCAATAACCAGGGCATAGAAATTTCAGAGGGAGAATATGTTCTTCTTTTGAACAATGACGTTATACTTACAGACGGATGGCTCGACAGAATGCTGCAGGTCGCTGAAAGCGATAAAAAAATAGGTCTAGTCGCTCCTGTGACAAATCATGCTTCAGGCCGGCAGGTTGTTGTCTTTGACGGTACGGCTGACGAAGATGAAACTATTCAGACATTTGCAAAAGCGAATCTCTTAAAGAATGCAGGTTCTTGGATTTCGGTAAAAAGAGTTATAGGCTTTTGTATGCTTGTTAAGAGAGAAGTTTTATTTAAAGTCGGAGTTCTTGACGAAATGTTCGGTCCCGGCGGATATGAAGATTATGATTATTGCATGAGAATAAAACAGGCCGGTTTTGATATCGTGATAGCCTGCGATGTTTTTGTTTTTCATATAGGCGGAAAAGGTTATTCTTCAAATAATATGAATTATTCAAGTTTGAGAACCAGAAATATAGAGCTTTTAATCGATAAATGGACAAGAAATTCTCTTGAAATAATGGAAAAGCTTCCTGACGGAATGTAACAGATTAAAAAACAATGATTAGCGTCAATCAATTTTCTTCTTCAAAAATATTACAGCACATAGACAGAATCAGCGAATGGAAACGTGAAGGCGTTTCCAGGCCTGTTACTTATGAGCTTGATATGACTAACGTTTGTAATTGCAGATGTCATTTCTGTTTCGGCTTTTTTGAGCAGAATGAACATCAGGTAAGCATGAGTTTGAAAGATGCAAGAAATATTTTGGATCAGATAAAATCATTCGGAGGTAAAGCTGTTACGTTTACCGGCGGCGGCGATCCTCTCTGCAATAAAGACACGATAGAAGCCGTAAAATATGCAAAAAAAATAGGTTTAGACGTAGGTTTTATAACAAACGGTATTTTGCTTAGTTATGAAATATCAAAAGAAATCGTAAAGACATGCACATGGATAAGAATAAGTCTTGACGCCGCAAGCGAAGAAACCTATAAACTGACGCACGGAATGAATTCTTCCACATTTAAAATAATTCTTGAAAATGTAAGACTGTTGGTTAAAGCAAAAAAAGAAGAAAAGAGCGAAACTACCATAGGCGTCGGTTTTTTAACGTATGACAGAACGGTGGACGAAATAGTGGATTTCGCAAAAATAAGCAAAGAACTTGGCGTAGATTATGCGCAGTACAGACCTTTGCTTAAAAGGTTTAACGAAAAAGAATTTAACGTAAAAGACCAGAATAAAGTAATATCAAGTATTGAGAAAGCAAAGAAATATTCCGATGAAAAATTTGATGTTGTCAGCTCCGTTCATAAATACGAAATGATTTCCACCGGAACGTATAAAAGGCAGTATGACGTATGTTACGGGCATAATTTTGCGACCGTTATTGCGGCAGACCGTAAAATGTATTTATGCTGTCATATGAGAGGAATGGATAAATATTGTCTGGGCGATTTAACGAAACAAACTTTAAAAGAAATATGGATGTCTGACAGGCGTAAAAAAATATATAATAATATTGATTTCAAAGATTGTCCGTTGTTGTGCAGATGCGACAGTTTTAATACTATATTATCAGATATGGAAAAACCTGTTAAACATGTAAATTTTCTTTAAATTATGCCGAAAAAAAATAGCAGTATCAATTTCAATAATTTATTAAATGCTTTTGAAATAAATAAAAAAATAACTGTGCTGGGCTCAGTTCCTAGAAATATAGGAATAGGAGCTCATTTTTTTTGCAATGCGGATTGCATTTTTTGTCTCGGAGGGAATTATCCTTCATTTACTGTTGAAAGATATAAACAATTTTTTGAAGAAAAATTAAAAGGCGTGCTGGATAAATCCGAGAATGTGGACTTTCACGGATACGGTGAATTGCTGCTGATGCCGGATATCAATAATTTTTTGAGATATATAAATAAAACTCTCCCGGAGCAGTTTAAAACGTTTTTTACAAACGGAATAGCTTTAAAAGATAAAAATTTTACAGGCGGCAAATATAACATAATCGTCTCTCTGCACGCTTCAAACAAAGAACTGCATAAACGCATAGTCGGAACAGATAATTTTGACTATATAATTTCAAATATCAAAAGCGCCGTAAAACAAAAAAATATTAACGTAACTTTGTACAGCGTACTTAATACTATGAATATAAACGATATGTGTAATTTTATAGAACTTGCCGCAAAACTTAAAGTAAATAATGTTGTATTCAGATATTTGACGGTTTTTGAACCGAAACATTTTGATTTAAGCGTTTTTATGGACAGAAAGAATGCGAACGAAAATATAACAAAAGCAGTTTTGTTGTCTGAAAAACTGGGAATTCCTGTTAAGGTCCCGGAAATGTTTTTTAACGGTAAAAAAACAAATATAATGTGTATGCAGCCTTGGAATTATTGTTACATAGAAACTCAAGGCACCGTAAATCCGTGTTGCTATGCGGATAAAAATATAGGCGATTTAAACAATGCCGAATTTTCAGAACTATGGAACTCAAAAAAATACAGGCTGTTAAGAAAAAATATAATTGAAGGGAAACCGTGCAATGCCTGCGGCATATGTATGGAAAATAATTCCGGCAGAGTTGATAAGATATCGTCTCATATAAGCTTTAGACCTGCTGTGCACAGAAAAATGTTAAAATATATAAGAGACAATAAAGACAGATATTCGCTGTCTGAAAAGGATATAGTTTAAATCATGAAAAAAATTCTTATTATTTCTCCTTATTTTCCGTATCCTCCGAGAGACGGAGGTAAAGTAAGGCTTTATAATCTTATTAAATATCTTGCAAAGTCAAATGACGTTTATCTGCTTGCCTATATTGAACCGGATGCTTCTATGGACGGCGTTGATACGGCAAAAAAAATATGCAAAGATGTCTTTCCAGTAGTGCGTGAAGAGAATAAACGCATTATAAGGAATGACATTCCGAGAAGCGCAAGTTTTTTTTATACTCAGGCTATGATAGACGAGCTTTCAAGAGTTATGAAAATTGTAAAGCCTGATATAGTGCAGCTTGATTTTTTAATTATGACCCAATACGTAAATCATATAGAAGGCGTTCCTGTTTTTTATACGGAGCATGATATGAGCGTTTTGGATTTTAACCAGTCTTTTCACGACAGAGATATGCCTGAAAATTTAAGATTTGTGGAATGGGAAAGACTTGTAGAATATGAAAGAAAAATTGTTGAAAAATTTAAATCGGTTATAGTGCTTACAGAAAGAGACAAGCGTTTAATAGAAAATTTCAATCCGAAAATAAAAGCCGTCATTATTCCTACGGGCGTTGACGTTGATTTTTATAAACCGGCTCAAAATTTATCGGATAAACAAAATCTTGTGTTTGTGGGACATTACAGACATTATCCTAACGCCGACGCCATAATTTATTTTGTTAATAATGTATACGGCAAAGTCCTTGAGAAACTTCCTGATATGAAGTTGTATATAGTCGGTTCAGGACTTACTAAAGAAGTATCGGCTCTTGCCGGAAAAAGCAGGAATATCGTCATTACGGGCGAAGTCGAAGATATAAGAGAATATTTAAAAAAACCGAATATATTTGTTGCGCCGATACGTTTGGGCGGAGGTATTAAAGGCAAAGTGCTTGAAGCTATGGCGGCGGGAGTTCCTGTAATTGCCACAAATGAAGCCGTTGACGGCATAGACCATAATATGTCGGAAGCTGTTTTGGCGGGAGATGATGCGGAAGTTTTTGCCTCAAATATAGTCATGCTTGCAAAAGACAAAAATTTATACAATACGATTTCCAAAAATGCTAGAATAATTGCTGAGAAATATTATGACTGGAAAAAGATATCGCAGGCTCTTAATGATTTTTATTCGGATAAAATAAATAAATTATGAAATCAATAGCTTGGGACATATGGCTTTATTGTAATTATGATTGCAAATTTTGCAATACCAAAACTAAAATTCTACCGGACAAAATAAAAAACGCAGACGAAATATTTAATGCGTGGCGTAACGTTTATGAAAGATACGGGAGATGCAGAATATATATTACCGGGGGAGAGCCTTTTATATATCCCGGTATTTTTGAAATTATTCAAAAATTAAGCGATTTGCACGATATTCACGTTACCACAAATTTATCTTTCGACACGGATAATCTTGTTTCAAATAAAATAAATAAAAAAAATATTTTTATTAATGCGACTTTTCATCCTTTTTATGTTTCCTTTGATAAGTTTATATCAGATTTTATTAAAGTGAAAGATAAGGGATATAAAGTTGCAGCAGGTTATATGTGCGATGATTTTCAGGCTGCCGAAATGTTGAATTATAAAAAAGCTTTTGCTTCATACGGGATTATAATGACCCCATCCGTATATAACGGAGTAAAAGCGTATAACGAAGCGGCAAGGCGCTTTGCGATCAGCGGAGACATCACTTGTGATGATATTAAAAAAGATAGTATAATAAATAATGCCGTTGACGGTTGTTGCGACGCAGGTAAAAATTATGCCTGCGTAAATGACAACGGGGATGCTTTTATATGCAGCGTAAAAAGGGAAAGTCTCGGCAATATATTTGACGATACTTTCAGATTTGCCGAACAATCTGCCCGCTGCGTCAATAAATGTTTGCTGCAGGAAAATAAATACAGCCAAAAGGATATTTTATGAAAAAAATTCTTGTAATCAGCCAGAAAGAATTGGTTAAAGAACCTGTTTTCAGACAAGATAAAAATTTAATTGAAATGTTTGAAATGCTTACAAAAGAAAACGAAACAGAACTTCTTTATTTGCATAAAAATATTAAAAAAGAAGAAGAAACTTCTTCCATGGAAGAAAAATTCTCAAAAATTCAAAAATACTGCCTGCGCGATATGATGCAGAAAAACTCTCTTAAAAAAAATATAAGTAAACTTTTGGCCGAAAAAAAGTATGATTCGATAATTTTTATGTCTTATTCAATGGCTCAGCTGATGATGCCTTACATAGATTCCGTATCGGATAAAATAAATATTATTGTAGATTTCAGATTGTCGAGAATAGAATATATTATGCACCAGTATCAGGAAGAAATGCAAAAGAGTTATGCAAACGTCAATACCATCTATAAAGATTTAAAAATCAATTTTTTACAAAGTATCGCTGTTTTTGAAAAAAGTGATTTTTGCATATTTGATAAGGATGACGAATTGTCTTTTTTGAATAAAAACGGCATAAAAAACATAATATCAATAGATATGGTTCCTGCTTCTTTGGAAAAGAAACGCAATAAGACAATCAAACGTAAAACCGTAGAAATAGTTTTTAATAACAATAATTTCAGTTCAAAAGCAGGTATGCCTGTGTTGGAAGTTGTTCAAGAAAACGAAAAATATGTTCTTAACGGTTCAAAAAAATCAAACATTATAGACGCCGTAAACGATATAATTTTAAAAAATGACGCCGATTATTTCTGCTTTTATAACGAAAAAATAAAAATAATGCCTGATTCGTGCGAAATGATGTCAAAGTATTTTTGTTTTAACGACAATATAGCTTTAGTCGCTCCGTCGGTCATACAGGCTCAGGGACTTTCCATGCTGCAGTTTCAGTCATATTTTGAAGAACAGCGATATAATAATTTTACAAACTGGGAAGAGTGTCAGCCTTTGTTTTTTTCAGAATGCTTTATAGTAAAGAAAGATTTTGTGAAAAAGATAGGATATTTTGATAATAAATTTGAAACTTTAAGTTATGCTTTATTTGATTTTATAGTCAGACTGTACAGAACGGGAGCATATTTTTTTGTAATGAGAGATGTTCCTGTTTTTAAGACATCCGCGGCAAAACATACGGCATCATTGTTTAAAAAAGACAGAAATTATTTGTGCAGCAAATGGGGAGAATTTGATTTTAGTTTTGAAACGGGAATATAGTGCAGAGAAAAAATCATGTTACATCAAAATCCGGAATAATTTCAAAAGACGAGAAATGGTACGGAGATATCCTTGTTGAAAATGATGTCGTTATTGCATACGGGGTATCTGTTACTGTTCTTCCCGGCGCAAAGATAAAGTTTGCCGTTAAAAAATCAAAATCCGAAATAAAAAAAGATTTCAGAAGTTTTAATAATATTTTTAAAGAATTTAATATAAATACTGATTCGTATACTGATAAAATATCAATAATTGTATACGGGTCTTTTTTTATGCGCGGCGCAAAAGAAAATCAAATAATTATAGGAAATAATCATTGGGACGGAAGCATTCTTGTTATGCCCAAAGGAAAAATTGATTTAGACAATGTAATTTTGCGATATTCTTTCGGAATATTTCTATGCGGCGGCGCAAAGCTGTCAAAAATAAAAAACAGCGTTATAGAACAAAGCTGTTTCTCTTTATGTTCTATGACGCACTTGGTCGCAAAAAATACGGTGATAAGATTTAACGAAGCAGGAATAATATGCTGTAAAAAAAGCCTGATAGCGTTAAATCATATTTACAGTAATACTTATCACGGAATATTCATAAAATCAGTAAAAGGGTATATATCAAAAAACATCATTACCTTAAATGATACAGGAATTTTATGCTGTATATCGGATGGATTAAAGATATTTAAAAATTATATAAATGGTAATATTGTTGGCATAAAAATAAAGTCTTCAAATAATTTGCAGCTGAATAATATTGTAAGTTACAGTAATGAGGTAAACATTATAGTTGAACAATGCTCTTCAGATATTACCATTCAAGGCCTTATGATTATGGGGATAGGAATAAATGTAAAAGATTTCAGTGAAGTAAATATGGAAAAAGCTCATATTGCAATTGCAGATTACGGGATAATAAGCCAAAATGGCGCGAAAGTTGTTGCTGATGACATTGATTGTTTCGGCAATATGGTAAATGTCACAGGTGTTAATAGTAGTATGACTTTGATAACAGGATCATCTTGTCAATCTATGCATGCAAATGCAATAATGCATCAAGAGGCTTTGTTTTTTGCCGAAAGAGATAACTTAATATCGGACCAAAGAAATATTTTAAGCTTTGCGACATCTGCAAATATATCAGTTTCAAACAGCAGCATTGAATCGGGAGATTTGTTCTGCCATATTGAGTCGTTTTCAGAGATTTATAATAAAAAAAACAGCGTTAAAACAGGAATGTTTTGCGGTATGTTTGGCAGTTCAAAAATATTTTTATCTGGTATTCTTTTGGAATCAGCAAGAAATATTTTCTCTTTAAGCGGTAAAAGCGAAGCGCATATTCTGAATTCAAACATAAAAACAGAATCCGTATTTTGTAGTTTGGCAGATAAATCAAAAATGTCAATATACGACAGTATAGTTTATGCCAAAGAACGTTTTGGTACGGTATCTGACAGAACATTGTTAAACATATATGATTTAAATATTACAAGTATCGGTAACGTATTGGAAATTAACGGATTATCAAATGTTTGTGTTTTTAAAACGTCTATGATGAATAAATCAGGCTGTCTGATGAATTTAAGAGATAATGCGCATATTAATTTAACGGACAGTACATTAATAGGTGAAAGTTGTATTTCTGAAAATTCCTGTGCTGTTGCTGAGTTTAATAATGTAAACATAAGAACTGATGGATTTTTATTGGATTTACCTCCGGCAGGAACAAGATGCCTAAATCTTTTTAATGACAGTATTTTAAAATGTGAAAAATTAAAACTTGGAGAGAGCGGAGAGGTAGAGATAAGAAGGACGGAAGCGGAGATAGAAGCAGGGATAGAAGTGTCCGAGCACGGGAAGTTGAGGATAAGCGGAAGCAGGATAGAGAGTGAAGGAACAGCGCTGGAACATAAAGGGAAAGAAGCGGTAAAGATAGAAG